>JAVIYP010000032.1:0-28833 GCA_031323845.1 Bacteroidales bacterium | reverse complement strand
TATCAACGTGGGAAATATCCTTCACCCTTTCTGAACGACCGCCACCAAGCTGGTCAAAAAAGATCACCGGACGGTCATTGGCAAGTTCGCCAAGCGGATTCAGGTAGTGGGACGAAAGTCCCGGTCCGCCGTGCAGCAACAGGAGAGGGGTATTATTACTCCGGCCCGTGATACCATACCAAAGTTTCAGGCCTGATATCTCTATGTATGCTTCTTTAGCAATCATCGTCTTTTTGTCTTATTTTAAGTTCCGGCCGAAGGAGTCGGCCATGATCAGGGCGTCGTAAACCTTGCCGGGCGTAATATCAGGTCCTTCGTGGTGAATGGGTGAACCTTCCACTACCGACTTTTGAGCCACCTGCATCAGCCCTTCCTTGTTTTCAGCAGCTATGCCGAGCTCGGCCAGGGTTACCGGAAGGCCAACCGCTTTGCAAAAGCCGTACACCTCATTGAGCTCATGAATAGGTGCGCCATTCATATGCAAACCGGCCAGCACTCCGAAAGCCACTTTCTCACCATGATAAAAGTCGTGCGTTTCAGCTAAGGCCGTCAACCCATTGTGTATGGCGTGCGCCGCAGCGAGTCCGCCACTCTCAAACCCGATCCCGCTGAGCAGGATGTTGGTTTCTACAATGTTTTCCAAAGCTTTGCTGACCTCACCAGTCTCGTTGTCAAGTTTAGCCTGGAGTCCAAAATCCAGCAACAGATCGTAGCAAAGCCTGGCCAGATGGAGACCGGCATTGGTGCTGAATCCGCCACATTCGTTAACGGAAGAAGTCCTCGCACATGCCTGCGCTTCAAACCAGGTAGCCAGTGCATCACCCATGCCTGCCACAAGGAACCTGTGTGGTGCCCTGGCTATGATGCCGGTATCAACCAGGACAACCGAAGGGTTTGAACGCTGGTAATGGACTTTTTCAAAAACCCCATCAGGAGTGTAGGTTACGGCACAGCCGCTGCAGGGAGCATCCGTCGAGGCAATGGTCGGAACGATGATTACCGGCATACCAGCCCTGTCGGCAGCAATCTTGGCCGCATCAATAACTTTGCCTCCACCCATGCCAACCATAACATCAGTCTGTTCTCGTAGTATCAGCTCTGCAATGTGCTTCAACTCTTCTTCGCTGCACTCTCCGCCGAAGCGCCCAATGTGGATCAGGTCAGATAAAGGCGGCGCAAGGTACTCCTCAGGGAGTTGTTTTAATGCTGTGGGAGAGGTAAGTAAGAGGGCTTTACTGCCAAATTGCCTGATCAGCCCTTCGAGTTCCGCAACAGCACCGTTGCCCTGAATGTACTTTCCCGGAAAAAACGCTACACGATTCATAAAAAAACGTTTAAATGTTTACTGGTAAAAAAGTTACTGTGCGCACATTGCTATGCATTACTATAGTTTTTGTGCGAAGAATTCTTGATCATTTCAGGATAATTGTGATAAAAACGCCCGGCCATCGTCTTAGCATAAAAAAGATGAGGTCTCCATACTGAATTTGCCGCAAGTACCGGAAAGTTTCCAGCGTTTTATTGCACATAAAGTAAGAACTGCGCCTTGTCTTCAACTTACTTCCTTCAAAAGTACATGAAATTTTTTTCACGTGTTTCGGGCAATACCGGCAAGAATACTCAGGGCTGAAAACATCATTTTCTGAACAGGTTTTCTTTTAGAATACCATATGGATCGAAAGCTTTGCGCGACGTAAAGTAAATGGACAGGGCCACACTTAGGGTTAGTGCAGTAAAAATAGCGAGCACGATTGCCATCTGGTACTTGATGGCTGTCTGCGGGTCGGCACCTCCCAGTATCTGACCTGTCATCATGCCCGGAAGAGAAACTATGCCCATGGTTGCCATGTTGGCCATAAAGGGCCGCATTGCCGCCAGCATAGCATCACGAAAAAAAGGCAGAAGGGCTTCCTGTTGATTAGCTCCCAGCGACAGCATATACAAATAGCGTTTTTTGTCTTTCCGTATGGCTTCATAATAATTGGTTATGCCAATAATTGTGCTGTTCAATGAGTTGCCCAGAAGCATGCCGCCAACTACTACCATGAGCCGTGCCGTGAAGATGTTCTCATAGTTCACAATGATCTTGTTGAAAAACAGCAGGACAAATCCTGCCCCTGCAAGGTAGGCCAGGAACACGGGAATAAAGAAATGCCGGAACGACAGTTTGCTGTTTACCATTGCTGAGAGACATGCAAAAAACATCATAACAATAACCCAGGAAATGTTCAACCAAGGATTATCCCACCGGAAGAGAAAAACCAGCAAAATAGACATCAGGAAAAGCTGGCCTGTCATTCTACCGGCAGAAATAAACAGTTGCCTGACGATGCCCAGTCTTGATATCAAAGAGATTGCCAGTGGTACTGCCAGCAAGCCAAAAGCGGCAAGCAAGCGCATGATGCTGATGTCAGGAGCTGCTTCCATGATTTCCGATATTCAGGGTAATAAAATGCTGATCGTGCCAGATTTTGTCATGCGACGAAACAATGAGCGTCTTATCTTTCAGATTGTTAAAATAGTTCACAATCAATTCTTTAAGAGACTCATCCAAAGCCGAAGTAACCTCGTCGAGCAAGTAGATGTGACGGTCGAGCAGCAAGGTTACAATGATGGCAACGCGCTGAAGTTCACCACCTGAAAGATCGCCTAGGTCTTTGCCGATGATCTCCGGACCAAGCTGGAAATCAGTAAACAACTGCAGTACGTTCTCCCGCTGATAGATCAGGTTCCGGTTGTTGTGAAAGCGGAAAATCTCTTTAATGAAGCGTTCTACCTTGCCTCGTCCGATATGCATCTCCTGGCTGACATAGGCAATTTTTTGTCTCAGTTGCCAGACATTGTCCAGCCGAAGCTCCTCACCATCAATGAAAACCTTTCCCTGATCAGGTATTACGAAGCCCATCAACATCCTCAACAAGGTGGTTTTTCCGCTACCCGAAACGCCCCTTAAAAGCAGCCTCCCGCCAGCAGGCACCTCTACCGACAACCGGTCAAACAAACAACGGCTTTCAATGTTTAGGGTAACGTTCTCCAGTTTTATCATCATACCGGGTTTTGATTTGTCAGGGTTGTGGCACAGATATGCCGGTTTACGCTTCAGGAGCCTGTTGCCTGCTGCCGATGCATAAAAACCGCTGTGTCCAATCGCCCTCCAAACATAACAAAAAATATCCAAAAACTCAGCAAAGCTTTTTTAAACAAAGGCAGCCTGCCCGCTTCAGCAGGTTGTTTGATTTTTGTCCTGATGCGAGCTTGCTGAGAAACGATGCTACTACAGGTATTTCCTCACTCAAATCTTTATAAACACAGGCATGCAGCATACGGAAAACCAACTGTCCCGGTGAATTCAGGAAGATGTTTGTAAAGAATACATGTTTGCTATTTACCTGTGTTGTATTTTTATTGTTTTCGCTATCTTTGGAAGTAGAATACAGGAATTCTCCAATAAACTGGTGCTTGCTTAAACCTTCAATGAGAAAACCATGCTCCCATGAAGCTTCTTAAAGACCTTTGGTTGGCTGTTAGTTTAATATTGCTGACCTCAGCAGTACTGCTGCTTTCCGACCTTGGGCAGCGACAAATGCGGCAGCCGCAAAGAAAGACGGATCTTCCCCAGATAGCAATACTGCAGATTTCCTCCACCACCTTGCTGGATGCCCATGTGGCGGGTGTGATCAGCGGACTTCAGGAAAAGGGTTATTATGCTGCTGATGGCAGAAATGTAAGGCGCTTCAATGCACACGGCGATTATGCCACGGCGGTGACCATATCCCGTGAACTGGCCAACGGTCCCTATGATATGGTGATCACGTCCAGCACAGTGGCCCTGCAGGCATTTGCCACTGCCAACCGGTCAACCCAAAAACTGCATGTGTTTGGTGCCGTGACCGATCCCTACGGCACAGGCGTTGGGATCACCGGACCTGAACCGCATGAACATCCACCATACATGGCCGGTATCGGTACCTTCCAGCCGGTAAGGCAAAGCTTTATCCTTGCGAGAGAGTTGAATCCTGCACTGAGGCGTGTCGGTGTGGTGTGGAATCCCGGTGAACAATGTTCGGAAGCGTGTATGCTGGAAGCCCGCCAGATAAGCAAGGAACTGGGTATAGAACTGGTTGAAGCCATTGCGGTAAATACCAATGAAGTGTCTGAGGCGGTACGGTCACTTACAGGGCAAAGAGTGGAAGCCATCTGGGTAGGAGGTGACACCGTAGCCATGTCGTCCATTCATCTGATCATCAACATCGCCACACAGGCTGGCATACCGGTCTTTACGAATGACCATCTGGATGCGCTGGTCGGAGCGCTTTTTGGTCTCGGTGCCAACTATTTCACGGTTGGTGAATACACCGCCAGAATGGCCGTTGAAATCCTGGAGGGTGCTGATCCGGCCTCTTACCGTATCGATAATGTTGTCCCGGAAAGATTCCGGCTGAACCGCGAAGTGCTTGCCCGGCTTGATGAGTGCTGGCATATTAACACTACTATTCAGGCCTTGCTTGATGAGCAGGTGAGCGATCTTTCGCGCATAGCTCTCATCAGGCTGGTGGAGAACCCCGCACTTGACATGGCCGTTGAAGGTGTTGGCGTTGGTTTGATGGAAGGTGGTTTGCGTTCCGGTGACGATTATATTATGAAAACCTGGTCGGCCCAGGGCGATATGGCGCAATTGCCGCAGATCGTTGAGGCAGCGGTTCGTGAAAACCCCGACCTTATCATCACCGTAACCACACCGGCGCTTATCGCTACAGCCCAACGGGTTAAAGACATTCCTGTTGTCTTCACGGTCGCCAGTGATCCCGTTAAGCTTGGACTTTACGAGGCAGGCCGGAGACCCGGCAATCTTTGCGGTATTTATGACGACCCGCCGCTTGACCGACTGCTCGAGATGGCACGCGAATATGTAAAAGATCTTTCGTCGGTTGGTATCGTTTATGATGCTGCGGAGATGAACTCCCTGATATCCGTTGAAAAACTCCGAATTGCGGGCAAACAACAGGAGGTGCGTGTGATTGAGGCAACGGTCTCATCTACAAGCGAGCTGCCAATGGCAACACAGTCGCTGATACAGCGAGGCGCTCAGGCAATCCTTCTCTCGGCCGACAATACTGCTACCACCGGTTTCCCGGCTATTGCAAGGGTTGCTTCAAGTGCAGACATACCGGTGTTTACCACGGAGACCGGCATGGTAAAATACGGAGCTGCCGGCGCTGTTGGCGACAACTACTTTGAATGGGGCAGGGAAGCCGGAATACTTGCGGCACAGGTAATCAGCGGTATCTCACCTGCTGTGTTACCTGTAAGGGCCACGTCGGTTTATGAAACCATCAGGCCAGGGGAAACTGCTGTCCGGCATCAGCCATGGCGCCTGCGACTGGTTCATTACCAGGAAAATGAGTTTTCTGAACGCTGTGAGGAAGGGCTGCTGGATGGGTTGAACAAGGCGGGTTTTATTGAAGGGCGCGATTATCATCTTAGGATATACAACGCGCAAGGCGATATGTCTACCTTATCAGGCATCATGCAAACAATTAGAACCGATCGGGTTGACCTGCTGATGGTAATCTCAACACCTGCCTTGCAGGCTGCATTGAGACAGGCCGGCAGCGATACCCGCATTGTGTTTACCGGGGTGGGCGATGGCGTGCAGGCAGGCGCCGGAAAGAGCGAAACAGATCATCTGCCTAACGTAACGGGTGTTTCAACCCGGTCAGACTTTGCTCAAATGGTGGATGTTATACGACAAACCCTCCCCAATGCAAAGCGTGTCGGTACCCTCTTTACACCGGCAGAGATTAACAGCGTGCTTTATAAAAACTGGTTCGCAGAAGCCCTGGCTGAATACGGAATGGAACTGGTTGCCGTGCCGGTTACCATGAGCTCCGACGTGCCCCAGTCGGCAAGTGAGCTTTTACGACAGGATATCCAGGTGCTTGCCCAGGTGGTGGATAACCTTACCCGCCCGGGATTTGGATTGATCGCACGCAGAGCCGCTGAAAACAACATTCCCGTTTACGTGTTCGACAGCGACCAGATGAAAGACGGAGGCGTGATTGCCGTAGCCTGCGACTACTACCAGGCCGGAATAGAAGCTGCAGCCAAGGCAGTCAGGGTGCTTAACGGAGAAAGCCCTGCACTGATCCCTTTCTCCAATGTGCAAACTGTAAGACTGATCATCAATCCTGCACTGACAAGCAAACATAACATTAACATTCCGGAAGAGCTGTACCAGAGAGCAGAGATCTTCAAGTAGTGAGTCAAAAAAAAACACCATGCAGTTTAGTCAGCAAAAAAGAGGCAAATACCTGATTGTAAACGCATCAGGACGACTTGATGCCTCATGGGCAGATCACTTCCTGTCTGTTTTTAAAGAGCACATCAGGCGCGGACATCATCATATTATGCTGGATGCCCCGGAGTTGACCTACCTGAGCTCTGCAGGTATCCGGGCATTGGTACAGCTTGCACGATCAGTCGCTGAAGTCAATGGCAGTTTCCAGATCCTGAAGGCTAACAGCTTTGTTGAGCAAACGCTGACCACCACAGGCTTCGGAAACTGGCTGACAAACGAACTCCCTTCAGATATGCCACCGGCATCAGACGGGCCATCCACAGCCTCTAAAGATGGTTATGAAACTCATCCGCTGGAGGATCCGTCACCAATGCTGCTTTCCATACCGGCAGCATGGAAACCCTGGGAGCGTTTCAGCCCTGATAGGATGGTGAACCTTCGTTTTGGCCTCTCTGATTTTGCCCTCGGTATTGGCGCTCCAAAACAGGCAAATGAGGAAACCGGAACACTGCTGGGTGAGTTTTTGGCCGTTGGAGGCCATGTAGTATATCAGCCTCCGCATGAAGGAGAGAGGCCTGATTTCTTGCTCGCTGAAAAAGATTATGTTCCTGAAATGCATTGCATACAAGCTTTGAACTGCAGCGGGGGGATGTCACACCTGGTTCGCTTTGCACCAACAGCGGGAAAAAGCTGCTTTCAGATGGGAGAGGTGGCTGAACGAGCCCTGCTGGAAACTCAGTCATCCCTGGCTGCTTTGGTCGTGCTTGCCGAGATCGACGGCCTGGTGGGTTCCACAATGATAAAAACACCCGGTTTGTTGAATGAAGATCGCAGCATCTCCTTCCCTGAGCTCAAGGAGTGGCTCTCTTTTTGCGGTGAGCGGGTTTATTCGCGGCAAAAAGCCCTGGTGTTTGGATTGGCCGCAAAAGGGCACCATGGAAAAACACCCTTGTTACTGAAGGCTTCAAACCTGCATCCGGGTCTTTTCCTTCACCTGCATGCGGCAGTAATTCCCTATCAGCCCCTGGAGTCAGGTGTCATATCATTGAGAAACACAGTACAAAAATTTTTAAACGGGCCGTCACCATTGGCCCTGCTGCATCTTGTGGAAGACAGCCGGCCTGCTGCCGGCCTGGGCGAAAGTGCTTTTGTGCAGGGCGTGTGCTGGTGTGCTGCCATAAAAAACGTTGAGGAGGATGCTTTATGGGAATCGTGATCAGTGCATTCACAATAGGCTTGATATTGGCTGCACTTACCATGGGTATGCTGATCAGCTTCAGGATGCTGCGCTTCACGGACATCACCGTCGATGGTTCACTGACGCTGGGCGCAGCAGTTGCTGCCGTGTGCATCGTCAATGGCTGGTCGCCATGGCTGGCTACCTTGCTGGCCATGCTCTCGGGAGCCGTGGCAGGAATGTTTACCGGCTTGCTATATACCCGGTTTAAAATCCAGATGATACTTTCGGGAATCCTGATGATGACAGCCTTGTATTCCATTAACCTCCGCATTATGGGGCGAAGCAACATCCCTTTGCTGAATACGGATTCCGTCTCTAACACAGCCGAAACACTGATCACAGGGGCTCTTGGGGGTGCTGCAAGGATTAATGTATTCGGATGGCCTGTGCCGGTCACTGACGTTTCGGTGTTTGTTACAGCCTTACTGTTGTGTGTGGTGACAGGCATTGTACTTAGGTATTTTTTACTGACGCATCTGGGAACCGCATTAAGGGCCACAGGAAACAACCCGCAGATGGTGAGAGCGCAGGGTATCAATGACCACCTGATGACGGTTTTGGGGCTGTCTTTGGCCAATGGGCTGGTGGCCCTTGCCGGTGCACTCCTGGCACAATACCAGGGTTTTGCTGACGTGCAGATGGGCATCGGAATGATGGTGTGGGGTTTGGCCAGTATCATTATCGGGGAAGCCCTGGTCGGTACGCGGAGCATCGGAGTTACCATCACAGGTGCCATTCTGGGTACTGTATTTTTCCGTCTGCTGATTGCCATTGCGCTGCGCTGGGGCTTAAACCCCAACGACCTGAAACTGGTTACGGCCGCATTTGTGTTTATTGCCCTGGTGGCCCCCATCTGGATCACGTCACTGCGAAAAACGATTTGGGGAGGACTGCGCCATGCTTAAGATTCAGGGATTGTCAAAAACATTTGCACGGGGTACAGTAAACGAAGTGCCTGCACTGCAGGACGTCAGTCTGCAGATTGAAGAAGGAAGTTTTACGGCAGTCATAGGCACCAACGGTTCAGGAAAAAGCACTTTGCTGAATGCCGTGGCAGGCAATTTCGCACCCGACCGGGGGCGTATTGTCTTGTTTGACAGAGATATTACCCGGTGGTCTGAACACAAACGCGCCTCCCTTGTCGGACGCGTGTTTCAAAACCCCTTTGCCGGTACGGCAGCCGGAATGACCATTGCAGAAAACATCGCCCTTGCCATGCGCAGGGGGAAACACCGCTCGCTCAAGACAGCGGTCACTTCAAGCGTACGTGATGAGATTGCTGAAAAGGTAAGATCCCTTAAAATGGGACTGGAAGACAGGCTTGACAATCCTATAGGAACACTTTCAGGAGGTCAGCGACAGGCATTGACACTCCTGATGGCTACCTGGTTAAGGCCTCAATTGCTGTTGCTCGATGAACACACTGCCGCGCTGGACCCAAAAACTGCTGCAAAAGTAGCGGATATGACCCGTGAGATCATTAGTGCCAATAAGCTTACAGCCCTTATGGTCACCCACTCCATGCAACAAGCCGTTGATCTTCCAGACCGAATCATAATGATGCACAGAGGACGCATTGTGGAAGACCTCAGGGAAGCAATGAAGGACAGAGTCAGAGTGGCTGACCTCATTCAAACCTTCGAACGAGTGCAAAAGCTGGACCTTTTCGACAATACCGTGGCAGAATTGCTGGAAAACCAGTTTGTTTAAAGGATTTTGGAAGGGCTCAGGCCACATGCCCTGAACTCTAATCCCAATCCACAATCTGCACAACAATGTCGTTGCGGCGGTTGATTACCTGGTAGGGCGAATTGTAACCAAAAAACTGGAACTGCCCTGTGTGTTGGATGCCATGGTTTTCGAGATAGTCGCTGAGCTCCCTTATTTTTTGAGCGATCTTCCTGTCGTTGGCCCAACCGCCAAAAGTAAGACCTGCCATAATTACCTCCGGCTTCTCATACAGTTCAATATCAGCGCGGTTCGGAGCGGGCAGCGTTTCAAGGGTGTATCTCGATGGCATCATGAACTCCATCACCATACCATCCGTCCAGCTCATGGCTACAGGAGCCGTCATCGCAATTCCTTCGTTACGGTCGTTGCCTCCGAATATGTATGAGGCCAGGGTTCGGAAGCCGTTACCAGATCCTGAACGGTAAGTGTCGGCATCAATGTGTGTGCGTGCAAAAATTGCCTTCTCATACAAACGAACCTCAAAACCAGGGTAGTTCGCAAGAACGGTGTAAGGGTATTCTTCAATGCCCCCTGATCGTTCGGAAGCTAAAATACGCGTGATTGTCATGACGAATAATAGAGATATGCATATAATTACATATATCTTCATAAGTTTTCTCATTTTAGTTTGAATAGTATATTGATTCAGAAAAGCAGTTTATTTCTTTCCTGAATCAATACTATAACAACAAAAGACACTAAAGTGTTTGCTTTGTGTGACTTCCGGGAAGGGAGCCTTCCGTCATTCAAGCTAATTGGCAATTCCGGGCATTGCGTTTTCTGCAAATTTTCGACGTCTTTTCCCTGCTATGCTTACCGGAACAGGTGTTTCCAGATGTTGAGGCCTGATGGTGTATGGATGACTTCCGACAGTAATGTTTTTTCCGGTATATTTCTGAATATCGGCCAGGTAGCTTCTTTCTTCAGGACTGCAAAAAGAATAGGCGATTCCGTTTTTCCCGGCCCGTGCCGTACGGCCGATGCGATGGGTATAGGTTTCTGTCTGTTCAGGAATGTCATAATTTATTACGTGCGAGAGATCATACACATCAATACCGCGGGAGGCTACATCAGTAGCCACAAGCATACTCAGTTTCCGGCTTTTAAAACGGTTTAACGCGCTTTGCCGTTGCGCCTGTGATTTGTCTCCGTGGATGGCTTGTGCCATGATGCCATTCTTTGCCAGGGCTTTTACCAGCTTGTCGGCACCTCTTCTGGTGCGGGTAAAAACAAGGGAGCGCTCAATCTGCTCTTCCTGAACCAGGTGTTGAAGCAGCTTTACCTTAGATGCCTTATCAATGAAGTAAACTTGTTCGTTAGTATAGGTGTCAATCGTGTGGTCGGGCTCAATGTCAATGCTAACGGGGTCTTTGAGCAGGATAGAGGCAAGTTTTTTAATTTCAGGCGACAAGGTTGCTGAAAAAAGCAGGGACTGCCTTTCGGCTGGCAGATAGGCACAGATTCGTTTGATATCATGTATAAAACCCATGTCGAGCATCCTGTCCGCTTCATCAAGTACAAGGCAGGAAATGTTATGCAGACTGATGTATTTTTGGTTGACCAGGTCGAGCAATCTTCCCGGGGTTGCAATAATGATATCGGGGCCTTTTTGAAGGGAAGCAACTTGTGGCTTCTGGGAGACACCGCCATAAATTACTGCTTGACGCAGGCGGGTTTGCTGGCCATATTCCCGGATGCTGTCACTGATTTGCTGTGCCAGTTCACGGGTAGGAGCAAGGATAAGCGCCCTGGGATGTTTTGAAACTGCTTGTTTAGTGCTAAGCAGTTGAATCAGCGGCAATGCAAATGCAGCCGTTTTACCGGTGCCTGTACGTGCACTGCCAAAAATATCACGTCCTGAAAGAATAAGCGGAATGGCTTTCTCCTGTACAGGAGTAGGATATTGGTAACCTTTGCTGTTTAGTGCCTGCAAAATAGGCATAGTCAATTCAAGACTTTTAAAAGTCATCATAGTATAAAACGTATTAATGATCGCGCCTGTAAGCGGATCTGATATATTGTTAATAAAGTGAGGTGGAGAGATTAAACTGCGGGGCAATATTTAAGGTTGCCGGAGGGCAAAGAAAAAACCCAACTCTAAAATTAGCGATGCAAAGTTAAACAATTTAATGCTGCACCTGACAATTTGAAAAAAGATTTTCACTTTGTTGCGGTTCATATCAGCCTTAAAGTATTCCTGGTCTGCCATTCCTATACCGGCGGGACAGACCTTTTTATGCTAGTGTTGACATGACACTAGTAACGTGCTGGTAAATCATTGTTTTAATTTATTCCGGTATCAACCGGAAGAAAAGCCCCGGTCCTTCGGTCAGGACATAGATCAGTCCGTCCGGGCCTTGCTCTATGGCACGAAAGCGTGCCATTTCCTTGAGCATTTTTTCTGTATGGATGACCGTAGTATCCTCAAAAACCACTCTGTGGATGTGCTGGCCGGCAAGGGCTCCTACCAGCATGTTGTTGTGCCATTGCGGAAAACGGTCACTGGTTACAAAGGTCATGCCGCAGGGCGCTATCGAAGGTGTCCAGTGCAGGATAGGGTCAATCATGCCCGGGGCAGTGGTATCAGGCGTAATTATGGTACCATCGTAGTTAATGCCATGGGTTACCAGGGGCCAGCCATAATTGCCTCCCTTGTGAATGAGATTGATCTCGTCGCCACCCCTGGGGCCATGCTCATGGACCCAAAGGTCGCGACTTACAGGATGCACCTTCATGCCTTGTATGTTCCGGTGTCCGTAGCTCCATATTTCCGGCAGTGCGTCTTCGCGGCCCGCAAAAGGATTGTCTGAAGGTATGCGCCCGTCATCATAAAGGCGGATCACTGTACCGTTATGACTGGAGAGGTCTTGTGCGGTGTTCATCTCACCACGGTCGCCGATGGTGGAAAAGAGATAGCCCTCATCGTCGAAAACGATGCGGCTGCCAAAGTGATGGGCCGAACCGGTGTGAGGCACTGCATGAAAAAGGGTCTCAACGTCAACAAGCTCTTGGTCAATCAGCCTTCCGCGCGAAATAGCCGTGCTGCCGGCACCTTCTGCACCCAAGGCCGCGTACACCAGGTATATCAGCCGGTTGTTCTCATAATCGGGATGCATGACCACATCCAGCAATCCACCCTGACCGAACGACCATATCGCAGGCAGACCGCTGACAGGTTGCTGCATAAGCTGTCCGTTCTGCCATACCCTGAGCCGACCCGGTCGCTCGGCTATAAGAATCCTGCCGTCTGGCAGAAACTCCATCCCCCAGGGGTGCTGAAGGCCGGTAGCCAATGTGTCAATATAAAAAGAAAGCTTTTCTGTATGGATCAGTTCTCCGTAATCGCGCCGGGTCTCCCTGCTTGAACAGGCGGAGAGTGTGGCAAAGAGCAAGAGCAGAATAAGTGTTTTCATTGGACTATGTTTTTGTATGTTGTGAAATGCCGGAATGCTACATATGTGTTTAAGGTGCCGGACGGATGCGGCTAATAAGACATTGTAATCCAAAGATAAAAAGAAAGTGTTAAATCGTTTAGTCCTGACGCTGGTATTCCACCGGCGCCACATCATTTTACCGGGTCTTTTCAGGCCAGAATGTAGTCAGAACAACGTTCAAACCTGTATCCGGACGAAACAAGGAACACATAAACCCGGATTTCGAGCACATGGGAGATTCCCTTGACAGAGAACGTAAGAAGTATAGTGGATACAAAAAACCGGGGTATTTACATCATATCTGCCTTAACTGCCTCAGGGGAAAAGGTGAGTGAGCGGCTGGTGGTGCAGGAATAAACTCCTGCACCCGATGCTTCTGGTTTTTGATTGACAATCCCAAATTTACTTCTAACGAATTTCATGTATATTTCTCCTGTAAAAAAGCATCTTCATTTTGTTGAAACAATATACAAAATGAAGATGTACAGGAGGAACCGCTTCGCTTTCCCATGAATTTTTCTCATGCGCCTGTGTGTAATTTCGCATGAAAAAAAATTCATGTACATTTGTACAACCATCGATGCCATAATGAAAACACCCCAAATACGCTTCACAACCAAGGCAGAATCCAAAAAAGAGAGCCTTAAAAAAGACCTCCGGCGAAGGCCTGAAGAAAGGTTTGAGTTGTTTTTGAAAATGTCGGCATTTTATCAGAACCTTTATCCCGCGAAGGAACAGGAAAAGGATAATAATTTTCACATTTTCCGCCATGAGTAAAGGAGCAATCATGCCGCTTTCAGCCAGGGAGCTGAACGAGATTGTGGAGGAATTCCTTGATGCAGCGCAAACCAATGATGTGCGTATGATCCTGGTGGGAGGAGGAGCCGTGAATTTTCATGGTGTGCAGAGGCATTCGGCCGATATTGATTTCTGGATTGATACAAGCCCCGAAAACCTGGAAAAATTATCCCAAGCCTTAAAGAAGCTGGGTTATGAGTTTGATAAATTCCCCGATTCAGTTTATAAACAGCAGCAAAACATCAGCATACACATTAGTCCCATCTTTAATATTGAACTGATCACCTATTTGAATTTTGGCGTAAGCTTTGATGAGGCCTTTGAAAAAGCTGAAATATGTGAGCTGAATAAACACAAACTGTTAAAGTTTCGTGTGCTTTCCTTTAATGATCTCATTGAGTCCAAGATTAAATCGGGGCGTCCGAAAGATCATTACGATGTGCTTAGCCTGAAGGAAGTAGCTGCCGGTAAGAAGTAGTTTTTTTTATCAATGACGCTTCCAGCTTCCGAAAAGACTCACCCCCCCTGTAATTTTTCCCCTGTTTTTATCACTATTAAGAAAAACACAATTATTCACTTCTTAAAAACAAACATCATGAACAAAATGAAAACTGTATTTTTCTTATTGGTATTCAGTATTTTAATCAACCCGGTTTCGGCACAGCTATTATGGAAGGTTGAAGGGAGTGGGCTGTCGCAAGCCTCTTACCTGTATGGCACCATGCACATCCTTTGTCCGGACGATTTTCACATTTCTGAGCAGGTGCTGAAAGCTTATCAAAATGCCGACGCCCTGGTGCTGGAACTCGACCCCACAAACCCTGCAGTGCTGGCTGAAATGCAGCAGCTCTCGCTAAATCCGGGATTTGAAAACATCTATAAAACCCTGCCTGAAGAAGACTATGAGAAGATTGACCGGGTGCTAATCAAGAACTTTGGTGCCGGACTGGACCAGTTGGGTGTAATGAAACCCTTTGTGCTGATTTCGATGCTTACCATGACACTTTTCCCCTGCGAGCAACTGGAAAGCCCTGAGATTTATTTCGTGGGACTGGCCAATGAAGATGGCAGGGAGATCATTGACCTTGAAACAGCCGCCCTGCAAATGGGGATTTTCGATGAAATACCTACCGACTTGCAGATGCAGGAAATGCTCAGGATGCTTGACCTGGAAGGCGTTGAAGAATTCCAGGCAATGAAAAAGGCCTACCTTGCAGAGGATCTATTGGCACTGGATGAGGTAATGACTTCAAATGCGATGATGAAGGAATGGGAACACCTTATCCTCAGCGACAGAAACAAACAGTGGGTTAAAGACCTGGTACCCGTTATGCCGGAGAAGAGTCTTTTCATTGCTGTGGGAGCAGGACACCTGCCCGGAGAAGAGGGCGTTATTGAATTGCTCAGGAAGGAAGGTTTCCGTGTGACACCGGTATTGTAAACGGCATTTTATATTAATAGTGACCGGCGGTATTAATGAAGGAAAAGGAGTTTCTCAGTCATATCAACGAAAACACCAGGCTTATCTGGAAGTTGCTGCACCTTTATTTCCATGAGGAAGATGCAAAAAAGGATATGTTCCAGGAGATTGTGCTGCAATGCTGGGCAGGCAGAAACAACTTCCGCGGCGATGCAAAAGTGAGCACATGGATCTATAAAGTTGCACTGTTTACCATTTTGGCTTTACAAAGAAAAAGCGCAAAACATCAGCATGCTGCGCTTGCCGAAGCCGATGAGAAGCACCTGGTAACCGAAGGGGAGGCCAGGGCTGATCAATCGGAGGCGCTCTACAGGTGCATTCAAAGTCTCAAAGAAGTTGATAAAACAATCATTACCATGCATCTCGACGGGTTTTCCAATCCTGAAATTGCCGAATTCCTGGGTATTTCAATAAACAACCTGAATGTGAAACTTTACAGGGTAAAAGAATCGTTAAAAAAGCAATTGACCAATGAGTGAGATGGATTTAAAGGAAATGTGGGGAAAAAGTGCCGAAAAGTTGGCCGAAAAGCCCCCTTACGATATAAAAGCCATGCTTTCGGGGAAAAGCATTTCTCCACTCCGGAAGCTCAAACGCAATCTTTACATCCACATGGCTTACGGTGTAGCAGGTGTCGGCTTTTTTACTGCAATTATGTGGTTTTTCCCTTATACTGCTGTTTTTATTGGTTCTGGCATTATTATGGCCATATCCATATTTTTCCTTGGGCAGTTGTCGGTAATGGCACGCAGCCTGGAGCGGCTGATCAAATTACAGCCCGGCAACTTACTGGAGGCGCTGCGACAGCAACACACGCTGATACGCTCTACCTTCAGTGTGCAGGAAGCAATTGCAATACCTTTTTATGCTGTAAGCATTTCGCTGGGGATGTATATAGGCTTTTTTTATGACAGCGCACCGGCTGCTTTAAACCTGCAACTTCATAGCTGGATCATCTATGGAATAGTAGTAATTCTTTGGACTTTTTTGGCAAATAGACTGGAACGCTGGATGAATCAAAAAGCATTCGGTGTCCACCTGGATCACATGAAAGAGATCATTTCGCAGCTGGAACAGGAGCCGGAATCGACTGCAGAAAACAGCTTATAACGCAAAAATTTGCAATCATACGGATAAAGAAACCCGACGCTTCCATTTCCTGTCGGTAGCTGGAAAAACTGTGCAACCATCTTACCCACAAAAAAACTCATTTCACACGATATTTACTTCATAACATCACAATGATTTCTCTGCCGGCTTTGCTGATGGTAATTTTGTGTCGGTTGGTTAAACCGAAGCCATTGATCTTTCTTTATTCCTAAATATCTGTTAGCGTAACAGAACTTAATAGCTGGATGCCGGAAGCTCGAAAAAGTAGAATGAAATATACTGTAAAGACAATTCATGAATTGTCTCAACAACTAAACAGGTAAAGACAATTCATGAATTGTCTAAACATCTAAACAAATTATCACCATGAAAACAATTTCAACCCCCCTTTACTTAATCATTTCGCTGGTGCTGATAACGGCACTGGCGCAGGCACAACCGGCGCGCCTGAACCTTCCGGAAACCCAAATGGCTAAAAGCATTTTTTGGGAGCAAAGCAATCCATTCATTTCTGAATCCGAACCGATCCAAAGATCGGGGCGCATCGTGGGTGGTGAGGATGCGGACATTTCCGATTACCCCTGGCAGGTGGCTTTGATGATTGGCAATCAGCAGTTTTGCGGTGGAAGCATCATTCATGAAGAATGGATATTGACCGCAGCCCATTGTGTGGCAGATGGCATTCAACCTGAGTATATCCGGGCAGGTGTTACCAACTGGAACGATCCATCAGGACAGGACATGGCCATAGAGGAAATCATCTGGCATCCGGGCTATGGCTCCGTGCCTCAAAACCCCTATGTCTTCGACATTGCCCTCATCAAGCTTGCGGATCCTTTGGATTTAATCGGCGATAATGCCAAAGCCATCAGACCGGTAAGTCCGGAAGATGCCCTTGACGGGCTCACAGACCCTGGTGTGCTGACGGCGATTTCCGGCTGGGGTGCAACCAGCCAGGGTGGCCCCGGGTCGATCCAACTGCAAGTGGCTTTTGTGCCCATTGTGTCCAATGAAGACGCCATGGACCCTGGCTTTTATCCGCCGGGTAGCATTACCGAAGATATGCTTACGGCAGGTTTTCTTGAAGAGGGAGGCGTGGATGCCTGTCAGGGCGATAGTGGCGGACCCTTGGCCGTGCCCGACGGGAATGGTGGCTGGAAACTGGCAGGGGTAACCTCATGGGGCGTGGGTTGTGCTCAGCCCGGATACCCCGGCGTTTATGCACGGGTTAGCTATTTTTATGACTGGATGGAGGAATATATTGAATTTGTTGAACCTGATGCTCCCGAAGCGCCTGCGGACTTTGTTGTTACACCCGCCGAAATGGGAGGTCTTTCTGCTGAACTTACCTGGGTAAATCCTGCATTCACAGTTGACGGACAAGAGCTCGAAACAAACATCACCATGGCAATCTACAGGAACGATGAATTGCTGCACTCCATCGAAGATGTTGTTCCTGGCAACACCGGCAGCTACACTGATAACGACATTCTGTCAGCAGGCATTTATGCTTATCGCTTACGCGGGATAAATGAAGCCGGACAAGGACTTTCGGCCAGGAAAACTGTTTACGTGGGTGAAGACATCCCTGCCGAGGTAAGCAACATAAGCCTGGTTCCGCAGGGAAATAATGCATTGTTAAGCTGGGATATGCCACAACAGGGCGCAAACAACGGATGGTTCGTTCCGGAAAACATCATTGGATATCACATTCAACGCATGCCTGATGGTGCAACCTTTGAGACAGGCAACCCTGATACTGAATTTGTCGACACGACCCTGCCCGAAATCGGCGAATATTATTACTTCATCAGTGCCGTAAATGAGATTGGCGTTGGGCTGCCTGCTCCCTCCGAAACGGTATTGCTGGCTTCGGATGGCGCCATTTACACATTCAATTTCACTATTATGAAAAACTCTGGCGATCCGGCTGCAGGAGCGCTTGTTAAGATCAACAGGCTTGATGGCCTGCAGAAACGTAACTACAGCATCACGCTTCCCGAAAACGGTTTCTTTAGCCTGGATGATGTATGGGAAGGTGTTTATGACGTGCAGGTTTTCCTCGATGGCCATCATCCCATCACAGAAACAGGATTTGATACCGCACAAGATTTTAATGATCTGCAATTTGAACTTTATGAATACCTTTCTGCCCCACATTCGCTTAAAGCAACCAATGAGGGTTTTGAGCCGGATCAGGCTTTGCTTAGCTGGGAGTTATCGCTTGCCGGGTTCAGAGAGTCAAGGTATGATGATGGAAATCCAATTCCGGGCGCTGCTGCTGCCGGTTTTGACATAAACACGGTTTTCGGAAATGTTCACCACGGCGAAATGTGGGTAACCGGCTTTAGCTGGTGGCTATGGGCAGTAACCGGCGATACACCGCCGGTTAAACTCTGGGTACTGGGACTCACGCCCAATGGGCGACCCGACAGGAACAATGTATTGTTTGTACAGGAGGTCGTTGAAACAACCTATGATGGCTGGCATCACTTTGCAATGGATATGGCACTGTATGCTGAGGATGGATTCTTTGTGGGGCTTAGCTCTGATATCCCTTTGGGGCTTGCTGTTGACAACGGCGTTGGTGAATATCCCTACCTGCCGGCTACACAGTTTGCCATACTCGACATTACAGATGAATCGGAACCCTGGTACGAACTCGCACAGCTGGGAGCACCCCTGAATCTGTTGTTGCGTGCTACAGGCTTCGATCTTAATGGAAACACCTACCCCGACAATAAAAACGACGATGCCTATCCTTTGTTTAATCTTTTTGTGGATGGCCATTTAACGCAATCTGGCGTTTCTGAATGGGAGCATTTATTTGCCATGCTTGAGCCGGGCACGAGGCAGCTGGGTGTGCAGGCCGTTTATGATTCGGGCGTGTCTGAAATTGTTGAAACAAGCATTGAAATCGAGGATGCCACATCCGTCATTCAACCTGATGCCCAGGCATTCTTGCAAGTATTTCCCAATCCGGCAAGGTCTCAGTTTCAATTGCAATCCGGCGAAACACTGGCGCAAGTCGTGGTTAAGGACATTACCGGGCGCATCGTGTATAATGCCCTGATCGGACAAGTAGAGTACGTAATCGATGTAAGCCAATGGCAAGCTGGTGTTTACATCTTATCTGCCGTGACAGTGTCAGGAGAAAGAGTGAGCGAGCGGCTGGTGGTGACGCAGTAAACGTCTACACCTGAGATTGGAGGTTGGAGGTTGGAAGTTGGAAGCTCGAAGGAAGAAAGAGAGGTCAGAAGTCGGAAATCTGAATTCTGAATCCCGACTTCCAATCAGCATCTCAGGCATTAACGCAAAACATAGATAATCAAATAGAAACGAAATTATAAACATAGGAAAAACAAACAAACGATTCGAACCTAAAACAACAATCATGGAACAAACAGGGAAAACTTTATTGAACAGCATCTATGATAACATCATCAGGGATATGCGTATAGTCCTGGCACTGTTTTATGCGTTTGCTGTTGGCATAGGAATGCTATTTGCGTATTTCAGGTACGCGCAGTTTGGTATCAACATATTCGAATATGCTGACTTATTTGACTTTTTGATTACTCCGTTTTCCGACTATAGGATCATATTGTTTGCCGCTGTTTCATTGGTCTTAGCTTATGGCTTTATTGTGTTTGATTCGATGTGGAAACGAAAGTTTCCGAGATCTTATACAATCGCAAACTTTGGCTTGCCTAAAACCCCATTTTTTAAGTTTATCAGGTCTGCTGCTTATATCTTTATCATTATTTTTTACTTGTTTGTATCAGCTATGACATATGGCCGTGTTACAAGAGAACGGGTATTGAAACAACCTTCTATTGAGTTACGGTTTTTTGATGATGAAATTAAAGAGGGTAAAATGATTGGAAAAACCAAGGATGTTATTTTTTTGCTGATTGATGACAGCACCACGGCCATCCCAACAACTTCACTCGTTAAAGAGATTAGGGTTAAACACTGAAACAATTCAAGTGTACAAAAAGGTCAGACGATTACCGATTGTCAATTATCGATTAAAAATTAGTTCGGGATGGGATGTGAATGTGTGGCGTACCCGCGGCGACAAAATTAGCTATGCCGTTCAGGTGTTGTCAACCGTTTCAGCAAGCGGAAGAAGTCCTCATCAAAGGGCTGCATCCATAGAAATGACAGCGGGATGTCGGGGTATGCCCGTTCGAAAACCTTATACTTTTTCCTGTTTACCTGGTGTTTGTCATATTTCACCTCAATGGCTTTTGGCACCGGGCCGCTTTGACAAACAAAATCTACTTCGTTGCCATCGGCAGTACGCCAATATTTGATGGCATCAAAGCCATGCGCTTCAGCCAGGAGTCTGTAAACCATATTTTCCCACAGCTGTCCTTTATCTGCCCGAAACATTGGAAAGCTGAAGTCATTGAGCAGGCAGTTTCGTAAGCCGGTATCAAGTAAATAGACCTTGGGCATTTTAACCAGCTCCTTGCGCACATTGCTGTAAAACGGACTAATCATCCCAATATGAAAGCATTTCTGCATGATGTTCAGATAGTTCGTGACCGTTTCGCGCCTGATTCGCAGTGTTGCCGACAGCTCATTGATATTTACCAGATTGCCGCATTGCGAAGCCAGAATCCGAAATAAATGGTAAAATGCGGGTTCGGTTGAAACGCCTGACTCTAAAATATACCTTTTGATGAATGAATCCCTCAGCTCCTGCAACTTTTCAATTTTTTCTTGCAAATCAGTTTCGGTAATGATGGCAGGATAGCCTCCAAAAACCAAATAATTCTCCCACTGATTTTGCAAAAACTTTATCTGCGTGCTTTTTCTGTTTGGGTCAGAAAGAATATCACGCATTACGTCAACTAATTCTGACTTGTTGGCCAGCATCAAGTATTCATCAAAAGAGCAAGTAAATAAGTGAAAAAGCTTTTTTCTGCCTGCCAGCGAGTCTTTAAAAGCTCCGTCAATATAAAATGCACTGCTTCCTGTTGCAACCACCTTTAATGCACTGGCATGATCATCATACAGTAACTTCAGGAAGTTTGAAGGATCATTTAAATACTGTACTTCATCTACCAATGCAATAGCTCTTTTATCGGTATTGGGTAACAGCTTAAAAACATTCAGCGGACTGACATTCAACTCGGCAAGAATCTCTTTGTTTTCAAGGTTAAGAAATACATGCGGAATGCCGGTTTGCTTGCAGTGAGCCTCCAGTTGCCTGAGAATCGTTGACTTGCCGGTTTGTCTTGCACCTGTCAGAATGCTGTATTCTTTTTTTGAAAGATGCCGCAATAGCTTACTATATGCCTTTCGTGCTATCATTTTTTTTACAAATAGATTTTTTATCTGATATTATTACTATATTAATAGTAAAAATATCGAATATTTTTGAGGGTGTTGATGTTTTTCCGAAGGAAAACCTATTGCATACAATCTTTTTCAGCTTACAAAAACGACTTGCAGTTGAAAAAAATAGTTAACCTGCATTACTCGAAAGCCGGAAAGTCTGACGATTTACGATTATCGATTGACAATGGGTTTGTGGTGGGTTGTGAATGTGTGGTGCACACGCGAGGAATTGGAAGCTTACGTTAGCAACTTCCAGCTTCTACGTATGTTTCTCCCACTTACCCACCCACAACCCATTCTTACACGATTTTTCCAGAAATTCATCACTATAATTTTGGTTGCAACCCACTTTTTCAGAATTTTGGCGTGTTGTTTCATACCTAAATCAATGAAGAGGGCGTCTAAAAATGTGATTTTTCAAGGCTTGCGATTGAGCTAAAAGCGGAGTTTACTAAAGTAAATGAGCATTTTAGCGAAACAGCATAACGCAGAAAAAGCAATTTTTAGAAGTCCCGTAAAAGAAAACCATCATGCAACTAAACATCTCAAACCTCACCAAGCAATACGCCAATGGCGTAAAAGCCTTAGACGACGTAAACCTTCAGATCGGCACGGGCATGTTTGGCCTGCTGGGCCCCAACGGCGCCGGCAAATCAACCCTGATGCGCACACTGGCCACCCTGCAGGAAGCCGACAGCGGACAAGCCTTCCTCGATAACCTGGACGTGCTCAAAAACAAAGACGCCGTGCGGCGTATCCTGGGCTACCTGCCCCAGGAGTTTGGCGTGTATCCGCGGGTGCCGGCGCTGGTGCTGCTCGACCACCTGGCCACGCTGAAAGGCTATCACAACAAAAAAGAACGCAAAGAGCTGGTGGATTACCTGCTGCAAAAGGTAAACCTGTACGAACACCGGAAAAAAGCGGTGAGTAGCTACTCAGGCGGGATGCGCCAGCGCTTCGGCATCGCCCAGTGCCTCATTGGCAATCCAAAGCTGGTAATCGTTGATGAACCCACAGCAGGCCTCGACCCGGGCGAGCGCAACCGCTTCTACAACATCCTCAGCGAAATCGGCGAAGAAACCATCGTGATCCTGTCCACGCACATCGTGCAGGACGTGCGCGAGCTGTGCACCAACATGGCCATTCTCAATGAAGGGAAAGTCCTTTACCACGGCACCACCGGCGATGCGCTGGCCCTCATCCAGGGGAAAGTTTACGAAAAGCAGGTAGAGAAAGAGCATCTCACGCAACTGCGTGAAGACTATAATGTGATCAGCTCCAAGCTGGTGGCCGGCAAGCCGCAGGTGCACATCCTGGCCGACAGCAAGCCCGAAAACGGTTTTTCACCCACGGAAGGCACCCTCGAAGACGTCTATTTCAGCAAATTGCACCAACTTATTTAAAAACGGAGGGTTAATTATGTGGACATTTATTCAATATGAATTATCGCACTGGATCCGCCGTCCCATGCTATGGATCTTCTTGGGCGTGATCACACTTACGGTTGCCCTGGCAGCTTCATCGGAGTTTGTTACCATTGGCGGATCAACTGCCGATACGGTCAATACCAATTCTCCCAAAGCCATACAAGACCTTTACGCCACCATCAGCATCATTACCCTGCTGATGATCACCGCTTTTCTCAATTCTACGGCCAACCGCGACATCAGCAGTGGCATGTCGGCGCTGGTCTTTTCTTCCCCCATCCAAAAGAGGGATTATTTCTTCGGGAAATTCCTTGGCGCCGTTGCCATTTCCTTCATTCCCGTTATGGGTGTGAGCCTCGGGATGCTAATCGCTCCCCTGTTGCCCTGGGCAAACACCGAACGCTTTGGTGACATCTTCTGGGGCAGCCACCTTGAGGCCTGGCTGGTGTTTGGAGTGGCCAACACCCTGATCCTGGGCGTGATCATTTACGCACTGGCCATTACTTTCCGCAGCGTCATCGTTTCCTTTGTGGGGGCCCTGGTGATCCTGGTGGTGGTGTCCATCGGGAGTGTAATGGCCACCAACCTCGACAACGAATGGCTGGCAGCGCTGATCGACCCATTCGGAATGCAGGCGCTCGACATGGGTTCCAAATTCATGACCATTGAAGAGCAAAACACCATGACAGCTCCCTTTGCCGGCTGGTTGCTCTATAACCGCCTGCTGTGGTTCGGTGTGGCCGCCCTGATCATGACCGTCCTGTATGTTCGCTTTTCCTTTACGCCGAAAGAACGAAAAGCAAGAAAGAAGGCTTCTGCTGCTTCCGCAGAAGCTCAAGAAACCATCCCAAGCTTTGAAACATTCAAGACCTTTTCAGAACCTGCCAGCGGCGTGTTTTCTTTTGACTCCTTCCGGAGGATGACCTGGTTTCAAACGCGGTCAATCATCCGCAATACCACCTTCCTCATCATCGTGATCATCGGTCTCATTAACATGACAGCAAACCTGAGTTTTTTCAGCGATTTATATGGCACATCGGTATATCCCACTTCTTATGCCGTGGTGGATCGGATAGGGGCCAGCTTTTCCATGTTTATGTTCGCCATCATCATTTTTTATACCGGTGTGCTGGTATGGAAGGAGCGGGATGCTAAAATCAACGACATCATTGATGCCAGTTCCGTTCCAACCGCTTCGGTGCTTTTGTCGAAGTTCGCGGCCATGATGATTGCCCTGTTTGTGGTGCAGCTGGTAGTGATGCTGGTGGGAATGCTGACCCAGCTGGCCTATGGCTACCCGCAGATTGACCTGCAGGTATATGTGGTGGAACTGCTGATCTCCGACATGCTGATGTTTGCTCATTATACTGTGGCTGCCCTGCTGATCCATTACCTGGTAAACAACCGCTATGTCGGCTACTTTGCTTTTGTGGCGCTGCTGATCGCAGTCTCTGTCATTCCGCAGGCTTTGCGTTCCGAATTCAATATGTTCCTGCCTTGGAGCCGCCCGACGGCCATTTTTTCAGATATGAACGGTTATGGACCGTTTATCCCCGGAATGGTGTGGTTTAATCTTTACTGGTTGTTATTCAGTGCATTGATGTTGCTTGGGGTATATGCTTTTTTTGTACGCGGAAAGCAGCAAAATCTCAGGTCTAGGCTCGCCGAAGCCCGCACCCGCATCTCCGAAGCCAGGATGCCGGCCACTGCATTGCTGATCGCTTTATTGTTGATGGCAGGGTGGATCTATTACAACACCGCCGTGTTGAATACCTACCGGTCTTCAAAGCAAACTGAGCTTGCGCAGAGGGATTATGAACTCACCTACAAGCACTTTGAAGGGATTCCGCAGCCTCGTTGGGTGTCATTTGATTACGAAATAGACATTTATCCGTATGACCGCGATCTTTTTGTGAAGGCCGATGCGCAAATTGTTAACAAAACCGCGGTGGCCATTGATTCGCTGCATTTTACGCTGCCGTTTTCTGTGAATCCTGAAGATGTCAACATCCAGATCGAGGGTGCTTCCCTTTTGCTTGACGACAGCCGTTTGGGATTCCGGATCTATCTCCTTGATGCACCCATGCAGCCTGGCGACACGCTCGACGTGAAAGTGCAGAGCTCTATCGTAACACGAGGCTTTGAGAACGAAGTATCCTTCACTTCGCTCACGCAAAACGGGACATTCTTTAACAACTGGGACATCATGCCTTCCATCGGATATCTTTCCAGGGCCGAGATCAGCAGTCCGACCCGGCGCAGCAGGCTGGGATTGCCCGAGCGCCGACGTATGCCCCGTCTGGACGAGAACGACCTGGTGAGCCGTGGCAACCACTACGTAAGTGCCGATTCTGATTGGGTGAGCATGCGATCGGTGATCAGCACCGCCGCCGACCAGATCGCCGTTGCCCCCGGCAGCCTTATCCGTGAATGGACAGATGGTGACCGCCGCTACTTTGAATATGCGCTTGACCATCCTTCCCTGAACTTCTATTCCTTTATATCAGCCAGGTATGAAGTGGCCCGGGAAAAATGGAACGACGTGGATCTGGAGGTGTATTACATTGCCCGCCACTCTATGAACGTGCCCAACATGCTGGCCGGTTTGCGCCACTCACTGGAATATTTTACCGAAAACTTCGGCCCGTATTATCATACCCAGGCCAGGATCATTGAGTTTCCGCGGTATGCGCGCTTTGCGCAGTCTTTTCCAGGCACCATGCCCTACAGCGAAGGGATCGGTTTCATCAGCGACCTGCGGAACCTGCAGCCCGGCGACATTGATCCGGTGTTTTATGTGGTGGCCCACGAGATGGCGCACCAGTGGTGGGCACACCAGCTGGTGGGTGCCCGCATGCAGGGCGCGGAGATGCTCAGCGAGGCCTTTGCCCAGTACAGCGCACTGATGGTGATGGAGCAGGCGTATGGCCGCGACCAGATGCACACCTTCCTGCGCCACGAAATGAACGGCTACCTGCGGGGCAGGGGCGGGGAGCGTATGGCCGAAAGGCCCCTCATGGAGGTGGAAGAGCAGGGCTACATCTACTACAACAAGGGCACCATTGCCATGTATTACCTCAAGGAGATGATAGGTGAAGATAGGGTGAACCGGGCGCTGGCCACCCTGCTGGAACAATATGCCTACGAGGAACCGCCATATCCCACCTCATTGAGCGCAGTGCGCGCTTTTCGCGAGGTAACTCCCGATTCGCTGCAATATGTAATTGATGACCTATTTGAAACCATTACCCTGTTTTCGAACCGCGTGATCGATGCAGTGTATGAGAAAGATGGCGACGAATACGTCGTAACCTTCACCACCATCAGCGAGAAGTTCAGGGCCGACTCGCTGGGTGTGCAAACGCCTGTGCCACTGAACGATTACATTGATATCGGCATCTTTGCACGACCGGCCAACGGGCTGCGACTCGGCGAACCCCTGCTTTATGAGAGAGTGCATGTTACCGAATCTGAAAACACTTTCGTGCGCCGGGTAGCGGTACAACCCAGGGATGCAGGCATTGATCCATATAATTATTTGATAGACAGGCAACCGGAGACCAATGTGCGGCGGGTAATACGCTTTTAGACAAAATCAAAATCATCCAAACAGATTCGGATAAGGTCTAAAATTGTTCACGAAAACTTGTAAAAGGAAAAACAGGAAAATTTTCGACATTTTAATACGTGCTAGAACAAATATATTTGCACGTGTGGTAATTTTTCTCTACCTTTGCACATACAAATCAAGAGATGGAGGAACGTAAAATGAACACAAAACTGACCCTTACCATTGATCAGTCCATCATCGGGAAAGCAAAAAAATATGCTGCAGAAAAGGGGAGAAGCCTTTCTGACATTATCGAAAACTATCTGAAAATCATCACAGAAGATGAGCTGGAAGAAGATATTGAATTGACTCCCACAGTGAAATCCTTAAAGGGATCGTTTAAGGCACCGAAAAACTTCGATTATAAAAAAGAGCTCTCAAAAAGCCTGGCCAAAAAATACTTGTAGAAGATGAACCGTGTTTTGATTGATACCGATGTGATCCTGGATTTCTTTTTTGACAGGAAGCCTTTTGCCGATGATGCCGCAAAAATCCTGGCCTGCTGCGAATCAAAGAAAATTACCGGATTTGTTACTTCTGTCATTGTAAGCAATGTTTATTACCTGTTGCGGCAAACCGCCAGCCACGCCAAGGTGATTGAGAAGCTCAAGCAGCTCATGCACATAATGGAAGCACTCACAACGGATAAAAACACCATCGATATGGCGCTATATTCCGGCTTCAAGGATTTTGAAGATGCCCTGCAAAGTTTCTCTGCCGAAAACAGTGGTATGGTTGACGCAATCATCACGCGAAACACAAAAGACTATAAAAACAGCGCTTTGGGTGTAATGACACCGGAAAGTTATGTGAGGTTGATTTTATCCCAGAAGGAATAAAAAAAATAGTCGTATCAAATAATCAGTAAAAAACCAATTTGCACACCCCAAACCGCCTTTCACACAGTTTTCCGATCATTACATCACAATAGTTTTCATCAATCATTTTCTTTTAAGACTTTTGCTGGAATGTTTGCCGGTAACGGAAAAATAATCAAAAGAATACCGTCTTTTTGGTATTTTTGAAATAGCAAACAATAGTCCGCTCCAAAAAGTCGATTATAGCCACAGATTCACAGATTAATTAATAAAATATTTTTCAAAACACTGATATTCAACACCATATTAATTATAAAATAATCTGGTAAATCTGAATCGAGTTTTAGCAGTGGGCTCAAACAACTAAAGCAATGAACATTTCCAGGAAACTGCTGCGCATAATCCCCCACCTGCTAGGCTGGGGCGCCCTGTTACTTGTGGTACTCCTGCAAAACGACCTGAGCGAATGGGATTTTGAAGACTATTACATTCTTGGCGGTTTTTTTGGCTTTCTGTTCATTGCAACTTACATTAACTTTTATCTGCTCATTCCGCGTTATTTGTTCATGAAGAAATACTGGCATTATGCCGGTTTTGTCTTTGTTCTTATTGTTGTTACGGCTTTACTCATTGCCTTGTGGATGTCTGAGTTCGACCATATTGATTGGTTTTCCCGTTTTGTAGTTATGATCATCAATGTGGTGTTTTTTCTGTTGCTAACCAGCGGCATCAAATTCCTGACCGAGTATTTACGCAAGATGATCAAGCTCAAGGAGGTTGAGAACAAGCAGTTGAAAGCCGAGCTCAACCTGCTGAAGGCGCAGGTGCATCCCCATTTCATGTTCAATACGCTCAATAACCTTTACAGCCTTATCGTATCAAAACGAAATGACGATGCGGCCGGGGTTACGCTCCGTTTGGCCGACCTGATGCGCTACCTGCTCGAAAGCAGCAAGGCCGAAAAGGTGAGTCTAAAAAAAGAGATCCGTTTCCTGGAAGACTACATAGAACTGGAAAAGCTGCGCCTGCCGAAGGAATCAAAAGTCACCTTTAAAGTAACCGGTTTAAATGGGGACAGGATCATAGCCCCGATGCTGTTTATCCCCATGGTTGAAAATGCCTTCAAGCACGGCTTTCAGAGCAGCGACAAAAACCCGTACGCCCGGTTTACCCTTTCGGCCCAGGGAGATGAGCTCTTTTTTGAAGCCGAAAACAGCAAGGTGAAAGATATTCCCGATAGAAAAAGCCCCGGTGGCACAGGTCTGGAAAACCTCCGCAAACGTCTTTCCATCCTCTATCCGGGAAAACATATTCTTGAAATTGTTGAAAATGAGAATACATACAGAATCACGCTAAACATTTCCATTAGCCAACAGCCAACAGCCAATAGCCAAAAATGAACCTCATGAAGCTTAACTGCATAATCGTTGACGACGAGCCCCTGGCGCAGGATGTGCTGGAAACCTACATCGGCCGTATCGAAGCCCTGCAGCTTGCCGCAAAGTGCAAAAACGCCTTTGATGCCATGAACGTGC
>JAVIYP010000031.1:0-30271 GCA_031323845.1 Bacteroidales bacterium | reverse complement strand
TCAAAATCTGCAAGAACATCCTCATCGCCATCTATCTCTGAAAGTTCCGTCGCGGCAGGATCATCATCCGGAGACAAACGCATTTCTCTCAGACGCTCATTGGCTTCCCAGAAATAGTCATACAGTTCGGCAAATTCATAGGTTTCCCAAAATTCCAGCCTGGCTGTACCCTGGAGCAGGCGGCGAACCCGCTCGGGTTCCTTGATGCCGGGCAGTTCCACCAGGATGCGTCCTGTTGTCGCCAGTCTCTGAATACGAGGCTGGGCAACACCGAAGCGGTCAATACGTGTTCGCAAAATCTGGAAAGAACGATCAACGGCGTCATCAACCTGGCGGCGTAATGCTCTGAGCACCTCTTCATTGGTAGAGGTAATACTGATGCGGTCGCGCATTTCCGGCGTGCTGAAATAAAAGGCCAGGCTCGCACCGGGATCTACTTCTTCAAAGGCCCGGCCGAACAGCGTTATAAAATCCTCACGGCTGGTGCGATGCATTTCCGTTGCCTTTTCCATGGCAGCCTGAAAAGTCTGATCGCCGGGGTTACCGGCAAGGGCCCTTACTATGGCAGGAACGGAGATTTCAAGGGTAACGTTCATACCCCCTCTCAAGTCAAGCCCGAGATTCAACTCCCTTTCCTTGGTTTCACGAAATGTATATTTACGGATACCCAGATTATATACCGGCAGATTCATGATTGAATCCAGGTAATACTGTTCTTCAACCCTGGCTATTGAATCCAGAAGGATCATCTTCATCACTTCATCACCTTCGGCAAGCCTTTCAGCCTCCCTGACGAACCGCTCACTGAAAGCATAATTCCTCGCATCCCTTTCCACTTTGCGGGCAAAGTAGGTGAAGCTTAGCTGGTAAAGACATACCAGGGCAAATGCGATGGCAAAAAACCTTATCAAACCTTTGTTCTGCATATTGTTGCGCTTTATTTAATACATGAGAAAAACGACCGCAAAGTTAATTGATTTTTTCTCAAAGGAAAAAAAAACATAAATGAAATTGTGCTATTGGCCTTATATTTTGATTTTTAGCAACTTATTTGAATAATCTACGACTGCGCCAAGCTTTTGCAGCAGATCTCCGCCAAGCACCATGTCGATCCTCGGAAGGTCGTAAACCGCATAACCGGCATTGATGGTCTGGAGGTCAGCCAGTACTAAGGGCAGGTTTTTCATTGCATAATGAGCAAACCTTATTTCTTCAACGGTCGTAACCCAGGTATCGATCCTGGCCGTGCCAACCCCCGTCAGCTGTTTGCCAAAAGCCTTAATATCAGGATTATTTATGTAATGCCTGGCCCGTGCAAGATCCATGATGGTTTTGGAGGCCCCGGTATCGATCAAAGTGTTTGCTTTCAAACCATTAACGCTTAGTTCAATCATGATATGATAGCCACCCGGCTCAATCGGAATCAGCGTAAGAGGTATTTCAATCATTCTTTTTTTCAGCTTTAAGCTTGTTATTTAAAGAAAAAAGGGCCGTTGGTTCATTCGAAAACCATGGCCCGTGATTCGTACAGCAAACGTTTTCATTAATTCACGCTATGCTCTGTTTTAATTATTTCCATTCCTTTATGGATGGCTTGTTCGTTGAGGGCTATCAGATGGTGGTAGCGCTCAGGCAGGACCTTTTGCAAGCCTTTGGTTACATTCTCCAGCTCGATGATGGGTTTTACCTTCAGGAATCCACCAATGACGATCATATTAAAGACCTTGGTATTGTTCATCCTGACACTTTCGTCATAAGCCGCAATGGAGCATATGTTAATGTCTGTCCGGCGGGGTTTCCTCGTCATTCCGTTGGTTTCATAAATGAGCAAGCCACCGGGTTTCACTGCGTCCTCAAACTTATCCATGGAAGGTTGGTTAAGGACAATGGCAGTGTCATAGGTTGTCAGCACCGGTGAGCTGATCTCCCGGTCGCTAATAATTGCAGTGCAATTGGCTGTACCTCCGCGCATTTCAGGTCCATACGAGGGCATCCAGCTGACTTCCTGTCCTTGCATAACGCCACTGTAACACAGGATCTGACCCATGGAAAGCACTCCTTGGCCGCCGAATCCGGCAATGATAATTTCTTCTGTCATGATTGAAATATGGTTTTATTATTCAGGTACTTTAATATCTCCCAGCGGATAAAAGGGGAACATATGTTCTTCCATCCATTTATTGGACTGCACGGGCGTCATCTTCCAGCCTGAGGGGCAATTGGAGACGATTTCCACAAAGCAGGTGCCCTTGTTCAGCTTTTGGTATTCCAGTGCTTTTTTCAGGGCTCTTTTTGCTTTTCGTGCATTGGCCGGGGTGTGCACTGACTGCCGGGTAACGAAATAAGTTCCGGGGAGTTCAGCAATCAGTTCGGTAATTTTCAGCGGATTACCCATGGTTTTCACGTCTCTTCCCCGCGGTGAGGTGGAGCTTTTCATTCCGGGCAGCGTGGTTGGGGCCATCTGACCGCCTGTCATGCCATAGATGCCGTTATTGATGAATACGACCAGGATGTTCTCACCGCGGTTGCAGGCATGAATGGTTTCGGCAGTACCTATGGCGGCGAGGTCTCCGTCGCCCTGGTAAGTGAATACATATTTTTCGGGCAGTACTCGCTTGATTCCGGTGGCCACAGCCGGTGCTCTGCCATGAGCGGCCTCCTGCATGTCAATATCAAAATAATAATACGCCAGCACAGAACAACCGACGGGGGCAACGCCAATAGTGTCGCCCTGAATGCCAAGCTCATCGATCACATCGGCCAAAAGCCGGTGCGCCGTGCCGTGTCCGCAACCCGGACAGTAATGCAGCACCCTGTCTGTCATTACCCTGGTTTTTTCATAAACCAGGTTTTCGGGAGTTATGATGTTTTTTTCTGACATAGTGTTATCCTCCAATCATTTTTTGTTCCAAAGCATTCAAGATTTCATCCGGACTGGGTATCATACCGCCGAAGCGCCCGAAATGTTTAACCGGGCATTGGCCGTCGGCAGCAAGCTTCACATCCTCTACCATTTGACCAGCGTTCATCTCAACAGTCAGAATGCCTTTTACCTTACCGGCAAGTTCGTGTATGGCCGACACCGGGAAGGGATAGAGCGTTTGCGGCCTGATCAGCCCTACCTTATGTCCTTTTTGCCTGGCCATCTCCATGGCTTTACGTGTAATCCTCGCACAGGAGCCAAATGCCGCAAATAGATATTCCGCATCATCGCACATATACGTTTCGTAACGTATTTCATTCTTTTCAATCTCACGGTATTTGGCCTGAAGGCGCAGGTTAACCTTTTCCTGTTCTTCAGACTGCAGTTGCAAGGACGTAACAATGACACTGTCCTTGCCCGGTTTTTTACCTACGGTAGCCCATTCATACTCCTCTGTACTTCTGGCTTGCTGCTCAAACAGCTCCACTTTTTCCATCATTTGCCCGATGATCCCGTCAGAGAGTATCATGACCGGGTTGCGGTATTTAAAAGCCAGTTCGAAGCCGAGTTTGACATAATCAACACTTTCCTGGACCGTAGCGGGTGCCAGTACGATCAGCTTATAGTCGCCGTGGCCACCGCCCTTGACAGCCTGAAAATAGTCGGACTGCGAAGGTTGAATGGTGCCCAGACCCGGGCCTGCGCGTACAACGTTCACGACAAGGCAAGGAAGCTCAGCACCGGCGATGTAAGACAAGCCCTCCATTTTCAGGCTTATTCCCGGGCTCGAGGAAGAGGTCATGGCCTTTTTGCCACATCCTGCCGCACCATACACCATATTGATGGCTGCCACCTCACTCTCGGCCTGTAATACCTGCATACCCGTGCGTTCGGCGGGATTCTCGCGCATCAGGTACTCGATCACCTCAGACTGGGGTGTGATGGGGTAACCAAAATAAGCATCAGCACCGGCCCGAATAGCCGCTTCTGCCAACGCCTCATTACCTTTCATTAATCTTAATTCTTTCATCTTATAAATCTGTCTTTGATTAGCTGCAAATAACTATTTCTTCTCGCGGTAAACAGTGATCACCGCATCCGGACAAACAATGGCACAATTGACACAGCCCGTACACTCCGAATTGACCTTTATGGCATAGTGATAACCCTTGCTGTTTACCTCATTGCTGATCGCCAGAACCTCGTTCGGGCAGGCTGATATACAAACCTCACAGCCCTTGCATTTTTCAATGTTGATAACTACATCTCCTTTTCTTGCCATTACTGAAATAATTTATGGGTGAACTTTTCGTTTTGAAACAAAGATCATCAGCCTGTAGGGTACAATCCTGATCAGAACTTAACTGATGGTGAGCAAAACTATAATTATTTATTCAATAAATATAGTATTTTGGCAATAATTTTTTCAGAGATCATGCTTTCAGACACACGCCAGATAGTTTGCAGAGAATATCTCTTGTTTTACAGCGAATAAAACTGTATTTTTAATCCATGAAAGCAACTAAAAAAGGAAGCAGATCCATTTTTTTCAGCAGGGTTGTCATTGCTTTGGAGGTCATGATACTGCTTCCTGTTGTTTTGCTGATCAGTGCCAACCTCATCATCGGTGCCGGAACAAAGGACTATTTGTTTGATGAAATCACGGAGGTCCCGCACAACAAGGTAGGTCTTGTACTGGGTACATCACCCCGGGTACGCAACGGCGGCCCGAATCCCTATTTTACGAACAGAATGCAGGCTGCTGCTGAGCTGTTTCACAACGGAAATGTAAACTACCTGATCGTGAGTGGTGATAACCGTAGCAGGTACTACAATGAACCCCAGCACATGCGCAATGCACTTATCGACCTTGAAGTCCCCGATTCCGCCATTTTTACCGACAATGCAGGTTTGCGCACACTTGATTCCGTGCTTCGTGCCCGGGATGTTTTCGGACAACAAAACATTACCGTGGTTTCTCAAAGATTCCACAACCAAAGGGCGATCTATCTTGCAAGGCGTAAAGGAATGACTGCCTATGCCTATAATGCCCCGGACGTACCCGCCAACCTCGACGACAGAACAAGGACACGGGAGTGGTTTGCAAAATTGATTGTCTTCTGGGATTTACTCATCAACAAACAAGCTTCGGAACAGGGCGAAAGAATTGTTATCGGAGATCAGTAAGCATAATCAACTACCCTGCCGATATAACGACCCTCCGAAATAATCCAGCACACTTCATAAAGGCTCGGTATTCTGCTGTTCAGCATATAAATATAGATGCGCTTGCCATCTTCTGACAGAAAAGCGCGGGTATGGCATTGCCGCGGACTGAACAGCCGTTGCCTGAAACAAAAATTTGGCTCATAAATGGCCTGTATGGCATGAGCAGGCAAGCTGTACCTTTCATCACCAAAAAAAATATCAACACCATACAGCCTTTGCTCCGGAACGCTGCCGTCAAAGCCCCAGAAATACCTTCCGTCAATTTTGTAAACGTAGCCATAGGGACCGTAATAACTCAGCCGATGTGCTGACGGCATAAAAGGACCTCTGCCGAGGTGTACTCTGATATCTTCCAGGGCAAGCGTAATTGTATGATCAGTCTGGTAAAGCACATCAAATTCGCGGAGGTCGGCCTTGCCACTCAGACCGAGCAGGGAGCCTGTAAAAGTAAAGCTTCCAATCTCAGAACGCAACACGCTGTCATTCAAACTAAAAAAGCTTTCATACAATCCTTTTGCATCAGGCACTACAACCACTCCGGTCTGGGCAGACAGGCCACCCAGCCTGGAAAACAGCAATGCCAGAAAAAAGATCCAATACCGAGCCTTTCTTGCATCCATATGAGCGTAAATTGTACTATAAAATTAAAAAAAGAGCCCGATATTCATCAAAGCTGAGGTTTTGTAAGCCTGAAAAAAGTTTTATAATTTAGCCGGCCGGAGCAATAAACGGATATACAGGTCAACGGCTGCCACCTCAAAAGCAACACACCCCTGATCCAGTAGTCCGGACTGATGCTGCGGTATTATTCATCATAAAATAAAAACATCTATGGATATTCAGGAATTGATCATCAAAGCGTTTAAGGAAACGGGCAAACCAATGCGGCCCGGCGAAATTGCCGAACACGCCGGTCTGGATAAAAAAGAAGTGGAAAAGGCGATCAAGAAAATGAAAGATGCAGATACCATCTACTCGCCGAAACGCTGCTTTTATGACCTTAAAAAATAGTTGCTGAACAAGCGCTTATTTCAGCAGTGTATAATATCTGTCGCGTATTGCCTTCAGCTGATCCTGGCTCATATGCCTTTTGTAGATCCGGGTGAGGTGAACGATGTTGCCTTTGTCATACAACAAGGCCAGTGCAGCATCGAAATACAAAATGCTTGTTTCGTATTTGGCTTCTTCGGTCAGTGATTTGAAAGCACTCCAGGATATGAATTTCGGAAGCCGGAAATACCCTTTTGTTTCATCGTTTGCATCAGTATAGAGGCCGGGATCGAGTTGTTTTATAAATTCGAACTTAAACACTCTTATCACACCCATCTGATTTTTAATGTTTCGTTTCCTTTTTTTAAACCGGATGCCTGCATCGCGATAAAAGGTCTGAATTTCCTCAATATGGTATTGATTGATGTTCTTTACGCGCAGCACCGGGCAGGTTTTATTCAGCAAATAAAGGCTTCCGATGGCCACATCAACCGCCTGCCGGCGTTTCTCGTTCAAAGCCGCAGTAACCCGTGCTATGTCTCCCAATGAATAGTATTCATCCAGAACACAATAAATAAAGGGATCGGGTTTTGTAAGTTGCTCATCCTGATAATAACCAAAATACGGCGAGGTGCTTTCAAGCACACAGGTGTTATCAAGAGTAAGTTCCTTGTCGAGGGTGCTTAAAGGTTCTTCTTTTGTGACTTCGAGGTATCGTTCAACTACTGTGTTATTTTCCATATGTTTATTTTTACGTACATGCTTGATTATCTGTGTTTTGTGTTTATGTCTAAGTTGTGATTGGAAGTCAGAAGCCAGATGTGCAAATGTGAAAATGTGCAGATGTGCAGATGTAAGGCTATTATTTAATTGTTGAATCGTTTAATCGTTTATTTGTTTAAGCGTTGATATTTCACTTAATTGGCTTTTAGCAAGATAATCAGCCAACAGCCAAGAGCTGTTTTCATTTTTCACTTTTCACTTTTCACTTTATCCGCTTTTGGCTTTTACCAAGAAAACTCATTCCTTAAATTTACAATAATTTTTAATTTTTTAAAATAATAATAAAAATTTAAAGCGAAGCATATCAAAAAAACGCGAAAAAAAATGTATTTTTGCGGCTCTTCCGAAAGATGTCGCATCATCTTTTGCCATACACGAATTATAACAAATTAATGATAAATTTAAGCATTTAATAAACAAAAAACATGAAAAAAGCAGTTAAAAGCGTTTATTTTTTTGGTGGAAAGAGAGCCGATGGTGATGCTTCAATGCGTAACATACTGGGCGGCAAGGGAGCTAACCTGGCTGAAATGGTAAACATAGGCGTACCTGTTCCTCCCGGTTTCACGGTTACCACAGAGGTGTGCACCCTTTACAACGAAAAGGGCCGTGATTTTGTCATCAGGGAGCTTCAGGAAGAGGTTAAAGAAAACATGCGCAGGGTTGAACAGGAGATGGGTTCTGCATTCGGCGACAAGGACAATCCCCTGCTTATGTCGGTTCGTTCGGGAGCCCGGGCCTCTATGCCCGGAATGATGGACACCGTCTTAAACCTGGGTCTTAACGAAGCAACCCTGGAAGGTCTGACAAAAAAAACCGGCAACGAGCGCTTTGTATGGGATTCTTATCGCCGTTTTGTACAGATGTACGGCGATGTGGTGATGGGCATGAAGCCGGCATCCAAAGAAGAGGAAGATCCTTTTGATGAAATTATGGATCATCTTAAGGAAGAAAAAGGAGCTGTGAATGATCAGGATTTAACCACGGAGGATCTCAAGGAGCTTGTAAAGCGTTTCAAGGCTGCTGTTAAAGAACAAACGGGCAAGGACTTTCCGGAGGATCCATGGGAGCAGCTCTGGGGATCGGTACTTGCCGTATTTGAGTCGTGGAACAACCCCCGTGCCACCTATTATCGCAAAATGCATAACATTCCTGCCGAATGGGGCACTGCTGTTAACGTCCAGGCCATGGTATTCGGCAATATGGGAGATACTTCGGCCACAGGTGTCGCATTTACGCGCGACGCTGCCACCGGTGAAAACATATTCAATGGTGAGTACCTGGTGAATGCCCAGGGCGAAGACGTTGTAGCCGGTATCAGAACACCCCGTGAGATCACCAGGGAAGGCTCACTGCGCTGGGCAAAGCTTCAGGGTGTTTCCGAAGAAGAAAGGCGCGCAACCTATCCTTCACTTGAAGAATTATTTCCTGAACTCTACAGGCAACTTTTCGAGCAACAGCAAAAGCTTGAAAGGCATTACAAAGACATGCAGGACCTGGAGTTCACCATTCAGGAAGGCAAGCTGTGGATGCTTCAGACACGCAACGGAAAACGGACAGGACCTGCCATGGTGAAGATTGCCATGGATATGCTGCGCGAAGGCAGCATCAGCGAAGAAGAAGCCTTGCTGCGCGTAGAGCCCAATAAACTCGACGAACTCCTGCACCCTGTATTTGACGATGCAGAGCTGGCAAAAGCAAAAGTACTGGCCAAAGGACTTCCGGCATCACCGGGAGCAGCCACCGGACAGATCGTTTTCTTTGCCGATGATGCAGCAGAATGGGCTGCTAAAGACAAGAAGGTCATCCTGGTACGTGTTGAAACATCTCCCGAAGACCTCAGCGGCATGGATGCTGCCGAAGGAATTCTGACCGCACGCGGAGGTATGACCTCCCATGCCGCAGTTGTGGCACGCGGAATGGGTAAATGCTGTGTCTCAGGTGCCGGATCAGTAAAAATCAGTTACAAAGAGCGCTGTATGTCTATTGACGGCCAGGTTTTCAAAGAAGGAGACTTTGTGTCGCTCAACGGCACAACCGGAGAAGTCTTTGGCGGAAGCATCAAAACCATGAATCCTGAAATGAGCGGCGACTTTGCCGACCTTATGGAGCTGGCTGAAAAATTTACACGGATGCATGTACGTACCAATGCTGACACCCCAAAAGACGCGAAAGTCGCACGTGAGTTTGGTGCCAAGGGTATCGGACTGTGCCGTACGGAGCATATGTTCTTTGAGGGAGTCCGCATCAAGGCGATGCGCGAGATGATCCTTGCCAAGGACGAAGCCGGGCGCAGAAAAGCCCTCGATAAACTTCTTCCCATGCAGCGTGAAGACTTTGAAGGCATTTTCGAAGCCATGCAGGACCTTCCCGTGACCGTCCGCTTGCTTGACCCGCCTCTTCACGAATTCCTTCCCCACGAGGAACCAAGCCAAAAAGAAATGGCTGCTGAAATGGGTATCACTATAGACGAAGTTAAAGCCAGCGTGGACGCCCTGCATGAGTTTAACCCCATGCTCGGACATCGTGGTTGCCGCCTCGGAAACACCTATCCTGAGATTTCCGAAATGCAGACCAGGGCGATTATTGAAGCAGCCCTCAACCTTAAGAAAAAAGGCATCAGGGCCATTCCGGAAATTATGATTCCCCTCACCGGTACCCAGCCCGAATATGAGCTCCAGGCTCAAATCGTTAGGGACACTGCTGAAAAAGTATTCGAAGAGTATGGCGACCGCATTGAATACCTGACAGGTACCATGATTGAAATACCACGGGCAACACTGATCGCCGACAAGATTGCCGAAACAGCCGAGTTCTTCTCATTCGGCACCAACGACCTGACGCAGATGACCTTCGGTTACTCGCGCGATGATGCAGGCCGCTTCCTGCCGGTTTATATTGATAAGGGACTGCTGAAGGATGACCCATTCCAGGTTCTTGACCAGGAAGGCGTCGGACAACTTGTCGAACTTGGAGTAACGCGTGGACGCCAGGGCCGCCCCGACCTCAAAATCGGAATCTGCGGTGAACATGGCGGTGAACCCAGCTCCGTCGAGTTCTGTAACAAGGTGGGTATGGACTACGTCAGCTGCTCACCCTTCCGTGTTCCGATTGCACGACTGGCAGCTGCACAGGCAATAGTTAAAATTGAGATGGCTAAAAAAGGTGGTGCAACATACAGCACCGCATAACCTTAGCATTTAGGTGAACACAAAGAGGGTGTCTCCAATGCGGGGACACCCTCTTTTAATTATGCTCTTGCCACTTTAATAACACTCCTGACAGAGAAGTTTTCCCGAACTCAGAACGGAACAGCGGCTTATGTCATCAACCCTGTTAGGGTTTGAAGTTAAAGGGATCAGGAAAAAGATCAGATCCTGCTCAGGAAGCAGCAGAAGAATGAAACCAAAGTCTGGTATTATGTATTCAGAAACCTGCCCGGTGTGTTTTTCCTGAGAAAGGCCTTTGCTTTAGCCATCTCCTCATACATGACAGTATCGTTCTGAATAAAAGCAACACGCTCACGAAAAGCTTTGAATAAGTCATACAGAATGGGTGAAGTTTTTTCAGTTTCCCTGAATTGAAGTGCCTGAGCTGCAGTCATCAACTCAATGGACAGCACCTTTTCAAAGTTTTCCAGGATGGTCAGGGCCTTCACAGCGGCATTGCCTCCCATGCTGACATGGTCCTCCTGACCCTGGGATGACTCAATGGTATCAACGGAAGCGGGAGTACACAGCTGCTTATTCTGGCTTACAATGGAAGCCGCCGTATACTGCGGTATCATGAACCCGGAGTTCAATCCCGGATTAGCCACCAGGAAGGATGGCAATCTGCGCTGACCGGAGATAAGCCTGTAGATCCTTCTTTCGGAGATACTTGCCAGCTCAGCCATGGCAATACCCAAAAAGTCAAGTGCTAGAGCAAGGGGTTGCCCATGAAAGTTTCCCGCGGAAACTATAAGGTCATCGTCCGGAAACAAGGTAGGGTTGTCCGTTACGGCATTCATTTCGCGTTTCATGACGCCGGCAACATAATCCAGGGCATCTTTGCTGGCACCATGCACCTGGGGCATACAGCGGAAGGAATAAGGATCCTGCACCTGCCGACGCTTTTGCAGCTGTAACTTGCTCCCATCCAGAATAGTGCGGATATTTTTTGCGGTCTCTACCTGCCCCCTGTGGTGCCTGATGAGATGAACCTGCTCCAGAAAAGCATCGCTGCGACCCAGAAACGCTTCCAGCGAAAGCCCTCCAACAAGATCAGCCCATATTGACAGGTCCATAACTCTAACAAGTACATAAACTCCATAAGCGAGCATAAACTGTGTCCCGTTCAGCAAGGCCAGGCCTTCTTTCGATGCCAGTTCCAGGGGTTCCCATCCCATCTGTTTCAGTACTTCGGAAGCAGCCATCTTAACACCTCCTCTTCTTACCTCTCCCAAGCCCAACAAGGGTAAGCACAGATGAGCCAGGGGCGCCAGATCACCCGACGCTCCCAGGGAGCCCTGATTGTAAACCACCGGGTATATCTCATGATTGAACAAGGCAAGAAGCCGCTCCAGGGTTTGAGGCCTTATGGCAGAGTGACCGTAGGATAAGGACTGAATTTTAAGAAAAAGCATCAGCCGGATGATGTCATCAGGCACTTCTTCACCCATCCCACAAGCATGCGACATGACCAGATTACGCTGCAAAATACTGAGGTCGGAGTAAGTGATCTCCTTGTTGCATAAGGAACCAAAACCGGTGGTGACGCCATAAATCGGCTCCTTGTGCCCGGCTATCCGTTGATCCAGGTACTGCCGGCAGCGTAAAACCCTGGCATGCGCATCATCGGAAAGAGCAAGCTTTACCGTTCTGTCCATGATCTGTCTTACATGAACAAAATCAACCTCCTCAGAAGATATGAAATGAGTGTGCATAAATATTATTTTGGATTGGAAAAGTATGAAAAACAATAAGAATTCTCAGATTACACAAATCAGCCGCTGCTTAGCAACAGACGTTCAATCTCATCGGCAGCGGCATAGAACTGTTCACCTGTTTGCATATTTTTGAGTGAATACACCCCTTTGCTGATCTCTTCCTCCCCTGCCATCAGCACAAAAGGGATCTTGTTTTTGTTGGCGTATTGCATTTGTTTTTTGATTTTTGAAGCCTCCGGATACATTTCGCAACGAACCCCCTTGTTTCTCAGCCGGTTAAGCAAAGGCAGACAGTAATTACGCTCCTTCACACCAAAATTTACCGCAAGCAGGTGCGTAAAGGTGTCAATTCCGGAAGGAAAAGCATCAAGGGCCAGCATTACGTCATAAATACGTTCTGCGCCGAAAGAGATGCCAACTCCCGATACACCTTCAAGGCCAAAGATGCCGGTGAGGTCGTCGTATCGTCCGCCCCCGCATATACTGCCCAAAGGTATGTCCAGTGATTTTACCTCAATAATACTTCCTGTGTAATAATTGAGTCCGCGGGCCAGGCAGAGGTCAAACACAAGCTGGCAATTCAAAGATGTGTTCGAAAGAATGTCGAGCACTTCGGCCATTTCATCAATACCCTGTAAACCAGTTTTGGAGCCGTCAAGCATATTCTTCAACACCTCTAACTTATACGCGTTACTGCCCTCAAGCAACAACACCGGTCTGAGTTTGTCCACGGCTTCGGGGGTCAGTCCCCTGGTTAGCAGTTCTTCGGTAACCTGATCAAGTCCTGTTTTATCCAGTTTGTCAATAGCCGTTGTAATGTCCATCATCTTGTCAGGATAACCGATCATTTCAGCCAGACCTGCCAGTATTTTCCTGTTGTTCAGATGAATGCTCACCCTGAGTTTCAGCCTGTCAAAGACCTCATCAATGATCTGCAGCAATTCCGCTTCATTGAGCAGCGCATCGCTTCCGATAACATCAGCATCGCATTGCGAGAACTCACGATACCTGCCTTTTTGGGGCCGATCGGCACGCCACACCGTTTGCAGCTGGTATCGCTTGAAAGGAAAGGTTATGTTGTGCTGGTGCTGCACCACGTAACGCGCAAAGGGAACGGTAAGGTCGTATCTTAAGGCTTTCTCGGAGATCAAGGCAGACAACTTGGAAGAATCCTTTGCCTGCCAGTGGCTGTCATCAACTTTTGAAGCAAAGTCGCCGGAATTGAGTATGCGAAAAATTAACCTGTCGCCTTCTTCACCGTATTTGCCCGTCAGGGTGGACAGATGCTCCATCGCGGGTGTCTCAACAGGTTGAAAACCATGCAGTTGATAAACTTCCCTGATGGTGTTGAAAATATAATCCCTTCTGGCTACCTCCGCAGGGCTAAAATCCCTGGTACCTTTGGGTATGCCCGGTTTCTCTTTTGTCATGATTCTCTTTTTGAACGAACAAATATACATGATTTTTTTTCATGCGAAATTACACACAGAGGGGTGTCTCTTTAGCTCGAAGAAAGTAAGATAGCTGGAAGCTGAAAGCTCGAAGCTCGAAGGAAGTAAGAGAGGCAGAGAATTATTGTTGAATCGTTGAATCGTTGAATCGTTGAATCGTTGAATCGTTGAATCGTTGAATCGTTGAATCGTTTATTTGTTGGCTCCTGGCTGTTGGCAGACCTTCTTGCTAAAAGCTAAAAGCCAAAGGCCAAAAGCGGGTAAAACGAAAAATGAAAAATCTCTCCGTAAAAGCAGCATAAACATTGTTGCGTTTTCCGGCCACAGCCAGATACACCAGTAAATTGAAACGGCCCGGTAATAATGAGAAATTATCCTTTAATAACCGCCAGCGGTGAAAGTTCACATAAAACATCCACCAGGTCCTGCTGGTATTCCATCACCTGGTTAATGTCCTTGTATGCACTGGTTGCTTCTTCAAGGTCGCGCTGGCTCCGGATGGCGTGGAGGATGCCTTTGTCGTTCAGTTTTTTCATTTCTTCAGCAAGGTTCAGCGACCTTATGGCTTCTTTTCTTCCCATAGTGCGGCCTGCACCGTGTGAACAGCTTTCAAAACTGTCCTTGTTGCCCTTGCCCTTTACGATATAGCTCTGCGTGCCCTGGCTTCCGGGAATGATGCCAACGGTTTCCTTGCCGGCCCTGGTGGCACCTTTTCTGTGAACCACAACCTCCTGTCCAAAGTGATCTTCAAAAGCCGCATAGTTGTGGGCTATGTTGATCATGGGCGCTGTATCGAAACCCCCACGCAGCAAAGATGCCATAACATCGAGGCTCCTTTCCATCATAAGCTTGCGGCTGGCAAAGGCGAAGGCAACACAGTATTCCATTTCACGGATGTATTGCCGGCCCTCCTTGCTGTCGAGCGGCAGATAAGCAAGCTGGTGGGCCCGGGGGACAGGACTTTTCCATTTTTCATTCAGCCTTACAGCCAACCTGTTGTAATAGTCGGCAACCTGTTTCCCGATATTACGGCTTCCTGAGTGAATCATCACCCAGATCCGGCCGTCAGATCCTTTCTGGATTTCAATAAAGTGATTGCCCCCACCCAGGGTTCCGATCTGACGCGTGGCACTGTCAAACTCACGATCGACTACCGGAGTGTTGTCCTTGTGGCCTGCCGGAGGCATCAGTGAAACATTCTGCCTTACCTTGTGATGCTTGAAACCCAGAGGCACCCGTGAGCGGATACCGGACAGAACTTTTAAAAGGTCCGGACGCGAGATCTCCGTCAACGATGTCTGAACAGCGCACATACCGCACCCGATGTCCACCCCTACAGCATTGGGCACAACAACATCTTTTGTAGCCATAACCCCCCCTATGGGCATTCCAAACCCCTGATGACAATCCGGCATTAAAGCGATGTGCTTCAAAGCATAGGGATAATTGGCCAGGTTCTTTGCCTGCTCAAGTGCCCCGGACTCCGGTTCGTCGAGCCACAGCTTTATAGGGAGCTTTTCCGTTCTTATCTCTTTAATCATGTTACTGAATTGTTGAAGCGTTTACAGGGAAGCCGATACTGCGACTACCTTCAGCAAAGATGTACCGGATTATTTTCTTTATGCGGCAAGACACACCCTCGCCTCCCGATGCACAAAATACAAAAATATCGTGTAACCACACAAACAGGTTTTGTACCTTTGCAACTCAAAAAAAGGCTTATGGCATTAAATTGCGGAATAGTAGGGATTGCCGGATCAGGGAAAACGACCCTGTTCAATGCTTTGTCGAAGGGAAAAAGCAGTTCCGGGCAACTCCAGGGGCGCACCAATCTCGGTCAGATTGAGGTTCCTGATCAGAGACTTGAGGCGCTTGCCAGGATTATAAAACCGGCAAAGGTGGTGCCAACCACTGTAGAGATCATTGACATTCCGGGGCTGACGAAGGGTGCCGGGCAAATCAAGGGTGGGAACCAGTTCCTGGCCGATATCAGGCAAACTGACGCCATTATCCATGTATTGCGCTGTTTTGATGATGACACGGTGCCACATATTGAGGGTTCCGTGAACCCATTGCGCGATAAGGAGATCATCGACCTGGAACTCATCACCAAAGACATTGATACCGTTGAAAAAAAGCGCGAAAGGCTGCGCAAGGTTGCGGCTGTCGGCGACAAGGATGCAAAGCGGGGAACGGAGGTGCTCACAGCACTCATAGAACATCTGGAAGAAGGCTCTCCGGCCAGGACGTTCTCCATTCACGAAAACGACAGAAAATACCTTGACGATTGTTACCTGCTGACCGTAAAACCGCTAATATACGTGTGCAATGTGGATGAAGGCTCGGCTTCCGCCGGAAATCAGCACACCGCTGCCGTTCAACCGGTGATACAGGCTGAAAGATGTGAAATGCTTATTGTTGCGGCAGAAGCTGAGTCAGAAATCGCCCGTCTTGAAGATGAAGAAGACAGGAAGGCTTTTTTAGCAGACCTGGGTATTGAGGAACCCGCAGTGAATCAATTGATAAGGGCTGCCTACAACACCCTCAGGCTGCAGACATTTTTTACCGAAGGGCCAAGAGAAGTCAGAGCGTGGACCATCAGGGCAGGCACCCCGGCACCAAAGGCTGCCGGCACCATACACAGCGATATGGAAAGGGGGTTTATTCGCGCAGAGGTAATGCGTGTAGAGGATTTCCTCAGCCTGGGATCAGAACAAGCCTGTAAGCAGGCCGGTAAATTCAACATCGAAGGAAAGAATTACATCGTACAGGATGGCGATATATTTCACGTGCGCTTCAATGTATGATGCCAGTGCTTTGCCATTGGCGTTAAAGCTCGAAGAAAGCCTTCAGTGAAGCAAGATATACTTCATTCCATCCCTCGGCTATATTGTCGTAGGCATCGTCCGGGATACCGGTATGTTCAATTCTTATCTGCGAATAAGCCTTATCCGGAAATATCTTGATGGAGACTTCTGATTCTACGTTATCGCCAAAATACCAGAGCTGTTTAATGGATTTGTCTTTTTCAAAGGCTACATTCCGGCCGGTAATAAACCCATCCAGCAGCATGAATTCCGACCCGGGCTCTTCACTCATTACGGCAGGCTCGCCTGTCCACAATTCCAGGGTAAAGGGATTCGTCAGCGCCCTGTATACCTCTTCGGGCGTAGCTTTTATCCGGGCTCTAACTAAGAGTGATTTTGACATGATGTTATTTTTTTCGTAAAACAAATCCGCTTAGAGCAGGGATATACAGTTTTATTTCTGCGAAAGCGGGATCCGCACCTTCCTGGGCCGGATAGTTAATTGAAGCATCCACCCTGCCCTGACCCCCGAAAGCAACTGCATCGCTGTCAAGCAGCATTTCATAGACGCCCCGGGGCACCGTTGCAGGATAGTCGGTATAAGAACGAAACGGGCTGAAGTTAAACACAAACAAGAGCCTTCCACGACCAAAGATCAGTACCTGGTCAGATACATGTTCCCTGAACATCCGGATGTCAGCACTGGACAGAAGATCCTCCTGAACCGCAAAACGGACCATGGCCCTGTCAAAGGCGGCCAGGTATTTATATTTTAAATCAGGGTGTGCTGCCAGGCTCCACTGCCTGCGGGCATAATGATAAGACCAGTTATTATGTGCGTTAGGAAAATCAATCCATTCAGGGTGGCCGAACTCGTTGCCCATAAAATTAAGGTATCCGTTGCCGGCAGTGCCCATGGTAATCAGCCGTATCATTTTGTGCAGGGCTATCCCATTATCCACGGCAAGATTGCGGCTGTCCTTGTGCATGTCGTGATACATCTCCTTGTCAATAAGCCAGAAGATAATGGTTTTATCGCCTACCAGTGCCTGGTCATGCGACTCAGCGTAATGAATGGTTTTTTCCTCAGGCCGCTTGCTTTGCAACTGGTGGAAGATTTCGCCCACATGCCAGAACTCCACTTTTTTCTCTTTTATGGTCTTTATCCAGAAATCGGGAACTCCCATTGCGAGCCGGTAGTCAAAACCGATACCTCCGGCGCTTTCAGGAGCAGCCAGACCGGGCATGCCGCTCATCTCCTCAGCCACTGTGAAGGCACTTGGACTGAATTCATGAATAAGTTTATTGGCAAGAAATAGATAAACTATAGCATCTTCATCCTGATTGAGGTTGTAATACTGATCATAACTCTGAAAATGAGATCCCAGGCCATGATCGAGATACAGCATACTGGTGACACCGTCAAAACGAAAACCATCGAACCGGAATTCTTCCAGCCAGTACCGGCAATTCGACAACAGGAAATGCAGCACCTGGTCTTTTCCGTAATTGAAACAGCGACTATCCCAGGCAGGATGCTCACCCCGCTTCCCGTCATGAAAGAACTGATAATATGTTCCGTCATAACGGCTGATACCCTCAATCTCATTTTTTACGGCATGTGAGTGTACAATATCCATGATTACGTAAATTCCACGACCGTGGGCATCGTCAATCAGGGCTTTTAACTCCTCAGGCGTGCCAAAACGGCTGGAGGGGGCAAAATAATTGCTCACGTGGTAACCGAAAGAACCATAAAACGGATGTTCCTGCACTGCCATAAGCTGAATGGTATTATAGCCTGCCTTTTCTACATCAGGCAACACATTCAGGCGAAACTCCTCCCAGGTTCCAACCTTATAGGATTCGGTGGCCATTCCGGGGTGAGCTTCGTAAATTATCGGGAATCGCGGTGGCGCTGCGGGAGCATCATGCTTCCACCGGTAATGTTCAGGCGGGTCCCAAACCTGTGCATTAAACACGAGGGTGTGTTGGTCCTGAACCACCCTGAACGCCCACGCCGGAATGCGATCGCCTGAACCACCGTCCCAGCAAACATGGAGCTTGTACTGATCATGATGACGCAGCCTGTCAAGTGGCAGCCGGATCTCCCAGTTGCCATCCGAAAGAGGCTTTAGCTTGTACTGCTCGCTGGGCATCCACGAGGTAACATCACCAAGAAAATAAACAGCCGTGGCGTTTGGAGCCCACTCACGAAGCACCCATTCATGTTCGTGCTTATGCAAACCGTAGTAATGATGCCCCATAGCAAATTCAGACAATGAAGAATGAACACCGCAAAGATGTTTCTCCTTGTCAAAAGCCTTGCGCAACCTGCCGGTCACTGTCCTGTGATGAGGCATCAGAAAGGGATCTCTCTTCACATAATCAGGAATATACATAAGGGATAGCCTCGTTAGAATTTTCAGCTAAAGATAAAACTTATTTTTAATGTATTGGAAGTAACCCTCCTGACATTCCCATTTCAATTAATTTCTTTAATTTTGCACTGTTTTAATTCAATCTTAATAAAGACAATTTATCAGTTACCCATGACCTTGTACGATCTTCAAAACGGCGAAAAAGGTGTGATCACCAAGGTGAAAGGGCGCGGCGGCTTTCGCAGGCGTATCATTGAGATGGGCTTTGTTGTTGGAAAGAGCGTTCAGGTGATCAAAAAGGCGCCTTTGCGCGATCCCATTGAGTACAGCGTTATGGGTTATAATGTATCGCTGCGCTCCAGTGAAGCACGCCTGATTGAGGTCATCCCTGAAAAGGATTTCAGGCCGGTTAAGGATCAGCTCTTTGATGGTGTTTTTCATACAGAAAGAGCCAACACCTTTCGTAAGCCCGGCAGCAGTATCAATGTGGCGCTCGTGGGTAACCCAAACAGTGGCAAAACGACGTTTTTCAATCACGCTTCGGGCTCCCGCGAACGTGTGGGCAATTACAGCGGTGTTACCGTTGACGCAAAAGAAGCGCGTTACTATCACAAAGGCTATCAGTTCAACATTACAGATCTTCCCGGAACCTATTCCATTACGGCCTATACCCCGGAAGAAATATTCGTTCGTGACTTTATCACGGAAAAGATGCCCGATGTGGTGATCAACATTGTTGACGGTTCCAACCTGGAGCGGAACATGTACCTGACCACCCAGTTGATCGACATGGACATCAGGGTAATTATGGTCCTGAACATGTATGATGAAATGCAGCAGAAAGGTGACATGCTTGATCATGAGAGCCTCGGAAAGATGATAGGGATACCTGTGGTACCGGCAGTCAGCTCAAAAGGGAAAGGCATAAAGGAAGTATTTGACAAGATCATTGAGGTTTATGAAGACAGGGACGAGATACAGCGGCACATCCATATCAATTACGGAGCCATTGTAGAAAATTCAATCAGCCGGATCCAGGACCATATCAAGACAAAGGGCAATGAGCATCTCACCGATTTGGTTTCCTCACGATTCCTTGCCATCAAGCTGCTTGAGGAAGACAAGGAAGCCATTTCCACAATAAGAGAACATTGTGACAATCATTTTGACATCCTCAGCGAGGCCAGGCATGAGGGTGACAAGCTGGCTAAGGAATTCGGCGAGTCGCCCGAATCAGTGATCACCGACCTGAAATACGGCTTTATCTCAGGAGCTTTGAAAGAAACGCTGAAGCCGGGCGAGTCCGAAAAAAGAAAAGCCAGTGAGGTTATTGATGTTTTTCTGACGCACAAGCTTTTTGGATTTCCGATCTTTCTTTTTTTCATGTGGGTGATGTTCTCCGTAACATTCATCCTGGGCCATTACCCGATGGACTGGATTGAATCTGGTGTTGACGGGTTAAGCGGTTTCCTGGACCAGACGATGCGCGCAGGTCCCTTTAAGGACCTTCTCATTAACGGCATAATCAGTGGTGTTGGCGGTGTTTTGGTGTTTTTGCCAAACATCATGATTCTGTTTTTCTTCATCAGCCTGATGGAAGACACTGGTTACATGTCGCGTGCCGTGTTCATAATGGATAAGATCATGCACAGGATAGGTCTTCACGGCAAGTCCTTTATTCCCCTTCTGATGGGTTTTGGGTGCAATGTACCGGCCATTATGGCTACCCGTACGCTGGCCAGCCGCAACGACCGCATGCTGACCATGCTGATCAACCCCTTTATTTCGTGCAGTGCCCGATTGCCCATTTACGTGCTGTTTATTTCTGCTTTTTTTGTGGAATACCGGGGCTCCATGCTCTTTCTGATATACGGCATTGGTGTGCTGGTAGCCATAGGCACGGCACTGTTGTTCAAGAGAACCATGTTTCGCACCGAAGAAGCTCCTTTTGTAATGGAACTTCCACCCTACCGGATACCCACACTGAGGGCCATTACCCTCCACATGTGGAGCAAAGCGGTGCATTACCTGAAGAAGATCGGCGGCATCATCCTTGTTGCGTCCATTATTATCTGGGCTTTGGGCTACTTCCCAAACGGCAGCAACTATACCTCGCAGATTGAGAGAAAAACAGCTGAAATTGAAAGCGAATACCAGGACCTGATGGCCGAACTGGAAGTAACGGACACACTTGCCATCAAAAACCTGGAACTTGAAAAAGAAATGGCATTGCGCAACATGGAGACCAAGCTGTTTGTTGATCGTCAGGAGAACAGCTATATCGGGAGGCTTGGGAAAACAGTTCAACCGCTGATGGCACCGCTCGGTTTTGATTGGAAAATGACCATTAGCATATTATCCGGTGTTGCCGCCAAGGAAATTGTGGTAAGCACGCTTGCTGTGCTTTACCAGGTTGACGAAACGGTACAGACTCACAGTCAGAGCCTGGTGGAAAAGATACAAAGCCAGACTTACACTGCCGGTCCCCGGACAGGAGAGCCCGTTTTTACACCCCTTGTTGCCCTGGCGTTTATGTTGTTTGTGTTGCTCTATTTCCCCTGTATAGGAGTAATTGCAACCATCAGCAAGGAAGCGGGGCATTGGAAATGGGGGCTCTTTACTGTGGTCTATACTACCTTAATCGCATGGCTGATCTCCTTTTTGGTATATCAGACCGGAAGCTTGTTTTTTTGAATGAGATAACCAAACATCATGACAACTCAATGGATCATAACCATGTTGGTATTGCTTTCGGCCACACTATATGCAGGCCGGAGCATTTACAGGTATTTCGCTAAAACAAAACCACCTGAGAGCACCTGTAAGGACTTTAACGGCAATTGTGAAGCCTGTATGGGTCAATTCCCTGAGAAAAGAAAAAGTGCCTGCAATTAAGCCCTGATCAATTCCTTTGCCATATAAGACGGCCATTGCTGTCTTCGGCAATTTTGGCATTGTCTTTCAGATACCGTATCACGTTCAGCACCTTGTCTTCAGGCAAGCTAATGTCCAGGCTGTCCATCAGCGTTTCGAGCATCGGGCTGTCTTTCTTTATTATGGGTTTTATAACTTTAATAACCTTGTTGAATTCATAGGATGAAACACCTGCTTTGTTTCTTTCCAGGCATACATCGCATTGTCCGCATCTTTTTGTTCCCTTTTCTCCGAAGTAAGCAAGTAGAAAGAGGCTGCGGCATTTGGTCTCAGACTGAACATAGTCTACCATGGCTTCCATGCGCTGTCTGGCAAATTGTTTTCTTTCGCGATACACTTCTTTGGAAATGCGCAGGTCAGATGCCGCCAGGCGTTCTTCGAGCCAGGTAATAACGGGTTGCTCGTTTTGCTGCTTATAATGAAGGATATTTAACTGATGAAGTTCAAGCATTGTTTTTTTTACGATTTCCTGTGGTATGCCGTTGCGTACGGCGATTTCATCTTCTTTGATTCGCTTAAACTCCGTGAAAAGACCCGTGTACGATCTCAGGAGTATTTTTATAAAGGGGTCATACTTCGGGTGGGCTACCTGAAAACGGTACAGCTCTTCCTTGTTTACCAGGAACATCAATCTGGAGGGATTCGCAAGGGCTTCGGAAACCGCAAGGTATCCCTCTTTCTCAAGAAACCCTAAAGAATTGTAAATAAAGAAACTGTCGAGCTTATAGGTCTTCGCAAAGTCATTGATGTCAAAAGGCATACTTTGGTCTTTCCCGCTGCCTATGGCAAATTGAAAATAGTTACCCAGGCAGTTGTAGATCTTCTTTATTTCTTTCAGCGGAGGATATGATCTCTCATGAAACTGTTTCAGGTTCGTGACATCTGATTTGTTGAACAGCAGAATGGCAAAGGCTTTGTTACCGTCGCGACCACCGCGGCCAGCTTCCTGGAAATAGGCTTCGGGGCTGTCGGGCAGGTCCATATGGACGACAAACCTCACGTTGGGTTTATCGATACCCATGCCAAAAGCATTGGTTGAGACGATCACCCGTGTTCTTTCTTTCATCCAGGCATCCTGTTTGGCATCTCTTTCTTTAGGTGACAGCCCGGCGTGGTAGAAATCAGCGCTGACCTTGTGCTGCGCAAGCCATTCGGCTATTTCACGCGTTCTCCTGCGGTTTCTCACATAAACCACTCCCGTACTTTTCTGTTTTTCACATATTTTGAGCAGTTTATTCATTTTGTCTTCCTCTCTGAAGACCATATATGCAAGATTCTTGCGTTCAAAGCTTTTCTGAAAGACATTGGGGTTTTTAAAATGCAGTTTTTCCTGTATGTCTTCCACGACCTGGCGCGTGGCAGTAGCCGTCAATGCCAGTACAGGTGTGTTCGGCAGGAGTTCGCGAACTTCTGAAATACGCAAATAAGGCGGCCGGAAGTCATAACCCCACTGTGATATACAGTGTGCTTCGTCAACGGCGAGCAGGTTAACCCTCATTTTTTCAAGCCGTGCCCGCATCATATCTGTAGTAAGGCGTTCAGGACTGAGGTACAAAAACTTTACGCTGCCGTAAACGCAATTATCAATGGCGTTGTCAATTTCCACCTTGCTGAGGCCATGATAGATGCCAACGGCATTGATCCCTTTTGCTTTAAGTGCCTGCACCTGGTCTTTCATAAGCGCAATAAGGGGGGTGACCACAATGCATAATCCGTCCATGGCCATGCCCGGCACCTGGTAGCACAGGGACTTCCCTCCGCCGGTAGGCAGCAAAGCCAGGGTATCCCTGCCGTCAATCGCCGAGCGGATAATATCTTCCTGCATAGGGCGAAAGGAGGAAAACCCCCAATACTTCATCAAAACGGCATTCAGGTTCAAGGTCTGAACATTTGACTGTTATTCTGATATCAAATATACGGATTTTTATGATAAGATACAAGACAAAAGCGACAGGCTTGCATTTCAGTCATTAGGTGGTTTTGCAATCATAAAACAAGCTGGAATGCAGAACTCATTGAGAGGGTTTCAAAGTGGAAAGATCTGCCAGCGGTGACAAGCCTGCCTTTACCCTGTCGCCGGGTTTAACCAGCACAGGAGTTTCCGGCGGGAGAAAAAGGTCAAGCCGCGAGCCAAACTTTATGAAGCCCAGTTCATCGCCCTGACGCACATCCTTCCCTTCATCTGCATAACAAACGATTCTCCTTGCCAGTACGCCGGCTATTTGCCTAACAAGAAAGCGGACACCCTGGCGGGTTTCAAATACAAGGCTTGTTCTTTCGTTCAGATTGCTCGACTTGGGATGCCAGGCAACAAGGTATTTCCCGGCATGGTAACGGTAATAGATCACCTTACCATCGGTTGGATACCTGTTGAGGTGAACATCAAAAGGCGACATAAAAATAGACAGGTGTTTCATGGGACGGCTAAAAAATTCATCCTCCACATTGACCTCTGTACGGATCACCTTGCCGTCTGCCGGACTTAACAGGAGATCTCTTTCCGGAGATAAAACCCTTTTGGGCACCCTGAAAAAATAGAGGACCCATAAAAAAGAGAACAAGGGAATAGCAAACAGCAGGTACGACAACCAGTGATTAAGGGTCAGAGCCACAGCCCACAGCAGCACAACGATAAGGACAGTTATAAAAACAATGATGTGGCCTTCTTTATGAATTCTCATGTCTGTAAATTATTGGCTCAAACAAGCCGAACAACACTTAATAGGTCATCAGTAAATAAACGAATACAAAGGGTGCTGCCATGAACACACTGTCGAACCGGTCGAGCACTCCGCCGTGTCCGGGCAGTATGGTCCCGCTGTCCTTTGTATTTATGCTTCTCTTGAACATGGACTCAAAAAGATCACCATAAGTACCGAAAACAACAATGATCAGAGCAATAAACATCCAGTCGTTCAGATACATCTGTGTGTAATACTGAGCTATCAGATAAGCACTGATGAACGTCAGTACAGCACCACCCAGCGTTCCCTCCCAGGACTTTTTTGGTGATACTCTTTCAAACAACTTCCTTTTTCCCATCGCGCTTCCCAGCACATAGGCGCCGGTATCGTTTATCCATACCAGGAAAAAGAAGCCCAGCAACAAGCTGGAGTGGTATATTCCGGGCAAAAATGCAGGATTAGGGAAATAGTTCAGCAACGAAAAGGGAACCGCGACGTAGAGCAATCCGAAAAAAGTAAACGCAATGTTGGTGAAAGGATTGGGGATATTGCGGTACAGTTCGAGCAGGAAAATCACAAAAATGAAAATAAAGTTCAGCAGCAGCAGCTCGATGTCAAGCATATTGACCGACACCATGGCATTGGTTACAAAGAGCACCACACCAGCAATGATGCCTGCGGTTTTATTAGGAAAGATGCCTGCTTTTTCGACCAGTGAATAGAACTCCCACAAACCGATGATGGTAAACATCAGAAAAATCAGGGCAAACAGGTACTGGTGGGTTATGATGGCTGCGATAACCAAAACGACCAGCACAATCCCGGTAACTGTTCTTATGGCCAGATTGCTCACAATGCTTCCTTATTAATGATCTGTTTAGACTTCAGCACATCATCGGCGTGAACATAAAGTTCCAGTTCTCCAAAAAGGTAGGCAGAGTCTTTCTTGTTTATGATCACGCTATTAATTCCCTCATCCTCGAGAACGGCTTTTACCAGTTCCAGTTTATGTTCAAACGATGAACTGTATATCTTCTGCCAGTTGTCTTCCATTATATCGTAAAAATCATTCGTCTGATTCTTTCATGTCAAGCATAAAGAGGTACAGCTCTTTTGGTCCGTGGGCACCAAACACCAGGGTTTTCTCGATGTCGGCCGTGCGGCTTGGTCCGGTGATGAAGCTGATGAGTGACGGCATTTTCTGGCCATACTTCTGTTTCAGATGCCTCATGGCTTCTTCGAGGCTGTAAACGAGTTGCTTGTTGGTGGCGATCACTATATGAACCGGGGGCACTACCATAGCTTTACGTCCTGATTTTTCACTGCTGCTGCACACAATGGTTCCGAGGCGGGCAACCAGCGCTTCACACCCGGTAATGGACGCATCGCACGAAAAAACATCACCGCTTTCGTTCACCAGTTCTGTTCCGAGTCCCTGTACAAGGCCCTGCAGGTAGTCTTCTCCGCAGAAAAGCCTCTTGATGCCACGCTGTTTAATAACTATTTTTAAACTGTCCCTGATTTCACTGACATCCTGACAGTAGATAAACTTTCCTTTGGTTTTGATGAAGGCTTTGGCAAAGGTTTCCTCAAGAAACTCGCTGTCGGGCGGGGCAAAAAGCGGGCTTTCCATATCAACTCCGACAAATGGCGCGGGCATTCGATCTACCAGGGCATCCCTGATTTTCTTGAGGACTTTTTCCTTTGAGGTACTTTCCTTCATGCTGAACTATGTAGTTTGTGTGTCAGGGCTGCTGCCTTCGGCTCCGTCGGTGCCGGCCTTGACGGAAATGTCGGGGGTGCCGCCGATCTTAAATTCTTTTTCCTTGCTGTGTTCAGCCTCAGGAAAAGGTCTCTCGCCAAAAATTGCCTCAAGGTCCTCTCTGAAGATGACTTCCTTTTCCAGCAGCAGTTCACCCAGCCTGATGAGGTTTTCCTTATTTTCGAGCAAAATCTTTTTAGCTTTTACGTAGGCTTCTTCCACTAATTTCCTGACTTCTTCATCAATTTGCTGGGCGGTTTTGTCGGAATAGGGTTTCGTGAACGAGTATTCATTTTGTCCACTGGAATCATAATAGCTAATGTTGCCGATTTTCTTATTCAGTCCGAAATAGGCCACCATGGCATAAGCCTGCTTGGTAATTTTTTCGAGGTCATTGAGTGCCCCTGTAGAGATCTTCCCAAAAATGATTTCCTCGGCTGCGCGGCCACCCAAAGTGCTTGTAATTTCATCGAGCATCTGGTCATAGGTAGAGATCTGCCTTTCTTCGGGTAAATACCAGGCAGCACCCAGGGCTTTCCCCCTGGGAACTATGGTGACCTTGACAAGCGGGTGCGCGTGTTCAAGCATCCAGCTAACAGCCGCATGACCTGACTCGTGATAGGCGATCACCTTTTTTTCGGTCGGTGAGATAATTTTGTTTCGTTTTTCCAGACCGCCGATAATTCTGTCAATGGCATCCATAAAGTCCTGCTTGCCCACTTCCTTTTTGTTTCTTCGTGCAGCAATGAGCGCAGCTTCGTTACACACATTGGCGATGTCTGCCCCGGAAAATCCGGGTGTTTGTTTTGCCAGGAAGCCGGTTTCCACTTCTTTTGAGAGTTTCAGCGGTTTCATGTGTACGCTGAAGATGGACTCTCTTTCGGTAAGGTCGGGCATTTCGACGTGGATCTGCCTGTCGAACCGTCCGGCACGGAGAAGTGCCCTGTCGAGGATGTCGGCCCTGTTGGTAGCAGCCAGTATGATGACGCCCACGTTGGTTCCGAAGCCGTCCATTTCAGTGAGTAGTTGATTGAGAGTATTTTCACGCTCGTCATTCGAGCCCGTCACCGGATTTTTTCCCCGTGCCCTGCCTATGGCGTCAATCTCATCAATAAAGATGATGCAGGGGGCTTTTTCCTTGGCTGTTTTGAACAGGTCACGCACCCTGGAAGCACCAACTCCGACAAACATTTCAACAAAGTCGGAACCACTGAGTGAAAAGAAGGGAACCTGCGCCTGTCCGGCCACTGCTTTGGCCAGCAGGGTTTTTCCGGTTCCGGGCGGACCAACGAGCAAAGCGCCTTTGGGTATTTTACCACCGAGCTCCGTATATTTTTTCGGGTTTTTAAGAAAATCCACGATCTCCATCAGCTCAATCTTGGCTTCCTCTAAACCCGCAACATCCTTAAAGTCAATATTTACGTGGGTGTCTTTGTCAAAAAGAGTGGCCTTTGACTTGCCAATGTTGAAGATCTGACCGCCCGGGCCTCCGCCTGCAGACATCCTGCGCATAATGAAAATCCAGAAAGCTATGAGCAGTCCAATGGGCAACAACCAGCTCAAAATATCGGTGCCCCAGCTTTTCCTGGTTTCCGGATAAATAGGGAAACGGTCTTCGCGCGGCCAGCTCTCCTGAACTTCGCGAACATGCCGGTCAAAGTTTTCGACCGAGGCAATACGGAACACATAATGAGGCCTGGGCACGTCGCCTATTCCCCTGCCCGTTGCTGCATCCTCATATTTGGATTTATACAGCCTGTCTTCCTTAATAAAAACTTCAACGGTTTCCTGGTTGATGATCTTGATTTTTTCAATGTCGTTGCCGTCTTCTTCACTCCAAACCAGCATTTCGTTATCGAAACGCATCTGGGAAATTTCTACGGCTGATCCGCCCCAGTTAAAAAACTGGAGGCCAATGAAAATCACCGCCAGGATAGCATAAATCCAGTAAAAACTAAAGCCCGGCTTTTTACCGCCCGGCTTGCCGGCTTGCTTATTGCCGTCGGATTTCGGTCCTGAACCGCCACCGGTATTTTTTTCCTGCGGCAGTTCGCGCCCCGAACCAGGCTTTTGCTCAATATGTTGTTTTTTTTGATCTGACATAAACAATGTTACCTTAGGTACGTGCTACTTACAAAACCAAACCTTCACTCTTCAATCTTTTCCAAAGGAACGTCCGCCCAGAGTTCTTCCAGCTGATAATAGCGTCTTACTGGTTCCTGGAAGATATGAACCACCACATCAAGGTAGTCCAGCAGCAACCACTCACCGTTTACATAACCTTCACGCCGACAGGGCTTGATACCATACTGTTTGCGTACAACCGCCTCAACGGATTCAGCCAAAGCAGCTGTATGGGTGCGGGAATTTCCATGACAAATGACAAAGAAATCACATACGGTTGAATTAATCTTTGCGAGATTGAGGCTTACGATTTCCTGCCCTTTCTTTGCAAGCATCCCCTGCACCACTGCTTCTACAAGCACCTCAGATATGTCTCTTTTCTTTGTCTTTTTTGCCATTCGCAATCTTTTTCCTCTGCAAAATTAACGATTTTTAGTCAGAAAAGTTTTATGCCTCCGCACTGTCGCTGCCAGTATGGGCAAAAACCGGTCGAAATTAGTCAAATTGTGCTAATTTAGCAATAAAAAGCCATGATGCGACAAGAGCCTGAGCATATCGTTGTTCTTGGCGAAACAGACTCAACCAACCTTGAACTGTGGAGAAGAATTGACCGGGGAGAGGTGTTGCCGGAGGGGTTTGTTTTATGGGCAGGAACGCAAACAGCCGGACGCGGACAGGCAGGCACAAAATGGTATGGCGAAGCAAATAAAAACCTCAGCTTTTCGGTAATTCTGAAACCGGGGTTTCTGCCTCCGTCAAAACTGTTTATGCTAAATAAATGTATTGCTCTGGGCATAAGGGCAGCACTGGAGGACCTTACTGATGACAGCGGGTTCTCCATCAAATGGCCAAACGACATACTCTGGCAAAAAGGCAAAATCGCAGGCACACTGATCGAAAACCGCATCCAGGGACAGACATTTGAATTGACGGTTGCCGGCATTGGCATCAACATAAACCAAACGGTTTTTCCTGCAGCTATTCCCAACCCCACATCCCTGGCGCTGATCAGCGGCCGTGAATACGATATTGCAGAGTGCCTGGGGCAGGTATTCCATCAGCTAATAACATATTACCGCTACCTGAAAGAAGGCAAAGAAACCCTGATCAACAAGGCTTATATGGAACAACTGCTGGGTTTGGGCGAATGGATGCACTTCCGGCATCAGGACAAAAACATAAAAGCCATGATATGCGGTGTCAACGAATACGGCAAACTGATATTAAAAAACGAAGATCACCAATACAGTGAACATGGCATGAAGGAAGTGGAGCTGTTGTTGTAAAGGTTAATCCCTGCTTTTTTCACAAAGGGACTAGCCCCCGCATTCAAACAGGAAGCGACCCGCTTATCTCAGTCAGGCGTATCTTTCCTGCAACTTTTCTCCCAGTAAATTCACAAAATTTTGCAGTGCATTTGAAGCCACCATTTTCTGAAAGGGGTTAAGAGCCACCTTAAAAACGATGGTTACCGTGCATGCATTTTCACCAGTCGTCCTGAAAAAGTAGTCCAGGCTGAACTCCACAGGACTTTTCCCCTCTGAAACAATATGGATATTGCTGTGCGGGAATTTGGAAACGATACGCATGGCCAGGTCGGCCAACCCCTGTATGGTAAAAGAGCACGACAGCTCATCTGATTGCCAGTTGCTTACCTGTGAAGGCAAGAGCGATTCAAAGTTCCGGAAATCGCCTAAAAAATCAAAAACTGTCTTGCAGTCGGTATTCAATGCTATATCAGAGTTTTCAAAAGTGGTCATATAATTTTTTTGGATTTGATAGCTTAAATTAATTATGCTGACGCGCGTCGGACCAGGATGACGGATTCAGCCGCCACTGCATCAAAGCCGCTTGTTCTTCATCGGTGATCATGCCTTTGCTTTTGGCAAGCCAGACCAAATCGTGGTAGTTGCTGAGCGTTATCAATGGAATTCCGGCTTTTTTCAGATTTTGTTCCGCCATATCGAGATCGTAGGTAAAAATAGCAGCCATACCCAGCACCTTCAGTTTGTCTGCTTTCAGGGCATCACAAGCCAGGATACTGCTTCCGGCTGTGGAAACCAGATCCTCGATGACGACTGTCTTCAGGCCTTCGGCAGCGAAACCTTCCACCCTGGCGCCCAGACCATGCGCTTTGGGAGTGCTCCGGACATATACAAAAGGCAGTTGCAAACGCTCGGCCACGAGAACACCCGGGGCAATGGCTCCGGTGGCAACTCCTGCAATAAGCTCAACGCCGGGATATTCATTCCTGACAGCCCCGGCAAGACTGTCGG
>JAVIYP010000030.1:0-30459 GCA_031323845.1 Bacteroidales bacterium | reverse complement strand
GGGTTAGACCAAGCAGATAAAGTGAAAAGTGAAAAGTGAAAAGTGAAAAGTGAAAAGTGAAAAGTGAAAAGTGAAAAGTGAAAAATGAAAAATGAAAAAGGAAAACAGCTATTGGCTGTTAGCTCTTGGCTATTTGCAGATTATCTTGCTAAAAGCCAAAAGCAGATTAAGTGAAATATCAACGGTTCAACAATTAAACGATTAAACAAATAAACAATTCAACAATAGCTTGACATCTGAAATCTGCACATTTTCACATTTTCACATTTGCACATCTGCACATCAACTCGGCTTCACAGCAGAAATACAAAGCATAGTAAATCAAGTAAATACATAAATATAAATACATAAAAAAATTGACGTACCTTTGTAGAATACAAGCTCACAAAATACAGAAAAAGTATCAGGGCACAGAACGGTTTTTATCTGATATTTGCAGAAAGCGTATCAGATAACCTGATAAAAAACCAACACCATGAAAAAAACCGTATTTCTTACATACGCATTAATCCTTACCGTTATGGCCACCGGATGTACACCGAGAGCATACAGAGATAACAAAACCATGCATAACGACACAGAGGAGAGGCCGGTTGCGCAGGGCAACAATCAGTTTGCCTTCGATCTCCTTCAAGAGATTCCCTTTACCGGAAACAATATGGTTGTTTCACCATTCAGTATTTCCACTGCACTGGCCATGACCTATACCGGCGCAAGAAACACCACAATGCTGGAAATGGCGCGCGTCATGCATTTCGACAAAGACCAGCAAAGATTCCGCAATAACTTCAGAGACTACCTGGTTTCACTGCAACACATGGCTTCCAATGATGTGCAGCTTAACGTTGCCAACAGCCTGTGGGCCCAGGAAGATTACCATTTCCTTGAGCAATTCTTTGAAATCAATAAAAACTATTTCAACAGCGAAACCTTCCTGGTTAACTTTGAAACCAACAGGGAGCAGGTTCGAAAAGAGATCAACGACTGGGTGTATGAGGAAACGCGTGAAAAAATCAAAGACCTGATTGTGCCGGGCGTATTGACAGAGGACACCAGGCTTGTTCTGGTTAATGCCATTCATTTTTTCGGACCCTGGTTAACCGAATTCAATCCTGACAATACCAGGGAAAACATTTTTTATGTATCCGAGGCTGAACGTGTAATGGCTGATTTTATGCACAGGACCGACACGCTGGCTTACGCTGAAAACGATAAGCTCCAGGCCCTCGAATTACCCTATGCCGGCAAAGACTTTTCCATGCTGGTATTGCTTCCGAAACACGGCACCAGCCTTGAAGAAATCCATGAAATACTTGACCCTGATTATTATAACAAGATCATCGGTGAGATGCAAAAACAAGAAGTGGATGTTTTCCTTCCAAAATTCGAGGCAGAAACTAAATTCGATCTCGAGGATGTACTTATGAAAATGGGCATGGTTGACCCATTCACCCGCAGGGCCGATTTCAGCGGCATGACGGGCGATCTCGAACTGAAAATCGACAAAGTGATCCACCAGGCCATGATCGAAGTGGCTGAGGAGGGTACGGAAGCCGCTGCCGCCACAGCCGTGGTCATTATCAGGAAAACATCCATTGATCCTGATCCGCGCACGGTGTTTATGGCCAACAGGCCGTTTATCTTCTTCATTAAAGACAATCAGCACCATAGTATACTATTTGCCGGAAGGGTAATGAACCCCGGCGAATAACACGCATATTCATTCAGACCTCAGGTTTGCATCAAAAACATTTATCGTAATTAATTAAGATTAATCTATATATATTTATGAAGTATATTGTTATTTTTTCTACTATAGTATGGATGTCATTCCTGGCAGGCACTGCGTCGGGACAACTGTTTGAAGATTTTGAACAGGGGGTCAAGGCGACTTACTCGGCTGAGGTTATTGATCTTGGAACGGGTCCCTGGCAGTTTGATGATGCTCTTATCGGGACGTTGGCAACGGATAAAAAAAACGGACAAAGGGCAGCCCGCATCAGGAACGGATTCATACAGATGGAGTTTGATGCCCCAAACGGCCTGGGTGAGCTCTCTTTTTACGCTGCCAATTTCAGTTCAGACAGCAATGGCGCCGTCCAGGTCAGTTATTCCGTTGACCAGGGTGCAAGCTGGACAGACCTGGGAGAAAGTTTTTCGCTCGGTTCTGAGCTTATGCAATACACCCTTCTTGCAAGTATAGACGGAGCCGTCAGATTGCGTTTCTCAAAAACATCCGGCACACGGATCAATATTGATGATATTCTGATCAGCGATTATTTTGAATACTCAGAACATCCGGCCATTTTTCTTCGTATAAACGATATCCCGTATGAGAGCGGAAGCACGTTTAACTTCGGCACCAACGTCGGCACGGCTGGTGCCGTTGTGCAGATTCGCAATACCGGTGAAGAAGATCTGGTTATTGATGATCATGAGATAAGCGGTGACGGGTTTTACCTTGTCGGAGAACCGGAAACCACGCTGGGCTTTCTGGAAACCGCTTCATTCGAGTTAATGTTTGCCTCAGAGACACCGGGTATAAAAGAAGGCATGTTAAAGTTACACACCAATGACCCAAACAACTCCGTTTTTACACTTAATCTTACCGCAGAAATGCTGGACACCAGTCAGCCGGTGCCTATTGCAGATGCACGAAACCTGCCCATGGGCTCACTGGTTACCGTTTCCGGATGGGTGACGGTGGCTGATCAGTTTGCCGGACCTGTCTATTTCCAGGATGAAACAGCAGGCATTGCCTGGTACAGCGACGACATCATGCGGCAGGAATACCTTGTGGGTGCCGTTATCGGTGATTCAATCATTGTAACCGGTCATATCGGGCATTTTAACAACCTACTGCAAATCATTGACGAGGTCACCTTCGAGGTTTTTCCGGAAGCCAACAGCATTCAGGAACCCGTCAACATCAACACCGTTGAACTCAACAGCGGCGAATACGAGGGTATGCTGGTACGTATTAATGAGCTTGAGTTTACGGGCTCAGGCATATTTTCGGGTGGCACCAACTATACGGTAGTGGATGCTCACGGTGAGGCTGAGTTAAGGGTGGACAACTTTACCAACATACCGGGCACCGTAATTCCCAATACGATTATTGCTGCCACCGGTGTTGCAGGGCGTTTCATTAACACGCATCAGCTACTCCCCAGGTTCACACAAGACCTTGAAGTGCTTACCGGTCCCATCATCTTCACGGCCCCGCCCTATGAAGTTTCAGCTACGGCTCATTCTATAGCCTTAAGCTGGGAAACCGTTCATGCCGGACATTCGGAGGTAAGGTACGGCCTGACCGGGGATCTGGAGCTCGGAAAGGTGATGGATGAAGAGCACAAAACCCTGCACAGCATTACGCTGACCGGCCTTGATCCAGCCACAGTGTATAAAGTCCAGCTCCGGTCGGCCTTTGATGCCGACACCTCCGCCACCAATATTTATGTCACTTCCACATCCTCGCCCCCGGGCTCGTCGGGCGATATACACGTCTTTTTCAATAAAGATGTGGCTCATGAGCTGGCTACCTTCCAGGAAGCAAGCCAGAACATCGATTTTGCTGAAAAATTTATCGGGTATATTGACTTGGCCAGTGAAACGGCGGAATTTGCTTTCTATAACATCAGCGGTTCTGTTGGCGAAGTCATCGCTGATGCCATTCTTGATGCACATCATCGTGGCGTTGCGATACGTATAATAGCTTCTGGGCATACAGGAAGTGTCAATACTGTAATTCAGGAGCTTGCTGCCTCAGGTGTAAAAGCGGTACAAAGCCTCGGAAACGAGCAGATGCACAATAAGTTTGCGGTTTTTGACGCGCACCACCAGGATCCGGCAAAAGCGCGGATCATCACAGGTTCGTGGAATGCAACCGACCTGGGCACACACAACCAGTTCCAGAACATGGTGGTCGTACAGGACGTGTCGCTGGCACGCGCCTACCTTTTGGAATTCAACCAGATGTGGGGTGCCGAAAGCGGGTCTTTCAATCCGGGCAACGCCCGCTTCAGCCGCAACAAAACGGTGACCAACCCGTCTGTGTTCTGGATTGGTGATGACCAAACGCGCATCGAACTGTATTTCAGTCCGCAGGGAGGTACCGAGTCGCACATCAACAGGCATCTTTCGTCAGCTGAAAAAACCATTGACCTGGGACTTAACCTGATCACGCGCCGCACTATTTCAAACACCATGCGAAGCCGGTTTAACCAGGGAGTGAAGGTCAGGGGCGTCCTGGGCGATATCAGCGGACAAGCCAGCGAGTGGGAATACCTCAGCAGCTGGGCAGACGTGCATCATTTGCCCCAGGGCACATTTGGACTGCTTCATCATAAGTACGCCATTATTGACGGGGAACAAGGAGGGTATAACGCCAAAGTGATCACGGGATCGCATAACTGGTCGGCCAACGCCAACTTCCAAAACGACGAAAACACGCTTGTGATACACAATTCCAGGGTTGCCAACGAGTTTTTCCAGGAGTACGGAGCCCGTTACTGGCAGGCCGGTGGCGAGGAGGAGTTTGAAGTTTCAACGCATATTGAAGAGATCGACGTAGCGGATCCGGCGAATATGCTGCGCATGCACAACTATCCCAATCCATTCAGCCTGCACACCAACATTCGCTTTGAACTGCCCGCAGCCGACAGGCTCACCCTGCAGGTGTTTGACATCACAGGAAGGCTGATTGCTACACTGATCGATGATGAACCTCTTCCTGCAGGCAGTTATGAACTCGGCTTTGATGCATCGCAGCTGGCAAGAGGGTTCTACATCGGACGCATCACCCTTGGCAGCGGCCAAAGCATCTCGCACAAAATGATGTGCATTAAATAAGGGTTAAAACCAAATTCAGGTTGTATTTCCTGTAGCTTTCTGCACGGCTGATATCCGGATCGAGGTATTTCAGGTTCAGCACCCCGGGAATCGCCATGTGGGTCATGGCGTAACGTTTACGGCTGTTACGCGCAATATGGAAGCCCTTTTCTTCAAGTTTCCGTGCGAAGGCACTGTTGTCATAATTCCAGAGCTTTTTCATACTCTCCAGGCTGGCAAATTCATCAAAAAACAAGATGTAGATGTCGGGGTAATCCGTCCCCTACCCTTCCGGTATAACGGTAACAGTCCGTGTCAACCCTGCTGTCGTGGTTTTTTTATGTTCGGCATTAATGCTGACAGCAAGGTTAAACCCCACCAGCAATGCTATGGGAATCAATAGTATATAGATCAGCGACAACAGGTTCTGAGTTTTTTTGATGCGCTTCATTGCAAAAAACAGGATAAGCCCTATGCCCAGCATTACAACAGCCAAAGCAGCCTCTGCTGTTGTCTGTCCGGGCGGAAGAAATCCGGCAACGGCATCGAAAAACCAGAAGAAAAACAAAAAGATACAGCTGCCTGCAGCAGCCTTGAGGTGATTTCCTGAAAGCAGAAAAGCGATGCTGTAAGCCACAGCTGCAATCATCGCAACCACCAGCAACGGAAACATCAACTGCCTGTTTGCAAGCTGTTCAGCATTATGGGCATAATAAGCCAGCACCGGGTAAACCGCAAAAAGCAGCGTACACAAAAGGGAAAGATATACAGGCCGCCGGGCGTTACGTGCTTTGTTCATGACCGTGAATGCATTCTAGTGACAACAAAATTAGCCAAGTATATCAATTAAGAAAAAAAGTATTTATCTTAGCATATTCAGAATAAGAAAGACGAACATGATTTTTTTTACGAATAACAGCTCATTACAGCAGATACAGGAAGAGTTGCGTGCTGTTCGGGACAGACAAAAAATTTATTCGGACATCATTGATGAGGACGGTCATCAATATGTTGACCTGGTTCAGGAAGGCGGTGGTGTTTTGGGCATCGCTTTGCTGGGCTATACCTGGCTGATGGAACAGGCCGGCATTCGGTTTTTCAGCCTTGCAGGCACATCCGCCGGTGCCATCAATTCTATGATGATGGCTGTATTGGGAAGACCGGGTGAGGCGGTGTCCGGAAAGACCCTTCAAATGCTTCACGAAAAGGATCTTGCTGAAATTATGGATGGCGACCAACGAATCAGTGCGATCATTAACCGTTTCATCAGCAACAACTCGTGGAAGTACCTGCACGTCGTAAGGCATTTACACTTATTGCGCAACGCCATCAGGAGGAGTTTCGGACTGAATCCCGGACATGATTTTTACCATTGGATCGACTCAAAGCTTAAGGAACAGGGTATAAACACGCTTTCCGACCTTAACCGGCACCGCAGCAGGCTGCCTTTGCTGATCGACAGAAACACGGGCACTCCGGTTAAGCGCGCGGCAGAGCTCTGTATCATTGCTTCGGACATCACCACAAAAAGCAAGGTCAGTTTTCCGGAAATGGCCGAACTGTACTGGCACGATGCCGAACAGGTCAACCCTGCCTGCTTTGTCAGGGCTTCGATGTCGATCCCTTTTTTCTTTGAGCCCTATGTGGTGCGTAACATTCCCGGAGGAGGCAGTTACGAGGACAGCAGCCTGACCTGGGCTCAGAGCACATGGAGGCGGCACACTGGTTTTCGTGGAAGGATACCCCGCAACGTCCATTTTGTTGACGGCGGCATGCTGTCGAATTTTCCCATCAATGCGTTTCATCGGCCGGGGGTGCCTGCCAAACCCACCTTTGGTGCCCGTCTGAGCACCTGGCGCAGGGAAGCAATTGAGATTGACAGTATTGGTCGTTTCTGTGGCGCCCTGGTAAGCACTATGCGACAGCTACACGATTATGATTTCCTGCTGAGGCACAGGGATTACAAACATCTTATCTGCAGTATTGACTGCGATGCAGAGCTTGATCAGAACGGCAATCCTAAATACAACATATTGGATTTTAACATCAGCGATGAGAAAAAGATTGCACTGTTTAACCTCGGTGCCTCCAAAGCGCTTGAATTCCTCAAGCGCTTCGACTGGTTGAAGTACAAGGAGATCAGGAGCGAACTGAGCCAGCCGACAGAGTGAGCATGCTCAGCATTCAGGTCAGGAGTTGAGCGCAGCGGTTACCTGACCGGATTGATCAGGCCTTTGCCCCTGATCAGGTTGTACAGGGTCAGGATGATGTAGGATGCCACAAAGTTCAATCCTGAGATGATGCTTGCAAAGACGAAGAGAGAGGCCATGACACCCAGGAAGTTGTTTATATAAACGGCGTAATGCTCCAGCTTGATGAACTGCCACCAATCGCCGAAATAAACGCTCAGTCCTGTTGCTTCCATGCCGAGGATGAGGAGGTTCAGGATAAAGAACAGCACCACCAGGCTTATGAGGCCGCTCTTTGCGCCGGAAATATCGGGAGGACTCAGCTGCATGTGCGACGAAATGGACACTGCCAGGTACAGAAAGATCCAAAACCGGTAATCGGAAAAATTCTCTCTATTGAGCAGCGTTCCGAGGGTGAGCTGCGTTGTTTGCCAGAAAGCTTCAAGCACCCCTGAAAACTGGCCCTGAAGCATCAGAAGATACACTTCACCCTGTGATTCAATCCCGGAAAACACAGCACGCATATCCGGTACGAGGTAATAAGAAATGGCATAGATCACCAGCGACCCGAAGATTATAGGTCCGGCACCGATAAAAAAGTTGCCGATTTTCTGATACGTGCTTTTGGGGTTATAGGCGTGATGTACAAAGCCCAGGGTCCCGTCGGCCGCATTGGGACTGTAAAGCTTTAGTTCTTTTATTTTGTGGCCGAAGAGCACACAAAAGATGGCGTGTCCCAGCTCATGAACCGGGGTGCCAATCCATCCTGTAATAAAAATGTCAAGTTTCCGGCCGGCCGATTTAACAAAGGTGACCCTCGTAAAGCGCGCAAACAAATAGAGGATCAGTCCGAAAATAAAAAAAAGCCCCAGGAGCCAGATTAACTGACTAAAGGTAGTGACCACCAGAAGCTTAAGAAAGTCCAGAAAGTTGTTCAGATTTACCATCGGAGGGCGTTTTGGTTTAGGTTAACCGGGCGTTTTCATACTCCTGCCGGCAATTATTATTGATTAAGCAAACACGACAAAAGTGCAAAATATATTCTGAACGGCAAAACCCTCGTTGGTCAGCGCATGATTATTTCGATCCGCACAGGTTTTCTATTCATATTTCAGGAAGTCGGCAGGTTTGGGTTTCCCCTTGCCGTATTGGGCTGTGTAAGCATCTCCCGGTAATCACCACCGCAGATCAGCGGCAGACCAAAGAAATATGCGATGCGACCCTCGGCATAATAGGTTACTTCACTGTACACTTCGCCATCGATTTCGAGGGTATGATTGGCATGCGTGATGCGAAACGCTTCTTTAACGTCGGGCACATGCTCATTGAGAAATGGAGCCCAGGCACCGCTCGTGATGGCCACATGCTGGACTTCAATACCCGGTGGTTCCTGAATTCCAACCATCCGGTACACTGATGCATCCTTGATACTGATCCTGTCAAAAGAAACCTCGTGCTGAATGTAGAGGGCAATCAGCAAAAAAGCGGCAATACCCACACTCAGGCCGATAATATTGATGATGGTGAAAGCAACTTTCCTTTGCAGGAAAAGGAAAGCAGTCTTCAAGAAGTTAAAAAACATGGGCGACAGATTATGAGTGACTGGGTTAAGACATCCACAAAAAACATTTCCAAAAGCATGCCACTGATTATTATATGCTAAAATACAGTAATTTATGAGAAAAATAGCTCCATGAGGCCGGGTTTTATGTACGGATTCAGGCAATCATTGTACGGAAATGAACAAAAACAGGTATTGTGCTTGTTTATAGTGCATCAAAACAGTAAAAAAACAAGTCATGGCCATTTACCAGTTAAAAAAACAGCAATTCGTGCGTGCAGGCATTGATGAAGTGTGGGATTTTATTTCTTCACCTGCCAACCTGAAGACCATCACACCGCCTCACATGGGCTTTGACATCACATCCGGTGATCTGCCCGAAAAGATGTATCCCGGGATGATCATCATGTATAAGGTAAAACCCCTGGCAGGAATTCCTCTTACCTGGGTTACGGAGATCACCCAGGTGGTGGAGAAAATGTATTTTATTGATGAGCAGCGGGTTGGACCTTATGCGCTGTGGCATCACCAGCATTTTCTTGAAGAAACGGAACATGGTGTGATCATGACTGATATCGTTTCGTACAAACCTCCCTTTTACCTGCTGGGACGACTGGCGAATGCTCTGTTTATCAGGAAACAGCTTAATGCCATCTTCGACTATCGCGAGAAAGCCTTACGGCAGGTGTTTCCCGCAGCTTAACACCCTGTTCAAAAAGTTTTCGGCATCAGCAACATCCAGTTCCCCGGCTGACAGGTATGAATGGAGGTGGAGCACTATTTCTTCATAATTCATGGGTTCGTTATTATCTGTGTACCCCTGATCGTATAGATAATCAGAGAGTTCCGAGAGCTTGTTCTCCCTGAAACCGGGCACTTCCTTGTTTTGCAGTGCTTCCAAAAGTGCCTTGGGATCGTAATTGACCATTTTCATCTTTTCCAGCACCTGGTCCATAAATTTTTCCGATACGGCCCCTGAGGCCTCAAGCACTTCGCGGTCTAGAGGCTTTGACCTGCCAATTCTGTAGAGGTCGCAGAATTTGTCAAGCAAGCCCGCCTTTTTATCAAGCCTGGCCAGCAAATCACCGGACAATCCGTTGATTTTGCCGCCGAGCCGGGTATAGTTTTTCAGTTGTCCCCAATACCGTATTCCTTTCAGCAAGCAATTATAGAGCAAACTGGTGTCATCCAACAGGTACCAGAGATGAAGCTGACTGCTGGTGCCGCTGATGAAATCAAAAGCCGGCACATTCAACACTTTTGCATAGGCAGCATCATCCTTCTTACCGGGGGGTGGTGCCTCACTGGTCAGGGCAATTCCTTCTGAAAAGGGTTTGGAACGGATGCGCTGATTGTACTCATGTTCCTGGTCTCCAAGGATAAAGAGTTTATGAGCCAGGTCTTTCTGATGATCCAGCGTGGTTTTCCATTTGGCAACTTCGTCGGCCTGCGCTGTAAAATAAAAGATCTGGCGTCCCTGTCCGGCGATCTCCAACAGAGCTTCTATAATGGCTTTTGCCCTGGTGTCATCGCTGTTGGCAAGCAGTTCATCAGCAAGCACGGGTAAACGGATGCCCGTTTCCTGCGATTCAATGAAGGCCAGACGCACAGCCAGCAGCAACTGAATGCGTGTGCCCGTAGAAAGCTGATCAAGCTCAAGCCCCTGGCTTAAGACATGATCATAGGCCCTGAAACTGTCACCATCGCCACCAAGCCTTAAGCTGTACCTCCCCTGGGTAATGAGGCCGATAAGTTCATCAGCTCTTACAAACACCTTCGAACGGTTTTGCTCACGGTTTTGTGATTTGAGGTTATTAATGATGAGCTTACCTGTAACGGAAGCAAGATTGTCAGCAAACACCTCCTGCAGATTTGCCAGTGCCGTCTCCCTGCCTGCCAGGGCCAGTTCAATGTCGTTGGACTCCCGTGCCTGGGTAATTTTTGTTTCAATGGAAGTGATCTCTTTACTGATGTCCTCCAGCTCAGCATAAAGCGCGGCATAATCCTGTATCTTAAGTATTACTTCATCGAGCTCATACTTACCCAGTTCTTCCTTATGATCCTTATAAAGAGTGTGGCTTTTCAGGATATGCTCCTTGTCATCTTTCTGACGCGAAGCATATTCAAGGTTCCTCTTCACCTCAATAAACTGGCTGAGCTGACTCATCAGATAGAGTACTTCTGATGAATCACCATACTGCACACCGAGCTTGTCATAAACGGACTCAAGCTTTTCCCTGCTTCGTGCAAGCAGCTGCTCTTTTCCGCTTATGATCTCCTGCTGATGCTGAATGTCGGATTTAGCGGACAGGAAGGTGTTTTGTTTATTTAACAGATCCTTGTAAACTGCTTCAGCCTCGGTATGGTCGGTAAGCTTCTTGGCAGAACCTTTAAGAAGATGATCTTCAATGAGCTTGTTTGCTTTATTCAGCACGTCATCATACGACGTCGTTATATCCTCAAGAACAGCTTCAATTTCAGTGGCTTCAACCATGTATTTTTTCCATTCTCTGACCTGTGTGAGGAAATGGTACATGGCTGAATAATTCATCAGTGTGCTTTCAGAGATATCCGGGACAAGTTTTAATTTTTCCAGCCATTGGGATTGCTGTTCCCGTATCTTATCAAACTGAGGCTCGAGTTGTGCCAGTTCTCTCATTTTTTGTTCCCGTTCTTCTTGTATGCTCTGGACGTTCCTGGCTTGTTCGAGCAGCTTCACCAGGTCATCCATCAGCATGCTTACCTCTTCTGGCTTCCATAATTCTGGCAAAAGAAGGCCGGTTTGCGTGTAATCCACAACGTAATCACTGGTAGGATCACCATGTTTCATTTTGAACGTCAGCCACAGCAATACGGCAATCAGAGGCAAGCCGAGCAAACCGGGCCATCCAATCAGCCAGGAGGCGAGCACTGTGCTGACAATACTGACCAAAAGCACTGCCAGCAGCACAACAGGCAAGGATCGTTGTTTACCTTCTTTTTTAAGCCAGCGCCCGAGCAGTGACACGCCTTCTCTCAGGGTGCCGGCATCAGGCAGGGAGTTTTGGGACTCAAGCTTACTTTCCAGGTAAGCAATCTTATCCATCAGAAATTGCCTTTTGCCATAGACCTGCTGTGCATGCAACAGGAATGTGTCCAGGCCGGTCACATCGTCCAGTTCCACACCTTTCCAATCACTGAGGTCTGTATGTGCCCGGATCCCCTTTAGTTCCTCCATGGCCCTGGCCCTGAACGATACGGACTGCTTTCTTTTGTCGTCAATATTCCTGGCCATGGCGGCAAGCTTGTCAACCCTGCTTCCCAGCTCCAGCATGGCTGCCGGATCAATCCCGGCGTCAGGAAGATCCAGGGCTGCCACTGTTTCTTCATTGCGTTTCAGTTCGGCCCGGGCATTTTCGATGGCATACTCAGCATCCCGGATGTCTTTCTCCAGCTCCGAAACAGTTTCATATTCTTCGCCGGTTGCATGATTCAGTGAGGCAGGCATCTTGCTGATCTGAAGGGCTAGGGATTCATGTTTCCTGTGAGCTTCCAGGAAGTCCCGGTAGGATTCGTACAACGTCTGCATCAAAGCCGCATCACGGGCCTCTTTTTTCTTCCTGTTGAGACTCTCCAGCTGCTCTTCCTTCCTTGTAAGCAATTCCTGCTGCTGATTGACCTCAGATACCTTCTGTTGCGCTTTTTCGAACTCCCTGTACTCCTGAATATTTTTACTCCTGTAAGTCTCCGAATAGTTGAGCCGGTTTGCAGCCAGATCCAGGTCAAAGCCGCCCATGGACTCCTGTATGATTTGCCTGGCAAGCCCGCGGTCATCCTCCATGACCAGTTCATGCAAGGCGAGCATATACCTGCCTGAGGTGTCGGGTCCGGGTATTCCGGTCAGTTCCTCCTCATTACCGTTTTTCTGGGAGGTACACAAAGAACCGTCCAGCTTAACATCCCAATGGTCACTCCCCGTCTGCAAGGCACTTTCTGCCTGAATGCCGCGTTGTGCCCTGCGCCAGATCAGGTTCTGTATCATACACGCAGTAGATGACTTTCCGGAAGCATTGGGTCCGGCAATGATGTTGATATGGCCCGCCAGGTCCTTAAAAGATTTAATCCCACCGGGAAAACCCGGCATCCGGGTAATGGACAAGCTCTTAAACAGCAGTGGAGGCATATTTTCTTTACTTAAAATTATTTACCCTGTTTACTTTTTAATTCTGGATGGTTCTTATGGAGTTCGCTGCGCTATCAATTCATTCAGCAGGCGGTTGCATTCTTTCAGCAGAAATTCCCGTGCGCTGTAAGTTATCGCTTCTCGTTCCGTCTCAAAGCTTTTAAGCGGTAAAAAAGTGCCGCTGTTGTGCATTTTCTGCATGGCTTCCGTCCATTGTTCGCTCAACTCATCAAGAAAGGGTGTTGTTTTGTTTTGCTGAAGTGCAAGGATGCTTTCGGCCAGTTTGCCGGCCGGCGAGTTCTCGCGCGACAGCGTCTTGAGGTCCTCTATTGCAGGTTTCAGATTATTTACAAGCTTACGCACGGAGATATTAATGCGCCCATCCAGCGTCAGGGCGAGGTCTTTAACGGTACTTGAAGCTGTTTCCAGTACCTCGCCGGTACTTTTCTGCACGCCTTCCAGTGTCAGGTCATACACCAGGTGGTTTACATACGTCAGCTCGTTCAGTTTTGCCCCGGCATCTTCCAGCATAGCCCGGGGGATCATGGCTTTCACATCACCAGCATCTTTGCATGCAGTAAGGTCCAGGCTTAAGTTTTCATAGCGAACAGGTGATAAGGGGATGGTTTCAGCCTTAAGGGCATTTTTTCCCTGTACCGTAAGCAACAAAGGACCATGGACACCTTGCTCCTTGGCATTCAGCGCATGCGGTGACCCGGTGTACCACACCACCGGACCTTGTGGTCTTAACGGACCAGGTTTATGAATGTGCCCAAGCACCCAGGCATCGGCACCGGTGCGAATAAAGTCGTCCAGCACTACCGGCGCATAACGGCTTTCACGCACATCCACATCACAGTGCAGCAGCCCTATGACAGGCAGGTCTTTTTTTGCTGACTGAAGCGGGAATGTATTTAAGGGGTTGAAGGTTACCGTTTGCCCGGGAAAGGACCAGCCGATAAAACGAAGGCTATCTTTCCCTTTTTTATAGTCGTACACCTCCCACTGACCGTTTGCCCCGAGAAGCTTTACATTTGTAAAATCACGGCTCCTGACAAGCTGCGCAGGCAGATCAAAATCGTGGTTGCCGCTGACCATCAGCACCTCCACGCCCTTGCTTTCCAGCTGTTCAAGGCCCCTGATCATCGCGCCCACTGCCTCAAAATAGCGGTTATCCCGGTCAACGATATCACCTAACAGCAGCAATGCATCCACCTGATGATCCAAAACATAATTCACGAGGCGATCCCAGCTGTACTTTGCGGAGGCGTCATCCGGATTGCCCGGCACTCCCGACGACCGTTTGCCAAGGTGTAAATCTCCGGTAGCAAGCAACTTAAGAGCCATAATTTACAGATTATTAGTTACTGAATACATCATTCCCGTTAAAAACATCCAAGATACACATAAATCAAATGCAACAACTGAAAATTATTACTGATACCAGGCGAAGGCGTTCATGAAATTGCGGATACTGTAACAACAACCTCCCGCCTGTCGCGCGGACCGTCAAATTCACACAGAAAGATATGCTGCCATTGCGACAAACCCATTTTGCCATCCATCAAAAGTATACTTTCCTGTGGCCCGATGATGCCCGCCTTCAGATGAGCATCGCAGTTTTCGCATTTCAAAAATAAGCGATATTTTGTACATTTGCCGATGTATTTTCTAACTTCTGCGACAAGGGGTTTTTATTTGAAATCATTTCTCATCATATATATCATTAATTAATAACTAGTTAACGTCAAACTCAACTGCAACCAAACTTTATGGAAACAAGACCTTCTCCTACCCGGTCGCATGAGCGTATCTTTATGCTGGATGTGCTCAGGGGCTTTGCCATTTTCGGCATCCTCATGGTGAATATTATGTGGTACAACTCCCCTATCGCTTCACTGATATCCAACAATTCGCTCTGGACAGAACCTGCAGACATAGTAACCAGATTCTTCATTACAACTTTTTTTGAAGGCAAGTTCTACGTTTTGTTTTCGATGTTGTTCGGATATGGATTCTGGTTATTCATCAACAAAAGACAAGAGGATGGAAAACCGCTGTCTGGGCTTTTTGCACGAAGGCTTTTAGTCCTTTTATTCTTCGGTGCGGCGCATATCCTGTTGCTATGGCCGGGCGACATTCTCCTGTTTTATGCACTGGCAGGATTTATCCTGATGCTGTTCCGCAAGGTGCGAAACGAAAGCCTGATCCTTTGGGCATTGGTTTTTATTATGATCCCGGTGGTTTTTCTCGGACTGGCAGTGCTGATTTCTTTGGTTCCTGAAGCAAAACTGGCCATGGAAGAATCTTTCCGGCAAAGAGACGTGTTGTTTCTAAACCAGATAGAAAACGCCATTTCCGTTTACCGGGAAGGCACTTTTATGGAAATGATGAGGATGCGCCTGCAGGAATACTCTCTTGTTTTAGGAGGTGTCTTATTTTTTCATGTAAATATCCTTGGAATGTTCCTCTTCGGACAATTTGCCGCCCGCAAGGGATACGTAAAAAACCTGAAAGAGCATTTACCCATGTTCCGCAAGCTTTGTTTCTGGGGATTTATCGCAGGCATTCCGATTAACCTCTTCACCGCCTGGGCGTCTCTCTTTTCAGACATATACTTTCCATCGAATCTATCACTTTTGGCTATGTTCTTAAGCGCTTTCGGCGGCCCTGCCTTAAGCCTGGCCTATGTTTCAGGTATCATCATCCTTTATGAAAAGGGATACTTTTCGCGACTATGGAGATACCTCTCTTCAATCGGTCGCATGGCCCTGACCAACTACCTGCTGCACAGCATTATTGCTTCTTTTGTTTTTTATAGTTACGGGTTAGGCTTGTATGCAAAAGTGGTGCCCTGGCAGGGACTGATCCTGGCACTCATTATTTATGGGTTGCAAATACCTTTCAGTATGCTTTGGCTGAAGCATTTCCGTTACGGGCCATTCGAATGGCTGTGGAGAAGCCTCACTTACCTGAAGTGGCAGAGATTTAAAAAATAAAGACCGGTCGAATATCCATAAGAATCATTAAGCCAGCCGGGGGACATTGCTTCAATCTATCCGTGAAGTTCATTTTGCTGTGGTCAGACTGCACGCTATCGAACATCTTTTGTAACCATTCGAACACTGTGATATGCCGGTAAACCAGGGTATGTACTTTTATCATGGAAGGTTAAGTGCTTTGGCACGATTTTTATTGTGAAAGTGATCGTAATTAAGAACGCTCATGCTACACAAAATATTGAAAACCGCTTATCTCATGAAGTTGTGTCTTCTCACCGCCCTGCTTGCAACGCTTCACCTTTCGCTTTACCCGGGTGAGTTCACTCAGAATTTCAGGGGGAGGGTGCTTGACGCATACACGGAATTGCCTTTACCAGGGGCCACCGTGATCATACTTGGTTCAGACCCGTTAAAAGGCGCATCAACGGATACTGAGGGTGAGTTTCGTTTTGAACACATGCCTGTTGGCCGCCTTGACATTCAGGTCAGTATGATGGGATACAAAAGCAGTGTGTTGCAAAACCTGCTGATAAGTTCGGGGAGAGAGCTGGTAATTACGGTAAGGCTTGAGGAGCAGGTGTATATGCTTTCAGATGTTGAAGTGCGTCCTGAGATAAGGAAAGACCAGGCCATTAACGAGATGGCCATGGTCAGTGCGCGGTCGTTTACCATTGATGAGACCGAGCGTTATGCCGGCAGCCTCGGTGATCCTTCGCGCATGGCGGCCAATTTTGCCGGTGTCTCTTCTGCCTCCGACCAGCGGAACGACATCATCATCCGGGGAAATTCGCCGCTGAGTCTGCTCTGGAGGCTGGAGGGCGTTGAGATACCCAACCCCAACCATTTTGGTTCTATCGGATCAACCGGCGGACCGGTAAGCATGATCAACAACAACCACCTCGACAACTCGGACTTTTATACGGCTGCCTTTCCTGCCGAATTCGGCAATGCACTGGCAGGGGCTTTCGACCTGCGCATGCGCAACGGTAACAACGAACGTCACGAATTCATGGGGCAGGTCGGATTCAACGGCCTTGAGCTGGGCGCCGAAGGCCCTTTCTCAGCAAAAAGAAGAGCCTCATACCTGGTGAATGTGCGCTACAGCACCCTTGAAGTACTTCACGCTGCCGGCATGAGCTTCGGTACAGGTGCCGCCATCCCCAAATACAAGGACATCTCCTTCAAAATTAACCTGCCTCTCGATCGCGGCCGGCTGACGGTATTCGGACTGGGCGGCGACAACGAAATTGCCATGCTCGACAGCCGTGAAGACGATGCCCAGTATGGCTTCGCAGGCACCGACCTGTACTACGGCAACAGGATGGGTGTAACCGGAATCAGCCATGTACACTACATAAGCAACGACGTCCGCTTCGTCAATACCCTGGCAGTTTCCGGGATCCGCGGAATGGCAGACATCTTTGAACTTAGCGACAGTCTTGACCAGCCCAACATCCTGGAAGACCTGGGTGAGATAACCTACACCTTTTCCACCAGGTATTCGCAGCGATTCAACGCCCGCAACTTCCTGAACACGGGAATCATCCTGAATCATTACGACCTCAGGTACGTCGGACAGGAATACCAGCACAGCACCGGTGACTATCTTTACTACATCAACACTACCGGCTCCATGAATATGGCCAGGTGGTTTGCCGAATGGAACCACCGCTTTTCGGATGAGCTTTCCATCAGCACAGGCGTACACGCTGCCTACCTCTTTTTGAACGACACCTATGCCGTTGAACCACGATTTGGGCTGCGGTGGTCTTTTGCTCCGAAGCAGTCGCTGAGTTTAGGTGCCGGGCTGCACAGCCAGATGCAGATGAAAGGCGTCTATTTTTCACAAGGACATACGGGCGATAACGGCACATACACGCAAAATACGAACGAGCACCTCGGCTTTTCGCGCAGCCTGCACCTGGTAGGCGGTTATGACAGGCTGCTGGGTGAAGGACACAGGCTGAAAACCGAGATATACTACCAAAAGCTGTTCAACATTCCGGTGAGCTGGTGCAGGCCCGAGTTTTCGCTGATCAGCCAGGGCGGTTCTTTCAATTACTGGTTCTTTGCAGATATGGAAAATTCCGGCATAGGAGAAAACAAGGGCGTTGAAATAACACTGGAGAAGTTCCTGCACAAAGGCTTTTATTACCTGGTGACCGCCTCAGTTTTTGATGCCGGATACAGGGGCTACGACGGCATCTGGCGCAATTCAGCTTTTAACAACAACTTTATTTTCAATGCTTTAACAGGATATGAGTGGAAGATCGGTCAGCGTTCGTTGCTCTCGGCAGACATAAAAATGGTCTATGCCGGCGGAAACCGCTATCTCGAAATCGATGTTGAACGTTCGATTGCTGAAAACAGTGCAAGATATAAGTGGGATGAAGCTTATGAGAAAAAACATCCCGATTATTTCAGGCTTAACGGGCGTGTCACGTTCCGACTCAACGGTCGTAACATCAACCAGGAATGGGCACTCGATCTTCAGAACATGACCAACCGTCAGAATGTATTCACAGAAAATTGGAACAACAGCAAGCAGGAAGTTACTACTTCATACCAGATGGGCTTTATGCCTATGATGACCTACAGGATCTATTTCTGACATTTCAAAAAGAGATAAACCACAAGCAACAAAGCATCTGATCATCAACAAAGCAAAAAGCACCAATGTTTCATCTTAATAGCTACACGACAATGAAGGCATTTATCTTATGTCTGTTAGGATTTCTGGCAGCACACAACGGTCAGGCGCATGCAGGACTGCACAACGTTCAGGAAGCGTATCACACGGCAGGATCGGACTTAAAGCCGCTGAAGCCGTTTCAGCTCAGCCTGTTTCCGATGCTGGGCACGGACGGGACACAGAGCATCAACTACCGTTATCGCACGAGCATCAATATGTTTGCCGGCATAAACGGGGGTATTGAAGGCTTTGAGATGGCCTATTTTGCGAACATCAACCTGGGTCCGGTGGAGGGCCTGCAGCTGGCAGGTTTTGGCAATATTGTCAACGGCAGTTCCAGGGGTTTGCAACTTGCAGGTTTCATGAATGTGATGAGGGGCAATGCCGGGGGCTTGCGTGCTGCAGGCTTTATGAATGTCGCCGGGGGATCCAAAGACGGATTGATGGCCGCCGGCTTCATGAATGCCATAGGAGGCAATGTTGAGGGCATCTCCTATGCCGGTTTTGGAAACTTTTACCGCAGGGATTTCTCAGGCATAACGGTTGCCGGCTTTATGAACACAACAGGAGGCGAGGCCGAGGGCATCTTTGTGGCCGGTTTTGCCAATGCATACAATGATGTGTCAAGAGGCTTGATGCTGGCAGGGTTTGGGAATTTCTCCAAAGACCTGATGCAGGGCACCCAGCTTGCGGGCTTTATGAACACCGCAGGCAAGCTTCAGGGGCTTCAGGTGGCGGGATTCATGAATATAGCCGGCACGGTGGAGGGCATTCAGCTCGGGTTTATCAATATTTCCGACACCATCAGCGGACTTCCCATAGGTTTTCTGAGCATCACCAGAAGAGGTGGCTTGCGGCAATTTGAGATGGGCGTATCGGATGCACTCATTGCCAGCCTTTCCTTTAAAATAGGTGTGCCGGCATTCTATAACATTTTCAGCATCGGACATTTGCCACTGCACGATGAGCTTGCCTGGGTTACAGGCTACGGTATAGGCTCCCACCTGCAATTATCAGAGACGAACGCGCTTCAGATAGAAGCGCACAGCTACCAGCTGCATCGCCAGGACAAATGGTGGGACAGTGCCTTCAACCACCACCTGAACGAGCTAAGGGTGCTTTTTGCTTACCGGCAGAATCAGCATGTTGAATGGTTTGCGGGCCCTGTTTTGTATAACCAAAGATTTAGGGATAACGAGGCGCTGATACTCTTTGACGATCTGAGACTCGCTCCATACAAACTATTTGGAAGGGAGCGCAGCGATCACGTTTCTGAGTGGTGGGCAGGTGCCCGTCTGGGAGTGCGGTGGATCTTAAGATAGCAATCCACAGCAACCGGCATCCGGGCTTCAGCAACACACGAAAGCAGCAGCAAACCTTTTTCAGAACGGCACCACAGCCCTTACCCGATAATAGAGTTCATAGGAATCGTCCTTGCCGATTTTGTTCACCGGCTGGGCCAGACCCAGGCTGTGAAGGATCTGCAGACCGCCGAAATCAAGAATGTTTTTCAGTTCCAGTCCGGCACCGGCGCGTTTTACCGCATCGTCTCCGGGCAGCATATCCTCATTCCACACCAGACCTCCGTCAACGAAGGCAGACAGCGTGGTGCGTCCCAACGAAACGACACCCAGCAACTTGGTGTCCAGATCATCAATAAAAGGTATCCGGTATTCCAGAGTGCCAAACAGCAGACGATCACCGGTCTCGTAATCGCGGTAGCCCCTGACCCGCTCCGTATCCGAATAAAGAAAGTCAAGTCCTGCCATAACACCGCCAAACTGAATGTCGTCGTATCGGCTGAAACCGACATAATCCTGCGGGAAGGCATCACCCCATTGTGCGATGGCACGACCATACAGATAAAAACGATGATCGGACAGTCCGGGCAGGATGACATAGCCCAAGATGTCGGGACGGATGTATTCCGTTTCTCCGCCGAATGCCGCAGAGGCTATGGTTACACGGGTTTCAAGGCCCCACCCCGCCAGGGGATGAATGTTGCGGTGTACGTAAGGTTTCTGCTTGTTCAGTCGCAGACCAAGTCTGACATCCTGCTGCCAGCCATTGGAAGGAGCACCAAGATCAACCGGGCTTCGGTCCCAGAAACGTTGTGCATCCGTATACTCATAACGCAAGCGGGTATACAGTGTCGTCTGGACAAATTCGTTGTCAATCCAGTCAAGCGGCAGGCTGATCAGTGCATAAGCCCCGGAATTGGTCGTAACCAGGTAATCCCGTTCATAAAAACGTCCGGTGAAGCTGTTGTGGTAGAGGTTCAGGCTAATGGAAGGGCGAAGCTGGTTGTTGATATAGCCAAGAAAAACCAGGCTGTTGTCCTGGAATTTGGTAAAGGAAACGGCAGCGGCCAGCGAAATCATATGTTTTGACAAAGGTTCGCTGAAGACCGACAGGACTCCCAGCCCATAGTCGCTGCTGCTGCTGAAGTAGGGAAAGGGAATGGTGCTGACGTGCGAAATATTCTTCCAGGAGTTGTAGGCATACCGATTAAGGATCAGACTTTCATCAGCATCTATATGAGAAGCGATTGCACTGGGGGGCTTATGATCCAGCCACCGTGTGTAAGAAGCATTAAGCACCGGGTCGGGCTCCGCGGCCCTGCGCGCTGCATCAATGCGTCTGACCTCATTATTGCGCTTGGTATCCGACCCCAGCAGCACAAACGTGCCCTCAGGGTGCAAAGAATCGGCAGGCAGCCATTGCAGGGCAGTCCCGCCGGCAAACAGGGCTGTTACGCGTTCTTCCCTGATAATATCTGCAAAAGGTTCGATCACAAACAGGTTCGGCACATGATCACGCAAACTGGTATAGGCCAGTTTCCGGCCGTCCGGACTCCACAACGGGTAACGGTCGTCGTGCATGGCCTCCGTAAATAACAGCTCAGAACCCGTTACCAGGTCCAGCACAATGATGTGCCGGCTGCCGTCTTCTTCGAAACGCGCAAACGCCAGGTGCGTACCGTCAGGATGCATGTCAATGCGACCAAGCTGAACGTCTCCTTCGTAAGAAGTGAGCCGGTATTCACTGCCGTCTTCCAGGTCACGGTAGAAAATATTGCCTGTACCCTGCTCGTTCACCACATAATACAGACGCTTACCATCCGGAGAAAACTGTGGATAAGAAGCTCTTCTCGAATGGGTGAGCCTTTCTCTGCGTCCGGTTTCCACGTCAACCAGGTAAAGATCGTTCAGCAACGATCCATGTTTTCCTCTCCGGGTGGATGCGTAGGCAATGCTTCCGGCATCAGGACTCCAGCTTAGCGGCGTCAAAAAGTTGCCTTCCGCCAGTACGCGACGTTTGCGCAAACTGTCGTTGGTGATCACAATAAGCTGCTGATAAGGCTCCGCACGCGATTTTAATCCAGTGGTTGCGATAAGCATGGTATCGGGGCTGTAGCGGACATCGCTGATAAACAAACCGGGAATTTCTTCAGGATCAGCATTCAGGGAGTCACTGCGCTCCATTTGGGAAGCAAGGCTGTGGTAGTAAATATTCGTGTGCCGTCTCCACTCATCCACGAAGTCACTGAAAGGCTTATCCACGACATCTTTAAAGGCCTTGTTAAAGTTATGATACCTGATGATGCCGCCCAGGGGCTCCTGCCTGTGCGCCAATATTTTGGGAACCAGGGAGTCGCCATAAGCCGAGGCAAAATAGCGAAGCTGGGCATTGCCGGCAGCATACATAAGAGCGCGGTTACGCATCGAGGTACCATCGGTATAGGATGGCCGGCCATCGTAAAAGGCCTTGCGCAGCAGATCGTCACCCCGGAGTGCATGCCATGGCTCGGTATAATATTGTGCAATCCCCTCCGTCCAGGGAACCGGCATGGAAGGCGCAACAGCCAGCGTGCCCAACAGGGGGATGTTTGACCTCACTGCCTCGAAGTGAAATATGTGGGCCAACTCGTGGGCAATCACTGTGCGCATCCACTTCTCCGGACCACTCCAGGCTTCAGCAACCTGGTTCAGATAAACCCAGATGTTTGTGTATGCCCTCGGAAAAGGCACCGCAAAACCATTGATGATCTCATCCTCATCGCTTAGAAATATCCTGATTTTGTAATCAAACTCAACCTCAAGATTGGCTGACAATGCCTCATAAGTAGCCTCAGCGATGGCTGCGGCCTGGGCTTCAATACCACTTAAATGCTGAGGAAAGCTGATAATAAAGTGTTCAGTTTCAACACTCTGCCACTTCAACTCCGGATGATTCCGCTGATTGATCATGGAGAAACCCACAGGCACTCCCCGGACACCGGCATGAACAGGTTTTGTGGAGAGAAAAAGAAAAAGAGAAATTAATAGAGAGAGCGTTATTTTCATCGGTACTGCGTTTAGTTAGGATCCACAAATTTATATAAATAATGTTTCGGGGATATTTTTTTCGGAACATCCTCGTTCTGCTCCATTTAACATACCTGGCTTCCCTAAATCGCTGAAGAATTATTTTTAAATATTGTTTCACCGTGTCCTCCGTGTCCTCTGTGTCCTCCGTGAGACACAATACTTCTCCTCCGTGTCCTCTGTGTCCTCCGTGAGATACTATACTTCTCCTCCGTGTCCTCTGTGTCCTCCGTGAGATACTAAACTTCTCCCCCGTGTCCTCTGTGTCCTCCGTGAGATACTAAACTTCTCCCCCGTGTCCTCCGTATGAAACAAACCGTCCGCAAATGCATACAATGTGTCCGCAAGCGTACATATTTTCATCTGCAAAATAAAGGATTATAAGCTTTTATGTTCCTATTATACAGCATATTATGCATTTTGTCACAAACTTGGACATTTACTCAGTGAATCAGAAAAAGAAAAAACCCCATAAAACAAAACCATCATGAAAGCAACATTAATGATCATCGTGGCGGGCTTGTTTTTTTGAATTTGCCTGATTCCTTCATTAGTTTTCAGAAGCATTAAAACATTATCTTCCCGCAGGTGTTTATTTAAAGAAAGCTATTTACAGCTCGTTTTTTGCCTGTTCACTTAAGATTTTCCTGTTATGTTTACAAAAATTCACAGTACAAAATATCCTCCGAAAAACCGCCCGGTAATGGCGTGGGATAAGCAATGCGGATTTTGTCACTATTGGGTGATCAAATGGAAAAAGCTCACAGGCGACAAGGTCGATTTTACCCCTTACCAGGAATCGCACCAAGACTTTCCCGACATTGACCTGGCCTACTTTCGTGAAGCCATCCGTTTTATTGATCTCGATGGCAGGACGTATGTCGGTCCGGGAGCTGTGTTTCAGGCGCTTCACCGCTACGGTTCAAAATGGAGGTGGGTAATGCCTTTATATAACAACATCAGGCTTTTCCGGTTTCTCTCTGATCTTTTTTACGTTTTCGTTTCACGCAACAGGAACGCTTTGTATACATGGGTTGTTCGCCTTTTCGGAAGAAATCCGGCCCGCCCCAAATATTACTGGGCGTATTACCTTGGCACGCTGCTCGTTGTCCTGGGAGGGTTGTTCTTTTTGTTGTAAAAAATACGCTACTTTTGTTGGGATGTAAGTTTTCTGTGTAAACTTCATAACACAGTTTTTTAAGCAACTTCTTAAACCTAATCCCATGAAAAAGCTCCTTACCTTAACCGGCATTCTTGCGTTTGTGTTCTTCTTCAGTGCATGCTCCCCTACTCAAAATCCGGAAATCAGTTCACCTGACGGTCGCCTGCAGGCACAGGTGTTCCTCCTGGAAGACGGGCAGGCTGCCTACAAGGCATCGTTTGACGGACTTCTGATCCTTGACACTTCAGCGCTGGGCTTTGAGTACCTTGACATGCCTCCATTATCCGATGACCTCAGGATACAGCGGGTAAGGCAGCGTTCTTTCAGTGAAACCTGGGAAATGCCCTGGGGTGAGCAACGCTATGTTGAGAACACCTTCAATGAGATGCGTGTGTCACTCCGTGAGCGCGGCGGACTGAGAAGGAAGTTTGATCTTGTTTTCAGGTTGTATGATGACGGACTGGCTTTTCGTTTTCACTTTCCGCGGCAGAGGAACATGACTGACGTCTTTATTACGGAAGAACATACCCTGTTTAACCTCACCGGAGATCATATGGTGTGGTGGACGCCGGGTGACTGGGACATCTATGAGCACTTAAACAGTACCACCCAATTTTCTGAAATTGACGCCCTAAGCAAGCGTGATCATCCCAACCTGGCGCAAACCTATATTCCTTACAATGCCGTGAACACTCCCGTTAGCATGAGAACCGACGATGGTCTGCATTTGAGTTTCCACGAAGCGGCACTGATTGACTATTCGGGTATAACCCTCGGAATAGACAAGGAAAACCTGAGCATGCGCAGCATCCTTGTGGGAACGGAAAGAGAAGATTACAAGGTGGTCCGGAAGACGCCTTTCAGCACCCCCTGGCGGATGATACAGGTTGCTGAACGAGCCGGTGATCTCATTGAATCACGGATAATTCTCAATCTTAACGAACCCAATAAACTTGGTGATGTCTCCTGGCTGAAGCCTGCAAAATATATGGGTATCTGGTGGGAAATGCATCTTGGAAAATCCAGCTGGGATTATACCGACGACCGCGATTTTGACACCTGGGAAGAAGCCGAGCCCCATGGAAGGCACGGGGCTACCACTGAAAATGCAATATATTACATTGATTTTGCGGCAAAGCACGGTATTGATGCCCTGCTTATTGAAGGATGGTACACCGGCTGGGAGCACTGGATTGGCCATGCGGACCGCGAGGGCATTTATGATTTCGTAACGCCTTATCCCGACTTTGACCTGGAAAAAGTTACGGCCTACGCCAGATCAAAGGGGGTCAGGCTGGTTATGCACCATGAGACCTCTTCGGCCGTCACCACGTATGAGCAACAACTGGATACGGCTTATGCGCTGATGTCGCATTTCGGTTATGATATGGTCAAAACCGGCTATGTGGGCACCATCATTCCGGAAGGTGAATACCACCACGGCCAATGGATGGTAAACCACTACATGCGGGTGCTGAAAAAGGCCGCCGAACACCGGGTGATGGTCAACAGTCATGAGCCGATCATGGCTACAGGCCTGCGCAGGACCTACCCCAATGATGCAACCAGGGAAGCGCTTCGCGGACAGGAATTCAATGCCTGGGCCACCGACGGGGGAAATCCACCGGGGCATCTGCCCATTGTTGCGTTCACACGCATGCTGGCAGGCCCGATCGATTACACTCCGGGTATTTTTAACATCAAACTCGACCCTTACCGCCCAAACAACCAGGTAAACACTACTTTAGCCCAGCAACTGGCGCTCTATGTGGTCATCTACAGTCCCATGCAAATGGTGGCGGATCTTCCGCAATATTATGAGGGTCATCCGGCATTTCAGTTTATCAAGGATGTTGGGGTTGACTGGGAGCATTCGCGGGTGCTCAATGGCGAAATAGGACAATACGTTACCATTGTCCGGGAAGAAAGGGAAACAGGCAACTGGTTTCTTGGAAGCATCACCAACGAAGAAGCACGTGAACTGAGCATTGCAACAGATTTTCTCGACCCCGGCAAGAGCTATGCCGTGACCTTATACGCCGACGGAAGCGATGCCCACTGGGACAAAAACCCCACCAGCTACACCATTGAAACGCTTGAGTTAGATCACACCTCGACACTGATCCTGAAACTGGCTCCCGGAGGCGGGGCAGCCGTCAGCTTCATGGTGAAGGATTAGAAAGGAGGGCGGTCAGGTCATCCAACGAGAAGGCTTCCTATAATAAAAAGCAAGCTTATTTAAAATTACAATCTAAGGCCCACCTGGCCTGTAAGAGGAATGCCTATCCGAAATCCGGTGTACTGATGTTTTCCTCCGGAGAAGCCGCTTACAACATCAACACTGAAGATGAGCAGCAACTGATCAAGCCCGTAACCGAATTCAGTGTAAGGTTTTCTTCCGTCAATCAGCAGTGTGTTTACAAACAATCGTTCCCGCAGCAGTTTATCGGAAAGCACAGGAAGGCGTTTTAACAACAAACGGCTGTGGTCATAGCGCACATGAAGAGTTGAGTAATTGCTGACCGTGCTGTACGCATAATACCCGGGCGTTTGAAACATATCAATATTGTTGCTGCTTTTTACCCAGAGGGGATTGGTGTCGAAATGCCTGTAGTCGGCAAAAAAGGCTCCTTTCTTCTGTGGGAAGAATCCTCCGGTAAGCTTATAGCTGATGTTGCCGATGAGGCGCAGCTCCATACGATGACTGACGGATACCTCCCAGTGCCTGAAAGCGCTGCTGCTTTCCCAGACATCTCTCACTCCCTGCCGGTACATCAGCGACACCGTTGGAAAGGAAGAATGCATCATCACTTTACGGTTATTTGCCATACGGTAGTAATGGCGGTGCGTATAGCTCAGCCTGAGTTTGTAGTGAAAGGCATAATGATCAATCAGCTTGCCGGGATCCAGGCTGGGATGCTGCGGGAAGTTTGGCAAGAAGGTTTCCCTGTAAGGATTTGTTATAAAATAGAAACTATTGTTTATAAGCCGTCTGCGAAGTGCAAATTCCGCGCCCGTGAACAACACCAGCCCGTTGGCAAGATCAATGCGGTGATCGGCCCGGATAAAATCCATTTCATAAAGTTTCAGATGATTTTGTTTCAGTAACAGCGTGCTTATGGTGTTAAAAAACAAGGGTATGCCGTTGCCGTCATTGAAATCGGTGCTTTTTCTGCCTATGGCGAAAGCAACGTAGGCTCTTTTATAAGGATCATATTCGTAACGAAGGTTCGCATCTGCCATCAGCCGGTCACGGGCAAACGCATAGGTAACCGTTGCGCCCAGACTGAAAAACCTTCCGTGCTCAGGGCGATGATCCAGGGTCATCGTTTTGGAATAGGGAAGTCCATCAACCGTGTTGTAGTAAAATGATGACGGCCCGGCAAGTCCGTTATGACTCAGGCGCAGCCTGTTCCTGAAATTATGTGTTCCGCCCAGGATAAGTTGCCGGATCAGCCTTTGTGTTTGGCGGTCAGCAGCATACTCATCCATGGTGTCAGGCTCGAATTCCCTGAAGCTGGCCAGTTCCTGCTCTGTAAGTGGCACAGGCCTGTTAGCCTCCCAATACTCCATGCTTCGAACGCGTGCGCTGTCGTCAATTTCCATGGCAGAGGGAAATAATTCAAGAGATTCTCTTCTGCTTTTCGACCTGGTATCGCGACGTATGAGACGGTTCAGCCTGCGCATGTCCCTGTTTGACAGCTCAGCCGACTCCATGAGTTTGCTTATTTCCGTTTCCCTTTTGCTCAGCGTTTCCCTGTCCGGTGCAGTACCGGCAATCTCCCTCGCTGCGGCGGCGGGCAAAGCCCTGAGTTCGCTGTAATGAAGGCGATCAATCGTCAGGCTGTCCTCAAAATGCCGGATATAAAATGAATGGTCGAGGTCAGGATTGAGTGTTATTTCGTAGTCACTGACAGAGGCCACATAGGTGTAGTCTATTTCAAATCCCATCATAGACACACTGACCTCAAAGTTTTGACTGACGGGCATCCACACAAAAGCCGATACCGGCTGATATACCTGCCTGATGTTTATGGTGAAGAGGCTTTGTTCCACGCTGAGATCAACGGAATGCAGGTTCCAGCTTCCTTCCCTGATGTAGATATAGCCCTGGTAGAGGTCGGGGCCGGAGCGGCGGGGAATGACCCTTATCCTGTTGATCTGATGTCCGTTTTCAAGAAAGCTGCCTGCAAGCTCAAAACGGTAGAGCTGCATGGCACTCCTGCTCAGGGGTGATATGATCCCGTTAATATCGCGATAAAGGCTGATCGTAACGAACGACATCGGGTCGGACTGGTTGTCGTTGCCCGAGCTGCGCAGCGACCTCACTTCCGTCCGGATGCGGTCGGGCAGTTCAAAATATACGTCGGATATCGTTTCAACAACAAAATACCGGCCCTCCTCCACTCCTTCTCTTTCAAGTTGGAGGCGCATAAATCCCGGGACGTTCAATATTACTCCCGAACCTTTTAGGTAAACGCGGCATGAGTATTCCGACACCTGGTTCAGATAATACTGGCTAAGGCCAATGGCACGGCGCATAATGTAGTAGGCAGGGTCCTCCCCGCTGGCCGTAACGACCACAGCAGGCAGGGTGTAATGCTGTACCTCAAGCACAACGTTAAGCTCCGTTGGCTCATCGCCGATCAGTACCTCATGGATCTGAGTTTTGTAACCGAGGTATTGAAAACGCAGATCGTGGCTGCCCAGCGGCAGGGACAACTGGTAAAAACCCTCTTCGTTGGCCGTCGTTCCCCGGTGCAATTCCAGCACATATACCGTTGCAAAGGGAACCGGAGCGCCTTCTTCATCAACCACAACACCCTTCACCACCTGCGAAGATACCGGTGCGGCAAACAACAGGAAAAGCACTGAAATAAGTATTGAATTCCGCAATGGAATCATGTACGGAATCAGCCTCATCGGATAGTAAAGGTCTGATAATTTGTATGTCGCATGTCCGGACTTATGCTGTAGATCCACTTAAAGATGTTTTCGGAATAGGTTTCCTGGGCTTCATTAAAAAAATCAAGAAAGCGTACGGGCTGTTTGGTAAAAACAAAGATCAGGCGATTCTCTTCCGGTGTTCTTGTCTGTTTTTCGAGGACGTAATCGACCAGTCCGAAAGGGAAGCGTTTGGTACTTCCGGCTTCAATGATCTTTGATTCTTCCCAGGGGTTGGGATACATCAGGTAAGCCTCACTGTCATTGATGTTGAAAATATGCAAGTGAGCATCCAGGGTCGAAAAAACCCTGAAGGTTAAGGTATCTCCGTTGTTGTACACCGCATGTATGCCGGTAACCCTGGTGTTGAATGCCGGATCGGGCCTGGTGTCGTACTTGACAACTGTGGCATTGATGGTGACTTCAACTTCAAACAGGTTTGACCTCGGATTCAGTGAACGTGTCTCAGATACGATATCAACATCAACAACGGTGCCCTGCATTTCCGAATGCACATCAGAGCTGAAGAACTGGCTGTAATCGTGATCTGTTTCGCTGGTAAACAATAACTCGTACGACTGCAGGTGTTCGGTTATGCCGGCCATGCGCAACGCTTCGAGTTTTGCCTTGTTGATGGCATCCTGGCGGGCTGCTTCTTCTGAGATCCTGCCGGCCAGAACACCGACACCTGTGGCTCCCTTAATTTCAATGTACTCCTGTGCCTTTGAAGCCAGAGGAAAAACTGCCATCAAAACAATAAACATTGCGAAGGCAGCCACCCTGTTTTTCTGTGTTTGTTCTGTCCTGGTGCTCATGTTACCGGTCGTTTTTAATTTTTATCTCCCTTCCCGTCAAGCTCTTCTTGGAATACTTTTTCGAGAACGCCTTCATCATACAGATGCTGTATCAGAGTGTCGGAGGCAAAGTCTTGCTGCAAGTCGGACAAAACATCCCGTGTTGACACTTCAACGGCCATGCGTGTGATGTATACGCCCTGATCGAAATCGGTTTCCACACAGATGATCCTGATGTTCCTGAGAAACTGCTCAGCGCTGATATTGGTCAGTTGCTGATACACCGTATGATACATTACATCATCTTCCAGCGCCTGTTGCTGCAGGTACCTGTTTGTAACCGATGCTATGCTGACGCTTATGTTGGCGATAAGGTGCGCTCCGGCATCCAGGCGGGCGATCCGCTCGGAGGTTCTGTAGTCACGGTGCGTGCCAATGCCTGTGGCCCTGAAAGAGTGCGCGTCAGAATAAAAATACACATCCGTGCATGGGGGTTCATCATTTTTTATCTCAGCAGCGCTGTGCATGGCATGCACTTGGTTGCCGGCTGCAAAAAAGACAAACGAAAACAGAAGAAGCAGTGCCCTGGTGGTCATCGAAAAAATGGTTTCCGGTTTATCTGTGTGGATTAGTTATCGATTCTTTTTTCAAATATACGTGATTTTTTTCTCACAGAGGACACGGGGGGCACGGATAAGAAAAGATAGTATCTCACAGAGGGCACGGGGGGCACGGATAAGAAAAGATAGTATCTCA
>JAVIYP010000029.1:0-34276 GCA_031323845.1 Bacteroidales bacterium | reverse complement strand
TATCGCCTTCCTGGCACGGGTTTTTTATTTCTTCTATGGGGGGTGCAGCCCTGGTGTTCGACAATTTGGGCATAAACCTGTTTTCTGTTATCGGGAAAGCTCTAAGCCCGTCCATTCTCTACCTGAACCGTAATCATGGTGAAGAAGTTGAGGTGGAACTGTATCCGGTTGACGTTCATTCTTTATGGGAAAAACACAGGAGTGGGGTTTACGGGGTCATGCAGTATGCTTTGGAGAAGTATGCTTCCTGTTATGAAAAGGATCCCAGGGTGCTTGCTGTAGGTCCTGCCGCCATGTATACCGATAATGGGGCTATTGCTTCAGCTCCGGTAAAAAAGGGAGAGCTTACTGCGGTCGATTGCTGGGCGGGCCGCGGCGGATTTGGCACCAAACTCTTGCAGGAACATGGAATTGTGGGGGTCATTTATGGCGGCACCTGGGTTGATGAGGATTTCCGGGATCGCAAGGTAGCCGACGAATGGTTTCACGATCGCTATAACAAAAAAATGGCGGTCAAAGACATGGAGGCAACTACCAAATACCGCTACGACCCTGCCTTTAACACCGGTGGCACTTTTGGGGTGAATTTTGCTTCCATGAACGAAAGGATCATAGCGTTCAATTACCGGACGATCTTTATGAACAAGGAGGAACGCCTTGATCTGCATAAACGCTTTATTCTGGATCACTACCTCAGGCAATTCAACGAAGAGACCATTGCTACCAGGCAGCAGAAGAATTGCGGAGAGCCATGTGTGGCTGTTTGTAAAAAAATGCACGGGCATTTCAAAAAGGATTATGAACCATATCAAACGATGGGGCCGCTCTGCGGAGTCTTTGACCAACGCGCCGCTGAGCTTTTAAACGGTAAGGCTGACAGCTATGGCTTTGATGCTATTTCGGTAGGAGGGGTACTGGCCTGGTTGATGGAGTGCATGGTCGATGGTTTGATAAAACCCAGCGAACTGAGAGTGGAGGATGTGCCGAAATTTTCGCCTGAAAACTTTGATGTTGTTGAGGATTCGATGCACAATGCGCGTATTGCCGCAGCATTGCTTGATGAGATGGTGAAACCTGAAAGTCTGATCAATATGAAAGCCGGAGCACGGAAACTGGCACGCCACCTTGCCCGCGAAAAGGGCATCGGAGTTATGGATCGCTTTGTTCATATCGGTTTTGCCCGCCAGGGCTGGATGGTGCCCAATCAGTATTGGACACCCGGTGTCCTTTCACCCATGGCGATCATGGGCAAATACTATATGGTCTATGGTCAGGAGTTCATTCCGCCCCGTGAACTGGGCCGTCAGAATGCTGATCGAATGGTAAAGGAACTGATGATGGACAACCTTGGATTCTGTCGCTTTCACAGGACATGGGCTGAAGAAATTATGCCCGATGTGGTGGATAAACTATTCGGAATGAAAGAGCAGTTCATGCAGAACCTCCGGCTAACGGCCACACGAATCAACAGCCGCAATGCCTCCATATTCTGGGAGTCGGAGCGGAATGTGGACTTCCTCTTTCAATTCCTGCGGAAAAAAGCCACAGAAGACCAGGTGCGTGATGAAGAACTCAACAACTGGATAAAAGCTTTTGAAAAAGATAAATTTGAAGCGGGATTGCAATTCTGGTATGAGGTGCATAAAGGAATACACGAAACATTGCGGGAGTTTCATTAGTGCGCCTGATGGCTGTTGCGCCGGCTGGTTTATACCTGCCCCTTTTTGAAATAAGTAATTTCCGTTTTTTTTCAGGATGGCAGGCATGGATCGTTCCTGGTGCATGGAATCTCAAAAAAAAACCTTCAACACCGTATAATGTTGAGGGTTTTTTGTACCCGGGGCCGGGGTCGAACCGGCACGATATTGCTATCATTGGTGTTTGAGACCAACGCGTCTACCAATTCCGCCACCCGGGCAAAAAGAGCAACAGTAAGCAGCCTCCTTTCAATCCCGCAAAATTAACCAATTACTTTATTATGACAAATAAAATATGAAAATCATCGCCGGGCAGGTGAAAGGATTCTGATATAATTTATACTTTTGTTATGGTAATGTTGTTTTCTGTTCTTCAAAAACTTTCTTTATGGCCTCAGTTGTGAAAATGTTCTCCGGTTCCGCTTCCCGCGCCCTGGCGGAAAAAATTGCAGAAGCCTATGGAAAACCTCTTGGTAAAGAGCTTGTGCAGTATTTTGCTGACGGTGAATTTCAGCCTTCTTTTGAAGAAACCTTAAGGGGAAATGATGTGTTCCTCATTCAGAGCACCATCCCCCCCTCCGACAATCTGATGGAATTGTTGCTTATGATTGATGCTGCCCGTCGCGCTTCAGCCCGGCAGGTGATCGCCGTGATTCCATATTTTGGATTTGCCCGGCAGGACCGCAAAGACAAACCAAGAGTTTCGATCGGCGCCAAGCTCATTGCCAACCTGCTTATGGCCGCCGGACTTGACCGCCTGATCACCATGGACCTGCATGCCGACCAGATACAGGCTTTTTTTGATGTTCCTGTTGATCATATGTATGCCTCCGCAATTTTTGTTCCTTACATCAAGCAACTGAACCTGCCCAACCTGGTCATGGCGTCACCCGACACAGGCGGCACACGCCGCGCAGGGGCATATGCCAAATTCCTGAACAGCGAACTGGTTATTTGCTATAAGCAAAGAGAGAAAGCCAACGAGGTTGAGCGCATAACCCTTATCGGTGATGTAAAAGGAAAAGACGTGGTATTGGTGGATGACATTATTGATACGGCAGGATCAATAACACAAGCTGCAAAAATGATCATGGAAAAAGGCGCCAACAGCGTACGCGCCACCTGTACGCATGCCGTTTTCAGCGAAAAAGCATATGAACGCTTGAAAAATAGTGTGTTTGAAGAAGTGATCGTGTCCGATACCATCCCAATGAAAAAAGAATGTCCGAAAGTAACCGTGCTGACCGCTTCAAAACTGTTTGCTGATGTGATACAACGGGTGCACAACCACTCCTCCATCAGCTCTTATTTTGAGTTTTCCACCATCCTGTAACCATCAACCCGTCTTGACACACTGACCTGCCACGGCAATTTCATTCCCGGTTCGCATCGTTACATAAAAACTATTTTACTATCTTTGCAAACTCAAAATCAGGAGCGTCCTGGTGAGATTCATTTAATTTAAAACAGCGCAAATGAAAAAAGTATCTGTGAGCGGTTCTCCACGCGAGAACGTAGGGAAAAAAGATGCAAAACGCCTGCGCAGGGAAGGTAATGTGCCTTGCGTGGTATATGGAGGTAAAGAACAAATTCAGTTTTACACTTCTGAAAAAAGCTTTAAAGACATTGTTTTTACTCCGGATGCCTGTACCGTAAAACTCGACATTGCAGGCAAGAAAATGGATGCCATCCTGCAGGATATTCAGTATCATCCGGTAACGGACAGAATCATTCACGCCGACTTCCTGGAAATCTTCCCGGACAAACCGGTAAAAATGTCGCTTCCCATCAAGGTCAAGGGAAGCAGCCCCGGTGTACTTGCCGGAGGTAAGATGCTCATCAAGCGTCGCCGGTTGAATGTGATGGCGTTGGCTGATGAACTGCCGGCAGAGGTTGATATTGACATTTCCTCTCTTAAGATTGGCGACTCTGTTGTTGTTGGTCAACTGTCGGTCAAAAACGTGCAGTTTATGGATCCTGAAAACTCCGTTGTGGTTCTCGTTAAGTCTGCAAGGGCTGCCATGATGGCTCCTGTGGAACCTGAAGAGGATGAAGCAGCAGAAGGTGAAGCCGCCGAAGGCGAAGCTGCAGGGGAAGCTGCTTCCGATGAAGCCGCTGCTCAGGAAGGCGATGCTGCAAAAGAATAAACGCCAGAATTCCGGACGGTAACCAAAAGTCCGGAAAAGAAAAAAGCATAAAGTGCAGTTTGCGCTTTATGCTTTTTTGTATTTGGCAGTGTCGGATTTTTTTTCATCTGTTTATGTTTTATAAGTGTTTGTATATCTGTGTTTTGCGCTCATATCAAAAATGCTGAATGGGTGTCAGATGTGCAGATGTGCAGATGTGCAGATGTGCAGATGTGCAGATGTGCAAATGTGCAGATGTAAGGTTATTGTTTAATTGTTGATTCGTTTAATCGTTTAAGAGTTAATTTGTTGAAGCCTTCCGACTTCCTAACAGATTTCTCACTGCGTTCGAAACAAGCTTCCGACCTCTCTTTCTTCCTTCGAGCTTTTATAATCATGCGTCTGTGTGTATTTTCGCATGAAAAAAAATTCATGTACATTTGACCATATCCCTGAGCCATGAAATATCTGATTGCCGGATTGGGAAACATTGGACCCGAATACGCTTTGACGAGGCATAACATCGGTTTTATGGTGCTTGACCGTTTAGCTGCCCTGCGTGAGACAGTATTTGCACCTGCCCGTTATGGCGATATGGCTTCATTTCGCTTCAAAGGGCGCCAGTTTTTTTTGTTGAAGCCCTCAACCTACATGAACCGGAGTGGTCGTCCTGTCTTGTACTGGCTGAACAAGGAAAAAATCGAACTACAGCATCTTCTGGTGGTTGCCGATGATGTGGCCCTGCCGCTTGCCTCCCTGCGCATGCGCCCGAAAGGAGGCCCCGGAGGTCACAATGGCCTGACGGATATCATCGACCATTTGGGCACCAGCGAGTTTGCACGCCTGCGCTTTGGTATCGGCGGGGAATACCCCAGGGGCTTTCAGTCACAATTTGTCCTCGGAAAATGGACCGATGAAGAGCTGAAACTGGTCGTGCCGCAACTTGATGTGGCCTGTGAAATGGTCATCAGCTTTGGCTTGCAGGGCGTGGCACAAACCATGAACAGCTACAACCGCCGCACCCCGCCCGAAAGTCAGCCCGAAACGTAAAACACTGGTGTCCTGTACAGCCTGTAATCTTTCTTTCAGAATATACCGTTGTGCTAATTAAAAGTACGTCAGGATACTTCCATGGCGGATATTTGAATAAAAAAGTTCGTGTATCTTTGCCCTTCTTTGTTCGAAACGTTAAACCATGATTCCTGACTCCGCCTTTTTTCAGCTGTTCCTCGAAAATGTGAAAGAAACCACCTGGCTTGAGCTGGTTGCTGTGCTTTTTGGTATTTTGAGCGTTTGGTTTGCCCGCCAGGCTAACCTCCTTGTCTATCCCACAGGTATTGTCAGCACCGTGATCTATGTATATATCTGTTATAAATTTCAGCTGTACGCTGATATGGGCATCAACGTGTTTTATACCAGCATGAGTATTTACGGATGGTATGTATGGACACGAAAAGATGAACTGAAACGCTACCGCCCGATCCGGTGGAACACCAAGTTTCAGCAGGCCATCGGCATCGGAATGATTCCCGTGTTGTATGCAGTGATCTTCGGACTGATCTATATTTTCAAGCAAAACGACCCGGAATACATGCAATCCTATATTCCTTACGTTGACTCACTGACGACCTCCATTTTCCTGATTGGCATGTTTTATATGGCACGGAAAAAAATAGAGAACTGGATCTACTGGATTGCCGGAAACATCATTTCCATTCCGCTCTATTTTGTTAAGGGCCTGGTGTTTACCAGTTTTCAGTTTACGGTTTTCCTGGTATTGGCGGTAATGGGGTTGGTTGCGTGGATACGGATGTACAACGAGGGCCGCGCCAGGGAGCAAAAATTCGTGCAGGATCTTGTTTAGCCTGAAGGCTGATCAGAATTTTTCACAAAGAATATTCTATGCTGAATGCCTTTCCTGCAGGTACAGGAATTTTACTGAGTTTTTGAAATGATCAGAATACAGGGACTGCGCGCGGAACAAATCGCTGTCCCTATGGTTTTGATGTAACTTGTGAAGGGAAAGGCCTTCAGAAGTCAGTCATCAGCTCTGCGGCAAATTCATGTGGTTTTTCGATCTTATTCCCTGAGTCCCGACTCCCTGGTCCAGTAGGAAGAACGCCCAAGGAACCGCATGCCGTATACATACCCTCTCATTCTCAGGGTTTGTTCGCCATCCATTCTTAAATAGGCGCTGTACGTCCTTCCGTTTTTGGGATCATAGATCGTTCCCCCGGCCCATTCCTGCTTAGAGGCATTGTATTCAAACCCTTTGAGTATTTCCAGCCCGAGTATGGGCACCTGGTGCATGGCTTTGTCAGGGTTTTTATCGTCGACTTTTGGCAGGCCCTTGTCGTTTAACGGCTCTTCAAGCCACACAACACGGCCGTAAAACTGACCGTCGGCCTTTGTAAAAATCTCCACCTGAGAGTCACCGTCTTCCGTAAGCCAAAACCCAACAATGCTGTTGGCTTGTCCGTGAAGGGCAAGACTTAAACCCATCATCATCAATGAAATGAAATATGTTTTTTTCATTTTGGATGTTTTTTTGTGAACAATGTTCCTGCAGACCATTGCAGGTCTGTAGAATTTGTGGCCAAAGATACTGTTTTTGACAACAATTTAAACGCTTGTTAAATTTTTTATTGGATGGGGTTGGCTTCGGCCTGCAGCTGCGCGGCAACTTCTTCAACCTGTCGGAAGACGCGCATGAAATTTCCCGACCAGATTTTTTCGATATCCTTTTCGGAGTAGCCGCGTCGTACCAGCTCCAGGGTTATGTTGCCCAGTTCTGAGGCGTCGTAACAGTCTTCGAGATCTCCACCGCCGTCAAAGTCGGTCCCGATACCCACATAGTCAATACCGATCAGGTTTACCACATGGTCGACATGGTCGACAAAGTCGGATACGGTGGCCAGCGGTGCCGGGTACCTGGAGTTGGTTTCCCACCACTCGGAACGCGCCTGATCCATTTCCTCATCAGTGAGGTCCTGGAAGTTGTTCCATCGTTCCCGGAGTGCTGCAAAGGCGGCCTGGCGTTCCGGATTCGGTTCCATCTCTTTAACGTAGGCGCTCAGGATGCACAGTTGCAAAACGCCGCCGTTTTTTGCCAGCGCTATGAGCATATCGTCATCGAGGTTTCGCGGGTGGTCGCAAACAGCCCTGGCGTTCGAATGTGATGCGATCACAGGAGCTTCGGTTACCTTCAGTACATCATAAAAGGCTTCATCAGAAATATGACTTACGTCAACCATCATACCCAGGCGGTTAAGTTCTTTTACCACTTCCACGCCAAACGCCGACAAACCATGGTGCAACGGCGGGTTGTTGTCGGTGGAAGCGTCGCATATCTGGTTGTGCCGCGAGTGTGACAGTCCGAGATACCGGCTGCCAAGATCATAATATTGCTGCAGCCTGCCGATGTCCTTGCCGATGGGATATCCATTTTCGTTGCCGATGTATACGGCGCGTTTACCCTTTGCCCGAAGGCGTTCGGCATCATCAGGTGTCAGTGCAAGGCCGGCTGTATTACTGTTATCGTCAATGGCCCTGTGTATGTGATCGAAGATGTCGAGCGCCCGCTCATGATTCTGGTCATAGGCATCTTGTGTCAGGGATCCCTGTCCTAAAAAAACGGCAAAGAATACGGCATCCAGCCCGCCTTCCTCCATTCTCGGGAAATCAAGCTTCCCTCCTCTTTCGCGGGGGTCGTTTCGCCTGCCTATGTCGAAATCTTCGCGCATGAGCATCAACGGGGTGTCCACATGACTGTCAAGAGTCAGCACTTTCGCATGAATGCTCGCCGCTTTATCTTCTAAACGCTCTTCCTGCGAATCACAAGCGTTTAAAAGAAAGATACCGGCAGAAAAGAATAAGATTTTTAAATAGAAAAAGATTTTTGGGAGTAACAAGAAAGGCATTTCTGATAGAATTTAGTGAATAGTTATGAGATGAGTTAGCGCTTTAGGCTCAGTCCCGAATGTAATGCCCTGATTTTTTCCAGGAGCGTTTTGCCACTGAGGGGTTTTGAAAGATAATCGTCGCAACCTGCCTGCCTGATCCGGTGTTCATCCCCGCTCATGGCGTGTGCCGTGACGGCAATAACAGGAACTTCTGGCCGTATAGCCTTGATTCGGCGGGTGGCCTCCATACCGTCCATTACAGGCATCTTAATGTCCATGATCACCAGGCTGATGTCTTGGTTTTCAGTAAACAAATCCACCGCCTGCCGTCCATCACAGGCCACCAACACGTGCACATTAAGATCCTCAAGCAGGGTTTCCATCAAAAAGCGGGTCATTTCATCATCATCTGCAATAAGTATCTTGTTTGTGTGGATTGTTTGATCCGTACCAGCCAGAGAGGCGCTGTCTCCCTCAGGTCGTGTATTTTCGCCAGCTTCATCTTCTGTGCTGGTGACCTCACCTGATAAGGGTAGGCTCAGGAAGAAAGTTGTGCCATAATCCATTTTTGATTCAAACCAAATGCTTCCGCCGAGTTTTTTAATTATCCCTGACGCAACAGGCAACCCGAGTCCGCTGCCTTCATAACCCCTGGTCATTGAGGCATCTTCCTGGCTGAAAGGCTCGTAGATCTTTTCCATATATTCAGGGGCGATACCTTTCCCTGTGTCTTTTATAAATAAGACAACAGCATTGGAACGTTTTTCCAACCCCAGGTGAATGCTGCCTTTGTCGGTGAACTTAATTGCATTGTCCAACAAATGCATCAGTGCTTTTCGCAACAACTCAGGGTCGCTGTTTATCGAAAGCCGTTTGGAATGCTTAGGGATGTCAAGTACCAGTGTGAGGTCCTTTTCTTTGCTCTGAATAAGCATCTGCTCATAAACGTCATGAAGCACTCCTTCCGGAGAACAGTTTTCCGGAGCTGTCTGAACACTTCCCGATAGCAGCATTGATATGTCAACGATTTTGTCAATAGTGTCAATGAGTCTCTTGCTGCTTTTTTCCATACTTCTTAAATAGGAGTTTTGCTGGGAAGCAGTGGCTCCCTTAGCTGCAAGCATTTGTCCAAATCCCAGGATGCCGTTCAACGGGGTGCGGATTTCGTGTGAGATATTGTTCAGAAATGCCGCTTTCAGACGATCGCTGGCTTCAGCCTTGTCTTTGGCAATCATTAACTCTTCCATCATCAGTATTCTGTCGGTAATGTCTGTGGAGGAACCAACAATGAATTTTGGCACACCATGTTCCTTTACAGGGTTTAGATCAACGTACACCACATGCCTTTTCCCACGGTGTTCCAGGTCAAGTTCGAAACTGACACTTTTTTCAGTTTGAATACATTTCCTGTAATTGGCGGTGATTTCATCTGCCGCTCTTTCCTCAAACAGGTCGTAAGGTGTTTTTCCGTACGTGTCCTCATGACTGTAACCCGACATTTGCTCATAGGCCCTGTTGGTTCGCACGTAACGAAATATTCTGTCGGCACAATATTCAACCAGGAACATAGCGCTTTGTGTGCCATCAAACACTTTTTCATATTCAAGCGAAAGCTTCTTAATGCTTTCTTCTGTCTTTTTCCTGATAAACAATTGTCCAAGTTGCGTTGCAATACCCGAAATAAGTTTTACGAAGTCACTGTCTTCCTCCTGCTTTTTTTTCATAAAGAAAACAATAACGTTGACCACCTTTTTTTCTGCGATGATCGGAATGGCAACGCCGGAGGACAAGCCAAAGCGCCTGGCTTCTTTAGCCCGGTGAAAGTCGCGAAATGTTTTTACATCCGGGATCCAAATCGTTTTTTTCTGTTTCCATGCTCTTCCCGGAAGCCCGCTGCCTGGTCTGAACGTATACTTCTTGCTGGCATCATAAAAACCCCTGAGCTTTTTATCTGAAGTGTACCAGGCCTCACTGAATTCAAGCACGTTGCCTGCAGTGTCCGGTTCCCAGACTTCGCCAATATCCCAGCCTGTTGTTTTGCAAACCTCCTCAAGAGTTTTTTGTAACCCGTCAATGTAGGTCTCAACCATGGCCATGGCATCGGTTGCTCTGTGCAGCAGGTCAATACTTGTTTTCTGTGCTTTTAATCTGAGCTCTGAATTCTTAAAATCGGTTATGTCCTGAAAAGAACCCCTTATTTGCACAACCCTTCCCTTTTCAACAACAGGATAGGCTATGGTACGCACCCATTTGTGTTTGTTCTTTGCTGTGACCATTTCCAGCTCCAGGTCATATGGGGTGCCTTTTTCAATAGCTTTTTGGATGGCTTTGTTTATTTTTTTCTTCGAATCTCCAACATAAAAGCTGGCACCCAAATTTTTGTCCGTCTCTGTTTCCGGATCCAGGTCGTGAATGCGTGCCACTTCATCCGTCCAGCTTCCCTTTCCGGTGGTCGTGTCAAACTCCCACGCTCCCACGCGGGCCATGGCCGACATGCGGTTTAAGAGCTCGTTTCGCTCAATTAGTTGCATCTGGGTTATTTTTCGGAGGCTGATGTCCTGGCAGACACCCTGAATCTGAAGCGGTGTTCCGTCATCTGCGCGCCGGCTGACTTTGGCGGTAATGGTAATCCACAGATAATGTCCCTGTTGATGACGAATTCTGATTTCGGCTATAAGGTTGTCAGACTGGCCTTTAGCAATGCTGTCCAGGGCCTGGTTGACCAAAGTAATATCATCAGGGTGAAGCAGACTTTTCCATGTGTCAAATGTGGAGGGTGCCTGATCATTTATATCAATGCCAAGAGCCGACACCCATTGTTGGCTGTGATGAACCACTCCTGCGGGGATGTCTAAGCTCCAGGTGCCTGCTTGAATTCCCAGGAGTACTTCCTCTATCGCATCACTGTTTGCCGGCGGCTTTGACTTTTTATCCGACAGTGTTTTTTGCGACGTCGAGGTTTTTTTTTGTTGTTTACCCATGACGGAAAAGATTGTGGTGGAAGCCGAAGTGCCAAATGCCCGATAAAAATACAAAAACGCCAAAAAAAAGCGAAATGTGCTGTTTTTTATTTTGGTGTCATTGTGCGAGGCGGAACTGCTATGTCCATTAAGCCTGTGATTGCTCAGGGGGTTTCAGTTTTTCCGCTGGCGTATTTCGCAAAGCGGCCCTGATCGCGGGGGTGCACGTGATCATATCTCTGCCACGGCCACCCGCCGAATTGTGTTTGACGGTAGTCAGCAATGGCCTGGTGTATTTCTTCGGCAGTATTCATTACAAAGGGGCCGTGTTGCACCACAGGTTCATCAATGGGGAGGCCTTGCAAAAAAAGGAGGTATGCATCATCATCAACGGCCTGTATGATTATGTCCTGATCGGGCAGCAACTCCAGGGCATATCCGGAGGAAACCTCCACACCGGCAGCTTTCAGGACTCCTCCTTTGTAGAAATAAAGCATGCGTTTCATTTCAGGGTCGTCGCCGGGCAGGGTCCAGAAGCCGCCTTTCTCAATTTTTACAGTCCAGATATTGACTCCGTTTTCAGGGTTCGCTGCCCAGGAGTCGGGTGCCGGAGCGGGTGCCTTATGTCCGTCATAGCTACCCGCATAAACGTTCACTTTTGTTTCTTTACCGTTCTTGTCTTTGCTTTTAACCTCGGGGATCTGTTCTGCCCATAACATTTTGAAATGAGGCGGGGCAAATTTGTCTTTTTTTGGCAGGTTCAGCCATATCTGAAACAGCTCAAGGCGGTTGCCTTTATCCTGGTGGCGCAGCGGGAACATTTCGCAATGCTGCAGTCCCTTGCCTGAAGTCATCCACTGGACGTCGCCCATGCCATAACGGCCGGCGGCGCCATGACTGTCGGAATGATCGACAAATCCGTCAAGCACTACGGTGACGGTTTCAAAACCCCTGTGCGGATGTGCCGGGAAACCGGGCACCCGTTCCCCATGATACATACGCCAGCCGTCCTTCAGGGTGAAGTCCTGGCCAAGGTAACGGCCGGCAAGCGATGCCTGAGGCCCCATCTCCTCATTACCGCTGGGGTAATCGTCGAGGTGGTGCACACAAAAGACGTAAGGATTCATAACCGGCCACATAAACTCAAGCGGCTTGATGTTCTGGATGATTTTGTTGTACATAACGTATGGTTTTTTGATATGAAAACACCCTGACTGCCTTTGGCGCCAGGGTGTGTTGAGTTAGTTTCTCTTTATGAAAAGGCTCTTATGACGCTTTGACAGGTATACAAATATACGCCATATCCTTCATTCGATAATAAAGTGCCGGGAAAAACACACAGGTTATTCCCATTTTTCAAATACAATACCGAAGGACCTGCCACTCGAGGCTTTGAATCCTGTCATTACCCCCTCCTCGTTGCGCATGAAGCTAATGCCGGTAATGGGGAAAGCCCCGGTGAATTTGTCTTTTTCTTCCGCTTTAAGCGGGATGTCTTTAAGTCTCCGGTGCCGGAGTACCAGTTCGCCGTCATCGTTCAGTGCGACCTCATAAAAAGCTTCGAGTTCTTCGCTGAAATACCTGCCCAGCATCATGTCCAGCTCTTCCTGTGAAGGTTCCCACTTGGGCTCAAAAATCCTTACAGCGCGGTGATTGCCGTTCTGATGCAGGGTCATGGCATCGATAATGCCGTCTTCATTGCGGTGAAAGGTCATGCTGGCTTCAATAATTGTGAGATAAAACGTGGTATCGGAGCTGGCCTGGATATCTATTTTTCCCTGGCCGGTCGCCTGGGTATAAAGGACATCATCCTCCCGGAAGAACTCAAGGAAGAATCCCGGTGCTTCTTCAATTTCATAGCGTCCGGCAATTTCATCGAATTTTTCAACATCATACACAAAATCCTCCGGTGAAACGGTTTCCTGTTTTTCCAGTTGCATGACATCGGCAAAAAAAGCTTCCGCCACCTGATTGGCGATTGTTCCCGGAATGCCGGTCTGGTTGGTTTGCATTATGACCGCTCCCTTGACTTCGGGAAACATATAAAAGGCTGAACGGTGCGATATGTCGGCACCGCCATGATGAATGCGCTGGAGCCCGTTAAGGCTGTCAAGCAGGAGTCCCATACCGTACTTCAGGCTTTCGCCGTCATTCCTGTAAAAAGAGGTTTGCATCCTGGCTGTGAGTTCCCTGCTGCCGATCTTTGGATTGTGGAAATGCTTCACCCATTGCGCCAGATCTTCCACTGTGCTGTAGATGCCTCCTGCCCCCTTGGCACCGCTGAGGTCGGATGTTTTGTAATACGTGCCATCCTCGTCTTTGCCATAGCCCTGGGCACTGCCCCTGATGATCTGCCCGTGGTTTTCCAGCACGAGCGTGTTCTTCATGCCCAAAGGAAGGAATACATTTTCTCTCATCCATTCAGGGAATGTAGTGCCGGTAACTTTCTCCACCACCATAGCCAGTAAAACATAGCCGGTGTTGTTGTAATTGTAGGATGCTCCTGGTGTGTTTTGCAATTCAGGCTGGCGTTGCACCAGCGGAATGATCTCGTCATAACTCACATAATCGCCAAGCATCCGCCCCGACATGGCCAGTGAATTGAGGAACTCCCTGTAGCCGCTGGTATGGGAAATAAAATGCCATAAGCGGACCGGTTCACCAAAGTCGGGTAACGCGGGAATGTACTTCCGGATGTCGTCTTCAAGTGATAATAGCCCCTGTTCTTCAAGCAGACCAAGAGCAAAAGCGGTAAACTGTTTGGATGTAGAACCAATGTTCGTCGGGGTGCCGTTGCTGAAAGGAACCGCATAGGAGATGTTTGCCATGCCGAAAGCACGGGTGTAGATCACCTCACCATCCCTCATAACGAGGATGGCACCACCCGGGGTATCCGCATTGTCGTATTCGCTGATCAGCTTTTCAACCTGTTCAGCAGGGGTGAGTGCGGTTTTATCGTCGGCGTAAGAGAACAGGGATACGCCTGCCAACAGCACTGCGGTTAGCAGTACTCTGAAAATAACATGAGATGTTTTCATAGTGGATGTAATTGATTAATGATCATTGGATTGTTTCATGAATTGTTGAGTTGTCAGTTGCGTTACTGACCGGTTTTTCTTAGTATCAGGGCATATAAAAGCATATCAAAAAATAATCCAAAAACATTAATTATAAGGCAATTAAATACTTAAGGACCAAGGTGGTGGTCAGAGGCCACTTATGATTGTACGGAAACGGGCATAAATGTCCGAAAATGTGCTTATCAGCGCATGTATGGGCACATTACGGAGGGTAGCTGCCATGTTGCCCGGGGAGAGATCGGCAAGCGCGGGTTTTGTTACAAATCCAGGTATCTCAACCCTTGCCTGAAGCGAACATCAACGGGAATATTTTCATTATTGATCCGGTCTATGTCGATTCGGAGGCTTCCCGGCATATTCCCATAGGTATTCGCAAGTTCTCTGGCGGCGTCATAATCACCATCGCCCTGTATGAGGATCAGTTTGCGCACGGTTTCTTCAACAGCCTCTTTCATCTTGTCGAAATCCACCAGGTAGGTATTGGTTTGCTGACACTTTGAGAACGCATTTTCGCGGGCGAACAGGTTGAACCGGATCATGCCGGCAATGCCGTGAGCTCCCGCGGTGCCAAACCTGCTCGATCGTTTTATGCTGGCAAAGGAGGTTACATATGCCTGCCGGAGCAGGTCTTCTGACAGTTCACCCATTTCGTGCAACTGGGTGATCAGGTAGAGGGCTGCCAGGTCAGACACTGTGGCGTCTATAATGCCGTTGTATTCGCGCAGTGCATCCCTCACCGGGCCGTCGCCCGTTACGGTGTTTGAAAGACTCAGGCCTCCGGCTATTTCATGAAAAGCAGTAAGATGGAAGAAGGCGTCAAAAGTGATCATGTCCCGCTGGTCAGGGTGTATCATTAAATCGCCTATGGGTTTGAGTATTTCATTAAACTTGGCTTCCATCACATTTCTCAGCTGCATGCTCCGCGTCCCTGTCTGCTGTTGCACCTCGGGGTCCTGGGGGTGATGCAGGGCTATGATTTTAGGTCCGGCGTTGCAATGTCCCGCGTAATAAATGGCATCATACACCAGGATTGCGCCACCATCGCCGGGACTTTCCTGCTTGTAGCGCCCGGGCACCGGCAGGCTGGCCTGCAACTCCGGCAGCATGGCAGCAAAGTGTTCAAGCCTCCGGCTTTGCTCCTCGTCCTTTACCATCAGGTAGGCCGTATGCGCTGCTTTCTGACCAAACTTACGGTCTTCACCCGTGTCGAAAGGCCGCATTATCATATTGAGATTATTGCCTTTCATCTGCATCCAGGCAATATCGCTTTTACGGTAATCATCGTTTTGCAAAGCTTTCGCAAGCAGCACCAGGTACTGAGAAAACGCCTCATAATCTGATATTTCTGAGGCTTGCTGAAGCTTATCGGCAATCCTTTCATGTTGTTCGGCAAAGGCTTGTGAATAAGGGATTGAAACCAGGCTGCCATCGCCTGCCCGCCTGATCATGGTAAAAGGACTTCTTTTACCGTGATCGTCCCAGTTGTCAAATTCTTCACGCGACATATCGTGCGGATAAAAGTTAGCGCCCAGGGGTTTATCGTCAAAGCCGTAAAAGAAAGGCGTGTGGCCTTCCAGCCGTCCCCATGGTCCATAATTAATCAGTGCATATTCGCGCGCAAAGGGATCCTCCATCACATCAAAGAGAGATTGCTTTGAGCCAAATGCCTGAATCCAGAAGATCTCATCAATAATGTCAGCCGCTGAAATCAGCAAGGGGATCATGCTGCGTTCGGCCTCACTAAGTTGCGAAAGGTCTGCCGTGAGCACGACTTCCTCGTACTGCCGGATGCGTTCTTCCAATTGCTTTTGATACTCGGTCATTCCCTCCTGGCATCCTGTCATAATAAAAAGTAAAAACAAACATGCGATAATTGATTTGCCGGTTCTGAACATAATTTTCTCCTGTTTTTTGTTGACTAAAAACGTTAAAAATGCAGCTTTCGCTGGAAAGAGATCAAATATAACAAAAGAAAAACAGACAAAAAAGCCATATTTTTGAACTTTGCGGGAGTGGATCCGGAACAAGACAGTCGACACCTTGCAACTAAACTGATACAACATGGACGGTATGCTATATGGTGATACTATTGACCTGCTGGCAACGGGCGATTCCATCAGGGATGGTGTATATCATTTATACGCTTCTTTCAGCAAGGCCGATAATTTTACGGACGCGCAAGGCAGGATGGTGTCGCTTACTGCAGTTGCTTCACTGATGGAAGCGAGCACCCTGCTGGTTTCCGCCCATGTGCCGGGCTCGGTTGATGTTATCAAGGTAACTCCCGGGCTTATATGGCTAAACAGCACATCGTATGATAAATCTAAAACAGCCCTCTATTCATCGGAGTATCTTTATCCTGATCTGAAACTGGACAACATCAGGCGCAGGGTGCAGGAAGTTATTGAAGAAGACATGTTGTTATTTCCTGAGAAAAGCTTGTTTCATTTATTGCTGGCCTCGAACAATCAGGGCTTCACTTCGGCTTTCGAAAAAGCGCTGGCAGAGGAGTTCTGGCGCGCCTTTGAGCGTTTTCAGCAGGATGTTGCCGGCGGGGTGCGTTCATTCAGGGGCAGGGGCTTTGGCCTGACGCCTTCGGGAGATGACTTCATTGCCGGAGTGCTGTACGGTTTACATGGTATTGAAATGATTACGAAGCAGGATCTGAGGGCATTGAGGGAGCAATTATATCGGCAGGCGATCGGGAGCAACCTGTTCTCAAACCATTTGCTGCTTATGGCGAGAGAGGCGCGATACTTCAAAAGGCTGAAAGATGTGTTACAAGCCATGTTTTCCGGAAAAAAAACGGATACCGTATCCTGTTTGAAACAACTGGCAGGAGTGGGTAAAACTTCCGGTGCGGATTTGCTCTGCGGTTTTTTTGCTGTACTTTTGCATCAAACGGCTTTTCCGTATCAGAAATGAATCACAATCCGGGTGTTCATCATCCAAAAAAACAAACACCATGTTAAAAGGAGTGCTTAAAAAAGGCCAGTACTATGATTCGGTTACCCTGATGCTTGCCACAAGAGAGCTTGTCGGCATGCCGGGTGTTCGCGATGCGTCGGTGGTGATGGCTACAAAGGAAAACTTATCCATTCTGCGTCAGGCAGGCCTGTTGCCTGAAGGGCTGGAGTCTGCTTCAGACAATGACTTGTTGATTGTTGTCGAAGCGGGAGATGTGCCTGAGGCAGACGGAGCCATTAATGCTGTTGATGGTGTGCTTGCCAATATGCGAAGCAAGCAGGGTGGTGGTGCAATGCGGATGCCCAGAAGCCTCGACTCTGCGCTGCAGGCCGAACCTGGCAGCAATTTCGCCCTGATCTCCGTGGCAGGAAAGTATGCTGCCGGTGAGGCAGGAAAAGCCATAGACCAGGGGCTTCACGTGATGTTGTTTTCGGACAACATAGAGCTTGAAGACGAATTGTTGCTGAAGCAGCAGGCGCACGGCAAAGGTTTGCTGATGATGGGGCCTGATTGCGGCACGGCCATCATCAACGGTGTTCCCCTGGGGTTTGCCAATGTGGTGAACGCCGGTAACATCGGGCTTGTGGGGGCCTCCGGAACCGGGCTGCAGGAAATAAGCTCCATGATCAGCATGCGCGGCGCCGGTGTTTCCCAGGTTATTGGCACGGGCGGGCGCGACCTGAAGAAGGAAATTGGCGGCATCATGTTTATTGATGCACTGCGGGCCCTTGAAAGGGATGAAGCCACGGAGGTCATTTGCCTGGTGTCGAAACCGCCTGATCCTGAAGTGCTTGAGCGGGTGGTTCAGGAATTAAAAAAAACCACAAAACCCGTGGTCGTGCTGTTTATTGGGACCTCGGATGACATAGAGGCAGGCCCGGGCGTCATTATTGCGGACACCCTTGAAAAGGCAGCCCTGACTTCCGTCGCCCTGTCGAAGGGTGATGACCTCGCCCTTGTGTCATCGGAATTGAATGACAGAAGCAAGACGTTAAGAGCGCAGGCAAAAGAGATTGTCCCAAAGCTAAAAGGCCGTTATCTGCGCGGACTGTTCAGCGGCGGGACGCTGGCTGCCGAGGCTCAGCTGATCTTTAACAAGCAGGGCATCAGCGTCTACAGCAATGCGCCGCTGCGTTCCGACAGCTTGCTGGAGGATGCCCTGGTCAGCCGTGAACATTCCATCATCGATATGGGCACCGACGAATTTACTGCGGGCAGGCCACACCCCATGATAGATTTCAGCCTGAGAAACAAACGCATTCTGGAGGAAGCCCTGCAGGAGGATGTCGCGGTGATACTGTTTGATGTTGTGCTCGGTTTTGGCGCCCACAAAGAACCCTCAAAGGAGCTGGTTCCGGTGATTAATGAGGCAAAACGCAAGGCCCCCGGAGTGGTGTTTGTTGCCTCCATAACCGGAACGTCCCGGGATCCGCAGGATTATGATAAGGTGCTGGCCGATCTGGAACAGGCAGGGGTAATCGTGTTGCCCTCCATGGCAGCTGCGGCTGAATTGTGTTCGGCGATTATAACACTTGTACAAAAACAACAATAATATGGCCATCAACGATCTGTTTCATAAGCAATTAAAAGTTGTCAACATTGGCATTCCCGAGTTTGGCGACAATGTTCGCGCAGCCGGTGCCGTGGCCGTTCAGCTGGACTGGAAGCCACCTCTTAACTACGATCAGAAGCTGATGCAGACCATTCAGAAGCACCGGGAGCTGATCACAGAGGCTAACCATGAGGCGCTGAGCAGGGTGTTGCAGGGAGAGCCGCATTTGGTGGGCCTTGATCTTGCAAAGAACGTGATTCCCGGCATGAAGGCTGACATGATACTGCATTCAGGACCTCCGGTTGCCTGGGAAGACATGTGCGGACCGACCCGGGGAGCCATCATCGGCGCCCTGATGTACGAGGGCCTGGCACACTCTGTCGAAAAAGCAGAGAAGCTTGCTGCATCGGGAAGTATACAGTTTGATCCTTGCCATGAACACAACACGGTAGGCCCAATGGCCGGAATCGTATCGGCACGGATGCCGGTATTCATCGTTAAAAACCTGGCCTTTGGCAATGTTGCCTATTGCACCCTGAACGAGGGATTGGGAAAGGTGCTGCGTTACGGGGCATACAGCGGGGAGGTGCTTGACCGCCTTCGCTGGATGGAGCGCAGTCTTTATCCGGTGCTGAAGAGAGCCGTGAAAAGCCTCGGCAGCATTGACCTTAAAGCGTTAATCGCCCAAGCCTTACACATGGGTGATGAAGTACACAACCGGAACAGGGCCGGAACCTCCCTGTTCTTCCGCACCATTGCTCCCGCTATTGTTAGGACGGCGGGTGACACAGAGGAGGCGGCCGCGGTCATGGAGTTCATCAATGGCAACGATCACTTTTTCCTGAATCTGTCCATGCCGGCGTCAAAGGTGTGCATGGATGCGGCCAGGAATATCAGGTACAGTTCCATGGTTGTAGCTATGGCCCGCAACGGAACAGAATTTGGTGTTCAATTGTCAGGCACAGGTGGAGCGTGGTTTACCGGCAAGGCACCAGTGCCTGACGCACTGTTCTTCCCGGGCTTCAGCAAAGACGACGCCAACCCCGACATCGGCGACAGCACGATCACAGAAACCTACGGACTGGGTGGATTCGCCATTGCAGCTGCCCCCGCCATTGTGCAGTTTGTGGGTGGCAGCACACAGGATGCCATCAACTATACCCTGGAAATGTATGAGATCTGTATCGCCGAAAACAACGTCTTCCAGGTGCCGGCCCTCGACTTTCGGGGAACACCCACGGGTATAGACGTGATTAAAGTGGTTGAAAAAAACATCACACCGTTTCTTGACACGGGCGTAGCGCACAAAAATCCAGGTGTTGGCCAGGTGGGCGCCGGAGTCGTCAGCGCACCCGCAGAGCCGTTTGTGAAAGCCTTTCAGGCATTTATGAGGAAATTATAAACACGGATTTTAGTTTATTCATATCTTTACAGTTAATAATACGAACAATTTGTTTTTTTACTTGGTTTATTTGTTAATAATTTGATGACAATCGATATATGTATGAAGTCGCTGGAAGAAATAAAGTTATCAATATGCAATGAGAAACAGCATCTTTTTGCAAAATATCCGATAAAGTCGTTAGCTATTTTTGGCTCTTATGCCAGGAAGGAGCAAAACGATCAAAGCGACGTGGACATTTTGGTTGAATTTGATGATAACATCGGTATCCGCTTTATCGATCTGGCTGATGAGATTGAAAGTATTACCGGTATTAAAACTGATCTTGTTTCCAGAAATGGCATTAAGGATAGATATTTTAATGTGATTAAACCTGATTTGATATATGTCTGAAAGAGATATCATGTTGCTTTTACAGGATATACTTGAATCTGCTGAAAAAATCAGGAGGTATATTGATGGTTACGATTACAAGGATTTTCTGGATGACGACAAGACAATAGATGCCGTTGTCAGGAACTTTGAAGTCATTGGAGAAGCAGGCAACAGGATAGACCCGGAATTTCGGAACAACAACCCGGAAATTAATTGGAACAGGATCAGGGGGTTCAGAAACCGCCTGGTTCATGATTATTTTGGAATTGATTATGCGATTGTGTGGTCCATCATTCAAAATGACCTTGATGATTTAATTTCCAGCATAAAGCGTTTAATACAAAACCACACATAAGGGTTAAGGAAATACTTCCCAATACCTGTATTTTTTCCCAAACTAACAATACTAAATTTATTTTTACTATGAAAAACACAGATTTTATCAAGTTCATGTCTGAAGCAAGGATTTATGATCTGACACAGCGTTTGAGTGTTCACACGCCGCCATGGCCAAGCTATATGCCCCTGCAGATACAATATTTTAAGCGTATAGCGGGCGCACACATGGGTCAGGGTGCCAACGGTCAGATCATTCAAACCAGCAACCATGTCGGGACGCACATTGACGGTGAGATTCACTTTCATTCCAGCGGTAAGACCATAGGCGACACGCCCCTGGATTTCTGGTACGGACCAGCTGCGGTTGCAGATATTTCTGAGGAGGTGGAAGATTACAGCTTGTATACTCCGGAAATGATCATGAGCAAGGTAGAGGTAAAGGAGAATGACATTCTGATCATCAACACCGGGTATCATCGTTACTCATGGGATCAGCCTGAAAGTGACGAGGTGCGTTATTTTGTCAAGCATCCCGGGCCCAGTCCTGATTTCCACAAGTGGTGCATCGAGAAAAAAATCCGGTGGATCGGCGTCGATTGCGGCAGTGCCGATCACCCCATGAACACCATCATACGCGACTGGCATCCAAAACCCTTTATGGAGGCCGAAGCACTTATGAAGAAGCAATACGGCAAAAGCTGGGATGAGCTTTTCCCTCCCAAGGAATATTATCAGGTGATGCACCTGAAACTGTTCCCGCTTGGCATTGTACATGCCGAAAACCTTGGAGGTGAAATCAATATGGTGAGCAACAAGCGCGTATGGCTTGGTTTGTTCCCGCTGCGTGGCATCGAGCTTGAATCGTCGCTCTGCCGTGTTATAGCCATAGATACGGAAGCCTGAATCAGTTTGGCCTGAAGACCATTCCACAGCTTGGCTTCAGGCCTTTTTATATCGTTAAAGGAATGTGTCATGCCTATTAGTCAGGACTTTAACTACTCGAAACCGTCAACGCTGGATGAGGCTTTGTCCTTATTGCACACCTACGGTAAGAAGGCAAACGTGCTTGCCGGCGGGACCGACCTCGCCAATATGCTCAAGCAGGGATTTCCCGTGCCTGAAATGATGATTGATATCAAAGGAATTGAGGTTCTCCGTGGGATTACCCGCGATGGTAACTTTTTGCGTATCGGGGCCCTGGTTACTTTTGATGATATTATCCGGTCGGAGCTGGTCCGGGAAACGTGTTTTGCTTTGTGGGAAGCAGCGCATGTCGTGGCATCTGCCGGAATCAGAAACCGCGCCACAATGGCCGGCAACATTTGTACGGCCGTAGCGTGTATGGACAGTGCCGCTCCGCTCCTGGTGCATAATGCCACCATACACCTGAACAGTCAGTCCGGCACCAGGCAAATCCCTGCAGGTAAATGGTTCGTTGATAACCGAAAAACTGCGATCCGTCCTGACGAGTTACTGACGGAAGTGGTTCTGGAGCTCCCGGAGCAAGCATATGGCGGAGCCTATCAAAAGCTGATGCGCTATTCCGGCGAGGACCTTGCCCAGGCAAATGTCGGAGTGCTGGCCCTGGAAGACAGAAGCTACAGGGTCGCTTTCGGGGCTGTCGGTCCAACCCCTAAGAGATGTTTAAAAATTGAACACCTGTTAAAAGGCAGGGAGTTGTCAGACGAGCTCCTGAATGAGGCCAGGCAGATGGTGCCCTCGGTTATTTCACCCATCACTGACATACGTGCTACAAAGGAGTACCGGACGCACATGACCATGCACATGCTTGAAGAAGCCCTGAAGCTTGCATCGGCAAGGCTTGAACACAACATAAGGCATCGGAAGAAAGAGAGGTCGGAAGACGGAAGTCAGAAAAATATTGTTTAATCGTTTGTTTATTTGTTGGTTTTTTCTTTGTGGAGGAATAGGTCCAGAGGAGCTCGAAGTTTATTTCGAACGCAGTGAGAAACCTGTTAGGAAGCTCGAAGGAAGAAAGAGAAGTTAGAAAAATTTTCTTGCTAAAAGCCAAAGGCCAAAAGCAGATTAAGTGAAAAATGAAAAGTGAGCCCACTTCTAAAAGTCCAAAAAACGCCACAGATTCACAGATTTGAACATTTATTCCTTTTTATGTTATTGAATATGTGCACATTAAAATTTTTATAATTTCATAATCTGTGAACCGAACGAAGTGAGCTCATGAACACCTTTGAAATGAATAATTGTTCATAATCTGTGGCTATAATCGACTTTTCGTAGCGGACTCAAAAGTGAAAAGTGAAAAATCAACGATTAAACAATTAAACGATTCAACAATTATACAAAAGTCTAACATCTGCACATCTGCACATCTTTTACACAGATAATCAAACAGTAACGAACATATAAACAGATGAAAAAGCTTTCATTCGTCCTAAATGGAGAAGCGCGCACCGTAATGGTTGACAACAGCGACATCCTGCTGGAGGTATTGCGCGAAAAGATGGGTGTGAAAAGTCCCAAGTGCGGGTGCGACACCGGTGATTGCGGTGCATGCACCGTGTTGCTGAACGGCAGGAATGTAAGAAGCTGTCTTATATTTGCCGTTGAGGTGGAAGATCAGGAGGTCACCACTCTTGAAGGTATTTCCAAAGGCGGATTAACGCCTCTGCAGAAGACGTTGCTGGAAGAGAATGCGTTTCAATGCGGCTTTTGTGCTCCGGGCTTTATTCTGACGGCTACCGAGCTGCTCAACCGTAATCCGAATCCGGACGAAGCGGAGATCAAGGAAGCTGTTGCCGGCAACCTGTGCCGGTGTACCGGATACACATCCATCATCAGGGCCATAAAAAACGTCAGCAACCATACACCACAGCATCAACAAACAAATAAACCAGCCTGATTGAAGACCGGGTCCGGGCTTTCGCTGTGCCTTTATGCGTTACATACCATTTCATAATCAACAAAGAACCAGTTAAACAGCATGAAAAACCTCAAATACATAGGTAAACCGGTAATAAAAGTTGACGGTAAGGATAAGGTAACCGGCACGGCTCAGTTCACCGATGATATTGACTTCGGGCCTGATCTGCTTTACGCCGAAATTGTGGAGAGCGTGCATGCACACGCGATCATAACGGGCATTGACACTGAGGAAGCCTCGCAGGTGCCCGGAGTGCTTTGTGTGGTTACCGGCAAGGATTTTCCTTACAAGTTCGGACTTTACATGAAGGACCGTTACATTTTTGCCCAGGACAGGGTAAGGTTTTTCGGGGAGCAGATTGCCGCGGTCGTAGCCCGAACGCCCAAGGCTGCCAAGCGGGGGGCCGAGCTGGTCCGGGTGCATTACAAACCCCTTCCCAAAGTTACCAGTCAGATCGATGCCATCCGTGGTGACAGCGAACTGATCCATCCCGGCCTCAGTGACTACCCTCATGTGCCCTGGTTTTTCCCAAAAGCAAACACCAACATCGCTCATCAGCGAAAAATCAGAAAGGGTGACCCCGAAAAAGCCTTTTCGGAATCTGACTATATTCTTGAGGACGAGTATTTTGTGCCAAGGTATTCACATTGTGCCATAGAGCCCCATGCCTGTGTGGCGAAATATGACCTCTCCGGGCGGCTCACGGTTTGGGCGTCTTCGCAATCGCCGCATACGCAGCGCCATCTTTTTGCTGAAGCATTGGCGCACAAAGGATTGACGCACAACGACGTCAGGGTTATCGCCCCCTATGTTGGCGGCGGCTTCGGTTCGAAGGCCGGTGTTACCATGGAGATCATGGCGGCTGCCATTGCTACGGAAATTCCGGGACACCCCGTAAAGATCATGTGGACCCGCGAACGTGAATTCTACAATACATACCAGCGTCTTGGTGTGGTTACCAAAGTTAAAATGGGCGTAAGCAAGGATGGCATCATCAAGGCATTGAAACATGACTTGTATTGGGATGCCGGGGCTTATGTAGAGTATGGTGCTAACGTGGTAAATGCAGTGGGTCTTTCGGCCATCGGCCCTTACAGGATTGATAATGTATCCATCGACTCGTATTGTATCTATACTAATTTACCCCCGGGAGGGCCTTACAGGGGGTTTGGATATTCAGAATTCCTTTTTGGGCTGGAGATTCATATGGACAGGATCGCCGGGCACCTTGGCATTGACCCTGTAGAGCTCAGGCTGATCAATGGAATCAGGGAGGGAGACACCTTAGCCTACGGAGCACACATGAACCCCAGCGGTTTGCTTCAGGCCATTGAAAAGACGGCAAAAGCGATTGAATGGGATAAAAAAGAGACCTCGTCAGACCCGGACAGGCTTATCGGGAAAGGGTTTTCTCTTTTCTGGAAGGCACCTGCCATGCCGCCTAACGCCTCTTCCTCCTGTTTTCTTAAAATTAACGAGGATGCCAGTGTCAATGTGATGATATCCGGTATGGATATTGGTCAGGGCTTATTGACCGTTATGGCTCAGATTGTCGCTGAGGTGCTCACCATGAGCCCCTCAAAGATCAGGGTTGAAACACCCGACACCGACAGGAACCCTTATGAGTGGCAAACCGTTGCCTCTCATGTAACCTGGGGCTGCGGCAATGCTGTCAGAAAGGCTGCCCTTGATGCCCGTGATCAGATTTTTGACACCGTGTCAAGAGCTCTTCATATACCCAAGGAAAACCTCTACCTTGACGAGGAAATGGTGAAGTCACTTGAAGACCCCTCCTTTGCGCTGCCGTTAATAGACTTTATGATAACCGGGATCCAGGTTGAAGATGGGTCGTTCCGCGGCGGCCCGGTGCTTGGCCGCGGCATGTTTATGCCGGAGTTCACTACCGCCAAGGCCGATCCGGAAACCAGCCAGGGCGGGCATCCAAACGTGCATTATACCGTTGGCGCTGCAGCAATTAAACTGGAAGTCCATAAAAAAACAGGCAAAGTCAAGGTGTTAAAAGTGGTGGAAGCCATTGATGCCGGCAAGGTGCTGAACCCGTCGCTGGCCGAAGGGCAGATCATTGGCGGCGTGCTGCAAGGCATCTCCACCGTTTTGTATGAGGATATGCGTTTCGATCACAGGGGTAAGATGCTGAATCCAAATTTTACAGACTATAAAATTCCCACCTCCCTGGATGTGCCGGAAGAGATCGTTCCCATATTTGTTGAAGTGGCTCAACCCGACGGCCCATACGGGGCGAGAGGTATTGGAGAACACCCTATGGTGCCCGTGGCTCCCATGATTGCCAATGCCATTTATGATGCAACCGGCATCAGGGTTAAAAAACTGCCCATTACAGCGGAAAGCCTCTTTTTGAACATGATCGAACAAGACAAGCGATGAAGGTCGGGCGCATGAAGAAGCCCGAAGGGAACGTGGTGGGAAGCCGAACGCTATGAAGTGCAGGCTAAAAAAATACTGAATCATGCTGACACAAATACATGGTTCCGGCGAAAGCACAAAAACTTACAGAATATTATAAATACAGAAAAGGTATTGAATTCTAAACAAACGGCAAATGATAAAAAGACCACTGGAGGGCGTAAGAATTCTTGATTTGACAAGGGTGCTGGCAGGGCCCTTCTGTACTATGATTTTAGGTGATCTTGGCGCAGAAGTTGTTAAGGTGGAAATGCCCGGCACCGGTGATGACGCAAGACATTTCGGACCTTTTAAAAACGGGAAGAGCCTTTATTTCGTCAGCATAAACAGGGATAAAAAGAGCATATCGCTGAATCTTAAAACAGAAAAAGGCAAGCAAATTTTTAAGCAGCTTTTGCCGAAGTTCGATGTGGTGATTGAGAACTTCCGTCCCGGAACCATGGAGAAGCTTGGTCTGGGTTACGATGTGCTAAAGGAACTGCATCCGGCCCTCATTTATGCTGCTTCATCAGGCTTCGGCCACACCGGTCCTTTAAGCAGCCGGCCCTCTTACGACATACTGGCGCAGGCCATGGGCGGCATTATGAGCATTACCGGATGGCCTGATACACCTCCTACGCGCGTGGGTATGTCGCTCGGAGACATTACCGCCTCACTCTACACGGCCATAGGGATAACCTCAGCTCTGTATCAACGCACCCTTACAGGGACTGGCCAAAAAATAGACATTTCGATGCTTGATTGCCAGCTCTCCATCCTCGAAAATGCCCTTGCCCGCTTTCAGGTTGAAGGAAAATCACCGCAGCCAATCGGTAACCGGCATCCCACCATCACACCCTTCCAGGCATTCAGGGCAAACGACGGCTATTTCGTGGTTGCCGTAGGGAACGACAATCTCTGGAGGGCTTTTTGCTCAGCCATTGAACTTGAACACCTTGCAGAAGATGAACGCTTCCTGACAAATGGGCTCAGGACCCAGAACCTTGAAGAACTCGTTGCTGTTCTGAGTCCGGTTTTTGAACAGAAAAGTACAAATGAGTGGCTGGAAATCATTGAAAAGGCCAAAGTGCCTTGTGCCCCGATCAACACCATCGAAAAACTCTTTGATGACGAACAACTGAATGCCCGTAATATGTTTGTGAGTGTTGACGACAAACACGCCGGAAAAATAAAAATCGCCGGCAATCCGCTCAAAATGACCAATGTGCCGGAAGTCAGCCGGCGCAACCCAGCACCGGATGTCGGTGAACACAATGTTGAATTGTTAAGCAGCTTGCCAGGCATGGATGAAGAAAGCATCCGAAAACTCAAAGATGAAGGAGTTATCTGACCAGAATTCGCTTAGCTTCCATGCCTAGAAACACACAATTCTTAATGATGTTGCAGACCTTGTCCTTGTTGAAATCCGGAGCGCTGGATCTTCATTCGTACCTGGATGGATGGTGTGATCGTATTGAAGAAGCCGATGGCGCGCTTCATTGTTTTGTTGAAGAGCCCGGCAGGCGTTCCCGTTTACATGCGGAGGCCGGGGCATTGCTGGAGAAGTATGGTTCTGAAGAACAGAGACCTCCGCTTTTTGGATTGCCCATAGGGGTAAAGGATATCATTCGCGTATCCGGTTTAGAGACACGATGCGGCTCCGCGCTTCCTGCTGAACTGTTTTATGGTGAAGAGGCTGAGCTGGTCCGGCTGCTGAAGGACGCCGGAGCTTTGGTTCTGGGAAAAACAGTAACCACTGAATTTGCCTGGTTTCAGCCAGGACTCACCAAAAACCCGCTCAACCCCGGCCATACTCCGGGTGGATCGAGCAGCGGGTCTGCTGCTGCCATTGCTGCTGGCCTGGCCTCGCTGACGCTCGGAACCCAGACCGTTGGCTCTGTTGTAAGGCCTGCTGCCTATTGTGGTGTGGTCGGGGTAAAACCAAGCGCAGGCAGCCTCCCAACCCGGGGCATCATTCCTTTTTCAAAGAGCTTTGACCAGCCGGGATACTTCACTGCAGACCTGGAATCGGCCGCCTTTGTTGCATCCGTGATCACCGATGAATGGTTCCCGGAAGACAGCCCTCCCCGGGATGCTTCCTCAACCGGCAAGGTGTATGATTACTATACAAAGTCAACAGATCAGCTACAGCACAAACCAGTACTGGGAATACCCGATGAAGCCTATCTGAGGCAGGCAGACAGCAACATAAGGTTTTGGTTTGACCGGTGGGTACGGCAACTCATCGAAAACGGACTCCATGTGGTCAACACCTCTCTTTTCAAGGACATTGAAGCCATTAACCACCATCATAAAGCCGTTGCAGCAAAAGAGTTTGCAGAAGTTCATAAGCTGTGGCACAGCGAATATGGTTCCCTGTATGGCTACCACAGCGTACAATTGATTGAGGCCGGCAGGAAGGTGGATCAGGAAACGGTAAGGGCGGCCCTGATGCTGAGAGAGCACACCATACGGGAACTTGAAAACGTTATGACCAAAGAGGGCATCGACTGCTGGGTCAGTCCGGCAGCTACAAGTCTGCCGCCACGTGGATTGTCGTCAACAGGAAGTCCGCTGATGAGCCTGCCGTGGACGTTCACCGGTGTGCCGGGCATTTCTGTTCCGGTTGCCGTGCCCGAAACACCTTTTGTGCCCGGCCTCCAGGTCTGTGGCAGGCTGAATGGCTTACAGCGCCTCTTCAAAGACACTTTTGTTCTTCGCGACATACTGCTGTAAATCCCGCGTCAGCGCTATAACAGCTCCCTGATCTTTTCGCACAGTATGCCGGACGCTACCATGGAAGCATATTTGTGTTCCCATGAAATCCTGTAACATACTATTGGTATCATCCATTCCAGCAGTGCCAGATAATAGGGAAGGGTCCGGGAATCTCCCATGACAGTGGTTAACGCATACTCCCTCATTTTCAAAGCGAGCTTAACATTGTGGATGAGTGCCTTCGAATGCCTGCCGGAATACTCCGGGATGTTGATGTCGCCGAAAAGGTCCTGTGAATAAAATTCGATCAAAAACTCCAGCAAGTCATCCAGGTCCTGCCGGTTTTCCAGCGGAGCGCAATCGAGCATAAAGATATCCTCAAGCCGGGCAAAGTCTGATATGGCGGATCGCGGCTTTGTTTCAGAAAAATCAATAAGGTACACATTCATCTTCTCATCCAGCAATATGTTCTGCATGTTAAGATCACCATGGCATATGGCAGTGTAATAATCCAGCACGAAGTTGTGCCGTTGTTTGAACTCATGCTTTAAAAACCAGAAAGGGTTCAGGATCTTGTGCTTGTTCTTTCCGGCAGTGATCGTCTCACGGTCTGCAGACACCGACAACACTTCTTCGGCGGTTTTAAAGATATGCGGGAAAAAGGTTGTGGTGGGGTCATGGTCGCGGAACGGATATATTTGTTGCCGGACAACTTGTCCGTACCAGGGTTTCAGGATGTCCATGAAGATGGTGTTGAACAGGGGTTCAAGCTGCTCAATCGGCCAATCACGGTAATAGTGATAAAGCCAGCTAAGTCTGGAGTTTTCACCGCCGATGCCTACAAAATTATAGCGCATCATACCTGTGTTCCCAAGTGAAGCAGTCCCCAGCACCATAGCGCTGTTGTTCAGGATATAGGGCATGGCATATTTCCTGCATCGTTCTGCCTCCCGGTTTATGGTTTCACGGGTGGCTGTTTTCAACACCGTAGGTCTGAGTTTACGTCCCTCATGGTCGAAGGATTCAACCTGGTAGGTTTTTGCTGAGAATCCGCCCTGCAATTGCGTTAATACAATGCGCGACGAATCTTCGTACAGGCTCCGGCACAGGAATGCTTCGTGTGCCGGCAGCGCATCATCCTGTTCCGCGACAATCGTGGGCAGCAAACTTGATGCATCCTTGCTCCCGCGGGATAAATACACCCAGGCTGCGGGGTTCACAAGCAGGTCGTCGTAGCGGACATGCCCGACATCCATGATGTTTTCAAAGGTCAGCACTTCGGATAAAACGTCCTGAAGAGGCATCGCTGCCGGGTTTTCAGGAAGGCTTTCGAGCCTGAGCAGGATTCCTCCGGGGTGGGTGCCGGCCGCTTTGTCAGGAGAAACAGGGTGCGTATGTTTAGTTTCTTTATTGAGGATGTTTTGATACCGTCCGTTTCCTGAATGAAACACCATGGACAGGCTGGGCTGTTCAGGATCTGCATTGATAATGATTGTCATTGCAGGGTTTTCCGAAGGAATGCCGAGCCTTTCCTTAATCTCTCCGACAGCTTCTGCAAAGCTGTTCAGTGGCACGGTAACAGGGTTAATACTGTAAACAAGGCCATTGGGTTCGGCCGTGAAGGAAACGGCGTGCCTGACGTACATGCCTGCGATGGCCGGGTCTTTCGGAATGCGGAAGTCGGCATGCTGACGAGGTGCATCGGGAAGGCAGGCAGCAAGTTTCCGGCAGGAGACGAAAAGACCGTAATGAAGTTCATTTTCGTCGTGTGTTTCTGCAAAAGCGCCATAGCCGGCTGAAACGCCCAGCTCTTCATAGCCTGCAACATACAGGCCTTCCCATTCAATCAGCGACGGCAGCTCCGCATCCATGCACTGGAATTGAAAGTCTTGGCCCTCAATTTTTAACGTTAGGTCTTTTGTTGATTTGCCATCGGATGCCATGATGCTTTGGATGGCTTCGGACACGTCTGCGGTAATGGCGAACACCTTATCCAGTCCGGCCATTTCCAGAACTTGGAACACTTCTGCCTGCACGGATGCAAGCAACATTTTGCCGCCTGATGCTGCGGCCTTCTTTGCCGCCACAATAAGCACCCTGATACCGGAACTTGACAAATAATGGCACTGTGAGAAGTCGAGCACGAGGGATTTTGTTTCGCCGGAAAGCGACTGAAGCGCTTTGCTGAAATCGTCGCTGCTGCCCGTGTCAATTCTTCCGCAAATGGTAATTACAGGTGTGTTGTTTAAATTTTGAACAGTTATTGATATCATGTCAAGATGTTTTTGGTTGCTCGCTGGCAGGCGTCGCTTCTTTTTTTCCGGGAAGGATGAGGTTGAGGATGACGCCGGAGATGCCGGCCAGGCCTATGCCTTCAATGGCGAACTCGCCGGCGGAGAAGCACATGCCGCCGATGCCGAAAACGAGGATCAGTGCCACGATGGTCAGCCTTCGCGGATCGCTGAGGTCTTTGCCCGACTTAACCAGTGTGTTTAGCCCTACCACCATGATGGCCCCGAACAGCAGCAGCATAATGCCGCCCATAACCGGAAGGGGTATGGTTTGAAGCAGCGCCCCGGTTTTCCCGAGAAAGGCCGTCAGTATGGCAATGATGGCGGCCCAGGTCATGATGGCCGGATTAAACACCTTAAGTATGGCTACGGCGCCGGTCACTTCCGAGTAGGTGGTGTTCGGAGGACCGCCCAGCATGGACGCAAAAGAGGTTGCCACGCCGTCGCCGAGCATGGTTCGGTGGATGCCCGGTTTGGTGAAATAGTCTTTACCTGTAACGGACCTGATGGCAATGATGTCGCCAAAATGCTCAATGGCCGGCGCAATGGCCACCGGAACGATAAATAAGATGGCCTGAAGGTTCCATTCAGGACGCGTGAATGACGGGACTGCAAACCAGGGAGCATGGTGAACATCACCAAGATCTATCATGCCAAACGGAATGGCGATGAGGTATCCCGCTATGATGCCGCACAAAATAGGGATCAGTCGCAGCATCTTTTTTCCCAGTATGATTACTGCTATGGTTACAGCAAGGGTGGCCATGGAAACGATGAGTGCCTGAGACTCCTGAAATACCACTGCGGACCCGTCTCCGCTTTTTCCCATAGCCATATTCACGGCCACCGGGGCAAGAATCAGGCCGATGACCATGATCACCGGGCCGGTAACAACAGGAGGCAGCAGCTTATGCAGGAAGTTGCTGCCTTTTAGCTTAATCAGAAAGGACAGCAGGACATAAAACAGACCGGCTGCCATCAGTCCGCACATGGTTCCTGCAATCCCCCAGGTCTGGACTCCGTATATTATCGGTGCTATGAATGCGAATGAGCTGGCCAGAAATACGGGAATGCTGCCCCTGGTGATCACTTGAAACAACAAGGTGCCCGCCCCGGCGGTGAACAGGGCCACATTGGGGTCCAGCCCCGTGAGCAAGGGCACAAGCACCAGTGCCCCAAAGGCTACAAACAGCATCTGTGCGCCGGGCAGAATGCCCCTCGTGTTCAATACATAATCGGTGTTCATATGGGAAAAGTATTATGTTTTGATGTCATGATGTGTCAGCTCAAAAAGCATTTCCCACGCCCTGAAATACAGGCCGGCAGCTGATTGCCGTGCAGTCAGGCACGTACAAAGCATCCATCCAAAAAACTAAAAAACAGGCCGGACAAGGCGCCTCTCAATTCAGAAAGATATTTACAATTTCGATGGTGTCAAGCACATTGATTACACCATCCTGGTTAACATCAGCATTATAGAAACAGAATTCTTCCGGGCCGGAATTGATAAAGTAACTGACCGTTGCAATTACATCCAGCACGTTTACCGTTCCGTCTCCGTTAGCATCTCCCATAAGGTTCGGCATTATGACTTCTATTTCCACAGGTGCGTTGCTTACGGTCAGCTCCCCTGTTACTGTTTGATAACAGAATGCAGTGACCTGATAGTTGTAAACACCCGGGGCCATATCGCCGAAGATATAGCTGCCTTCTTGGTTTTCCATCCCATTCAATGTGATTGTGGCGTTTGTTATGGCCTCCCCAGAATCATTCACTACGTTAAAGCTGATGGTGAACTGGCCGCTGTCGTCCACAACCCCCAGTGTTCCGTCGGGTTGTACGTTTTGAGCAAATATGTTGACAGCGCCGGTGCGGTTATCGCTCCATGTCAGCACCCATTGCCCGTTGCTGAAGGCACTTACATCGACATGGCCTTTGGTGCCTGCTGCTGTGGAAACGGGCTTCTGCTCCTCACTCCAGACAAATTCACCCTTATTATTCAGGCGCATTGATTGTAACAGCCTGTGCGTGCCTCCGGTGGGCCGGGATACAAACAGCATAACATCGTCACCGGTATCGTCAATGTCTTCAATCGTAACACTTTGTGATCCAAGGGGTATGATTATTTTTCCGTTTTCACCCCACAGCAGGTTTCCGTCAGCCGAAACCTTTTGGCCATAAATGCCAAAAAGGTTCTGGTCACCATTGGTTTCTTCCCAATATACATAGATGCCGGGGTCGTGCTGAGGCTTTGCCACCTGGGGGTAAAACTGATGGTTGCCGTGATTGGCTGAGAGCAAAACCCCGTTTGCGGCGAACTGGGGTTGTCCCGCTGCGTTGACATGCTGTAAACGGGCAGAGGCAATGAGGCCAGAAATACTGTAATCGTGCCAGCTGATGTAAAACCCATCGTTCCGGTCCGGGATCATCGAAATAATCTGTGTCCAGGCAGTGATGTTGCCGTCATCGCTGATCACGGTATGCTGAGGCCATACGGCGCTGCCGTTTCCATCAAAGCGTTGCGCCAGCAAGTGCCTGTCCGGCGCCCAAAACGGCCCAATGTCCTCGTAAAACTTCATGATGACGTCGTCGCTGCCGACCGGTATGAGCTGAGGCCAGGTATAGGAGTTTGCAGATGACAGGGTAATGCCATGGTCTCCCCAAAGCTTAATGCCCATAGGACTGATTTTTTGCATGATGATGTTTCCTTCCGATTGCCAGGCAAAAACGGAATTGTTAGCTGTCGTAACGGCAACTACCGGTGCCACGTCGAAATTGTCATTATCAGAAAGCATGATGCCGTTCTCACCCCAGAAAAAGCTGCCTTCAGGGGTTATCCGGTAAGCCACTACATTGTTGTTACCGTTGCTGCGGATGTCCTGCCAGGTCAGTATGGCATGATTGTTATGATCTACAGCAATGTCCCAGTCGGTAAGCCAGCTCATGCTCGGATGATTGCTGACCAGCAATCCGTTTTCATCCCACAGAAGATTGCCGTCTTTGTCAAGGCGCTGAAGACGCACGTTGTAATTGCCCGACTCAAGCGAGAAGAAAGCAACATAGAAATCTCCGCCGGGTCCAACGGCCACCTTGGGAATGGCCTGCTCTCCGGGTAAATCGGAAAGCTGCAGGTTTTCCAGTGGATTGCTGCTCCATTGTGCCTGGGCGCTGTATAAAAAGCATACAAGCAGCATGCTGATGACGATAAGTTTTTTCATGCGTTTTATATTTTCGTTACGGTTTGATTATCTGTGTAAAAGATGTAAAAGATGTGAAGATGTGCAGATATGCAAATGTGCAAATGTGCAAATGTGCAGATGTTAGACTATTGTATAATTGTTGAATCGTTTAATCGTTTAATTGTTAAAGCGTTTAACCACCAGCCATTTTACCTTTTTCACTTGATCTGCTTTTAGCCTTTAGCTTTTAGCTATTAGCAAGAACAGCTGCCAGTTTTTCATCATTCGTTAACATGTTTAATTTGTGTCTCATAATCCTGATTTTTGTTTACAAAATGTGTAAACCTATTTCAGGACAAGAC
>JAVIYP010000028.1:0-34875 GCA_031323845.1 Bacteroidales bacterium | reverse complement strand
ACATCTGACCTCTGACATCTGACATCTGACCTCTGACATCTGACATCTGACCTCTTACATCTGACATCTGTTCAGTATCTTAGATATAAACACAAAACACAGACAACCAACCACATACGCAAATATAAACACATGAATACATGGTTACTTCGGGCAACGGTATGAAAAATTACGGAACTCTTATAAATAATACGCTTTGTTTGCAGGTTGCCGTATTTTTAATAGCTTTGCCGGTAGCTAAAAGTATATGCCCAACCTATGGATCAACACGAAAAATACATCAGGGAAGCCGTTGAGATAGCGGCTAAAAATGCCGGAAGCGGCAAAGGCGGACCTTTCGGTGCGCTTGTTGTCAGGGACGGCACAGTGATTGGTCGCGGAGTAAACTGCGTCACCGGGTCAAACGACCCCACGGCCCATGCAGAAGTGATGGCTATTCGTGACGCATGCAAAAACACAGCCAGCTTCAAGCTCGAAGGTGCAAGCATTTACGCCAGTTGTGAGCCCTGCCCGATGTGCCTGAGCGCCATCTACTGGGCACGCATCAGCACGGTTTATTTTGCCGCCGATAACGAAGATGCCTCCAAAGCCGGTTTCGACGACTCATTCATCTACAAGGAAGTTCGATTGCCCCGCGAACAACGCAGCATTCCCATTAAAAGAATTGAAACAGACTCGGCGTCAAAACCTTTCGACACCTGGACCAGCATGACGGACAGGGTAGATTATTGATACGGCAACAGGGCAGTTTCAGGGGATTCGGCTGCAAAATCTCCGATGCAGGAACATTATCCGGCAGTACCGCCTGAATTAACCTTTTCGGCAGCATATTCCTTCACCTGCCGGGAGATGTTGTTGAGATGCCCGTAAATTCTTTCAAGGTCCAGCGTCATAAGCTTCCGCTCATCCACCACAACACGGCCGTTCACAAGTACCGTTTCCACATCCGAACCGCGCAAACTGTAGGCGATCAGCGAATACACATTATACAGAGGCTGTGCGTGCGGACGGCTCAGGTCAAGCATGATCAGATCGGCTTTTTTGCCCGCTTCAAGGGATCCGATACTATCGCCCAGGCCGATGGCCCGTGCACCCATGATGGTTGACATTTCTATTACTGTCCGGGCGTTCAATGTTGCCGGATCTCCCAGGCTGAGTTTTTGCGCCAGGGCCGACGAACGCATTTCGTCGAACATGTCGAGGTCATTGTTGCTGGCCACGCCATCAGTGCCGATGCCAACGCGAAGCCCGCGGTCAATATACTTCTGCACAGGGGCCACGCCATTGGCAAGCTTCATGTTGCACTGGGGGTTGTGCCCGATGGCTACGTCCTGTTTGACAAACAGTTCGATGTCATCGTCATTTAAATGCACGCAATGAGCGGCAATGGTTTGGCTGTCGAGCACCCCGAGGTCATAGAGGTATTTCACCGGTGTAAGGCCGTATTTTTTCATGCTCTCCTCTACTTCCCACGCAGTTTCGGCCACGTGGATGTTGTACAGGGCATGGTGGTTCACGGCGATCTCTTTCGCTTTTACGATAAGATCGCCCGAAGCGGTGAAGGGGGTATGTGCCGCCACGGCGATAGTTACCAGGGGATGATCTTTCCATTCCGCAAGCAAATCGAGGGTGTGGGCAATGCCATCGGCGGGCGTCGGGCTGTTCGGAGCGGGAAAATCAATCAGGCTCTCGGCAAGCACGGCCCTGATGCCGCTTTGATCAACCACCCTGGCCATCTCATTGACAAAGTAATAGGTGTCGTTAAAGGTGGTTGTTCCCGACAACAGCATTTCAGCAATCGCCAGTTCTGTACCCAGGCGTACGTTGGCCGGATTTGTGAATTGAGCCTCCACAGGGAAAATATGCTCATACAACCACTCAATCAGCGGCAGATCATCAGCAAAGCCCCGGTAGATGGTCATTGGCGAGTGGGTGTGCACGTTGACCAGCCCGGGCATTACCAGCTTCCCCCTGCCATCAATCACACGACGCGCGCGATACCTGGATGTTATCTCCCCGGCAGGACCAAGGTCTGCAATACAGTCGTTAACAATGGCCACTGCACCGTCATGAAAGACCCGGTACAGGCTGTCCATGGTCACCACCACAGCATTCACAATAAGAATATCAGCCAGACGCTGCTCTTCCGGTTTCATCGTTTCCATAGGCTCATTTGTCAGAATGGCAAATCATCTTCCTCGGAAGGCAGCGGAGGTTCCTCATCGGGCAATGGCGCCTCGTCGAAGGGCGGTGGATCGCCCGAAACGGTGAACTGAGACGCAGACCTGTCAAGCTTCCAGGCCTTTACGTCGGTGTACCATCGCCCGTTGAATTCACGGCTTTCAATGTTGACGGCCATCGTCACCTTCTCACCCTCCTTTATCGCAAACTGATCAATTTTGTCGCCCCAAACGGCAATGCACACTTTGCGGGGATACATCCCCTCCGTTTCAAGGATGAACTCCTGCTTGCGCCAGGGCCCGTTGCGCCCCTCCCCTTTTTGCTCCTCAAGTATGCCGGTAATTGTTCCTGTGATTTCCATAAATATGCTATTAAATTGAATTAATGATTGTTAGTCCTGAAAATTCATAAGCTTTGCGAAACGTTTCACAAACAACAAGTTACACACTTGTCACCCTTTTTGAATAGCTCGCTCAACGTTTGATCACAAAGCCGTTCTATCCAAATTAAGTGCGTTTTGAATAATTCGGTTTAGTTAAGATTGATAATTTTTTTGTTCGAAATTTTTTAGTCAAAAATAAGGGAATTATAGGTATCCGGCAAGACTTTTTATCATTGCGATACACCGGTTGGCATTCGGCTAATGCCGTCATCAGGCGGATACTGGATATTTATTCTTATTTTTATCGCTGAAATAACTTTCCGGTGTCACCCTTTTTTATTGCACTATGCTTCGTATAACTTATTTTTTGCTTCTCAGCCTGTTCCTTTTTTATTCAGCCTCTGCGCAAACGGCACCCGATTCCGGGCTCAGAGAAAACACACCTGCGGTGTTTGCCTTTACCAACGCCGATATCGTTACCGCTCCGGGAAGAACGATTAACGGCGGGACCATGGTCGTGCGTGATGGCGTTATTGAAGCCATTGGCCGCCGGGTAAACATCCCTGCCGATGCATGGGTCTATGACCTCACGGGCGCTATGATCTATCCCGGCTTCATAGATTTGTTTTCGCACTACGGACTTCCTGACAGCATCAATTATGAAGACCATATTCACTGGAATCCTCACATCAGAAGTCATGTCAGAGCTGCGGAACACTTTAAACCGGACCCTGCGAAAGCGAAGGTATTGCGTTCCCAGGGCTTTGTTGCCGTGCAGACAAATAGCCGGCACGGACTGTTAAGCGGCACCAGTGTGCTGGTCAGCCTTGGAGATACAGAGGCCAACCGGCAGATCGTCATGAGCGATGTATCTCAGGGTATTTCTTTCAGGCCTGCTGAAAGAAGGGTGAGCCCTTATCCTTCCTCACTGATGGGTGCAGTAGCACTCATCCGGCAAACGATGCTGGATGCAGGCTGGTATGACGCAGCGCACAAAGCCTTTCACCAGCAGCCCGGATTATCAAGGCCTGAAAAGAATGCCGCACTCGGCAGCCTTGCCGGGGCCCTAAACCGGAATTCCCTTTTTATTATCAACACAGAAGATGAAAACGGCGTGTTGCGCGCCTCTTCGCTCGCCACGGAGTTTGGTTTAAACGTGCTCATCATGGGAAGCGGGAAGGAATACCGCCGGGCAGATGCCATCCGCAACACCGGGCTTCCGGTAATTCTGCCGCTGAATTTTCCCGAACCACCGGATGTTGAAAAGCCCGAAACCGCCATGGCTGTGTCACTTGAGGACCTGAGGCACTGGTACCTGGCGCCGGAAAATCCGGCAAGGATGGCCGAAGCGGGTATCCCGATGGCGCTCAGTGCCCACGGAAAGGAAGAAGGCTTTCTAAAAAACCTGCAACAGGCCGTTCAGCGGGGCCTGTCGCCGGAACAAGCACTGGCGGCCCTGACAACAATGCCGGCTGCCATACTGGGGATTGACCACCGTTACGGCAGCCTGGAACGTGGAAAAGCAGCCAGTTTTTTCATCACCGACGGACCTGTTTTTACAGGCAAGGGTGCTATCAAAGAAGTCTGGATTGACGGCGTCCGTTACCGGCAGGAGCTGCCCCATGCTGATGTCCGCGGCCGCTGGGAAGTGTTTGGACAGGCCTTGCTTCATGGCGCCGTCATCAACATAGAAGGTCAGCAGAATCGTCTGCGAGGGACTGTTGAGCTTAAGGAAAAAAGTGCTGCGCTGGAACAGATCAGTTATGACAATCACCGGCTGTCATTTCGTTTCACGGGCGATTCTCTTGGTCTTGAGGGGGTTTACAGACTGTCGGCCCATGCCGGTGAAACGGAGTTGCTGGGAGCCGGCGAAGATGCATCGGGCAATTTTTTCAGCTGGATGGCAAGAAAGGAGGAGTCATTCCCAAAAGAGAAACACGACGACCAGCCCGAACCTTCAGCCCTGAGTTTACCGGAGCGCATGCCTTCCATGGAATATGGCATAACGGCGATACCCCAACAGCCGCGCCATGTGCTGATCAGAAACGCCACCATCTGGACGCAAAGTGAAGCAGGTATTCTTGAGAATGCCGATATGCTCGTCACCCGTGGTATTATAACACAAATAGGGCATCAGCTGAGCGCACCTTCAGGGGCCGTAGTCGTTGATGCAGCAGGCAAACATCTGACGCCCGGTCTTATTGATCCCCATCTTCATACGAGCATCCTGGGAGGGGTAAATGAAACCGGAAGTGCCATTACTTCCGAAACCAGGATCACCGATGTATTGCATGGTGATAATGTATGGATCTACCGCTTGCTTGCCGGCGGCATTACTTCGGCCACCTTGTTTCACGGTTCGGCCAATCCGGTCGGAGGGCAACATGCGATCATTAAGATGCGGTGGGGGGGCCTTCCGGAAGCCCTGCTCATTGAAGATGCAGCGCCCGGGCTGAAATTTGCACTCGGCGAGAATGTTAAGGGCATGCGGATGCGCTATCCCAACACCCGCCAGGGCACGGAACAGATCATCCGGGATGCATTTCTTGCCGCCCTCGAGTACGAAAAAGCACGGCAGCGCCAGGCCGAAGACCCGTCAGGCATGCCGGTAAGGAGAGACCTAAGGCTTGAGGCCATTCTGGAAGTGATCCGGGGTGAGCGCAGGGCACACGTTCATGCCTACAGGCAGGATGAGATGCTGATGATGCTGCGGCTTGCCGAAGAGTTCGGGTTTACCATAGCCTCTTTTGAACACACCCTGGAAGGCTATAAAATTGCCGATGAGCTTAAGGAGCATGGCGCTGCGGCAGTCGTGTGGACAGACTGGTCGTCGTTCAAGGTAGAGGCAAAAGACGGCATACTGTACAACGCACGATTGCTGAATGAGGTAGGGGTGTTAACCTCACTGCACTCCGATAATACGCAGCTGTCAACACGCATGAACTGGGAGGCTGCCAAAGTGATGAAGACAGGTGTCAGCGAAACAGATGCCCTTCACTTCATCACCCTGAATCCGGCCAGAATCATGGGCATCGACCACCGTACAGGCTCGCTTGAAATTGGGAAAGACGCCGATTTCGTCATCTGGACAGGTCATCCACTGTCGGGCTTTTCCATCCCTCTGCAAACCTGGGTGGATGGGATAAAGTACTTCGACCGCGAGCATGACAGGATTCTCAGATCGGAAGTACAAGAAGAAAGAGCCGTTATCATCAACCATTTACTCAATCAAAAAAAGAACAATACCCGCTAAAACCATAATACAACAGCGAACCGTTTGATTAAACGGGTATTCACTCCTGAAATAATACAATAACCATGAAAAGAATACTGCTGATCATCATTATCACTTTTTGCATTGTACAGCTTTCCGCTCAGCATCCTGCTCCACCGCAGCGTCAGCCGCTGGCTATTACCGGCGGCACATTGCATACCATTACCCATGGTGTTATCCCCGGTGGTACGGTGCTCATAGAGCATGGGCTCATCACCGCAGTCGGCCAGGATGTTGAAATTCCTGACAACGCGCTGGTCATCGATGCTTCCGGCAAGGAGATTTATCCGGGCTTCATTCACGGAAGAAGCATTCTCGGCCTTATGGAGATCGCCCGAACAACGGAAAGTACCGACATAGAGGAGTTTGGTGACATCAACCCCAACATCCGCGCACAGGTAGCTTTTCACCCTGCCAGTGAACATCTTCCGGTAGCGGCGGTTCACGGCATTACCACGGTGGTACCCACGCCCCGGGGAGGTATTGTTGCAGGCATGCCGGCCGCCATGATGACAGACGGATGGACCTGGGAAGCAATGACCGTCAGGGAAGGCCTTGCAATGGCCATTTACTGGCCTTCGATGAACAACAGCCGTCAATATGCCGAAGCCATGCAAAAGCTGCAGGAGGCCTTCGATAAAGCGCGCAGATACATGCATGCCCGCAAGGCACAAAATGCCGGCAGCAACCAGCATCACGCCATCGACATCAGGTGGGAGGCCATGATCCCTGTCCTGGAACGAAAGATGTCCGTTCACATCACGGTAAACGACCTTAAACAAATCCAGGCAGCCCTCCTTTGGGCAGAACAGGAAGCCCTGGATGTCGTTCTTGTTGGTGGCAGGGATATCGGCCTGGCAGCAGAACAGCTTGCAGAAAAAAATATTCCTGTGATGCTTTCGGGAGTCATTTCGGGTCCGGCACAACAGTGGCATGCCTATGATGAGGCATACACCACGGCACTCAGGCTTTATGAAGCGGGTGTTACCTTTTGCATTGCCGGAGATCCGGGGCCGGCAAGCGCCTATCGCCTACCCCATCATGCAGCAGCAGCCGTGGCCTTTGGACTGCCGGAAAAAACAGCTCTTGAAGCCATCACCATCAATGCCGCCAGAATACTTGGCATTGACGACCTTCTCGGAAGCTTAGAGCCCGGTAAACACGCCACGTTGTTCATCAGCAACGGAAACCCGCTGGAGATATGGACAAGGATCGAACAGGTGTTTATCCATGGAAGAAAGATCGACATGACAGACAAGCACCTGCATTTGTACAAACAGTATAAGGAAAAACACAGGCAGCAATTTTTTGATCAATAATCAAGGTATTCTCGTTTTTTTTTCATATTTTTCGGAAAATGAAGTTTTTAATCCCAAAACCTGAAACATCATGAAACGAGGCTTACAAACAAATTATCCGCTACTGAACATGGTCATCATGATGATGGTCGTGTTGTTTTTATGGTCCTGCGGGGATGGCCAGAAACAAGCCCAGCAGGCTAAGCTCAAGGAAGTGCAGGAAAGCACCTGCATGCAGCTCAATGACTTGAAAAAGGATATCGAAAAACGCATTGCCTATCTTGACACACAGATTGAAACAGCTAAAGGCGAATTGCAGGAAAACCTGAAAGAGGTGCGGGCGGAACTCAAGATGCAGCAAGAGATCATAGAAAAAGAAATGGAGCTGGTCAGGGCTTCCTCCCTGGAGACGTGGGACAGTGTGCTTTCCGATGTACGCAAGAAGTACCAGGACGCAAGAACTAAAACCAATGAGGTTTCCAAAAAAGTCAGAGAGTGGCTTGAAAATGGTGATTAGATTAAACGCGCACAACAGGTTTTTTTGACCCGCAGCGGTAATGATTAGAGTAGCTCGAAGGCGAAAGCTCTAAGTTTATTTAGACTCCTTCCCAAACTTGCCTGTCTCCGGCGGGCAAGTTTTTTTACTGTACCTGCTTTTCCTGACTTCCGCAGAGACGATTTTCCTGATTTTATAATATGCCGGCAATCTGGTTTTTAACTTTTTGGGAAGTCTGGCCTTAGGGTGTCCCGCCAGCATAGTATATTCCTGTATAGCTCAGCCAACTGACCTTTGGTTTTGCCGGCTGCGCAAATAAAACACAAACAACAGGTTGTGGTTTATGAGCACAAAAAAAAGCCCCCACGTGTGGGGGCTTTTTTTTGTGATTCCGCCAGGATTCGAACCTGGGACCCACAGCTTAGAAGGCTGTTGCTCTATCCAGCTGAGCTACGGAACCAAATGCAGGGCGACAAACCAGTGTAACCGCCTGACGCTGCAAAGATACGCCATTGACGACAAATCTCAAAAAAAATTTCCCCGGCCCTGATGAACACCGGGCCGGGGAAACTTAAAATACCAGTACTATAAAGACTACCTCACCATGATTCTCTCAATGATGAACTGGTCGTTATAATCCAGTCTGAGCATATAGATACCTGCAGGCAGTGTACCAAGGTTGAAGCTGATCTGTTGCTGACCAAGTTCAGTTACAGTTTGTGTTGAAACAACCTGTCCGTGAACATTGATGAGAGAAACAGTCGCTTTGCTGCTGTTATTGAATTCAACCCAGAGCAATTCGCTGGCAGGATTCGGATAAGCTTTGAAACCAATGTCAGAGATATCGTCAATTCCTGTAGCATCATCGGTATGGGTTGTAACAGGCACCCTTGTGGCATTCAGGTTACCGGCAAAAGCATCGCCCCAATCAGCTGACACTGCTCTGTCGAAGCTGAAGAGAGAAATCTCACCGGCAGGGATCGGGGTGTTGTCAACGCTGAACACCATAACCCTGAGTACGCCGTCTTCGTAGGCAGTCACCATCTGGTGGTTGGGCAATTCCAGTTTGAGTCCGAGGTTTTCAAGATCACCATAGAGCTCGAACTGGAGACCGGCCAGCGTACCATCGCTCATGAACGTGATTCCGTACTCGCCAAGATACATGTTGGCCGGCATGGAATGCAGTCCCACAAACGGGCTTACAGAACCTTTCAGGAAGATGTTGACAGTACCGATAATATCCAGTACATCAATCTCTCCATCACCGTTCACATCTGCATTGTCGAAGCAGAATGGCTGAGGATCAAGGCCTGCATAATAGTTGGCCATATGAATGATGTCAAGTACGTTCACAACACCATCGCAGTTGGCGTCACCAGGCATGTCAATAGGCTCATCAGTCGGTCCAATGAATATATCGTCGATATACCACTGGTTGATGTTGAAGCTGTTTCCGTCGAACACAAACGCAATATGGAAGTTAGAGCCAATGAGGTCACTCAGATCGATTGACATTTCAGTTGGCGGTATATCTCCCTTGAAGCTTGCATCGCGATCGGCGGGCACATCAGCCTTGGCATCAATATGATGCTCCCAATGCGTATCCCATACTTCACCGTCATGAGAAGTCTGTACCATCAGCGTATAGTCACCGCTGTAATCATTGACGCTGTGCATGAAAGTGAGAAGTATCTCATCAATGCCGTGGCCATTGATCAGCGGAGTAACAGCACGGAAGGCAGCAGTTCCTGACGGGCTCCAGTTGAAGCGCAGCTCAGGAGCTGCCGCACCGCCGGCGTTATTGCTGTTCCATGCTCCCCAGTTGACGTGCGTATGCGTCCAGTGCTCGGGCAGTTCACCATTTTCAAGATCGCTGAAGTCTTCGAAGTGTGGCAGAGAAGCCGTAAAGACAGATTCTTCAACAAGAATGTCGTCAATGTACCACTGGTTGATGTTCCATGAATTACCGTCGAACACGAAGGCAATATGGAATTCTTCACCAGCAACACCATCTAATGGTATCGTCATGTACGTTGAAGGAATATCCCTTTCGGAGGTGACATCACGGCTGGCGGGTACCTCTTTGGCAGCAGCAATAAAATGCTCCCACTGGGTTGTCCAGGTCTCACCATCGAGCGAGGTTTGGACTTTAATTGTGTAGTTACCGCTGTAGTCGTTGACACTGTGCCAGAAGCTGAGGTCAACGGCGGAAACATCCGTAGCGTCGATGAGCGGGGTAATGGCGCGCATGGCAGCTTCGGCTGACGGGCTCCAGTTGAAGCGCAGCTCGGGAGCTGACTCACCGCCGGCGTTGTTGCTGTCCCAAACACCCCAGTTGGTGTGTGTGCGCTGCCAGTGTTCAGGAAGCTCACCTGTGGCAATTCCGGTAAAGTCTTCGAAGTAGGGAAGCGTAACGATCGGTTCCGGGTCCGGAATGTCCGGTCCCCAAACATCAAACACTTCCATATCATCGGTAACAACCAGTTCACGGTTCGGATCGCCGGGCCATTCACCGCCGTCCCAGCCATCACCAAAGGCATCGGAGAAGTACTTGTACTCATGATAGCCTTCAGCTATGGAAACAGTAGCGGTATAGAAGAGTGCATCTTCTCTTTCTGCTGGCGTGCCTTCTACCTTGATCACATCAAGCACAATGCGGAACCAGTCAGTGGTATCCCAATGCCTGAAAGCAATGTAGATGTCTTCGCCTGCAAAGTCTGACAGTTCAAGACTTCTTTCATGCCATGTTCCATCACTAAGTGTTTCTGACCATACCGAAGTAAAGTCATCAGGATCAGTTCCGGTGGTTGAGATCAACACATCGTATTTTTCTTGCGGCCATGCAGGATCCTGCGCTTTGACATAGAATGAAAGCACATAATCATCCTGTACGTTGGCGATCAGCGGTGTGATCAGCCAGTTATCAGGAGTCAATGGTCCTGCAACCGGATCCCATGAAGCCGATGCAATGGCATAGTCACCTTCTACTGGGTCGTGGTTGTCCGGAACGATGAACCACTCATGTCCGTCACCATTTTCGTCAAGAATAATCCAGCCTGCGGGAATCTCTCCATCCAGGAAGGCTTCGTAGAGAATCGGTGCAGCGGGTGGCTCAACCGGCTCCATCACTATCGAACCTTCTGTTCCGGGCTCTGCCCAGTCGGTGAATGTACCTGTCAGATATACCGTATGTGCTGCAGGATCAAATCCTTCAACACCCGTCATATCCACATTAAAGGTCACATCGTAGTACACCGTACCAATGAAGAAATCAACGGTTACAATCTCAGACGAACCTGAAGTGTACACCGATTGTACGCCGGCAACATAGTTGCCTTCTTCAAGTCCTGTGAAATAATATTCCGTTTCAAAAATTTCTTCGGCTACCAGTGCACCATCAAGATATACATTAAATCCTTCGAAGGCCCTGGTGACCTCATGGTCAATCACGGCAGTGTACTCAGGCTTGCCGGAGTCAAACGGACGATCAACAGAAGAACCGATCATTGCAGGTCCATCAGTGATGACTTGTTTTTTGGCTGCCATAACATCCCTGCCCATATCGATGGGACCGAAGTCAAGACCATAACCTCTCAGCAGGTAGCTCACCTCGAAGCCCCATACGGCAATATCGTTGAAAGGTGAAGTAGGATCAGTGATGTTGAAGACACCGAACTGAGTTCCGGGTACAAAATCCCAGGGCTCACCAACACCATCATCGATGGCAAGGCCAAGGAATCCGTTATAGCTCAAGCCGATAAAGAACCCATCGGGAAGAATCAGCGGCTCGGGGAATACATAGGTGTTCCACTGGTTGTCAACGTTTGGTACGTTTTCAGCAGTGTAAATGACGTTGTTTCTGTCCGGTGTGCCTTCAGCCGTCAGACCCAGCACCCATACTTTGACCGTATTGTGCGGGCCACCTTCAGAGGTGAGGTACCAGGTCATTTCATAGAGATCAGCATCACGATGGTGTACTGCTCCCATAACGCTGTTCCATGTACCTGAGAAACCGAGCTGCCCATCAACAATGCCGTCATCATAGCGGAACTCAGCTTCAACTGCTGTATTCCATGTAAGGAGTGCATCGCCTTCCGGCAGACCAAAGGTAGTTACGTTGAGGGCATAAGGAGCCACAATCATCTCAATGAGTTCTGCATCATAAACAGCAGCTTCTGTAATGTCTATTTCAAAAGCGTGATATGTTTCAAAACCATCAAGGACAATGGTAAGCTCGTAGAATCCCCTCCAAACATCAAGGAACTCAACAATACCCGTAGGAGGTACAATGGCCTCATATACATACGCTGGTTCTTCCATATTCACCAGCAGTACTTCAGCGCCTGTGGGTGCATCACCGGAGTTGGTGGTCACGTTCAGGGTGAAGGGTACTGTCATGTCTTTTGGCAGGATGTTTGAGAATGCAGGAACAGAAAGGTTCTCATTGGTGTATTCTGCAATTACGGCATACTTCCAGAGGCCGGCATCCAGCATTTCCCAATCGAGATCCATATATTCAGTTTCTGTCAGTTCTGTGGCAAGCTCATCCCAGCTGTCCATATCGCCTTCATCACCATACATCAGACGATATACACGGTAGCTCTCCAATATTCTATCACTCATTGAAGCAGCAATTTCAGCAGTTTGAGTAAGAGTAGCGAAAGCCGATGAGGTTGCTTCACCATTCCTGGTCATGATCGTTTCAACATTATCAACAACCAGACCCTGTGCCTTAACTACGCCTTCTTTGGCATAAGTGGTTGTAATCCAAAGGTTGATAAAGAAGTCACCAACTGTTGGTCCGTTGATTATGTAATCACTCAGGTTGCTGATGGGTGCCCTTATGGAAAGACCGTTAGGACCGGTGGCATCAGTGGTAATACACGGATAAGCATCAGAAGGAATATGTCCTTGTGGCTGAATCAGGATACCAACCTGCTCGTAACCGGCAACACTGAAATATCCCAGAGGCACTTCAAGCTCCCAGTCGTCGGTTACACCGGTGGTCAGAGGACCTACTGTGGTCAGGATCTCAAAGTTTGCCCAGTCAACGATATGCACCAGGTAGTCATAATCTGCAGGAGGCAGACCCCACTGCAGGTGATGGAAGTCAATATAGCTAACGGTTGCATCCGGATATTCGGAAAGGTCGAATATCGTTCCATAGACTTCGTTGTCTGTCTGGTAGAATGCGTTGGGGTTGGCCGGTATGTCTCCATCATGCTGGAACAGCTGTACCAGAACGCCTCCGCCCGGTTCATCCCAGCTGACGTGTGCGCCATCTTCGGTTTCAACGGCTACCACATTAGCTACCGGGAATGCCAGCTCCATTACAATAATGGTGCCGAGGTCGAGATCAGTGGTACCAACAGCTACTGCATCGGTATAGGTTGAATAACCGGGTGTCTGAACAGTAAGCATGTACGAATGGTCGGCGTAAACACCTTCGATCAGGAACATGCCGTCTTCATCAGTCACAGTTGCATAGCTGTCATATCCAACAAATGTAACTGTGGCGCTGACGATGCCTACCTCCGGAAGGTCGCTGCCCACAACGGTACCAAATACCGAAACGGTTGGCAAGGTTTCCATCACCGCATCAACAACAGTTGTTTCATCTGCTTCTACCACAACTTCTTCAACAACTTCGGTATAATATCCGAATTTGCTGAATTCCACGTCGTAAGCGTCTGGCAGCAGGTATGGGAACTGATAGAATCCGTCTTCGTTGGTTACTGCACTGAAGTTTGTGCCTAACAGCTGTACATGAACACCCTCAACCGGAGAACGGTTTTCGGTTACAGTACCTTCAAGTGCACCGAGGCCGGCTACTGAAATAGACAAAGTGATGTTCGGGAAGTTACTGTTTACAGCTCCAGCTACACCGGGATTCATAGGATCATAAGGAGCTGTGTCCCTCTGAGCGCGGCGCGTTCTGTTTGACCCGGCATCAGTTGTGTTGTAAAACTGGTTGCCACTTTGCCATTCAGGGAACCCTTTAATTGTGTAAACAACCAAATTACCGCCACTATAAATGTAAAGATCATCAAACGGGAAGTAAAGGTCATTTTGTCCGGCAGGGAAGTCATACGTATTATCATAAACGAGTTGCAGTGACTCAAAATCTACCCAGCCGCCTGTCAAATCACTTACATCTGTTTCACCAATAAAGATCATAACTTCTGTATCGGGAAATTCTGACTGGAAACTGTTGGCATACTGCAACCCGGAAATCACTCCGCCACCGAGTCCAATTTCATCCGGGTAATAAAGTGTCTGTACAACACTATACCGGTAGAAGAAATTAAACGGTTGGTGATCCAGTACTGCACCATCGCCAATGACGACTTCGATGATGTCGGTATATTCGAGGATGATGTCAAGTTCTACATCTTCTTCACCAATTTCGAGCTCTGTCATATAGGGCAGGTGCGACAGGTATTCAACGTGGATCACGTAGCTTTGGTTAGCATACACACCCTCGATAAAGAACAAACCGTCTTCGTCGGTTGTGGTTTCGAAGTCGGCATAGCCTGTCAGGTGGACCAGTGCACCTTCAAGACCGACCTCAGGATCCTGGTCGCTGGAAACAAATCCGCTTACGGTTACGTGCGTCAGCGGCATCATCTCAATTTCGATAACGGTTTCTTCATCTTCCGCGATGACAAACTCGCCTGTTGCATCAAAATACCCGGTCAGGCTTGCTGTGTAGCTGTATTCTCCGGCAATGAGGTAGGGGAACTCGAATTCACCTTCTTCATTGGAGGTGGTGCTGCTGTTGGTGTCATCAATGCTGATGGTAACACCTGCCAGCGGTTCACCGTCATTATCAGTCACGATTCCTGCAAGCGAGCCCATTCCGGCTGTTGAGAAATACATGGTGATGTTCGGGAATCTTGCTATCGTAGATCCGGCCGGCGGGTTGGCAGGATCATACGGGTTGTTGTCCTGCTGTGCTGCGCGTGTACGGTTTACACCGGGAGTGGCAGTGTTATAAAAGTTCTTGCTGCCCGACCAGACGTCATCCTGCTTGTAGTTATAGATTACAAGGGTTCCTCCACCGTAAACATAAGGATTGTCAAAGGGAATAAAGATTTCATTCACTCCCTCTGGGAAGTCAACCAGGCCGTCAAATACAAGCTCAAGGGTTGATGGGTCAACCCAGCCGGCTCCAAGGTCAGCCGCGTCGGTTTCACCGAGCCAAACAGTGATCTGTCTTTGCGGTTGAGCTTCGTTAAAGCTGTTTGTGTATTGAATGCCTGTTATGACACCGCCACCAAGGCCAATTTCCTCCGGATAATAGAGCGTTTGCTGGAGGCTGTAATGCCATACAAAGTTGTAGGGGCTTGTGGTAAGCAATTCACCGTCGCCAATGGTTACGGCCATAATGTCACCGGGCTGCACATTAACGTTCAGGTGTGATGTCTGGTTGTTGCCGGGCACTTCGTCAGCCGCAAAGTCAACATATCCGTACAGGTATGTCGCACCTTCTTCCATGGGTGTCCAGGGCAGTTCAAACGACAGTGTTTCTCCAAATTCGATGGCTACGCCGGGAACAGAAGACAATTCAACGCCGCCTTCGCCCATCAGCTTGACGGTATAATCAGACTGTGTCTGGGTACCGGCATTCTGAACCAGCACTGTATACATGGTTTCAATACCCGCTGAGGGGGTAGTGTTACCTGAAATGGAAACAGCAACAAGGTCGTTATCAACAACGGGCTCGAGGATCATGTCGTCGAGGTACCACTGGTTGATGTTGTAAGAGTTTCCATCGAAACGGAAGGCCAGGTGGAGAACTGTTTTACCGGCAGGAACATCAAAATATATCTCATATTGGCCTGCAGGAATGTTACTGGTTCCAATGGCTTCTTCCCAAAGTGTTTCCCATGTTTCGGCTCCGTCATAGGTGACGTCAATTCCAATGATCTCACCAGTATCAGCAGAAAAGTTACTCAGGAATTGCCTGAACTTAAAACGCAGTTCTTCGTAGCCTTCCACATTGATCGGATAGGTGATCAGGCGGCTCAGGCCTGTTGATGCGGGGGTCCAGTTGAGGCGCAGCTCGGGCGCTTCGCCACCGGCAGAAGAACTATTGTTCACTGCCCATGCATGGGGCACGCCATCAATGACCCAACCCGGAGGCAGTTGGCCTGCAGGATAGTCGAACACTTCGTACATCAGGATGCCTTCGGCAGCCAGCAGTTCAACGTTGGAAGCAGCGGTGCCGCCCATTCCAATATGGTTGCTTGCTGTTACCGTGTAGAAGTAGTTTCCGATTCCAGGCACAGTGGTGTCGAGGAATTCGGTTTCTTCAATGTCTTCTGCAACCACCGTTGCATCAGGCATACGAATTACTGTGTACACGAGGTTGTCGCCGCTGAGATAGCCGCCGTTAAGACCTTCTGTCGGGGCATCCCAACTCACGTGACCATCGTTGCCGTCGGCCATCAGAATGACATTACCCGGAGCTGCGGGCACGTCTTCACCGACATAAACAGAGGCTGAGGCACCGGGGCCGGCACCGGCAGCATTCACACCCACTACCATGTAGCCGTAAACACCGGGCTCGTCAATGTCCGTGTCAAGATAAACTTCGCCACCGCCGATCTCGGGGTCAACAACAGTGTGGATGAGTTCACCACCACGGAAGATTTGCACCTCGTCGAGGCTCACCAGTGGATCTCCTGCAAAAGTCAACTCAGGATTCTCCCAAGAAAGCCATGCTTCGAGAGCACCCATGTCACCGGCTGTCACTGAAAACAACTGCGGTGCGCCAGGTGCATCATCTTCAGCCAAAGGTGCGAGCAAGCAGTAGTTTGTCGGATAATCTCTGGGCATCCAAACACCATTATCATAATAACCCGCATTGCCCAATCCCGATTCACTGTTAATAATCAGGATCCAGCACGTGGGGCTGTTCGTGGCCGCAAATGAAAACCAGCCACTGTCCATACTTACGGTACCGGACAAGTATGCGGTAAAACTTTTTACTGTCCATGTACCAAAATCTACATCAGGATCGGCGACCGGCTCAAAGGCTATAATTTCACTATAGACAACTTCGCCCGGAACGCCACCATCGTCTTCATAGAAAACGACTTCTATATCCATAATGTCAGCGGAGCATTCTGTCCATCCACCATCAAAAAATCCTTGAAGGCCCCAAAATGAGACACCTCCGATTTGTTCTCCTGCAAGACCTGAGAAGGATTGATAGTTGATAATGTCAGCATCCGTGGAGGAAGTGTAAGCCGTACCGCCATCCGGAAGGTTACTGGCAAAAGTACCCTCGGGGCAAACGCCTTCCTTAGAGAAAAAGACACCATCAAGCTTCATCTGGTCAACTGAAGCCACCCTTGTCTCCTTTTCAAGGAGCATCTCCCTCTGTTGCTGCAGTTTTTCCAGTTCTTCAGGACTGTAATGAACGCTTTGTCCAAAAGCAATTAAGCTTATGAAAACAAAGCTAAACAACAATGTAACTCTCTTCATAGTTTTGTGTTTTTAGTTAAAAATATAGGGAAAAAGAACACCATTAAATTAAAAATGAAATATATATAATGATTATAATATGCAAACAGACAATACGTTTGTTAGATCCAGTCAGAGGGCTGCCTTACACCGCAGCCCTCTGCTGAATCTGTTCTGTTAGTGTGCAACCTGGATCCTTTGTGTGATCACACCGCCAAGGGTATGGATCTGCACAAAATAAACTCCGTTACGCAGACTGCTAACATTGATGCTGTGATACTGGTCATCAACGGAAACGTTGTAAACAACCTGACCCAGCATGTCAATCATGCGAACGTCGGTAATGAGCAGGTTCGACTCAATGTTAAGCACGCTGCTTACCGGATTCGGGAACACCGAAATTTCCAGTACTTCAACCACAGGCACGGAAGTGTCATCAATCTCAAGCGTTACGTTAACGGTAACATCTGCATCAACGACTGTAACGGTACCCTCCTTGCTGAAGAAACCATCACGGCTTACCATATAGTCATAAGAGCCGGGCAACAGGTCATCAAAGACATAATCACCGGGCAGATACTCAACACCGTCAAAAGTTATGATGGCATCTGCAATGGTGGCTCCGTCACTATCTGTTACCACAAAGGTGACCGTATAGGTGATCAGCTCAAAGTTAGCAGTGAGCGTAAGATCTCCGGTGATGGTAATGACATTCAATGCCTGGTCAGACACCACGTTGCCATCCACATCAGTCCAGTTGACAAACTCCCATCCGTCATTCGGGATGGCATTCACTTCGGCCTCATCGCCGAAATTATACACACCGGCACCGGTCACCGTACCACCTGCTGTGGGGTTGGCGATCAGGGTCAGCGTGTAGTCTATCATCTCGAAGTTGGCAGTCAGGGTCAGATCGCCTGTGATGGTGATCACATTCAAGGCCTCATCGGAAACCACGGCGTCATCCTCGTCAGTCCAGTTAACAAATTCCCAGCCCTCATTCGGGATGGCATTAACTTCCACTTCATCGCCGAAGTTATACACACCGGCACCGGTTACCGTACCACCATCTTCGGGGCTGGCAATCAGGGTCAGCGTGTAGTCTATCATCTCGAAGTTGGCCGTCAGGGTCAGATCTCCCGTGATAGTGATCACATTGAATGCATCATCTGATACGAAATTATCTTCTTCATCGGTCCAGCTAATGAACTCCCAGCCCTCATTCGGGATGGCATCCACTTCCACTTCATCACCATAGTTATATACACCCGCACCGGTCACCGTACCACCATCTTCGGGGTTGGCTATCAGTGTCAGCGTGTAATCTATCATTTCGAAGTTGGCCGTCAGGGTCAGATCGCCTGTAATGGTGATCACATTGAAGGCTTCTTCAGAAACCACGGCGTCATTCTCGTCGGTCCAGTTAACAAATGCCCAGCCGTCATTCGGAATGGCATCCACTTCCACTTCATCACCGAAGTTATATACGCCTGCACCGGTTACCGTACCACCATCAACGGGGTTGGCAATCAGGGTCAGGGTGTAGTCTATCAGTTCGAAGTTTGCGGTGAGTGTGACATCCTCGTCCGGCATGGTGAAGGTGTAAACATCTGCGATGCTTACTACAACATCACCTTCGTCTGTCCAGCTGATGAATGCATAACCCTCGTTGGCTGTTGCAGTAACGGTAACGTCCGTTCCCACAAAATATTCGCCTTCACCATCAACGGTACCACCTTCAACCGGGTTGGCTTCAAGCGTTACAGTGTAAGCATCCGGCATTACTCCTTCCAGGGTAATGGTTCCCGGAACCGTAGCGGTCAGGATATCCTCTCCTTCAATGTTGCCTATGACGGCATTTTCAATCGGCAGCGGATATTCGCCGGGCAGTACGGAGGATTGCAGATCGAAGCTGAAGATCACCCCGTCGTTGCCCAGGAAGGCAGCGTTGGTCGCCGAGAAGGCAATGATGATCGCTGTGTTGTCATCAACATTGAAACCGAAGTCATGATCCGTAATCCTGTCATCGGCAAGCATTGCAGAACCTTCCACATAGCTGAAGCCAGCCGGCAGGGGCACGTGCAGGTTGAATCCGACAAATTCCTCATCATTCTGGATTTCAAGTTCCACGGTAATGACATCACCGGCATCTGCTGTGATGTCGTGGATGATCATGATGTTTTCAGGATCAACAGGATCTGGTTCTTCTTCGAATACGGCAGTAAGCTCAACATGGGCGGCGGGCATCGTAAAGATGTACGTTGCTCCTGCGTCAGGTATTACCACTCCGTCTTCCTTCCAGCTGTCGAACACCCAGCCTTCATTGGCAGTAGCCACCAGGGTGACTTCCGCACCTGCCCTGTAGGCACCTTCTCCGGTTACTTCACCGGCATCGGCAGGCTCAACAGTTACTACTACCGTTCCAAGTATGTCGGCAGTAGCCTGAGGTGCGCCAACCAGCGACAGGGTATAGTTGCCGGCATCTGCACCGTCGATATCAGCATCAACAATGCTTACTGAAATGTCGTTACCGATATCTGCCTGGGCAAACTCCACAACAACATCAGTCAGTACGACAACATCACCGGGCTCAACGCCGACAAGAGTAAGGTTGTCTTCATCAATGGTGGCATCTGCGGTGCCATCATGAACCTTATCCTCAGCGGTAAAGCTTCCGCCTATGGTCAGTTCCTTAGCAGTAATAGCAAAGTTAGCCGGCACATAGTTGAGGACGTAGTTGCCGATTACTTCAATACCGGCGGCATCCTCTATGGTCAGTGTACCTATCTGGATCTCGTATACGCCAACATCTTCGCCGGGTTCACGATCAAGCGCGCCTGCAAAGACATCGTCGAAGGCAAGGGCATCTGCCGTGTATTCGAACTCAGGATCTGCCTCACCATATACCTTACCCTGGCCTGCATCGGCGGTAACCGTGATGGCCAGCGGCGTGATGGCAAAGTCGGCAGGTACATAGTTCAGGACGTAGTTGCCGATTACTTCAACACCGGCGGCATCCTCTATGGTAAGCGTACCTATCTGGATCTCATAATCATTAACATGCTCACCAGGCTCACGTACCAGTGCGCCGGCAAAGACATCGTCGAAGGCAAGGGCATCAGATGTGTATGTGAATACCGGATCTGCATCACCATACACCTTACCCTGGCCTGCATCGGCAGCAACCGTGATGGCCAGCGGTGTGATGGCAAAGTCGGCAGGTACATAGTTCAGGACGTAGTTGCCGATTACTTCATCACCGGCGGCATCCTCTATGGTAAGCGTACCTATCTGGATCTCATAATCATTAACATGCTCACCAGGCTCACGTACCAGTGCGCCGGCAAAGACATCGTCGAAGGCAAGGGCATCGGATGTGTATGTGAACACCGGATCTGCATCACCATACACCTTACTCTGGCCTGCATCGGCAGCAACCGTGATGGCCAGCGGCGTGATCTCAAACTCCGCAGATTCAAAGGTGATGTTGTAGTTAGCTGAAACATCAGCACCGGTTACACCTTCCACGATGAGAGAACCAATAAGGATATCGTATGCTCCGACATGTTCGCCGGGTTCACGGCTCAGCGCTCCCACAAACAGGTCTGAGAAGGCAAGATCATCAGCATCATATGTAAATACAGGATCTCCTTCACCATATACTTTATTTTGTCCTTCATCTGCAGCAACTGTGATAGCCAGCTGAAGGATTTCAAAGTCATTAGAGGTAAAGTCAATGACATAGTTGTTACCGGCGGCCAGTGACCCTTTTGTAATGGCGTAATTGCCAACAAACTCTCCGGCCACCCTGCTCAAAGCACCTGTTATGATGCTTTCGTCATCGTCATAAACAAAACCGTCAACATCATAGGTAAATGCAGGATCCGCACTGCCATACACCTTGCTCTGACCTTCTTCGGCAGTAACTTCAAGCGTTTTGGCTGCAACGTTGATCGTAGCATTATACGCTCCCACGCTTGCTGCTGAACATACCAGGCCATTTTCCTCGTATTCAAGAACTGTAATCCGGAACACATAGCTGCCGGCGTCAAGCTCAACACCCGCAGGCGGGAAGATGGCATCACCTTCGTTGATCACAACGTCGGTTTGTGACAGCGGATGATCAGGATCGTTGTTAATTGTGTAAGAGATGGTGAACGGATACTGTCCTGCCTGGACATTATTTATAACAATGGCTACATCATCTCCGTAAGTTACATTTTCAATATGTCCGGAACCAATGGCATCCTCACCGATACCAAGCGCAATAACAGGTCTGGCCGCAGTGATGACCTCAATGGTATGACCTTGTGTAACATCTTCGAAGATATATTCTCCAACAGCACCTACACTGATACCGTCAACTTCCACATCGAAGCAATAACCGGGCTCGATCACGATATCGAATTCCTGATCATCGCCCCAGGCAACTTCTACAATGCCGGTAACAGGATCTATAACGTTGTCAACGGCAACTATCGAAGCACCTTCTGAGGCGGTGGCCACGATGTTGAATTTGATTTTTTCGAAGTTAGCGTTAAGCGAACGGTTAGCGGTTGCAGTAAACACATACGTTTCACCGGCACCTGCAATGGGTGCGCCTCCGGCAATCGACCAGTAATTAAACTCATAACCGGTTTCCGGATCTGCAATCACAGTGATCTGGTCAAAGTGCGATACGGTTGCTGGCATATCGGTCGCATCACCGTTAACCAGGAGGCTGACCGAACCACCGCTTACAGGTACAGCTGCTGCTGTAATGGTATAATTGCGGAGTCCGAAAACAGCTACTATGTCACGATCTTCTATGGCGGTGAACTCATAGGTGCTTCCTATTCCATCAATGGGTGTATCATCTTCCATCCAGTACTTGAATTCATAGCCGGTGGCTGTGGCAACGGCCTGAAGTGTAACAGATGTTCCATGGGTAATTTCCTCTCCGCCGCCAATCACATTCCCCTTATCGGCCGGATCTGCTGATACGGTAATGTCATAAGCTCTGAGCTCAAACTCGGCTTCAAGTTCAAGATCATCTGTGACTGTAAAAGTATGCATTGCGTTTGCAGCGAAGAATTCGCTTTCGTCCACTCCTGTAATACGGTTCCACTGAACAAACTCATACCCTGCTGCAACATCGGCAGTGGCTGTAATCGTAATTTCAGTGCCTGCAAGGAATGAACCTCCTCCGTCCACGCTACCGCCCTCAACCGGGTCTGCTGCAAGGGCTACAGTATGGGTGTCAATTGGATCAAAATTGGCCACCAGGTCAACATCTTCATTAACGGTGAAACCGTAAACCGCATTGACGGAAACCTGTACCCCATTCTTTGTCCAGTTCTTAAATACATATCCCGGGTTGGCTTCGGCAGTAACGGTGGCAAACAATCCTTCAAGGTATGTTCCTCCTCCATCAACCGAACCTCCTGCCTCAGGATTCGCCTCAACAGTGACATCATAAGCGTCAGCGCCAAAGACAACTGAAATTGTACGGTCTTCAGCAGCAGTAAAGGTATAGGATAGCGTACTCGTTATCAAACCATTTTCATCATCAAACCAGCCGGTGAAGTCAACGCCGGCATTCGGCAATGCCACCAGGGTGATGGTTTCTCCTACATCAAAGGTATATTCACCCGGCGGAAGCAATTCAGGCGCTGTATATTCATACGTACCTACTCCTTCAGGCTCTACTTCCACGGTGATGGTCACCTGACCATCTTTTGCGAGCAGGTCTTTTTTGGTTGGAATGGCGAAGAAATGGGCAGTTAAATCACGGTCATCGTTTGCAGTAAACACGTAGGGGTTCTGTACACTCACCTGGTTACCGTCTCCATCGAGCCAACGCAGGAAGACAAATCCCGGATTGGCAGCGGCAGCAACGCTCACGGCCTCGCCAAAGAAGTAGTCACCTCCGCCGCTTACCTGGCCACCCTCAGCCGGAGAGGCATCTACGTTGATGGTGTAGAAGTCCCCTGAAAAGTGGGCAACGAGGTTACGAGGTCCGGTGATAGTAAAGCTATAGAACTGGTCAGTACTTACCTGAACACCACCTTCAGTCCACTCGACAAAGTCGAAGCCAAGGTTGTTCAGTGCGGAAACGGTCACCTGCGTGCCATGTTGATAAGTTCCCGCGCCTATCGCGATACCACCGACATTGCCGGCAGGCTCGGTAGCTACAGTAACAGGATAGCTCTGACGTGAAAAAGTAGCTATTAACGTGCGGTTCCTGCTGGCGGTAAAGCTGAGTACAGGATCGGTTCCCAGTATGTTGGCACCTTCTCTCCAGTTTACAAAGGTATATCCTGCATTTGGATCTGCGGTAAGAGTAACCGCGTCTCCGGGTGCGAAGGATCCTGCACCGGTGATTGTACCACCGGCTGCCGGGAATGCAAGGGCACTTATGGTATAGCTGGGTGTGCTGAAATGTGCCACCAGGTCACGGTCAACCTCTGCAGTGAAGCCATAAATAGCTCCGGCACCGGGAATGATTACATCATCTTCTTTCCAGTGTTCAAACTGTCTGCCTGAAACCGGAATAGCAACCATGGTTACAGGATCTCCAAAGTCGTATTCTCCGGCACCAAAGACATTACCGTCACCTTCTGGTTCAGCAGCGGCTGTGATGGTGATGATGTCCGGGCTGAACAAGGCCAGCAGGGTACGGTTGCGTGTTGCCGTGAACTCATAAACAGTTCCCGGCTCAACAATATTGTTTCCTTCAAGCCAGCCGTCGAAGCCGTAGCCACCTGCAGGTGTTGCCTCCAGGGTTACCACATCGTTATAGGCAACCTGCGCCGGGAGGCTTGCCGGTTCACCGTTCACTTCAATGCTTATACTGCCGCCTTCCGACGGAACAGCTAATACATCTATAGTATAAAGGCTTGTTGTAAAGTTGGCAACAAGGTCACGGTCTTCAAGAGCTGTGAACACATAGCTTTGAGTAGTGCTGACAGGAACACCGTCTTCCGTCCAGTTGACAAAGACATATCCTGGTGATGCAACGGCATACAGCCCTACCTGGGCTCCATAGCTGAAGACCCCGTTACCAAGACCGAAAATAGTACCTGCTCCGGGAGGATTAACCTCAGCGGTTACCGTAATTTCCTGTGTGGTGAAATTAGCGATCAGCATGACGTTGGACGCCGGCATTTCATAAACAAACTCTGCTTCAAGCGAAACAACATTACCAAAGTTATCGGTCCAGCTTGCGAACTCATAGCCCGGGTTAGCTTCGGCAACAACATCAATTTCATCACCGAAGGCATAGCTGCCACCACCGGAAACAGTACCTCCGGCAGGCGGGTTGGCAAAGAGTGTAAGCGTATAGATATTCTGAGTGAAGTTTGCGGTTAGCGTAACATCCTCAGCGGGCATCGAGAAGGTAAAGTTCGGCAATACCGAGAATACGTCTCCTTCTTCGTCTGTCCAGTTAACAAAGGTATAACCAGGGTTGGCTTCGGCATTTATAGAAACCAGGCTGCCAAAGTTATAGACGCCTTCACCGGTAACGATACCTCCTTCTGCCGGCTCGGCCAACAGGGTGAGCGTGAACCCTAGAGGCTGGAAGTTGGCAGTCAGCGTAACGTGATCCGCAGGCATGGTAACCGTGGCTGTTGCTGAAGCAGGATCATCAACATATTCAATATCTCCTGTCCAGTTAACAAACTCCCATCCGGTATTTGCCGTTGCCTCAATCACCACTTCGTCCTCAAAGTTATACGCTCCGGCACCGGTCACCTGTCCACCTTGCTGAGGATGTACCAGCAACGTGAGGACATATCCTATTTGTTCAAAGTTTGCGATGAGTGTCAGGTCTGAAGACGGCATGGTAATTTCGTTGTAGGCTTCATTGGAAACCACGTTGCCATCCAGATCGGTCCAGTTGATAAACTCCCAGCCCATGTTGGGCACGGCGTCGACCTCAACCAGATCACCGAAGTTGTAAATACCTGCACCAAACACTTCACCACCTTCTTCGGGGTTAGCTATGAGCGTAAGTTCATAGTCTATCATCTCGAAGTTGGCAATCAGTGTCAGGTCGCCGGTAATGGTGATGATGTTGAAGGGCTCGGTAGAGACCACATTGTCTTCTTCATCCGTCCAGTTGATAAACGCCCAGCCTTCGTTCGGGATAGCATCCACTTCCACCTCGTCGCCGAAGTTGTACACGCCGGCGCCTGTTACCGTACCGCCTTCTTCAGGATTGGCAATCAGGGTAAGTACGTAGTCTATCATCTCGAAGTTGGCAATCAGCGTCAGGTCCTGGGCCGGCATTTCAATAATATTGAATGCTTCGTCAGAAACAACGTTTCCGTCGGTGTCTGTCCAGTTGACAAACTCCCAGCCTTCGTTCGGGATAGCATCCACTTGCACCTCGTCGCCGAAGTTGTATACGCCGGCGCCTGTTACCGTACCGCCTTCTTCAGGATTGGCTATGAGTGTTAACATATAAGCACCCATTTCGAAGTTGGCGTAAAGGGTAACGTCAAACGAGGGCATAAACCCTTCGAAGAAAGCTTGATCTGTAATCACATTGCCATCTTCATCGGTCCAGTTGACAAACAACCAGCCTTCGTTGGGAACGGCGTTAATCTGAACAGGGTCGCCGAAATTATAGGTGCCTGCCCCGAATACTTCACCACCTTCTTCAGGATTGGCGATCAGGGTAAGTACATAGTCTATCATCTCGAAGTTAGCGATCAGTGTCAGGTCTTCGGCCGGCATTTCTATAATATTGTATGCTTCCTCAGATACAACGTTGCCGTCGAGGTCAGTCCAGTTGATAAATTCCCAGCCTTCATTCGGGAGGGCATCCACTTCCACCTCTTCGCCTTCCTGGTATACGCCTGCACCTGTCACGTTACCGCCCTCAGCGGGGTTGGCTATCAGGGTAAGGGTATAGTAATCAATTCCCGGGTCAAGCAGGGTGACCGTACCATCAACGGTGCCGGTCAATATATCCTGGGCATCTGCATTACCGATAACGGCGTCAACGATGGGAATCAGATAATTGCCCGGCATGGGAGGTGTCTGGAGTTCAAAACTCAGCACGGCACCTTCATTGCCTGAGAACGGGGCGTTGGTGATGGAGAAGGCAATGATCTTGGCTACGTTGTTGGGAAGGACGTTAAATACGACATCGTGGTCGTCGCCACGGTAAAGCACCGCTGAACCTTCTACATATTCAAAACCTGCCGGCAAGGGCAGATCAAGGTTAAATCCAACAAACTCCTCTTCGTTCACAATTTCAAGTTCCATAGTGATGATCTCACCGGCGACGTCAACAACATCATGCAAAATCATAATGTTGTCAAACTCCGGATCGGGATCCGGATCTGAAAGAACTACGGTACCGAACTGAGTTCCGGTAATGATGTTTTCAGCATCTGCATTACCAATAATACCGTTTTCAATGGGAAGGATATATTCTCCGGGAACATTGGATGTTACAACTTCGAAGTTGAAAATTACGCCATCATTGCCGGTAAAAGCAGTGTTGGTGGGTGAAAAAGCAATGATTTTCGCCACGTTTGTTTCCGGGATAACGTTGAACACAAAACTGTGGTCAACACTCCTATACAGTTGCTCTGTGCCGGAAATATAGTTAAATCCTTCAGGGAGCGGGATGTCAAGATTGAACCCGACAAACTCCTGGTTGTTGAGGATTTCAACTTCTATGAGAACGACATCACCGGCTTGTGCCATAATGTCATGGACTATCATGATATTCTCCGGGTCGGGTTCAGGTTCGATCAGGCTAATAAGTCCATCGAAGGTTCCTGTGATGATGTTTTCTGCATCACTGTTTCCAATGACGGCATTGAGTATGACCAGGGGAAACTCGCCACCGATGGGCGGAGTCTGAACATCAAAGCTGAAGATGACTCCTTCACTGCCGGTGAATGGGGCGTTGGTTGCGGAGAAGGCAATCGCCTTGGCCAGGTTTGTTTCTTCAACAACGTTAAAGACAAACTGGTGGTCGGTAGCCCTGTACAACTGTGCGGTTCCGGGGATGTATTCAAATCCTTCGGGCAGGGGCACGTCGAAGTTAAAGCCGACAAACTCCTGAAAGTTTACAATCTCCATCTCAACAGTAACAACATCTCCGCCAGTGGCTGAGATGTCATGTATTTGCATGATGTTGTCGGTGATTATTTCACCTTCCAGGATAACGTTACCATCAACGGTGCCGGTCAGGATGTTTTGTGCATCCGCATCCCCTATGACGGCATCAACAATGGGCAGCACATATTCTCCGGGGAATGATGAGGTTTGGAGATCGAAGCTGAATACCGTTCCCTCATTACCTTCAAAGGCAGCATTGGTGATTGAGAAGGCGATAATTTTCAACACATTGCCAGGCAACACATTGATACCGAAGTTATGGTCGTCGCCCCTGAAGAGCTGCGCGGATTCGTCAATATAGGTGAATCCTGCAGGCAGCGGGATATCAAGATTAAAGCCCACAAATTCAGCTTCGTTCACTATTTCCACTTCCACGGTAACGACATCACCTGCGTCGGCGACAATATCGTGAATGATCATGACGTTTTCGCTGATCGGACCCGGATCTTCCAGGGTAAAGACGCCGTCTACAGTTCCTGTGATGATGTTTTCTTCAGCGACATTTCCTATAATGCCGTCTTCAATAACAAAGTCATACACTCCGGGAGCGTTGGGTGTTACAACATCAAAGCTGAAAATCAAACCGCTGTTTCCAATGAATGGTGTATTGGTGATGGAGAACCCGATGATCTTGGCTGTGTTGGTAGCTTCTACCACATTGAAGGCGTAGCTGTGGTCATCGGCCCTGAAAAGCTGGGCGCTTCCTTCTACATAAGTAAAACCTTCAGGCATTGGGATTTCAAGGTTAAAACCAACGAACTCCTCGTCGTTGAGGATTTCAAGTTCCACAGTGGCAACAGCTCCTGCGGTCACGGTCTGGTCATGGATCACCATGATGTTTTCGGGCTCGAATTCTCCCTCGACAATCACAGTGGCATCAACCGTACCGGTGAGAATGTTCTGGGCGTCAACATTGCCTATAATGGCATCCAGGATTTCCAGCGTGTAGGTTCCGGGAGGAGCATTGATTTCCAGGTCGAAACTCAGGATCACGCCATCGTTACCAAGGAAAGCATCATTGGTGATGCTAAAGGCGATGATCTTGGCAACGTCCTCCACGTTGACCGAAAAGGCCAGGTTATGGTCGGTCTTTCTGAAGAGCTCTGCTGTTCCATCGACATAGTCAAAACCCTCGGGGAGTGGTATGTCGAGGTTAAAGCCCACAAACTCATCGGTGTTCATGATCTCAAGTTCCACAGTGACCACGTCACCTGTTTCAGCCATCAGATCATACAGAACCATGACGTTTTCAGGCTCTTCTTCACCTTCAATCGTTACAGAGCCATCAATGGTGCCGGTGAGAATATTCTGGGCATCTGTATTGCCTATGACAGCATCAACGATCTGCAGGGGATATACGCCGGGTGATTCCGGCACCTGAAGATCAAAGGTCAGGATCACCCCATCATTACCGGAAAATGGTGCGTTGGTAATGGAAAAAGCTATGATCTTTGCCACATGCGATGGATTGATTGAAAAGGCAAGGTTGTGGTCGGTTTTCCTGAACAGCTGCGCCGAGCCTGCCACATATTCAAAGCCAGCAGGAAGCGGAAGGTCAAGGTTAAAACCAACGAACACATCGTCGTTAAGAATTTCCATCTCTACGGTGATGGTCTCGCCCGGTTCAGCAATTACATCAGGAAGCTTCATAATATTGCTGCCTGCAAATGCAGATGCAACACCAAGCCAAAGCATAATCCATGTTAAAAAAAGTATTCTTTTATTCATTGGATAAGGTTTTAAATTTATAAAAAGTAAACTATTTCTGATTGCTGCATTAAAATACTAATATATATATATGATAAATAAGCTCAGATTGAATGACAAAAAACACAAATAGCCATTGAGCTATCCCCCTGTAAGTGAAGACATTAAAAACTTACAGAAAAAATAAGCCAAGGCATTTTGCTTATATTTTGAACCATTAAGTACAACAAACTAACACAAAAATAAAACAAATAAATTACAAAAACAATCTATTGTTAAAAACGTATGATAACTTTTTTTAAATCTTTCCCTGAATCTCAGCATTTGTCTCCTTAAACGAAACTAAAAATTCAGCATAATATAAACACAGAATTTCTTTTTATGAAACCATTGCGCCACTTATGATATTGAGAAACAAGCAAAGCATTGGCATCAGGAGGTTGATTCGTGTCCTTTTGCGAAAATATTAACGGTCAGGATGAGATCCAGTACATTAATGTCGTTATCATTATTGACATCGGCGTTGTCGAAACAAGGCACGTTGAGATCTACCCTGATGTAATAGTTAACGATCATGATCACATCAAGGATGTTTACCAAACCGTCGCCGTTTGCGTCTCCGGCCAGGCCATTGAGCGTAACAGGCACTTCCATGTCGTCATCTACCACAAGAACTCCCTGGGCTGGCACAAAACAATCAAGTGATACTATATAATTATAGGTACCTTCTTCCAGTTCAAACGTGAACACTCCGGGTTCAAAAGGAACGCCATCGATACTTACTGCGGCATTGCCAAGCGGTGCACCTGAGGCATCCGTAACCACAAAATGAACCGTATGGATTTCAGGCAAAGCTTCAAAATTGGCCACCAGGGTAAGATCAGCTGGAGGCATCAAAAAGGCATAAACGGGTTCCAGTGAAACTACCACGTCTTCTTCCGTCCAGTTGATGAAAACATAGTTTTCGCCGGCCACCGCCGAGACGGTCACTTCGGCACCTTCCTGGTAACTGCCTTCACCGGTAAGCGTTCCGGCATTTTCGGGATCAGCGAGCAAGGTAAGCAGGTACTCCGGTTCGGGTTCGCTTTCAAGGACAATGACGCCGTCAATACTTCCGGTCATGATATCCTGGGCATTGCTGTTACCGATAACAGCATTCTCAATGGGCACAGGATACTCGCCGGGGATATCGGGAGATTGCAGATCAAAGGACAACATAACGCCATCATTCCCCGGGAACGGGGTATTGGTAAAGGAGAACGCCATGATCTTGGCCACACCAGCCTGGTTGATGGTAAAGGACAGGGAATGACCGTCTTTCCGGTGAAGCACGGCTGTTCCGTTAATATAAGAAAAGCCTTCCGGAATCGGGATGTCTAGATTAAAACCAACAAATACATCGTCATTGATGATTTCAAGCTCCACCGTAACCACATCGCCGGGAAGTGCAGAAACATCATGGATTTGCATGATGTTTTCCCCGGCAAAGGAATGCGTCAATCCGATAATCAGACTGAGTGCAAGCGTAACAAATAACTTCATAAACTACATTTAATTAATAACAGCAGACTTCAGTAAGGGTTAAAAAGCAGTTCGCCGGAATCTTTTAAGACCCGGCGAACCGATAGTTTGTCACTGACTTCCTTTGGCGAAAATATTTACGGTAAGGATCAGATCGAGAACATTGATTTTGTCATCATTATTTACATCGGCATTATCGAAGCAAGGGATGTCGGTGTCGGTCATGGTGTAATAGTTCACTATGGAAATAACGTCGAGAATATCCACGACACCGTCGCCATTGGCATCGCCGGCGATTCCCGCCATAATCACGTTTACCTCGACGTCTTCTGTGACTTCAAATTCACCGCTTACGTCGGCACTGCAGGGATAAGAAACGGAATATTCCACGAGCGTACCCTCTTCAAGTTCGAACACGTAATGTCCGGCATCATAAGCGACATCGTTCAATACGATAACAGCGTCGTTGATGTCGTTACCGGCAGCATCTTTCACAACAAAAGTTACGGTAAATTGTTCAGGGTCGGGATCGGGCTCTTCGACATAGGGCTCAAAGTCAGCTGCAAAACGTGGTATCAGCTGCAGGGTTTCCATGTGTTGCAGAATGACACCGCTAATATTTACAGGCTCGTCAGGAATGGGATCGCCAATGTAATCCACATTCCAGAAATCGGTTCTCAGCGTAAATTCTTCCTCTCCGTCGCTAATAGTATAATTGTTTCCGTTGGCGAACACCTGTCCTTCAGTAGTGTTCACAAAGCTTACATTCACAAACTGAACCAGTTTGGCCTGATCGTCAGCTGTCACCTCATCCAGACCAAACACAGAAGGATCAGCCGGTGTATTCGTTACAGCAGGTGGTGTATTGGTGGCCGGGTGAAACCTGAGCATGTTGCTTGAAAGATTCAGATGGCCGAAAACATCTGTGATGACATCATATAGATCGTAAGGTGTGGTTATCACACCGGGCTGGTCATATAGTAAAATGGCTGCGGTTTCATCCTGAATAAATTTACGGTTATGATAGCTGTCCATAGCTACGATCACCGCTTCGCCCGTATAATGATAATAGGAACCGTCGGCCGGCATATCGCGCAAAGCGGCCAGGGTGGCTACTTCCGTTACCTCCGGGAAGGTAAAGGTAGCCGAAGCAACATTGCTGTCTGCCAGTCCGTCGGCCGCGGCATACGCCCAGATGGTAGTGGTTTCATCCACGGTGACCGCATCGGAGTAGGCAGTCCACGGACCATCATCGGATACCGTGCTGTAAAAGATGTCTGCATCCGGAGTGGCCGTTTCAATAACCACGTCAACGGGTATGACAAAGGTGCCGCCGTTTGGAATAAACACCGGCGTGGCCACCTGCGTGGGTTCTCCCAGTGCAACAAACTGTCCGATGTTTATGCGGCCGTCGTTGGTACCACCGCCACCATCTAACTCTATCATGAACTCTTCGGCAGCAAAACTTTGCACTCCCCCGGGAAAATAGTAAACAAACTCCTGGTAAACCTGGTATGCTTCAAACCAAGCCTTGTTAATGACGGCAACGGTCTCCCAACTGTCGCCTCCATCAAAGCTGACTTTCATGTTTCGTTGTTCGCCTGCTCCAAGCATCCAGTCGCGCAATTGCATGCTGAAGCCCGACATGCCGGCAATGGCGCCAGTGTTATGCACTGAAAACACGTCCCTGTCGCGGAAAGAGTAAGCCGAACCGCCATAAGATTCACCAGCTGTTCCGCGAACGGATTCTGTGCTATGAAAAAACCAATCGCCTTCTTCATACGTTTTCTCATTATAGCCAGTCCATGAGCCGCCTCCGGGGTTATCCCAGTTTGCTTCTTCATTAAAATTGGTGGAAAAAAGCTCCTGCCCATAACTGTTCAGGGAAAACAGCAGTGTCAAGGCCAGGAACAAGGTTTTTAAATAGTGTACTGATTGTTGCATAATGTTGGTTTTTGATTTATAATGAATTATAGTTTGCTGTCAATTGTTGCCCTTGTGATCTGGATTGCTGATGCAGGTACGGCAACTCCAACATGTTAAATTTTTGAGCCCGCAAGTTATGAAAAAAGTTTTCGATTTCAGCTCTGTCAACTATTAATTTTTGATAAATTTTATGCAAGCCTTATAAGCAGGCCGTCATGAAAATTCTTCTTTTCCGGAAAGGACATCCCACAATAATACGATCATTACTGATATTTGCAGGTTAATCAATGCATTGATCAAACAAAAACAGAGCAGCCCAAAGCGAATACTACAAAGCTATTAAATCTTTTTGAAAAATCACGGTGGAATGCTTTTTTCTTTTAGAAGACAGACGACAGAGGAACAAAAACCGGAAATACCGGATGAGAATTGCACAAAAATCTGTCTTACTGCTATTTATGATTCACGCTAGTATGGCAAATAATAGTTAAAATATACAACTCTTTGGCATGTTTTTTGAGCGGACAATTTGTCCGGACTCAGTTGCATCTGTTGCTTATGGACACTGTGCATCCGGCCGGTTACCATTGTCTAACTAAAACAACTACTTCAATGAAAAGAACAGTACTCACCCTGCTGCTCGTGGCTTTGGTGTATCCCTGCCTCAGCCAGACACTTCCGGACACAAAAAAAAGACACACCAAACTTAGTGAACGGTTTAAAATTACACCGGAATCAACTGCTAAACAGGCCAAACCGGATAATTTGTGGGAATACGGTGCCATTGCTATCAGAAACAATGCACAGGCAGACAGTATGCTTGTTGATGTGATGGATGAGAAATCCGATTACTGGAATCGCTACAGGAAAGAAGTCCCCGTATATCACGGGACATCAGCCTTTATAGACGAACTCGTCTTGTGGCATTATGATGGAAGCTCCTATGTGACCGACATGATGTACAAGGTCAGCTACGATGATCAGGGAATGATCAAACGCATGGAAACATATGTTTACGACAACGGGGCCTGGAGGCCCATCAATGCCGAGGAAATGCTCTATGATTACCTGGGGGTGGAAGTATTTTATGCCTATTATTATTATGATGAAGGAGCAGGTGAGTGGGTGATGAGCTATGCCTACCGTGCCAGTGACACACACAATGATAATGGGGCCCTGGTAGAGCGCATCTGGGAATATTTTTATTATGATACTTGGGAACCAGATTATAAGGAAGAATACAAACTCAATGAAAACGATGTGGTTGTTGAAGCCTTTGAGTATTTCTATGATGATGAGAATGAAATATGGGAATATGAGTACCGCTTCGTTTATGAACTGTGTGAAAATAATATGTGGGAACACGGTTATGGTTATTTTTGGGACTGGGAAGATGAAGTATGGTTCCCGGAAAGCAAAAACACCGATTTTGAGTGGTTTGATTTCAGTCGCCAGCTACTCACACAAGTGACTGTTTTAATGAATAAGGATCTGGTTGATGATGACTATTATGCCTCCAAAAACCACGACGAAATCGACTGGGTTAAGTATGCGCGCATGCAGATGGATTACACCGATGATGGATTGATAACCCTGATGATTTTTGAATTCTGGGGTGATTGGGATGATGACGATTGGGATGATGACGAATGGAAAGAAGAATGGTTTCCCTTCATGAAACTGGAATTGGCTTATGATCATTTTTCAAATGTTGTTTATGAATCATTCAGCATGCATGACGGCTTTGACTGGTTCATTCTTTTTGCCCAGAAACTTGACGTAACCTACCGTGACGACAATTCGATTGCCTCGTTTACGAATTACATAATGTGGGATGACTGGAAGGGAGATTTTATGCCGGTGATGCGTTATACCTATTATTATAATGATGAAGATGACACCACGGACAGTCCCCTGGTTGAAGCACCATACATCACTTTGAAAGCATTTCCGAATCCTGCAGACAGCTTTATTCAGCTTGAACTGCCGGCACTGAACGGAAGCGCCGGTATAGAACTTATGGGTGTTGACGGCAGGATTTTGGCCAGGTACACAACTTCCGGCCTAACGGCAGGAGAAGTGTTCAGCATGGATGTTTCCGGTCTAAAAACAGGCATGTACCTGATCAGGGTTCAGGATTCAGGGAATCATTATGTTACCCGGTTCATAAAAAGGTAGCGTGAGCGTTTAAGCCCGGGGGTTTGTTGCAATTCACGAAACATAAGGAGGCCGTTCGCAATGTGCCGTCCAAAGCAAGCTTCATGGCCGCATTATAAAAAAGCCTGAATGCACTTCGTGCAAACAGGCTATCGTTTGTGTTGGTCGGGGTGGCAAGATTCGAACTTGCGACCTCCTGCTCCCAAAGCAGGCGCGCTAACCGGGCTACGCTACACCCCGAACGTGGCGGAGAGAGGGGGATTCGAACCCCCGGTAGGGTTTCCCCTACGACAGTTTAGCAAACTGTTGGTTTCAGCCACTCACCCACCTCTCCTACTTT
>JAVIYP010000027.1:0-35671 GCA_031323845.1 Bacteroidales bacterium | reverse complement strand
TTGACGAACGCAGTGAGAAATCTGCCAGGAGGTCTGTGGTTTTTGACGAACGCAGTGAGAAATCTGCCAGGAGGTCTGTGGTTTTTGACGAACGCAGTGAGAAATCTTTTAGGAAGTCTGTAGTCAAAGGCCGGAAAACGGAAGGCAGCCAGGGCCGGTACAGCATCGAACTGAAAGGACGGCCGAAAAAATGCGCTCTGTGGAGGCGCTATGCTTATCCGGTTTTTTTTATGCACCGGTGTGAATTTTTGCATAAAAAAGATCAAGTGTTTTGCCTTACGGAAAAAGTTTTCTACCTTTGCCGACTCCATTAGGATTGACCGATGGTGTAACGGTAGCACTACAGTTTTTGGAGCTGTCTGTCCAGGTTCGAATCCTGGTCGGTCAACTGGTGCCAACCCGACGCCCCTGTTTGTTAATAACATGCAGGGGCTTTTCATTTTGGCAGGGTACGAATAAGGGTACTATGTTCAAAAAACGACTATTCGGAAAATTTCAGGAAGATACAGTTGATTCCTCCTGCCTTCAGAACAAGCCCCAAAAAGATTACCTTCTGTTTATATTTAATTGAATTTCCAATCAACTTATGTCGGAATTTTTGTTATGTTTGTAGTGAGACAGTTGCCTTTCCTGCCCAAAAAGCAACAACAACCGGTAATTTAATAATAAAACCATGCCTGGCTGAGGTGTTTTTCCGGTTGCTGATGCAGGGATGGCTGGAGCAACGCATACCCAGGCCTTCGACTACGCTCAGGGTGACGGGTTGTTTAAGCTAATTATTGATTTGCAAAAATCTTTGACATGCAAATGATTAATACCCTGGTAGGTAGCTGTTGAGCTTACATCCATTGACAATACAAATTTCGGGTAATTATTTTTTATGTTGATCAGGTTTCCAAATTCCCTGTTAATGGTAGTTTCATTATCTAATTTGTAACATACCTGTATATACAATATTTCGGTATTTTTCCGGGCAACAAAGTCAACTTCCCTGGTGCGGTCCTCGCCTATGGTTATTTTGTAGCCGGCAACCTTAAGATGATTAAAAACAACGTTTTCCAGCAGTTTTCCCATGTCCCGGGCCTTAAACCCAACAAGTGAGTTGCGCAAGCCGATGTCGTTGAAAAAATACTTTTCGTTCACTTCAAGTATTTTCTTGCCTTGCAAATCGCTTCGTTTAACCTTAAAAACAAAGAATGCCTCACATAAGAATGAAAGATATTCAATAACCATTGCAGGCGACATGGATATTTTTTTCGACTTTAAGTAATCGCTTACCCTTTTTCCGCTTACCAATGAACCCAGATTATCTGCAATGTATTCACATAAGTTTCTTAGCAGTGCTGCATTTCTGATCTGATGCCGTTCAATGACGTCGCGAACCACGATGGTATTAAACAGGTTTTCAAGGTAGTTAAATGCAATTTCATCCTGAAGAGATAAATGAGTGAGGTTAGGCATTCCGCCATATACTAAGTATTTTTCAAAGTTTTCATTTGTGTCTTTAAGATCATGAAAAGTTAAAAATTCAGGATAAGAGAGGCTATACACCTCAATTTCAATGGTTCTGCCACCTAAGAGCGTGGCTATATCGCTTGAAAGTATGGCTGAATTGCTCCCAGTACAATAAATATCGTATTGGCGGTTTAGAAGAAAATGCCTGATAGCCCTCTCAAACTGGCTGATATCCTGAACCTCGTCAACGAAGAGCGCAATGTTTTCGTGTGTTTTCGATTGTTCAACATATTCTATCAGGTCAGCATAGGTTCTAATGGCGTCGAAAGCATAATCTTCCTTGTTAATGTATATAATTTGTCGGTCGGGATCCTGGTTTTTTATCAGCTCAATGATCTGACGTAGCAAATAGCTTTTTCCTGTCCTTCGTTGCCCTGTTATTACCTTTATAAGGTTTTTGCCGACGAATGGCATAAGCCTTTTTAAATAGAGTTCTCTTTTGAAGGTTTGCATGGATTTAAGGTATAGTTTAACAGGATACAAATATAGTAAATCATTTTAGATATACCTAAAATACATGCATAATAAATTTTTTATTCTATTTGCTGTTTTTTTATTTGCCAGGCTGTGTGAACATCCGAAACCAGGAGATAATTAACTCAAAAATATTAAAACCCATGTAAAAACAAAAAGAATTTTATCATCACAGGATATATTTCTGAAGACACAGGATTATGGAACATAGACCAAAACATGGTATCACCGGACATAACACCAGCATCAGGCAGTCTTCCGGTTTGATTTCAGTAAATTAACTGAGCCACCGGTTGTCCCCATTTCCTGCCCCGCTGAAACAGCAATAAACTCCTAAAAACCTTAAATTTTGTTAATTTATCAACTCCCGGAACCTTCATCCGGACCAGAGCCTGTTAAACGGATTCCAGCATCATCACAAAAAAAAGAAAAGACACCACATACTGCACCGCCCTTTATCAAACACGTAGTATTACTGACAAAGCGGAATCATAACAACGACTTCCGTACATGCGGAAATTGTGACCAGCCTGATGTGATAACGCTGATTGAACCCCTGCCTGCACTGGCGTTGTTAATCCCGTAACAAGTCATAGGGTGAACCGTATAAGCCTTTTTTGTATCTTTGAAGATTGTTTAAACCTCAATTATTAATATACATACATTATGAGATTTCACAAGTACCATTGCTTTTATGCGTCATTTTTCAACAAGTGGCTGAGGCTGGCGGCAATTTTTGCAGTTGCCCTTTTTCTGCACACCGAAGCCTTTTCACAGTACAAACCCGTAGTGCGTGGTGAGCGTCCTCCCATTGACCTGAATAAGGTACCCGAAGATGCCTACGACAAGGGTGTAATCCGGATTAAGTTCCACGACTTTATGGCTAAAAGCCTGGAGGAGCTTGAACCCGGACGGACGGAAAACGGGGCCGTTACCATGGGAATTGCCGGCCTGGATATGCTGAACACCCAGTTTAGCGTAAGGGACGTCACCCAGACGTTCAATTCGCCTGCTTTAAACAACAACTACAAGAGCAGGCACGAACTGTGGGGGTTTCATCTGTGGTACGATCTGTGGGTGGATGAATCAACGGACATTATTGCCATGGTGAAAGCCTACATGCAGCTTGACGAAGTAGCCTTTGCCGAGCCTCATTACAGCAAGGAGCTGATTGGTAACGTACCGAATGAGGGTGAGGTCTTCACCTACACTGAAAGCGAAGCCCCGGAAAACCGGGATGGCGGTACGCTGTTTCCCAATGATCCGCAGTTCGGTGCCCAGTGGCACTATCACAATACCGGTCAGACGGGCGGTTTGGTGGGTGCCGACATCAGTTTGCCGGAAGCCTGGACTCTTGAAACAGGCAATGTTGAGGTAATCGTCGCTGTTGTTGATGGCGGTATTGGCATCACACATCCCGATCTTGCCGGAAACATCTGGGAGGGTGTCGGTTATAACTTTGTAAGCAACTCCCCGACCATTATCCCCCACGATCACGGATCTCACGTTGCAGGAACCATTGCGGCCGTCAGCAACAACAATGTCGGTGTCAGCGGCATTGCCGGTGGATGGGGCAGCAGCCAGGGTGTTGCCCTGATGTCAGCCCAGGTGTTTGAACCCGGCTGGGGACAGTCAGGCGGTTTTGCCGTTGCTCCTATCTATGCCGCCGACAATGGCGCGGCCATATCTCAAAACAGCTGGGGCTATACTTCATCAGGTTTTTACGAGCAAGCGGTGCTTGACGCCATAGATTATTTCAATGTGAATGGCGGAGGAGATGTTATGGACGGCGGATTGACCATTTTTGCTGCAGGAAACAGCAGCAATTCCGGACCAAATTATCCGGGCTATTATTCTGGAGCAAAAGCTGTTGCGGCTACGAACCATAACGACCAGCTGGCCTGGTATTCCAACTTTGGAAGCCATATAGATCTTTCAGCCCCGGGTGGTGAAACCAACACCGTTACTGCACAGGGAGTGCTCAGCACCCTCAACAGCGGTTACGGGCACTACCAGGGCACTTCCATGGCCTGCCCCCATGTGTCGGGTGTGGTAGCCCTTTTGCTGTCAATGGCACCGGGCGAATTCTCCTCGGATGAAATCTGGGAGATGGTCGTCAGCACAACCGACAACATCTACCCGATGAACCCCGGATACCTCGGTCAGCTCGGAACAGGTCGCGTTAATGCTTTCGCAGCCCTGCAGGAACTGTTGTACCACATGGCTGATCCCGACGCTCCGGCAGCACCGGCGGAATTCGAAGTAATTGCCGATCAAACCGGCGGCCTTTCGAGCAACCTGAGCTGGATAAATCCTGTTGAAAGTGCTTCAGGAGAACCATTGAGCGCACTCGACACCATTCACATCTACAGGAACAATGAGCCTATTACGTTCATCCTGAACCCCGTTATGGGAGAAAGCGGAAGCTATACGGACAACAACATCCCGGAAGCGGGCTTTTACACCTATTCGGTGCGTGGCGCCAATTTTGCAGGTACCGGCCTGGCTGCCTCCGCAACGGTGTATGTGGGTCATGACGTTCCGGCTGCCCCCGAAAATATTGTATTAACTCCCACGGGCGACCATGGGCAGCTGACCTGGGAGGCCCCCCAGCAAGGTATGAACAACGGCTTTTTTGACGGCAGCAACCTGAGCTATACCATCGTGCGCTTCCCCGATGAAACCGAAGTGGCCGCAGGCGTTACCGCCAATGCTTACCTGGATACAGAGGTGCCCAATGTGGGCAACTTTTTCTATGAAATCACTGCCGTAAATCATATCGGAACCGGTGGCACGGATGCATCCAATGTGGCAACACTGGGTGCAGAAGGGCTGCTCATATATGAACCTTTTGACCTTCCGGCCGGCACACTTCCAACCGGATGGGTCATTGAAGGACTTGGCCAAACACAATGGAGTGTTCATAATTCGAATACGGCAGGAGGAGAAGCGCCCCAGATGCGCTTTAACTGGTCGCCATCATTTACCGGAGTGTCACGGCTGCTCACCCATGCCGTCAACATCGAAGGCATAAGCCAGGTAGGCTTCTCCTACAGGAACTTCCTGCGAAACTACGGCTCATCGGCAGGTGAAATAACCGTACAATACTCCGTCACCAACGGAGAAAGCTGGGTTGACCTGTGGTCCTATAACGGAACGGCCGACTTCGGACCCGTACTCCAGGAGTTCGAAATTGACATCCCCGGCGGAACGCAATACATTCAGTTTGCCTTCAAGTGGGATGGATACACCTGGGATATCTGGGACTGGAATATTGATGATGTGATCCTGGAAGCTTTGAGTGCCAGTGAACACTATTCCGTGGCTTTTGAAGTTTTCGACAGCAACGGCGAGCCTGTACACGATGCTGTGGTTTCCATCAATGGCATAGCCAACGAACCCGGCGATTATTTCTTCCCGGAGGTAAGCCAGGGAACCCATTCCTTCGTTGTTGAAGCAAGTTGCTTTCTTCCCTATGAAGACAGCTTTACGCTGACCAACCAGGACAAGGAAGTGGAGCTCTACCTGGAAAACCATACCGGTGACGCCAATGCCGACGGGGTGGTGAATGTCCTGGACGTCATTCTGATCGCCAACTACTTTATTAACGAGGACATCTCGCCTTTCTGTTTCAACAACGCCGACGTCAACGAAGATGGAATTATTGATGTCCTTGACGTGATCGGAACCATGAATATTTTCCTGGATGGAAATGCAAGTCCCAACCCGGCTCTGTTTTCTGCAACCGCCGGGCTGTTTATGCACCCGGACAGGATTGTCCTGGAAAGCGACGGCACACTGGCAGGACTGCAGTTTGAGCTGACCGGTAATGTGCCGGAAAAAGCTTCCGTGAATCTGCTGCTGGAAGGATACCAACTGTTGATGGCCGGCGACGGAGAACGCCTCAAAGCTTTGATCTTCAGCACCGACCAACTCCCCATTCCCGAGGGAACGATAGACATCCTTTCCTATGAAATGAACGAAGACCTCCCTGAGTGGGGTGATGTAAAAGCTGGCAACCTCAACGCCGAAGAAGTCCCCGTTATCGTGCACAGGGATATGCCCACCGGCATGGATGACGCAGACGGCCCAAACAGCCTGACGGTTTTCCCCAACCCTGCACAAGACGTGCTTTGGGCGGAAGTTTATAAAACCGGTGAAGGAACGTACCGCATCAGCCTCATCAACCTGCTTGGCCACCAGGTCAAAACCCTTGACATCACTCAACCCGGGAAGTCGCTGGTAAGCATAGATGTTCAGGACCTGCCTGCGGGTATGTATTTTATTCGTTTACAAAAAGAAAGCGACACCCTGACCACAAGAGTTCTGATCCGTTAATGCCGTGATCAGAAAAATGTGTGCAGTACAGAAAACACAGACAGTGCCTGCAGGCTGAAAACCACCTGCAGGCCTGTACGGCTGTTGTCCGGATGCTCTTGCGAAGGTTTCCCAAAAAAAAGATCAATCTGTCATCCAAAAGATAACCTAAACCCTTTTTTTATGGCTTACACTCCCGAAAGATCGCGATACGATCGCATGACCTACAGACGATGCGGACGCAGTGGCCTGCAGCTGCCTGCTGTTTCACTGGGACTCTGGCATAATTTCGGCGGCGTTGACTCTTATGAAACAGGCAGGAGAATGATTAGGCGTGCTTTTGATGCCGGGATCACCCATTTTGATCTCGCCAATAATTACGGCCCTCCGGGCGGCAGCGCAGAGCTCAATTTTGGCCGGACGCTGGCACAGGACTTCAAAAGCCTCCGCGACGAGCTCGTCATCTCAACCAAGGCAGGATACTACATGTGGCCGGGTCCATACGGCGACGGCGGATCCAGGAAATACCTCATCAGCAGCCTTGACAACAGCCTGAAACGGATGGGGCTCGATTATGTGGATATCTTTTATCATCACCGTTTTGATCCTGAAACGCCTGTGGAAGAAACCATGATGGCGCTTGATCAACTGGTAAGACAGGGTAAGGCGCTCTACATCGGACTTTCCAATTATTCGGCGGAACAGTCGGAGGAAGCTTTTTCGATATTGCGGCACTTAGGCACGCCTTGCCTGATTCAACAGCCCAGGTACTCCATGCTGGAACGCCAGGTTGAAACGTCCTTGCTTGCTGTGCTGGAGAGGCACGGTGTGGGATGCATTGCCTATTCGCCCCTCGCACAAGGACTTCTGAGCGACCGCTATCTGAAAGGCATTCCTGACGATTCCAGGGCAGCCAAACCCACAGGATTTCTTAAAAAAGACGACATCAGCCAACAAAAGCTGGATACCATCATAAAGCTAAACAACATTGCAGGCGAACGCGGGCAAAGCCTTGCACAAATGGCCATCGCCTGGATCTTAAGGGATGCGAGGGTTACCTCCGTGCTCATCGGAGCAAGCAGCATCGCGCAACTGGACGATAACCTAAAGGCCCTTAACAACATCCACTTCGACCGTGACGAACTTGAAAAGATTGATCAAATACTGGGAAGCTGAGATGGAGGAAGACAGAAAACCATTGTTTAATCGTTTATTTGTTGGTTTTTTCTTTATGAAGGATTAGGAGCTTGAAGTTTATTTCGACCGCAGGGAGAAACCTGCCAGGAAGCTGGAAGCCCGAAGGAAGAAAGTGAAAAATGATTCCTGGCTCCTGGTAAATTTTCTTGCTAAAAGCTAAAAGCCAAAGGCCAAAAGCGGAAAAAATGAAAAGTGAAAAGTGAAAAACTTCAATAACATGACGGATCTGCACATCTTCACATTTGCACATTTGCACATTTGCACATCTTCACATCTGCACATTTGCACATCTAACATCTAACCTCTAACATCAATTCCTGATCTTGGGTAAACTTACAAAACACAGAAAATCAAACACCTGAGAAATTATAAACATATGAAACACCACAGCATACCAGGGAATCTGCTTCGGGCATGGCTCTTTATCATGCCACTGCTTGTGCTGACGGCCTGTCCGGACGAAAAGTGTGAGGACGGTGTCAGGGGTATGTTGCTGGATTACAGCGGCCTTGACGGTTGCCAGTGGATCATTGAACTCGAAAGCGGCGAACGGCTTGAGCCGGTCAACCTGCACGAATTCAGCCTGGAATTGAAAGACGGTCTTCCGGTAAGCCTTTCCTACACGGTGGCAGAAGACATGATCAGCATCTGCATGGTGGGAAAAATGATCCGGATAAGCTGTATCACCACAGACGGAAATGCACCACAGGAGCGCCCACCGGCAGTAATCGATAACGGCGCAGGCAGAAACGCCGGAAACAATGACCAGCCACCCGGAGGTGTTTTGGCCTATCCGGGCATCATCAGCTATGAGCTGCCTGACGGTTACCTGCTTGACATCCTTCTTGACGGAGATGAACACGGACACCGGGTTACCAGCCCGGACGGATTTCTTTTGCTTATGAACGATGAAGGTTATTACGAATATGCCAGGGTGGATGATCAGGGTACAACTGTTTCAACAGGGATTATTGCGCGAAACGCCGATGACAGAACCAGGGAAGAAAAAAGCTTGCTAAAAACCATAATAAATTGATTTTCAAACTAAAAACACTATTGATGCGATTACTGAATACCAGAGGTTACCAACAATTTGTTACTTATTCCGGAAAGATCCCGGTGATACTGATTTCTTTTCTATTGCTCCTTGGCAGTCCGCAATTACTGTTGTCGGTGCCGGCCTATCCGTATCCCATTGAATATACGCAACCTGATGGAACGGTCATAACCCTCTTCCTGAAGGGGGATGAAAAAGTAAACTGGGCTGAAACGCCAGACGGCTATACGATACTGGTTACCAAAGACGGATTTTATGAATACGCGGTGCATGACGAATACGGTGACCTGGTTTTTTCAGGCATCCCTGTATCGGAATACGGTGACCGCAACGAGAAGGAGGCGGCTTTGCTGAAGCAACTTTCAAAGGGTTTGTTTTTCAGCAAGAGGCAGGTTGAGATGATGCGTGGGCTATGGGATACCAGGACGGATGACGAAAGCCGTGCTTTTCCGACAACAGGCGAACGCCGTTTGCTGAGTATCTTGATGCAGACCCCGGACAAGCCGTTTACCAAAACCCGGGAAGACTTTGACGCCCTCTTTAACCAGCTGAATTACAGCTTAGACGGAGCATCAGGCAGCGTGCGTGATTATTACCTTGAAAACTCTTACCATCAGTTCGACCTTCGGGTTGATGTAGCCGGACCATACACGGCTGCAAACAACATGGCTCATTATGGATCGAGCTGGGGCGGAGCACGGCAGCTGGCCACTGAAGCCGTTCATCTGGCACATCCTGATGTTGATTTTTCCGATTACGACAACAGTGGTGATGGAAATGTAGAAGGTTTTTACATGATTTTCAGCGGTTATGGAGAAGAGGCCGGTGGAGGGCCCAACACGATCTGGTCGCATGCCTGGAGTATTGAACCCGTGCAGATGGATGGCGTCTGGTTGAGAAGGTATGCCTGCTCACCGGAGCTGAGGGGTAACAGTGGCACCAACATTACCCGTATTGGCGTTATCGGTCACGAATTCGGCCATATTCTGGGTGCACCCGACTTTTATGATACGGATGGCAGCGGCTCGGGAGGCCAGTTTGTCGGAACCGGCAGGTGGGATATGATGGCCTCGGGAACATGGAACAACGGTGGTGCCACCCCCGCCCATCACAATGCCTATACCAAAACCTATCTTTACAACTGGGCAGAGGCGGAAGTGCTGAACACACCGCAAAGCATTACGATGGAGGTTGCTTCGGAGTACAGTGACAGCTTTTACAGGATCAACACCAATACCCCCGGTGAATACTATCTGCTTGAGAACAGGCACCAGATTGGCTTCGACGCATACATTCCGGGAGAAGGCCTGATCATTTACCGCGTTCATAAAGAAGTAGCTACATCCGGAAACTCGGTTAACGTGGGTCACCCCCAGAAAATGTACCCGGTTTGTGCAGGTGCCAATACCAATCCGGGCGGGGCTCCATGGACGTACGGAAACATCAACTCCGACATCACACCTTTCCCGGGTTCCAACAACCAGGATTATTTTTCGGATTATTCAACACCTCATATGCGTTCCTGGGCGGGTGAAAACACCAACAAACCCCTGACCGGCATCACCCACGATCCGGAAAACATGACCGTTTCCTTTGATTTTGCCGACGATATTGATATACTAACCGACTGGTTACACCTCGACGACGGGCTTCATTCAGGCTCGGTAGGTCTTGGAGCAGGTGGTGTGTACCAGATCGCCGCGAGGTTTGAGCCTGAGGACCTGGCAGCATTCCACGACATGGACCTTGTCTCCGTGAGGCTTTACGTGAACGATGCACCCACGAGCGCCGCCATTAAGGTGTGGCAGGGAGCATCGTACCTCAACCTGCAGGAAATCGCTCACAAAGAATTTTCTCCCCCTGTGGAGGACTGGATTGAGGTAGTGCTTGACGAGCCCGTTACGATAGACCCCTCACTTGAACTCTGGTTTGGTGTCGAGTACGACGATCCGGGCGCCAATGTTTTCTCCGCTTCAAGAGATGCTGCCACAAACCATGACGGCAAAGGGAACCTGCTGCGCATGGATACGGATGACCCTGAAAGCTGGGTGCTGCTTTCAGACTACAACATCACCGGTGACTGGAACCTGCAAGCCAGGCTCGCATCAGGCGATTTCAACATGGTGCATTATAACGTTAACGGTACTAACGGATCGCTTACAGCAAGCCTGAACGATAATGAAATCAACAGCGGGGCATTGGTGCCCGCAGGATCCGACATCTCATTTACAGCCACGGCCGATGATGGCTTCAGCATTAAAGCCTGGACCCTGAACGGCATTCTTATCGATGATTTTACAGAAACACAACTGGACATCATCAACCTCAGCGAACACATTGTTGTAACCGTTGAATACCAGGCAATCTACCACATGGTAAGTTTTGAAGCAGATGGCGGCGGAGGTGTGCTGAAGGCAGAAGTGGATGGCACGGAGATCTTCAGCGGCACTGAAGTACAGGCAAATACAACGGTGCAGTTCACGGCGGTTCCCGACACAGACTATATCGTCAGTGTTTGGACTTTGAACGGAACGGTAATTGAAGAGCACACCGGAGAGGAACTCGAAGTGCACCTTGACGATGGCGACATTATGGTCACTGTTTCTTTCCAGAGCACGGTGGGCCTTTCAGACCATACACAGCTTCCGCTGAAGGTTTTTCCCAATCCTGCCAGCGAGGTTTTGTATGTTGAATCACCAACCGACATCAACAGTATCGTCATTTCCGACATCAGCGGCAACCGGCTCAGGCAGCTGGAAACCACCGGCAGCCGGGCAAGCGTGCCCTTAAGCCAGCTTCCGGCAGGAGTTTATGTCATCACAATATATGCACAGGAAAATATTGTGCACAGGAAGATACAAATCATCAATCCATAATCCGTTTTTTATTATTTTAGCCGACAGTATAAACATCACCCAAAAAAAAAAGAACATGAAAAAGTATTGGTTATTACTGATGATACCCGTTATGATGCTCACCGCCTGCGGAAAAAGGGAGAATCCATTTTTCAGCGAGTACAAGACACCGTTTGGTGTTCCGCCTTTCGACAAGATTGAAAATGCACATTTTGAGCCCGCCTTTCTCAAGGGAATAGAGGAGCATGCAGCAGAGATACAGGCAATCGTTGACAACCCTGAACCGCCGACATTTGAAAACACCATCGAGGCGCTCGAGCACTCTGGTGAATTACTGGGCAAGGTAGGACGTGTTTTCTGGAATTTCAATTCCTCATTAACAAGCCCTGAGCTGCAGCAGATTGCACAAAAGATGTCTCCAAAACTTTCGGAGCACTCTTCAAACATCAGCTTAAACCTGGATCTGTTTGCCCGGATCAAGGCCGTTTATGAGCAAAAAGACGAGCTGGACCTGAACCCTGAACAACGCAAGCTTCTTGAAGAAACCCACAAGGGTTTTGTGCGCAGCGGTGCAAACCTTCCTGCTGAGCAACAGGCACGTCTGCGTGAGATCAGCTCGGAGCTTTCGATGCTCACACTTCAATTTGGCCAGAATGTGCTTGGAGAAACCAACGCATTTACCATGGTGGTTGATAATGAAGCAGACCTGGCGGGTCTTCCCGACACTTCAATTGAAAATGCAGCCGACCTGGCAGCCAGCATGGGCAAAGATGGCAAATGGGTTTTTACTCTTCACAACCCCAGCGTAATGCCTTTTCTTTACAATGCAGACAACCGTGAACTGCGGAAAAAAATGCAGCAGGCACACGTAAACCGCGGCAATAACGACAATGAATTCAACAACAGGGAAACGCTTGCCAAAATTGCCAACCTCCGCCTCGAAAGAGCTCAGATGATGGGCTATGAGACGTTTGCGGACTTCAGCCTTGAAGAAACCATGGCAGGCAGCACCGAAACCGTGATGAATTTTGTGAACCAGGTTTGGCAGCCGGCCATAGCATTGGCCAAACAGGAAGCAAAACTCCTGCAGGAGATGATCTATGAAGACGGTCATGATTTTAAACTGGAGCAGTGGGACTGGAGGTATTATGCCGAGAGGGTGCGTCGTGAAAAGTATGATCTTGATGAACAACTGGTTCGTCAGTATTTTGAATTGAACACCGTTCGCGATGGCATATTCATGATTGTAGACAAGCTTTGGGGGCTTCAGTTCGTGGAGCGTAACGACGTTCCGAAGTATCATCCCGACGTGCAGGTTTTTGAAGTGCTGGAGGCTGACGGTTCTCATGTAGGTATTTTATACATGGATTTCCATCCGCGCGACAGCAAGCGTGGCGGTGCATGGATGAGCAGCTACCGCAGCCAGCGAATCGATCCCGACGGACGTTTCATCCATCCGGTGATCACCATCGTTTGCAATTTCTCACCTCCCACATCAACAAGGCCTTCGTTGCTGACCTATGACGAGATGACCACCTTCTTCCATGAATTTGGACACGCCCTGCACGGTTTGCTTTCCGACGTTCAGTATGGAAGCCTGTCCGGTACCAGCGTACCCAGGGATTTCGTCGAGCTGCCTTCACAGATCATGGAGAACTGGGCCAACGAGCCTGAGGTGATGAAGACCTTCGCCCTGCACTACGAAACCGGTGAACCGATGCCCGAAGCACTAATGGATCGCATCGTCGCAAGTGCACACTTCAACCAGGGATTTGCTACCGTTGAGTTCCTGATGTCAACCTATCTTGACATGGAGTACCACACCATCACCACTCCGTTTGCAGAGGATATGCTGGATGATGTTTCCATCAACGTTGAAAGGGAAACCATCAAAAAATACGGCATGATTCCGCAAATCAACTACCGCTGGCAAAGCACGAACTTCCAGCACATCTTTTCAGGTGGTTACGCTGCCGGATACTACAGCTATCTGTGGTCTGGCCTTCTTGATGCAGATGCCTATGAGGCATTTGTTGAAACCGGTGATGTTTATGATCAGGCAACCGCACAGTCTTTCCGCGAAAATATTCTCGAAAGAGGTGGCACGGAAGATGCCATGCAGATGTACGTAAACTTCCGCGGCCGCGAGCCCATTATTGAACCGCTGCTGCGCCAAAGAGGTCTGAAATAACACCCGGAAGTATCTGTTTCTTCCTTTTTGAGAATAAGAAAAGCTGCTGTAATTCAAAACTACAGCAGCTTTTTTTTATCGGTATTCTATCCTTTACAGTATGGAATAACTTACGGCAATACCAACGGTTACCACAGAGGCCATAACCATAAGTTTTATGAGAATGTTAAGGCTGGGGCCTGATGTGTCCTTAAACGGGTCACCAACAGTATCTCCGGTCACGGACGCTTTGTGGGCCTCCGAACCTTTTCCGCCGAAATGGCCTTCTTCAATGTATTTTTTGGCATTGTCCCACGCACCACCTGAGTTGGCCATGAAAATAGCCAGGGCAAACCCGCTGGAGATGGTGCCGAGCAGCAGTCCGGAAACACCGGCCACACCAAAGATCAAACCTACCAGTACAGGTATCAGCAAGGCGATCAGGGAGGGCAACATCATTTCCTGCTGGGCGCCTTTGGTAGAGATGTGCACGCATCGGGCGTAATCGGGCTCGGTCTTGCCCTCCATAATGCCGGGCATGGTCTTAAACTGACGACGTACTTCGTCAACCATTTTTTGTGCAGCGCGACCTACCGCGTTCATGGTAAGTCCGCTGAAAAGAAATACGGCCATCACGCCAAGGAAAATTCCAACAATGACTTTCGGGTTCATCAGATGTACTTCGTAGTGATCGACAAAGTCCATAAAGGACGCTTCGATTGCTGGAATGCCGTTGATGAGCTCATTGGGTTTGTCGAGGAATTTGACGAACATCATCCGTACTTCTTCAAAATAAGAAGCCAGAAGTGCCAATGCGGTAAGCGCCGCGGAACCTATGGCAAAACCCTTGCCGGTGGCAGCGGTGGTGTTGCCGAGGGCATCCAGGGCATCGGTACGTTTGCGCACTTCCGGTTCAAGGCCTGACATTTCTGCATTTCCACCTGCATTGTCGGCAATAGGGCCATAAGCATCGGTAGCCAGGGTAATGCCCAGGGTAGCCAGCAGGCCCACCGCGGCAATGCCAATGCCGTAGAGCCCGTAATTCAGCTTAGCGATACTATAATCAAATCCGGTGGCAAAGGAGAAAGCCAGTGTAATGGCAACCACAATGATGAACAGGGGAACAGCGGCAGAGATCAGTCCTGTGCCCACACCGCTGATGATCAGCGTGGCCGTGCCGGTTTGGCTTGATTCGGCAATTTTCCGGGTGGGACGATAGGCGGAAGCCGTAAAATACTCGGTTGACTGGCCGATGGCAATACCCGCCAGCAAGCCGGTTACGATGGCGCCCCACAGACCGAGGTAGTTTGGCAGATCCATGAAGTACAAGACCAGGAAAGAGGCAATTACGATAAGTACAGCACTCATGTTAACGCCAAATCCGAGTGAGCGAAGCAATTCTTTTTGTGTTGCACCTTCTCTGGTACGAACCATAAAAACACCCGCAATGGAAAGTAACGTTCCAATGGCAGCGATCACCATCGGAGCGATAACGGCATTTGTCTGCACATCCAAACCATACCCCATAAAGGCAGCCGCACCCAGGAGGGCGGTTGCAAGGATGGAAGCGGCAAAAGACTCAAACAGGTCAGCACCCATTCCGGCAACATCCCCCACATTATCTCCCACATTGTCGGCAATGGTGGCAGGGTTGCGCGGGTCATCCTCCGGGATGCCGGCTTCGACCTTCCCGACAAGATCAGCACCAACGTCGGCAGCCTTGGTGTAGATGCCGCCGCCTACGCGGGCAAACAACGCCTGCGTGGAGGCTCCCATGCCAAAGGTCAACATGATGGCGGTGATGGTCATCAGCTTATATCCGTCGAGCAGCTCCGGAATGAAGATGTTCAGGACGATAAACCAGGCGGAAATATCCAGCAGCACGAGGCCAACGACCACCAGACCCATTACGGCACCACTTCTGAAGGCCAGCCGCAGACCGCTGTCAAGAGATGTACGGCAGGCATTGGCAACACGACCCGATGCATACGTTGCCGCTTTCATGCCAAAAAAACCGGCCAGACCTGAAAAGAAGCCGCCGGTTATAAAGGCAAAGGGCACCCAGGTGTTCTGAACACCTAACCCATAGGCCAGAAAAGAAAAAATCACCGTGATTATTGCAAACACGATGATTACCACTTTGTACTGCTGGCGCAAGTAGGCCGAGGCCCCTTTTCGCACATGGTCAGCAATACGTTTCATCATACTCGTCCCCTCGTCCGTGGCCATCATTTGCCGGAAAAAATACCAGGCAAAGCCCAGGGCCATCAGGGAACTGAATGGCACTAACCAAAAAATTGAAGGCATAATTAAGACTGTTTAGTTGGTTGATTGAGTTGGTTCAATGGCGGCAAAAATAAGTATTAATTCCGTTTAACTGAAAGAATATGCTGATTTTTTCCGTGTTTTTTTAAGATATCAACGTGTGTGGCGTTTTTAAAAACACAACATTTGCATAACAGTCACGAAATCTCTGACAGAGAACAACTAAACCAGGATAACCCATAAGAGCCATAAAATCAAAAAACAATACCTTTCCAAAAACTAAACATTCAATGAATGCACAAAAGTTATGTGTGCTACTGAAAAAAATGTAAATTTGTCATTCATAGCTCGGTTCACTGTTTTTTCGCAAAGGGTGGGTATTATGAAGAAAATCAAGCTCGACATTTTGGGGATTTCATACAGCCAGTCGCAATCAGGAGCCTATGCCCTGATCTTTGGCGAAGCAGGGAAGAAGCGCCGGCTGCCCATCATCATCGGCAGTTTTGAGGCACAGGCCATTGCCATTGAGCTTGAGAAAATGAAACCCAGCAGGCCGCTCACTCATGATTTGTTTAAAAACTTTGCAACCACGTTCAATATTTCCATCACCGAAGTGATCATCTACAAATTTCACGAAGGAATTTTTTACGCCAAGCTTATTTGTTTTGATGGTGTGAAGGAAGTGGAAATAGACTCCAGGACGTCGGATGCCGTGGCCATTGCCGTTCGCTTTAAGTGCCCCATCTACACCTACGAAAAGATTCTTGCAGCCGCCGGCATTGTTATGCAGGAAGGAGACGAAAGCCTGGAAACAAAGGAAAAGAGTGAAAGTAAATCAGCAAGTACTGCTGAAGACCCGGGGCTGCAATACAGCCACATGACGCTCAAAGAGCTTGAAACAAAACTCATGGAGGCCATTGACGCCGAAGCCTATGAAAAAGCTTCGCTCATTCGTGATGAGATCAACAAACGCAAAGGAACCAGTAAATAACTTATGCCGCAGCATGGTAATTAGTGAGTTATGAAACACTGATACGCTGTGGCCCGAAAGCACTCATTTAATACTATGTGAATGAAAAAGACCCTGTTTTCTCTGAGATGGCTTATTTATACAATAAGCTTTTTTATTTTGATCTGTGCCGGTCCGGCGGTCGCCAACGAAAGCCTGGGCATCCCTGACAGCCTTGACATCATTGCCGGGGCAGAAGAGGCTGTGACTGCCGAGGTGGACATCGCTGACGAATCCGACACCCCCGAAATTGCCGAAGTACCGGTGTTCAGGTTCGGATTCACCTCTGTTTTGAGAGGACTGCTGGGGATGATGGTACTTATTGGCATCGCCTATTTGTTCAGCGCAAACCGCAGGGCGATCTCCTGGAAGGTCGTTGGCATCGGACTGCTGATACAGGTTTCACTCGCCTTTGGAGTTCTGCAGGTACCGTTCATTCAGTATTTTTTCGAATTGGTGGGTTCTGTTTTTGTAGTGATCCTCGACTTCACCAGGGCCGGGACAGAGTTTCTGTTTGGCAGCTTCCTGGACACATCCAGGTTTGGCTTCATCTTTGCCTTCCAGGTGTTGCCCACCATCATCTTTTTCTCTGCCCTGACAAGCCTGCTCTTTTACCTGGGGGTCATACAGAAGGTGGTTTATGCGATGGCATGGCTGATGACAAGAGTACTGCGCCTTTCAGGAGCTGAAAGCCTTTCGGTAGCGGGAAACATCTTCCTTGGGCAGACAGAAAGCCCCCTGATGATCAAGGCATACCTGCCCAATATGACCAAATCGGAGATCCTGCTTGTGATGACGGGCGGAATGGCCACCATGGCAGGGGGTGTGCTTGCCGCATACATCAGCTTTCTTGGCGGCGACGACCCTGTGCAGCGACTCATATTTGCCAAGCACCTGCTCACCGCATCTGTAATGGCAGCACCCGGCGCTGTGGTCATCACCAAGATACTGTATCCCCAGACAGAGGAAATTGATAAAACCATGGAAATCTCCAGGGACAAAATAGGAAACAATATCCTGGACTCCATCACCAACGGTACGGGCGAAGGACTCAGGCTGGCCGCCAACGTTGCCGCCATGCTGCTGGTCTTCCTCGCTTTCATTGCCATGTTCAACTTTATTGTCGGACGCGTTGGGGATCTGTTCAACCTTAACCCGGCAATCACCGAATTAACCAACGGCCGCTACGATCAGTTGTCGCTGCAGTTTATCCTGGGGTATACCTTTGCACCCATTATGTGGCTTATCGGGGTAAGCCTGCCCGACATAACCCTGGTGGGGCGGCTGCTTGGAGAAAAAGTCATCATGACCGAGTTCATCGGTTATGTCAGTCTTGCCGAACTTAAAGAAGCCAATGCGTTTGCCGATCCAAAATCCATCATTATGGCGACCTACCTGCTGTGCGGCTTCGCCAACTTTGCAAGTATCGGCATACAAATCGGGGGTATCGGCTCGCTGGCACCCACCCGCAAGGTGCTGCTGTCGCAGTTCGGGATGAGGGCTCTCCTGGGAGGTACCATGGCCGGACTGATGAGCGCGACCATAGTTGGCATGATCCTGGGCTGACCGTTTTATACGAAGATTAAACCTTACCCCTGTCGATGAAACAGTATTTATCTCTTCTGGACCATATCATTAACAACGGCGTCGTAAAGAACGACCGCACCGGCACAGGCACCCTCAGCGTGTTTGGCTACCAGATGCGCTTTGACCTGCAAGAAGGCTTTCCGCTGCTTACCACAAAAAAACTGCACCTCAAATCCATCATACACGAATTATTGTGGTTTCTTTCAGGCGACACCAACATCAAATACCTGAATGAGCGCGGTGTCACCATTTGGGACGAATGGGCTGATGAAGAGGGCAGGCTGGGACCCGTTTATGGCGCCCAGTGGCGCAGCTGGTCCTCTGAAAAAGGACCTGTTGACCAGATCTCAGCTTTAATACGTCAGATAAAAAACAATCCGGACTCGCGACGGCTGATGGTTAGCGCATGGAATGTCGGCCAGCTCCCGGAGATGGCCTTGCCGCCATGCCATGTCATTTTTCAGTTTTATGTGGCTGAAGGCACCCTGTCGTGCCAGCTGTATCAGCGCAGCGCCGACACCTTTCTCGGCGTTCCGTTCAACATTGCCTCCTATGCTCTGCTTACCATGATGGTGGCGCAGGTGTGCCGGTTAAAGCCGGGCGAGTTTATACATACCTTTGGAGATGTGCATTTATACCTGAACCACCTGGATCAGGCCAGGCTGCAGCTGAGCCGAGAACCCAGGCCCCTTCCTGTGATGAAACTCAACCCGGAGGTCAGGGATATTTTTTCTTTTCAGTTTGATGATTTTGAACTGACCGGCTATGACCCGCATCCGCACATCAAAGCACCTGTAGCAGTGTAGCAGAAAGACTTATGGCTTAACCGGTTCTGTATTCCGAAAAAATCAATATACGAATCAAAAACATGATCTTATGAAAATGACACTGATTGCTGCCGTTGCCAACAATAATGTCATCGGCAGTGACAATCGCCTTATCTGGCACATGCCTGCCGATCTGAGGCGATTCAAACAGGTCACTATGGGTCATACCCTGCTGATGGGGCGAAAGACGTTCGAATCCATAGGAAAAGCCCTGCCCGGGCGAAGGAATATTGTGCTCACCCGGTCAGGCACGTTCAGAGCAGACAATGTTGAGGTGGTGCATTCGGTGCAGGAGGCCATCAAGCTGACAAAGCCCGATAAAGATGTTTTTGTCATTGGCGGCGCCGAGATTTACCAGCAGTGCATCAACCTGTATTACACACGCAGGATGCTCATCACGAGGATCTATGCCAACTTCGACGGTGATGCTTTCTTTCCGGACATTGATGATGAAATATGGCACCTGGAAGACATTGAAGAACATGAGGCAGATGAAAAAAACAAATACCCCTATGCCTTCCTGAAATACAAGAAAAAGAAATCAGCCTTGTGTCACTGAGGGTTATCAGTTTGCGTGCCAGGTTTTCAGTGGCTCTTTTTTAGCTGCCGGGAACAGCACATTATTCAGTATCAGCCTGTAACCCGGTGAGTTTGGATAGAGGTCAAGATCTGTGGGCGGGTCGCCTACGTGGTGCCGGTAGTCTTCCGGATCATGGCCACCCAAAAAGGTAAAGGTGCCCTTGCCATGAACTCCATGAAGGTACCTGACTTCATCCTTTGACCGGTTTTCACCCAGTATGGTAACCGTAGGTTTAACCACCTCTCTTTTGAAAGCTGTTGTCTGACCCATAAATCCTTTGATGATGCTCTGGTGGTTCTGGGTGAGCATGGTGGGAATGGGATCCCATTTGGCAGAAAAATCAAAGAGTGTAAAAAAGTCCGTGGCCTGGTTACGGCCCGTTTTCGGCACGTCTATGTTGGATTTCTCATAAATCCTGGGGTCAGGAACTATGGTAAAATTCTCAAAGGCAAAGGTGCGGCTGAAGTCAAGCTTTTCCTGTGCCCGGGGGTCAACGGGGGTGCCATTGTAAACGGGATCCAGAATATCAACACCTTCTGCGGCAAGCGCAATGTCAATACTTTCCGGGGCTGAACACATGGCAAACATATAACCCCCTCCCAGCACAAAATCGCGAATGCTTTTGGCAACGGCCAGCTTCAGATCGGCAACCTGTGCAAAACCAAGCCTGCGGGCGGTTTCTTCGGCAAGCCGCACATCCTCCTTATACCAATCCGTATGGCGAAAGGCAAACCAGAATTTGCCAAACTGACCGGTAAAATCCTCATGATGCAAATGAAGCCAGTCATACAACGGTAAAACACCCGAAAGCACCTCTTCGTCATATACTTCATCATAAGGAATCTCCGCATAGGTCAGTGCCAGCGTAACGGCATCATCCCAGGGCAGGCTGTTTGGTGGCGTGTAAACGGCAATTTTTGGCACTTTATGAAGCCTGATTTCATCCATATTAACTTCAGGATCAGCTATTTCCCGCAATATCCCAGCTGCCTGGACATCGGCAATAACCTGAAAACTTACACCCCTGACCAACAGCTCCTGTTCAAATTCCTCATGGTAGTCAAACATAAAACTACCGCCCCGGTAATTCAACAGCCAGCTTACCTCAACATCATAAGTGAGAACATGGTAGGCTATACCGTAGGCTTTGAGATGGTTGCGCTGGGTGTTGTCCATGGGAACCAGAATCTGTGCAGTGAATGCAGTAAGATGTATCAGCATCACCATCAAAAAAAAGAGTATCCTGCTGTATGTGAAAATGGTCTTCATATATATTGTAATCGGCATGTCCTGGTTATTATTTCTGTTCTATGGCAAAATTAATCATTTCACCGTTAAAGATCAAACGCAGGGATTGAGGAGAATGTTCAGCAAACCAGGGGATGATGATGAGTGATTGACCGGTTGCGGACGTCTTGTTAAAAGGGTACATCATCGTCTTCCATATCATTCATCCTGGAAGGCATCGTAAAGGTATTGGGCTGGTCATCGAAGTCGTCGGCGGGTTTTAATTCGCCCGGGGGCAGGAATCCGCCTGTTTCATAGTCGGTAAACTTGGCGAAATTCTGAATAAACCTGAGGTTAATGCTTCCTGTTGCGCCGTTTCTGTGTTTTGCAATGATCAGCTGCGCCAGTCCGTCGGTGGGGTTTCCCTGTTCATCTTCAGTAATCTGATAGTATTCGGGGCGATAGATAAACAGCACCATATCGGCGTCCTGTTCAATAGCTCCGGACTCCCGGAGGTCGGACAATATGGGTCGTTTGGAGCCGCCCCTGGTTTCGACGGCGCGGCTGAGCTGCGAGATGGCAATGATGGGGATCTTTAGTTCTTTGGCAAGGCTTTTTATGGATCTGGATATGTTGCTGATTTCTTGCTCACGGTTGCCTCTGTGGCCATCATTTCCTGAGCTCATGAGCTGCAGGTAATCTACGATGACCATTTCGATGTTGTGTTGTGCTTTGAGGCGGCGGCATTTGGCGCGCAGCTCAAATATGGAAAGGGCCGGGGTGTCGTCGATATACAGGGGTGCGTCCGTAATAGCGCTCAACCTGGCGTTGAGCTGCTCCCACTCATAGTCTTCGAGCTGCCCTCTTTTGAGTTTATCGGCGGCGAGTTCCGTTTCGCTTGATATCAGCCTGGTGACCAGCTGCACTCCGGCCATTTCGAGCGAAAAGATAGCGATGGGTTTTTTGAAATCTACGGCCATGTTGCGTGCCATCGTAAGCACGAAGGCTGTCTTACCCATACCCGGTCTGGCAGCCAGCACCACAAGGTCCGACTGCTGCCAGCCGGCGGTTATCCTGTCAAGATCCGAAAAACCACTTGGGATACCGCTGATATGGCCTTCCTTGTTTTTGGCGCCTTCAATTTGACGAATCGCATCCTTGATCAAGGTGTGCATGTCGTCGTAACTGCGCCTCAGGTTGGTTTCACTGATAGCAAACAAATGCTGCTCGGCCTTGTCAAGGATGTCAAAAACATCGGTAGCGTCTTCGTACGACTCTTTGATGATCTCGGAACTGATGCGGATCAACTCACGCTGCATGTATTTCTGGAGTACGATGCGGGCATGATATTCGACATTGGCCGAACTGGCCACCCTGTTGGTCAGCATCGAAATGGAATAAGCTCCGCCCACCAGATCAAGCTCGCCCTTCTTTTTCAGCTCTTCTGTAACAGTCAGAATATCAACCGGCTGCCCTTTCTGAAAGAGGTCCAGAATGGCTGCAAACAATTTCTGATGGCTCTCCTTATAAAAGACTTCCGGCTTGAGTATGTCAATTACAGTGTTCAGCGCGTTTTGCTCCAGCATGATGGCGCCAAGCACGGCTTCCTCAAGATCTGTGGCTTGCGGCGGGACCCGCCCGTGATCGCTGTAATCCAGTGAATAAAATACTTTCCGGTCTTTTTTGGCTGTTACGTTACGTGTTTTTTGCTCCCTTTGTTCCATGAATCAAAAGTAATGATTCCGCAATGTGCCTGCAACTATTTTTTAAAAATACTTATTAACAATGAGCATAACCCTAATGGCGGCAAACGAAAGATGGCGGTGGTCGTGTATTTTTTTCATCCATAAGGCATCATTGAAATATTTCCGCATTCCGGAAGTTGCCGGACATCATCAGCCTTACGCCGCTGATGAAAACATTGTTGCCAGAGTCACTGGTTTTGCAGGATGGTGAATTCAGTACGGCGGTTTCTGGCACGACCTTCCTCAGTGTCGTTGGTGTCAACCGGGCGGGTATCCGCATAGCCTTTGTATGACATCCGCTGTTGCGCCACTCCCCTGCCGGCAAGGTAGTTGTACACACTGCGTGCCCTGTTTCCGGATAAGGCCAGGTTGTATTCAAGCGTCCCGGTACTGTCGGTATGCCCGCTGATTTCTATATGGATGGCAGGATTTTGTTCAAGAAACTGCACGAGTCTGTCAAGTTCGGCAAAGGACGAGGGCTCAAGCCTGTAACTGTCGGTTTCAAAGAATATATTTCTAAGAACTGTGCTTTGCCCCTCTGTTGCAGGTTGCAGGGGGATGTTTTTCAGATAGGGCTCTGGTTGTTCCTTTGCATACGCATAGTTAAAGTGTTCTGAGAAAAAGAGGTAGCCGTTTTTTGAAACGTTCAATGCCAGGTTCTTTCCGCTGGGAACAGCTACCAGGAAGGATCCGTCAACGCCATCCGATCCGGAGGCAATGATTGACTGGCCGCTTTCGATGTCAATGAGTTCAAAGCTGGCGCCCAGAGGTTTTTGTGTGATGCTGTCATAAACGATGCCTTTCATGTAGCTCACAGGCTGCGGACGTGCTTCCGGATACAGGCGAAACCTGTACAGGTCGCTGTCGCCATATCCTCCTTCTGCTTCGGACGCAAACCAGGCCCACTCACCCGAAGCCCCGACGATCAGCGCAAATTCATCGCCATGGGTGTTAAGCGGATATCCCAGGTTCACCGGCTCGCCCCAGTTTCCTTCAGCATCACGGCGGCTGTAGAAAATATCAAGGCCGCCCATTCCGGGATGGCCGTCCGAAGCAAAATAGAGTGTTTGGTTGTCAGGATGTATAAAGGGCGAGACCTCCCTTCCGGCAGTATTGATGACAGGGCCAAGGTTCTGCGGTGTATTCCAGCTTCCGTCGGCCCGCCGGGTGGCCTTCCAGAGATCGGTTGCCCCAACGCCACCCGGTCTGCTGCTGGCAAAATAGATGCGTTGTCCGTCAGCCGACACCGAAGGCTGCGAGTCCCAGAAAGGTGAGTTGAGCATCCTGCCGGCATTGACAGGCTCTGTCCAGTGTCCACCCCGCCTTTCAGCGTAATAAATATCACAGCTTCCATAAGCATCCGGCCTGTTACACGCCGTGAAATACAAGTGCCTGCCATCGGCAGTCATGGTCTGTGCACCCTCATTGCCGGTCGTATTTATTGGCGGTCCGAGGTTCTTTGCTTCAGTCCAGGAACCATCCGTAAAATAACTGATGTAAAAATCCTCAAAGTAGATGATCTTATCTTCCGGCGCTCCGGGGTTGAAGGGCTTTTTGCGCGTGAAAACCAGGGTCTTTTCGTCGGCGGTAAGGGCAGGACTGTATTCCGCATAGAGACTGTTAATGGCAGGCCCGGGGTTTATCGGGACAAAGTCAACGGGATTGCGGATTGCTTCCAGCGCAAAACGGCAGCCGGCAAGGTTTTCCCTGCTTTTTCTCAGCAGGGATTCACTGACTGCGTCCATAGCCAGCACCGATGTAAATGCCTGCTTTGCCTCCGCGTACCGGCCCATCCGCAAGAATGCTTCACCGAGATAGTAGTACGCTGCCGGAAAATAGAGTGAGTCAATCCTAATCGCAGACTGCCAGGGTGCTATGCTCAGTTCATAATCGCCCTGCTGATACCGGACCTCTGCCAGCAAAAGATAGGCCTGTATAAAAGTGTCATCAATGGCAACCGCTCTTTCAAGCTCCCTGACGGCGGTTTGATGATCATAACGACGCCAGGCCTCCGTTGCTTGTTCATAGGCACGGCGTGCCCGGCGACTGCCGGTGGTTGCCTCAGCATCAAGCTGAGCAGCCAATGCCTGGGGCAGCATAAGCCATACAAACACACCTACTGTGAAAAACAACGCTGAACGCATAACTGAACCATCTTACGTATCGCATCAACCGAATACCGGTGGAAGAACCGAATCACAACAAGGTAACATAAGGCAAAAAAGACCAGGCTAAACCCAGGACTAAGGGATTTTCATGAACTTATGCGACTGAAGAGAGATCATCCACTTCGGGTTTTGCTTTATATAGTCAACGACGACTGATACGATAAGATTGTACCGGCTCCACTCGGGCTGCAGGAAGAGCTTACAGCCTGCCTTTACCAGGGAGGCGTTCTCTTCGGCCCAGCAAAGATCGTCAGGGTCGTGGATGATCACTTTCAGCTCGTCTGCCCTTTGCAGCATATCGGCACGAGGGGGCTGGTTTTTTTTCGGTGAGATGCACACCCAGTCAAACCGACCACTGAGAGGGTATGCGCCGCAGCTTTCAAGAAAAATGCTTATCCCACGCTGTGTCAGGCCTTCACATAAGGGTTGCAGGTTGTACAGGAGCGGTTCGCCTCCGGTTATTACCACCGATTTTGCTGGAAAAGAATCCACAAAGCCAATGATTTCTTCAACCGGGGTTGGTTTGTGCAGCGATGCGTTCCAGGCCTCTTTGACATCACACCAGTGGCAGCCCACATCACAACCGCCTATGCGGACAAAAGCAGCAGGTTTCCCGGTATGGTAACCTTCTCCCTGAAGGGAGTAAAACAGTTCCATAACGGGCAAAAGCAGGCCTTGTTTCAGGAGGAGGCGGTCTTTGGCCGGTAATCCGGTGGGTTCGGGGTGCTTCAACTTATCCGTAAATTTCTTTTTTTGAGGCTTTGAGTGTATTCATCAGCAGCGAAACAATGGTCATGGGGCCTACCCCGCCCGGCACCGGTGTGATGCAGGATGCTTTGTCGGCCACTTCATCAAAACAGACATCGCCGATAAGCCTGAAGCCCGATTTTGTTTTATCGGAGGCTACCCGGTGTATGCCTACATCAACGACCACCGCTCCCTCTTTTACCATGTCAGCGGTTACAAATTCAGGCCTGCCAATGGCCACAATGAGAATGTCGGCCCTTGAGGTGATCTCTTTCAGGTTTCTGGTTTTGCTGTGGCATACGGTGACCGTGGCATTTCCGGGCTCATCGTTGCGCGCCATGAGCAGGCTCATCGGTTTACCGACGATGTTGCTGCGGCCAAGCACCACACAGTTCTTCCCGGCAGTTTCAATGCCGCTGCGCATCAGCAACTCCAGGATGCCGTGGGGAGTGGCCGACACATATGACGGCAAGCCAATGGTCATGCGGCCTACGTTAACAGGATGAAAACCGTCTACATCCTTTTCGGGCACTATCCGCTGTATTACTTTCTGGTTGTCTATATGACCGGGCAACGGAAGCTGAACGATCAGCCCGTCGATTTCCGGATCATTGTTGATGAAGTCAACAGCCTCCAGCAACTCCTGCTCCGAAACATCGGAGGGAAAACGATAGGTTGACGAATCGAAGCCCACCTCCCGGCATGCTTTCGACTTGTTGCTGACGTAAGTTTCGCTGGCAGGATCATCGCCCACAAGTATGGCGGCCAGATGCGGCACCTTGCCCCCCTGATCCGTAATCCTTTTTACCTCTCCGGCTATTTCTTCCTTTATGGTTGCGGCAATCTTTTTCCCATCAATAAGCTTCATGTTCAATAAGGTTTAATGTCTGAATCTTTTTCTGAAAACACCTGTTTATCTGCGGCAAAAACGTATCTGAACCTGATTGTTGCCGCTCCCGAACGGTTATTTCTTCATCTGCAGGTTACGCATCAGGCCGGCCATTTTGCCCTTGCCTCCACTGGTCATCATACGCATCATTTTACGGGTGTCGCCAAACTGTTTAATCAGCTTGTTTACCTCCTGGATGTCCGTACCTGCTCCCATGGCAATGCGTTTACGCCTGCTTCCGTTCAGAATGGCCGGATTTTCCCTCTCGGCAGGCGTCATGGAATGGATGATGGCTTCAATGCTTTTAAACGCATCATCCTCCAGGTCCACATCCTTAATAGCCTTACCCATTCCGGGAATCATACCCATCAGGTCTTTCACGTTACCCATCTTTTTGATCTGCTGCAATTGCGAAAGGAAGTCGTTGAAGTTGAACTGGTTCTTGGCAATTTTGCGCTGCAGCCGTATCGCTTCTTCTTCGTCGAATTGTTCCTGGGCTTTTTCCACGAGCGAAACGATGTCACCCATACCGAGAATCCTGTCGGCCATACGCCGCGGATGGAATACGTCGATGGCATCCGTTTTTTCGCCGATACCCACGAACTTGATGGGCTTGTCCACCACATAGCGAATGGTCAGGGCCGCTCCGCCGCGGGTGTCACCGTCGAGCTTGGTAAGCACCACACCTTCGTAATCAAGCCTTTCATTAAAAGCCTTCGCGGTATTCACAGCATCCTGTCCTGTCATGGCATCCACAACGAAAAGGGTTTCCTGCGGATTAAGGAGCTTCTTCAGGGATGATATTTCATCCATCATCTGTTCATCAATGGCCAGCCGGCCGGCAGTATCCACGATAACTACCTGGTGACCCATGGTTTTGGCATGGTTCAGGGCCCTTCTGGCAATGCCCTGGGGGTCTTTCACCTCTGCTTCAGTATAAACCTCCACTCCAATCTGTTCGCCAAGCACCCTGAGCTGGTCAATGGCAGCAGGACGATAAACGTCGCCGGCTACCAGCAGCACCTTTTTGCCCTTTTTGGTTTTGAGGTAGTTGGCCAGTTTGGCCGAAAAGGTTGTTTTACCACTACCCTGCAAACCTGCAATAAGCATGATGGCCGGACTACCCTTGAGGTTTATCTCCTCATGGGTGGATCCCATAAGTTCTGTCAGCTCCTCATGAACAACCTTCACCATCAGCTGCCCGGGAGAAACAGCCTTTAACACATCCCTGCCCATCGCCTTTTCCTTGACCCTCTCCGTGAAGTTTTTGGCAATCTTGTAGTTCACGTCGGCATCAACCAGGGCACGCCGGACATCCTTTAACGATTCCGCTACATTGATCTCGGTAATATGACCCTGGCCCTTGATGACCTTAAAGGCCTTTTCCAATCTGTCACTCAGGTTATCAAACATAACAATCCTGCAATTTTTTGTGCAAAATTAGCATTTATTCCACTAATATCATACTTAAAAGCCTTACGTTCTTCTCAGTGCATCCCTCAACTCTCATCCAAACAACCACATCCAAACCTCACCAACAGGTTTTTTAAAAAAAATACGTACCCTTAAGGCGTGTGTTTTAATTTGCTACCTTTGCATATGCTTATTTCACAAAAAAGCATACAGATCAAAGAACGCTTTAAGCGCATTTCTTTACCATGGAAGACAACTACAGCATACCCTGGCAGGTAAAGCAATATGAAGACCTGGTTCAACACCGCAGGTCCATCTATTTTGATGTTGATGACTTTGAAGAGATCGTTGATCATTATGTTTTCAAAGGGCTTTACAAAGAAGCTTTTGAGGCCAGCAATCACGCATGCACTATGCATCCTGCCTCCATTCCGCTGATGCTGAAAAGAGCACAGTTGCTCGCCACCTTTAACCAGGAAGACGATGCCCTGGAGTTGCTGTCAAGGGTCGAAAGCATGGACCCAAACAACAACGACGTTTACCTCACCAAGGGAGGCATCTATTCGCAGTTGCAGGATCACAACAAAGCCATTGAGGAATACAACAAAGCCGTGACGGATACGGACCAGCTTGATCACATCTATTGCAACATCGCCATTGAATATGAAAACCTGGGCAATTTTGACAAAACCCTTGAGTATCTTGACAAAGCCCTTAAAATAAATCCGGACAACGACCTGGCCATTTACGAAGCTGCCTACTGCTTTGATCTCTTATCGCTTACTGAGGAGGGCATATCGTTCTTTCACAGGCTGATTGACAGAAACCCTTACAGCACGGAGGCCTGGTTTAACCTTGGTGTCTCCTACATCAATGCCGGTCAATACGCCCGGGCACTTGACGCCCTCGAATACTCGCTTGCCATTGACGACAAGCACGAACACTCCTGGTTTCATAAAGGATACGCCTTGGGTTTGCTCAACAGGCACCGGGAAGCCATTGAGGCTTATGAAGAGTCTATGGCCAATGGCGTTAAGGATGCCGTAAAACTTTATTATATCGGTGAGTGCCACGAAAAGCTCGAAGATTATGACAATGCGATAAGCTTCTACATCAAAAGCTCACAGCTTGACCCGGAGATGGCTGATGCATGGGTGGGCATCGGGGTGTGTCAGATTGAGCAGGGCAATGTACAGGAAGCCATTCACTATTTGAAGCAGGGGTTGCTGCTCGATCATGACAACATAAGCTATCTTTGCCTTCTGGCGAACGCCTATTTCCTTCTTAACGATCATGAAAAAGCTACAAGCACCTACGAGCAGGCCCTGGAAGCTGACCCCGAAGATGAAGAGACCTGGCTTGAGTATGCTGAGGCACTCGCTAATATGAATGCCTTCAAAGATGCCATTGACTTGCTGGCCCGTGGTGTTGAACGTGTTTCCAAACAGGCCGGCCTGCTGTACGCCATGGCTGCTGTTTTATTTCTGGACAACAAACCGGAAGAAGGACGTTTTTGTATGGAAGAGGCTTATGAGCTCGACAAGCAGGGGGCTGAACACCTGTTGACACGCTTCCCGAAACTCGCAAACAACACTGATTTCCAGGAGATGCTGCAAAGCTTGGGTCAATAAGTTTTTGTTAATCCCAAAAAACAACATTATGCTTCCGTTACTTCCTGAAAGAACAACAAAGCCCAGGAGTTCGGGTGTCACCATGGTCATGGACAAAGGCCTTGGACTGTACCAGGCGCAGGACCTTGCAGAAGCCACAGGCCACCTCGTTGATTTTCTTAAGCTGGGTTTCGGCACATCCGTGGTTTGCAGCAAAGTAAAAGAAAAGGCCCGCCTTTACCGTGCCCATGGTATGCACGTTTATGTGGGCGGCACCCTCTTTGAAGCGTTCATCGTACGCAACCGTTTTGATGATTACCGGCGTTACATTGACCGGCTTGGCTGCGATGCCGTTGAGGTATCCGATGGTTCGATAGTCATGGAGGAAGAAGAAAAGTGCCGTTATATAACGTTGCTCGCCCGGGATTTTACCGTAGTGTCAGAGGTAGGTGCCAAAGACGCAGGGGTACATCTTGACGCTGACGTTTGGATACAATGCATGAACAACGAGCTCTCAGCCGGAAGCAGTTTCGTTATCGGTGAGGCCCGCGAAACCGGGACCGTCGGGATCTATGAGCAAAGCGGACAAGCCGATGATGCACTCATTCAAAGCATCATTAAGGAGGTGCCCGCTGACCGGATCATATGGGAAGCCCCGCAGAAATCGCAACAAACATGGTTTATCCGCCTGCTGGGATCAAATGTAAACCTGGGCAACATCGCTCCTTTCGAAGTTGCAGCCCTTGAAACGCTGAGGCTCGGCCTCCGGGGGGATACCTTTTTTGATTTTCTGCCCGAAGATTTTTCAAAACACAAGCTCACCGGCAAACAATAAGTCCTTCCTGAGATATGTTACCTGCCTTCATACCAATGAACCCTGTTTTATGAATCTAAAAAACGCAAGACATTACCTGTTGCTTGGATTGCGCGGCATGGCTATGGGTGCCGCCGATGTTATACCCGGAGTGTCAGGGGGCACCATTGCCTTTATCACGGGGATCTATGCAGAGCTGGTGCAAAGCATCAAGAGCGTGAACGCCGCTTTTTTTAAAATCCTTTTCAGGGAAGGCATATCCGGTGCCTGGAAACATATAAACGGCAATTTCCTTCTTGCAGTCGCGGGGGGTATCGTGATCAGCATTTTTTCGCTGGCCCGGCTGATGTCGTGGCTGCTCTCGGATTACCCCATGCTGGTGTGGGCGTTTTTCTTTGGCCTCATTGTAGGTTCCGCTGTTTTTATCGGAAGAAAAATTGAGCGCTGGACGTGGTCTTCCCTCCTTCTGCTGCTTTCCGGCACCTTGCTGGCTTACTACATCACCGTAGCCACCCCCGCCTCCACACCCGAGTACCTGTGGTTTATCTTTCTTTCCGGGGCCATAGCCTTCTGTGCATTAATTCTTCCCGGCATTTCCGGGGCGTTTATCCTGGTGCTGCTCAGCAAATACGAATATATGCTCAATGCCGTCCGTGATCTCCAAACGACGATACTGATCGTGTTTGCCGCAGGAGGTATCGCCGGCGTCATAGGATTTTCAAACATCATAAGCTGGCTGTTTAAAAAGCACCCCAATGCCACGCTGGCGCTACTGAGCGGTTTTATGATAGGTTCGCTGAATAAGTTGTGGCCGTGGAAAAAAGTGCTTGAATGGCGGATCAACAGCCAGGGCGAGGAAGTGCCCTTCCTGGAGAAAAGCATAGCACCGTGGAACTATGCAGATCTTTTTGCAACATACCCCTCCTACCAGGATGTCTACGGAGCACAACCATCTGTGCTTATCCTGGCATGCTGTGCCTTGGCAGGGATGGGGATTATTTTTATGTTTATGTTCCTGAGCAGGAAAAAAGGCGAAGAGCGCATTTAGGATTTCAGCCTGTTGAACCTGTCCCATCCGAAAATAAAAATTGCAGTGAAACTAAGGCCAAAAAGAATGCCCAGGTAAGGATTCATACCCTCTATGGGTTCACCCCATGCCCGGTACAGGCCATAAAAGATGGCTCCAAGTCCAATCAGCAACATCGAAAAGAACAGAAACTGATCAAACAGCTTTTCCAGTAGTGTGGGTTCCTGATCGTCATCAAATTCATGATAATACTGTGCATGAAAAGAAGCACGCCTGTAAGAAGACGTCCTTCCGGGACGGTAAAACACGTTACGGCTTTGGGTGCCGTTGGCCAGCCTCAAATCATACAAACGCCGTTTCTCTGCATTTTTTAACACCTGGTAGGCCTCATTGATTTTCTGAAACTCGCCGGTGGCCTGCTGATCACATATAATATCGGGATGACAATGCTTGGCATGGCGGCGGAACGCGCGTCTTATCGCTTCATCCGTCGCATTGCCGGGAACACCTAATATTTCGTAATAGTTCATGGAACGTTCCGAAAAAATAAAACACTAATTTAAAACTGTGTGATCAAAGAAAAAACAAAAAAAAACTTAAGAAACACCTGCTGCCGGTTATCTGATCGTCCAGTTCTGCCAGGTGTCGCGGATAGCGGGGCTGACATTAGTCTGAGGCGTTTGCTGGGTGTTGTTGATGATTGCCGACCGCACACCTACCGTTTCGGTAATGTAATCCGATAATTCCTTATAGGAAATATTCCCTTGTGTTTCCCTTAGTTTGTTGAGTAAAAAGTAGGTGAACATCCCATGGTTGCGGGCACGGTACGGGTGGGCCGACTGGTTGTCGCTGCTGGCTGAAAACACTACTAAGTGCCCTTGAAGCAGGTGGTCCTGAGGCCTGACCCTTACCCCCCTTGCAGAAACCAGACCAACATTTCGCGCACCGCCACTGAAACAGGCATCGAGGAACACGGTGATCCGCTCTGAGGGATACTCCGTCAGCTCTTTGTACAAATCATTGATCTTTACGGCAAACCTGAGGTTTGTGCCTGTAACGTCTACCGGAATAAGGTAGGGCTCCCGTGTTTGTTCATCAGGAAAACCATGTCCGGCAAAGTAAAAAATGATTTCTGCCTTGCCGTTGAGCGCCTTGATGATGTTCTTTATCTTGTCAATTTCATTATACATTTCAATGGCCCGTGCATTTGTCAGGAACAATATGTTATCGCGCGGCACGCCAAACACATGCACAGCATACTCCCTGAAGGCCTTGGCATCAGCTATGGCAAATTCAACATCCGATTCTTTTTCCAGTCCGATCTGATAGGAGCTGTAGTCTTCATTGCCAATGATGAGGGCAAAACGGTATGGGTTGTAAGGATTTTTAAACGGGATGTCGAAAAGCTCAGACCATGCTTTTGTTTCAGGTTCAGGATCGGGTTCAGGCTCTGCTATTTCCTCTGCCAGTTCAGGCTCCGGATCGGGTTCCGGCACTACCGTATCGGCAGGCAGCTCCACCACTTCTTCCTCATCAACAACAGGAGTCACGGGCTCAGTTGGCACCTCAGCAATGGTGGCCGGAATAAATTCGACATGCAGCTCTTCAGAGACCACGACGCCCCCGCGGTAATAAAGCTCCAGCCGTGCTGTGTTCAAGCCTTCCCGGAGAAACACCACACTTTCTTCATCCGTCCACTGCTCAAAAGCAATATCTGGCTGGTCGCGACTGGTATAGTTCTGGTCGTTAAGATAGAGTACGGTCTGCTCTATGGGGTATCCTGAGAACACCCTGTATTGAAGCCTTGCCGTGATGTTCGAAGTGCTTGTCAGGTCAGGCGTTACCCACTCCACCCTGGGTTTGGCAAGAGGTACCTTCTCCGTTTCATCAGCTTCATAGGCAATGCTGGTCGTTATGTTCAGGGCAGCCGTGTTCCACACCATCACATCGTTGGAAAACAGCGTCGAGGAAACAAATTCATTTCCATTAGGATTAAAGGCGACCGACAACACATAATAGGATTGTTTTTCGGATTGAAAAACGATCCTTCCGGTGCTGACCTCTATCATGATGAGAAAATTGTCGTGCGCGCCACTGACCAGGTAACGGCCGTCGGGGCTGAAGTCGAGTGTTTCGATCCAGCCCGAGTGGGGCAGAATGGAGTTGTGCCGCTCGAAGCTTCGGGCATTCCAAATATTGATCGTATAATCATCGCCACCGCTGGCGATGAAATTGCCGTTAGGACTGAAGGCCACGGCCCTGACATAGCCGTCGTGGGCATCGAAGGATCTGAGCAGGCTGCCTTCAGAAGGGTTCCACACTTTTACGGTACCGTCGCCGGCGCCCGAAACCAGCCTGTCGCCGTTCTGATTGAAGGCCACCGACATCACCTCTCCGCGGTGCTCTCTCAAATCGTGCAGCAACTCCCCGTCAGCAAGCCTCCAGATTTTAATGGTCCTGTCTTTACTTGCTGAAGCGATCCATCGATTATCAGGGCTAATGGCGATCGAGGTAACATCATCCCGGTGGCCTCTCAGCGACATGATTTCTTCACCGCTGTGAGCGTCCCAAACGGTAACGCGACTGTCCTTGCCACCTGAAACAATGTATTGTCCATTGGCAGAGTACCTTACGGTAAGGGGAAATCTTCTGAGGCCGCGAAGTTCCCGTACGACCTCTTCTTTTTCAACATCCCACACAAAAAGCCTCGAGTCGAGGCCTCCGGTGACCAAATACCGGCCATCAGGGCTAAAGTCAGTACACACCACCTGGTGCCTGCGCTGGCTGAGGGTGTGCTTAAGGCTTACCTGACCATACAGCACCGTGGTTGCCAGCAGGAACAAAAACGTTGAAATCACATATTTTTTCATCTCACTGCATTTTTGTGTCATAAAGTGCGCGCCTTGAACATGCTGATGTTTACACCAAGCAGCGCATAAATGGCACCCTGGGAAGGGAACCCGTCGTCACGGGCAAATGTTTCATTGTATCCTCCCTGCAGAAAAAACGCCAGGTTGTCGGAAAGATTGTAATCCAGGCCGGCACCAAACAAAATCCCCGGAGTGACCGGCTGATCAAATGTAAAAACATTACCGCCCAAGGTATAGTCAACCTTTACAAAGCAGGCCGATACCCCAAAAAGCAGATAAGGATTAACCCTGCTGGCATGCAGGAATTTGTATTTGGCAGAGGCACCCACTCCCAGGTTAAAATAGGTCGCATTGATGTCAAAATCCAGATTGTCGAAATACATGCCGTACATGACCAGACCGCTCATGGCAAACCTTCTGCTGAAATTGTACTGCACACCGCCGTTGAACATAGCACCGTTTTTAAACACGTCATCCTCGCTTACAAGTGAAGAGGCTCCGGCCGAGAACTGCAGCGTGAGCTTCTGTTCAAACTGTGCCAGGGCTTCGGGCGAGCATAACAGGCTTAAAAACATCAACAACAAGGCAGCTTTAAGAATAAAGAATTTCATGGGTTTTTTCTTTATGTTCAGGTTGTTTTTTGGATGCCCGCACGGATTACCTCAGAGAAATACCGAGTCCGGCGGTTATTAAGTTATAATTGGCGTAAGTATAACTTGCATGCAGGGTAATCACTGCTAATTTGACCCTGAGTCCGGCAGTCATCTGCACCCCTGATTGGTTGACAAATTCCAGGGTAATAGGATTGCTGATGTCTTCAATGCTGACGGTAACTTCATTAGCATTGTTGATACCTGTCTTAAGGAGCGGGTATTCTCCCAGCAGACCAGCATTGGTTGTTGACTTGCTGTAACCCAGGCCTCCGAAGAGCGTGATCACCGGCAGATCAACTGAGACCAACGCAGATGTCGTAAATCCGGAAATGTTGATGTCCAGCTTTTGATCTTCATAATTGGCTTGTCCGCCTTCAATGGGTATGCCTCCTATAGTGTTGCCATATATGCTTTTTTGAAAGTCCAGATCGGAGGAAAAGTTCATCCTGGTATACGCACCAAAAACCGAGGCATTTAAAAACGGGACCCTGTCAATCAATCCAAAATGCTGAAGCACATCATACTTTATGCCCAGGCCCCATAAGTTGGTGCTTAGATCCTCATACGATATAGTCGGAATAAACCGGCCATTGATCTCTATACCTTTGGGAAGTCCCACCCCCAGTTTTATCATCGGCATTGGGTAAAAAGGCAC
>JAVIYP010000002.1:0-99736 GCA_031323845.1 Bacteroidales bacterium | reverse complement strand
GCTCCTGGCTGTTGGCTCTTGGCTATTTTTCTTGCTAAAAGCTATAGGCCAAAAGCGGAAAAAATGAAAAGTGAAAAGTGAAAAATATCTATAACATGACAAATCTTCACATTTGCACATCTGCACATCTTCACATTTGCACATCCAATCAGTATCTTAGACATAAACACAAAATACAGATAATTAAACAGTAACGAAAATAAACATATGAAATACAGCAGATTTAACGCTTACAGGCATGCTTCGTGCTTTTCATTAAAAGTTAAAGGGTTTATTCTGCTTTTATGGATGATCACAGGGTTGTTTTCATGCAAGCTTCATGCTTTTGATAATGAAGCACTGATACCTGCGGCCTGGCAAACTGAAGTCTATGTTCCCCTTATTGAAGACAAAAGGGTAGCCTTTGCAGGCAATCATACAGCAACGATCGCCGGAACTCACCTGGTGGACAGCCTGCTTCAATCCGGCATCAACATAGTGAAGGTTTTCAGCCCGGAGCATGGTTTCAGGGGAGAGGCAGCCGCCGGCGAATGGGTTGACAGCGACACTGACAGCCAAACAGGGCTGCCCGTCATCAGTCTTTATGGTGCCACCCGCCGGCCTACAAGGGAGCAGCTCAAGGATGTTGACGTGATCTTGTTTGACATACAGGACGTTGGTGCAAGATTTTACACATACATTTCCTGGATGACCTATATCATGGAAGAAGCCGCACTTGCAGGCCTTCCTGTCATCATCCTGGACCGGCCAAACCCCAACGGCCACTATATTGACGGTCCCTTGCTGGAACCTGAATATGCCTCCTACGTCGGATTGCATCCGGTTCCCGTTGTGCATGGCATGACCATCGGCGAATATGCCATGATGGTGAACGGTGAAGGATGGCTCACAGGAGGCCTCGAATGCGACCTTAACGTCATCACGGTAAAAAACTATACGCACGGGAGCCGGTACAGCCTGCCCCTGCCACCGTCGCCCAACCTGCAAAACATGCATGCGATATACCTCTATCCATCGCTCTGCTTTTTTGAAGGCACAGAAATCAGTGTAGGAAGGGGAACCGATAAAGCCTTTCAGGTATTTGGACATCCTGGCCTGCCCCAGAATCATTATCCCTACAGCTTTGTCCCCGAAAGCGTCAGGGCAGCCCCCAATCCACCACACCTGAATACAGTATGCCACGGACTTGACCTGTCAGTTACGGCTATTGACCGCCTGGCTGAACAAACACAAATCAACCTCAGCTACTTACTGGAAGCCTACCAACACTTTCCAGAAAAAGAACGCTTCTTTAACAACTTCTTTGAAAGGCTCGCCGGCACATCACGGTTGAGAGAACAGATCATTGCAGGCTACACCGAAGAGGAAATCAGAAAAAGCTGGCAGGACGACCTGGAGTCCTTCCAAAGAATCAGAAGCAAATACCTCTTGTATCCGGATTTTAAATAGTACATCAAGTGATTGGTTTAAAGTCGAATAAAATTGGTGATGTTTATCAATGGTTTAAGACATCCCTGCAATTGATTATCGATCAGAAAGAGAGAAAAGCAATTGCTGATGAAGTATTCTTACGTTTTTTCAATAGTAAACCGGACATGCGTATTGCCTATCCGGACACCAGGATCACGGAATCCGACATTGTAAGGCTCAAAAAGGCTTTTCTGAGGCTAAACAGGGGAGAGCCTGTTCAATACGTAACGGGTGTTTCTGAGTTTTTAGGGAAGACAATAAACGTTAAGCCCGGCGTGCTGATTCCAAGGCCTGAAACAGAGGAGCTGGTGTTGTGGGTCAGCGAGCATTTAAAAACAAAAATGCCGGGGTTATCCCATCCAAAAGTTTATGACATTGGAACAGGCAGCGGTTGCATCATAATTGCACTGGCTTCCATGCATTCTGAAGGCACCTTCTTTGCCAGTGACAATGATAAATATATTGTTGAAGTAGCTGAACATAATGCTTTGTATAACAAAGTAAATATTTTTTTTTTTATTGATGATGTTTTTTCTTGTGAAGGTACTTTTTTCAGGGAAAACGATCTGGATGTTGTTGTCAGTAATCCGCCTTACGTCAGAGAATCAGAGAAACAATTGATGGCACGTAATGTGCTGGACCATGAGCCTGCCGCTGCCTTATTTGTTCCCGACAGTGATCCCTTGAGGTATTACAGAGCAATTGCATCCAAGGCGTTCGGGTGGCTTTGTCCGGGAGGCGGGTTGTTTTTCGAGATCAACGAGGCAATGGGAGAGGCGTGTGCCGAACTCCTGCACAACCTTGGTTTCACGGACATCACTATCAAAAAGGACATTCACGGCAAGGACCGCTTCATTAAGGGTAGCAAGCCATTGGCACTGCTTTAGGCACGCCGGACTGCGTCTTTTATGGCATCCGCAAAAGCATCCACATCAGCTTCCGTAGTATTGAAAGCAGTCATCCAGCGCACTTCATTCCGGCTGTGATCCCAGATATAGAAAAAATATTTCCGCTGAAGCATTTCAATAGAAGCATGGGGAACAATGGCGAATACGGCATTGGTTTCCACCTCTTGCGTCAGGGAAATTTCCTCAACGTTCCGAATTTTTTCAGCGAGCCTGGCAGCCATGGCGTTTGCATGCATGGCATTATGCAGCCACAAATCATTGTTTAATAAGGCATTGAATTGCGCACTTGTGTATCGCATCTTTGACATCAACTGCATGCTCTGTTTCCTGGTGTATTTAAATGCTTCCGCCAGTGATGCGTTGAAAAAAACGAGGGCTTCGGCAAACATGGCACCATTTTTAGTCCCTCCGAAAGAAAGGACATCAACGCCGCAGGCGTGCGTCAAATCAGCCAGGGATACACCCAGGCTTGCGGCTGCGTTAGCCAGCCGGGCTCCATCCATATGCAACCACAGCCCATTGTCCTTGGCAAATTTTGCAATCTGCTGTATCTCAGCGGGCCTGTAAACCCGGCCCAGCTCAGTAGCCTGGGTGATCGAAATAACTTTAGGTTGCGCATGATGCTCAAAACCGACCGAATGCATCAGCGGCAGCATTTGTTCAACACGGATCTTACCATCTTCTGAAGGCAGGCGCAGCAGCTTGCAACCGGTAAACTTTTCCGGGGCACCGCATTCGTCATTCTCCAGGTGCGCTTTGTCTGAACATAAAATCGCATGATAAGGTCTTGTAATGTGCTGCAGTGCGGCAACATTAGCCCCGGTGCCCGTAAGCATGAAATATACGGAAGTGTTTTTCCCGAATACTTCCCTGAACCTTTGTTCAGCCGCCAATGTGTAAACATCATTTCCATAGCCGATGGTATCTCCCTGGTTTACCTCCAGCATGGCGCGCATCACGGCATCATGTACCGGTGCATTGTTGTCGCTTGCAAAGCTCTTCATTGATGTCATGGGGTTTTATTTACTTAATTCTACTTATTTACTTGAATCCCTGAAGTGTGTGTATATGCCTGAGATGCTGAATTGATGTGAAAATTTGCAGATGTGCAGATGTGCAGATTTAAGATGTTAGGCTATTGTTTAATTGTTGAATCGTTGAATCGTTGAATCGTTTAATCGTTTAATTGTTGAATGGTTGATATTTCACTTAATCTGCTTTTGGCTTTTAGCAAGATAATCTGCCAATAGCCCAGAGCTAACAGCAAATAGCTGTTTTTACTTTTCATTTTCTCAGCTTTTGGCCTTTGGCGGGAGTGTTTAATTAAGTGTGTCATTTTTTTCTATTCTGTCCTCAAAGTAAATACAAAGATGATTAAAGAATTCAGATGTCAGATTTCCGACCTCCTAAAAGGTTTCTCACTGCGTTCGAAATAAACTTCGAGCTCCTAATTCTTCACAAAGAAAAAACCTACAAATAAACGATTAAACGATTCAACAATTCAACAATAGTTTTCTGACTTCTGAGCTCCGACCTCTCTTTCTTCCTTCGCGCTCCAATAGTCGTCACCTGTCTTATTGATCGGGTCAGCTGACAATAATTCTCGGGATATCCTGGGGCAGGCGTGTCAGCAGCTGGTAGTTCAGCTGTTCGCTCATTTCGCAAAATGAGGAAATGCTGATGCTCAATCGTTTTTGTTTACCGATAATCACCACTTCATCTCCTCGCTGAATGCCGGGAATATCGGTAACATTTACAGTCATGGTGTTCATGGTCACCGTGCCGATTACCGGTACCCTTCGGCCCCTGATCAGCACCCTTCCAGTATTGCTCAGCGCCCTGCTGAAGCCGTTCGCATAACCAACGGGAATGATGGCGATCTTCAGTTTTTTGTTTGCTAGATATGAACTGCCATACCCGACAAAATTACCAGCTTCCACCTCTTTAACCACCATGACTTTTGATTTCCACGAGAGCAGGCGTCGAAGAGGATTTCTGTCCTTAACATCTTTCTGAAAGCGGAACATATGCGTTTCAGGGCTTGGCCAGAAACCGTACTGGGCAATTCCAAAACGCACCATATCCATGATAGTGTTCGGATAGACAAGTGCTGCGGCTGAACAGGCGGTATGTTTCAGCTCAGGCTGCAACCCATGCCTGCTGAAATACCGGCTAAACTGCCGGAATCTGCTGATCTGGTTTTTTATACGCAGGTAATTGGCAAGGCTTTCGGCTCCGGCATAATGGGTGCACAGTCCACGGAAAATAAAATGCTGATTTTCCTGTTTCATAAAAGCCACAAGCGAGTTCAGGTAGTCATATTCAAAACCAGTCCGGTTAAAGCCGGTTTCCACTTCAATGTGAACAAAGGCTTTCTTTTTGAGTTTCCTGGCCGTTTCAACGGTTTTTGCAAACCTGTCCATGTCAAAAACAAAAAATTCAACCTCATTTTGGATGGCCCATTCAATTTCATCATCATCAAGCAGACCCATAATCACCAGTTTACTTTTTTTACCGATGTGTTTACTGGCTTCGAGAGCCTCCTTTGCCGAAAAGACCGAAAAATTCCTCACTCCGTTGCTTTCTGCAAGGGGGATTATATGCTCTATTCCGTGTCCATAGGCGTTTCCTTTGATCACGGAAGAAAAAACCGCATGTTCTCCAATGATCTTTTTAAGGTACTGGATGTTGTTTCTGTAGGCTTTTTTGCTGATCTCGATAAAGGAAGTTTCAAACATAGTTCTCTAATTTTACCAAAGGGGCAGCCAGGTGGTAAAACATGCTGATCCCCGTTTCGGTTAATTCATCAGGAAAGTCATAGTCATGATTATGGAGGCTGGGATGCGCGGTGCCGGCCCCGATACCAAACAGGCATCCACGGAATTTTTGCGTAAAGTGGCCAAAATCTTCCGACCACCTGAATGCTTTCTCAATAAGCAGTGTTTCTGCTCCGGCTTTACTGACTGCCTTGTTCACCAAAGCACACGCATCGGAATGGTTGACTGTGGCGGGGAATTCTTCAGTGTAGCTGATCTCGCAAGGAATACCGTAACGTCCTTCCAGGTTTTTAACGAGGTCAGCGGCAATCCGCTTTAAGCTGTCCATGTCGTCGTTAAGATAGGTCCTTAAAGTGGCCATGACCGTGGCTTTACCTGGATTTGTGCCAAAAGCCACTTCTCCGAGGCGTGCATGAATGATGGTAACCAGGACAAAATCCCTGAAGGAATCGCTTTGTTCGGGAATGGCCAGCAGGGACTGCATCAGTTCCAGCATCATATGCACGGGGCTTTGTCCCTGCTCCGGGTGCGCTGCGTGCGATGATTTTCCATTGAGCTTAATGATCATACCGGTAGAAGCTGAAGCAAACGGGCCTTCCCTGATCACAACCGACTTCTTCTTAAAACCCGGAAGGTTATGAATGGCAAAGACATAATCCGGTTTAAAGGTGCTGAGCTGTGGATCTGCCAGCACTTTCGCAGCTCCCTGTCCGGTTTCCTCTTCCGGTTGAAAAAGCAGGATAACACGGCCTTGTTGCGGCCTTTGCTTGCGCAGGATCGAGGCAAAACCGGCAAGCATGGCCATATGTCCATCATGGCCGCACTTATGGGCAACACCCTTGTTTTTGCTGCGGTGAGCGAAAGTGTTGGACTCTTCAATGGGCAAGGCATCCATGTCTGCACGAAACAGCAGGGAAGGGCCTTTGTTTCCGGACTCAAATACGGCAGCAAGGCCGTAGCCCCCAATGCGCTCAATCAAAATATCGGGGTTCTGTTCCTGCAGGTAGGCTTTTAAACGCAGCGCAGTATTCTTTTCTTTTCCGGACAGTTCAGGATATTGGTGAAGCGTTTTGCGCAGTTTTTTTATTTCAGAAAGCAGTGATTTAGTCAGAACTTCCGGCATAGGACTTTTTTTCCAAAGATAAGGTTTTTCCTGATAACCGGCCACGGTAAGACACGGGGCGTACACAGTCCTGGCAAAGCCATCCTTATTCTTCCGGAAACCTGATGATCACCTTTTCGCTGATATCCAGGGCGGTTGTTATTGTGCTGAGGTCATCGAACAGATCGCCTGTTTTTCCAGACCAGTGACTGTGACCGATGGGCTGCAACACGTATTCACTTTTCTTTCTGTCCAGATCAATCCAGGTCTCGTAAACCAGTGCCGGCTGACTTGAGGTCATGTATTCCTGATCATAGGGAAATTTGTTGTTTGTCCAGTATTCATTCCAGTCCCAGCTTTGATTGATTTCGAACAGCACCCTGAACGTTCGAATGTGCTTGTCCGGTATTCGTGCGAAAATGACAAAGCTGGCTTTGGGTGTTGGTCCTGTGATGCCATCGGGCATCGGATCATCCTGGGTTGGAAGAAATAACCCATCATCGGCCTGAATGCCTCTTTGATGCCCCCAATAGGGTAATGCAGCAGGACGCCTGATTGGCCCCGGCAGCCACTTGCCTGTTGATGGATCACCGTGGAGGAAAACTCCTCTTCCGATAGACTCTGCCACATAGATCGTCTGCAGGTAGTTTCCGGCAGTATCTTCCATCCAAACAGCCATTAAAGGATGATTGTGCGCTTTACCACGATGGAAGATCACCTGGAAAGCCTTTCCCGTTGCGTCATAATCCGCATACAAACTATCCCAGCGGACCTCTTTCCCGGAACTCCTCTGCCACCATCTTTGCTGTGAAGATGCCGGTTTCCCGTCATTAATCAAAAAAACAACGGCCAAAACCAAAGCGGCCAACGCTGATCTTTGAATCCTTGTTTTGAATACCATATCCTGAGCTTTATGATGTGTTCCCGGTTTAAATAATAATGATGATGCCGATACTTGGCAGAATGCTGCCAATCTCGTTTTCAAGCTGCCTTAACTCATAGCGCATAACGCCGTCCTGACCCTCAAAAACAACGGGGTTGCCGTTTTCATCCAGATTTCTGACAAGATAAGGGGCTACCCGCGACTTAAAATTATATACATTTTGAACATCGAGATACACCATGAGAGAAAAATTTGAGAGGTAAAACTGCTTGTCAATGCGGATATCCAGGTTATGGAAGTCCGGGGTTCTCCGGCTGTTGTATCGAGAATAGTCAAGATAACCCATTCCCTGTGCGTCCCAGGCAGAGGTTATGGCTGATAATTCGAGGTCATAGGGTGTAAAGGGAGAACCGCCACTGTACCTCCATTTAAAACCAAACTCCCAGTTGCGGGGCAGCTTTCTCAACCCGGTTAGATTGAGTATATGCCTGTTATCCCACGCGGAAGGGATGTAATCACCGCTGAGGTTCTGAAACTCACTTCTAACGTAAGTATATGAGAGGATCACATTCCAGTTAAGCAAGTCCTGGTTCCGGTAAAACACTTCGGCACCATAAGCCCTTCCTTCAGCAATGGATCTGACTTCTTCACCGCCGACCACGCCAAAGTCGGCTGACCTGCTGCCCAGCGCTACGGAATCTCTCAGCGAAAATGGGTAGTTGTTGTAGTGTTTGTAAAAGCCTTCCAGGGTAAAGCGGTTGATGGCAGATGGTTGTAGTTCGATACCAGCTACAATGTGATCCACTGAGATATAGGTCAGCCTGTTTTCCCTGTTGACCAACACGCCGTCGTTGTTCCTGAAACCCATCGTGGTATAGGCAGGCAACTGGTAGTATCTTCCGGTGTTGAAATTAAGAAAAAGGTTGTCTCTGAGGGCATAGGAAGCAGACAACCTGGGCGACAACTGATCGAGCAGGTTTGACATCTGCGGTGAATAATTATTGGCATCGCTGCGCACACCCAGGGAAAGCGTCAGGCGCTCATCGATAAATCTCCGGCTTACCTGGCCAAAGAGACTCCATTTGAACATATCAAACTCTGAGAAATAATTTATAGTATCCGGCATATTGTTGAAGAACACCTGCTGAAACGTGTTATTTCTGTACCTGGCATATTCACCTCCGCTGCCAAGGTTTAGCTGGTAATCACCGGCTTTGAAGGACCTTTCGTACCGGAATTTGTTTTCTATTTCATCAGAACTGTAATCCAGTATGCGTGCCAGGTCGAAGTCGTTTCCGGGGTATTTGTAGGCAATGTTCCTCAGCATATTTCTGCTCAGCACCCAGTTTTCCGTTCCATTTTCACGAAACCTCCTGTACACTGCCCCCAGGGCATAATTCCACTGTTCATTCTCGGGAAGAAAATCCAGGATGTAGCGTTGTTCTTCCGTTTCGTTGGCGTCGAGATTCAGGACAGAGTTGTCAACAGCACCGATGCCAATGATGCTCAGGCTGGCATCATTGCTGATCCTGGTATTGGTTTTGAACTGAAAGCCGTTGTAGGTTGGCAGAAAAGGCAAGCCTACCAGTCCGAACAGGAACTGGAGGTACGATCTTCTTGCCGATGCGATGAAGGTTGTGTTTTCTGTTACAGGCCCGTCAGCCGTTAAAGCCAGGTCGCTGGCACCCACGGTCGCCTGGAAATTCAGCTTATCGGGATTACCGTTGATTTGTCTGAACTCGAAGACGGAGCTCATGGCGTTTCCCCTGTTGGCGGGAAATGCTCCGGAATACATTTCAACTTCACGGATGAAGTCAGTATTGATGATACCTACAGGACCTCCGCTGGCTCCTTGTGTGGCAAAATGGTTGATGTTGGGAATTTCAACACCATCCAGGAAAAAACTGTTTTCGGCCGGTCCGCCGCCACGCACAATGACATCATTCCTGAATGCCGGCGTGGCTGCCACGCCGGGTAAGCCCTGAATAACGCGGCTTATATCACGGTTGCTTCCCGGACTGCGTTCAATCTCCTGGATGCCCAGCCGGCGCAGCGACAGGGGACTCTCATCGCGCCGTTCAAACTGTGAAACCCTGACCTCCACAACATCAAGGTCTATCGGCCTTTCCCTTAAGCCAATGTCGATGTTAGCTGTTCGTGTAGCCGTAACCATGATTTCCGGACTCAAACGGGTCTCGTATCCCACAGCAGAAACCCTGAGCCTTACAAAACCCGGTGAAACACCGGTAAATAAAAAATTTCCGTCAAAATCAGTCGTGCTTCCCGTGGTTGTTCCCTCAATAATCAGGTTAACAAACGGAAGTCCTTCATTGGTCTGTTCGTCGTATACACGTCCGCGGATGGTGCCCTGTTGAGCCAGAGTCATCCCGGAGTATAAAAAAGCAAACAGGAAAAACATCACGGTCTTTGACCAGAGAAAACTTCGGCTTTCTGATGAAGGCATATTGTATTTCATGGGTTTACCAGTCTATTTTGTGCGTATCAAATATCCGTATTTATTCACTTTTAACAAGCCTGAAACGATAATGTTTACGGTAAACAGATACATTGCATCCGAAAACACCTTTTTGTATCAAAAAACATTACATTTCTCCTGTACATCTTCATTTTGTTGAAAAAATATACGAAATGAAGATCTACAGGAGGAACCGCTTCGCTTTCCCATGAATTTTTTTCATGCGTCTGTGTGTATTTTCGCATAATAAAAATTCATGTATATTTGCGTATAGAATTCAGTATTCACCCTAACCCATTGGCAGACATGAAAAATCCGGACTCTGGCAGGCTGTTCATCGGTTTGCTTTTTATAATTATCGGCGGGCTTTTGTTCGTCAGATTTACAGGCATATATTTACCGTTTGAACTGCCTGATTATCTGTTCAGATGGCCCATGATTCTCATAGTCCGTGGTTTGTTTTTCGTTTTTTCGCGTGAAGATAAAACTACCGGGGTTATCCTGTTACTGATAGGAGCGGTATTTCAATCTCAATACATATTCAGCCTTCCCCTTGGCACGATCATTAAATATGCAATACCGGTATTTCTGGTTGTTTTTGGTGTAATGCTGATTATGCCACGTCACTACTTCAAAAAAAAAAGATTAACCGATAAGAATGTTTTTTCTGACGAGACCATCAACTCCGTTAACATTTTGAGCGGCGGAACAATACTGGTGGAATCGGAGCACTTTAAAGGCGGTGAAATCATATGTATTCTGGGTGGCTCAAAAATTATCTTTACCAAAAGCGTACTCTCTCCCGGTGGAGGCAAACTTGATATAAGCTGTATTTTGGGCGGTTGTGAGGTTTACGTTCCCGATGACTGGACAGTGCGCACCAATATTTCCACCCTGTTTGCCGGGGTTGAGGACAAACGCTTCAAAATGGATCCTTCCATGCAGACGAATCCTGACAAAGTGCTGACCATTAAGGGCAATCTGCTCTTCAGCGGTCTGGATATACGTAAGGCCTGACGTCCTGACTCACTTTATGCATTTTTTGCACTTCATTTGCAGGATTTATACTATCTTTGCGGATTGATTCGGTGCCGGCATACACCGTTAATCCATGCACCTAAACTTTTTTATGATATGCATACTGTAAATGCCAGGGTTTCTGTTCTAGCCGGGATGTTTTTTCTTATCCTGATGATGTCTGCTTGCAGCCAGTATCAGCGCTTGCTTAAAAGCGACGACTATGAGCTGAAGTATGCAACAGCGATTGAATATTATGAGGAAGGAAATTATGGCAGGGCCATTGCCTTGCTGATGGATGTCATACCCCTATACAGGGGCACGGCCGAAGCAGAAAGGATAAACTACTACTTTGCCATGGCGCATTTTAAAATGGGTGACTATACACTTGCCAGTCATTATTTTAAAACCTTTGCCAATGCCTTTCCCAGGAGCGAACATGCAGAAGAATTCCTGTATCTGAGTGCCTACTGTCTCTATCTTGAGTCCCCGAGGTATTCGCTTGACCAGACCAACACCCTGCAGGCCATCAGGGAACTGCAGGCGTTCATAAACAGGTTTCCATACAGTGAAAGGGTAGAAGATGCCAACGAGCTGATTGATGAATTAAGGTACAAACTTGAAAAAAAGCGGTTTGAAACAGGCAAATTATACCTGAATATCAGTGATTACGTTGCTGCCGCTACGTCGTTTGAAGCCTTTATCAGGGATTATCCGGACACAAGGTACAGGGAAGAGGCCACATTCCTCATCATCAAGGCTTATTTTGAATTTGCCTACAACAGTATTCCGCAGCGGCAGGAAGAGCGGTACGAAAAAGTCATCAATGCCTTCAATACGTTTCAGCGTCGTTACCCCGATAGCCGCTTTATGAGAGATGCAAGGCGGATGAATGAACATGCGGCCAATGCCGTACTTACATTCCAAAACAACAGAAGTTCGTAATTACAAAAGCAACTACATTATTTTTTTAACCATATGGAGTACAAAAAAATCAAATCGGAAACCACAACGGAAACCAGAGACCTCAGACAATTCGACAAAGAGACCGGTAACATTTACCAGTCTGTCGTCATCATTTCGAAAAGGGCAAACCAGATTGCACAGGAAATGAAAGAAGAACTCAACACCAAACTTGAAGAGTTCGTTAGTTCAACAGACAACCTGGAAGAGGTGTTCGAGAACCGCGAACAAATTGAGATTGCCAGATTTTATGAGCAGTTGCCCAAGCCCAGTCTTCTGGCGATCAATGCCTTTTTGGCTGATATGATCTATTACAGGGTACCTGAAACGGAGTAATCCCTACGCTGGTGTCAGGGTTTTCGTATCAAGCTTCCTTTCAGTGTATTGCATGAGAGTAATGTTATGCTTGCAGGGAAAAAAGTAATCATAGGTATTTCCGGGGGTATCGCTGCCTACAAAGCCGCCATCCTGATCAGGCTGTTTAAAAAAGCAGATGCTGAGGTAAAGGTTGTGGTTACCGCTCACGCACTGGAGTTCATCACCCGTGTTACTCTGGAGTCGTTGTCGGCGAATAAGGTTTATGACAGCCTTTTTGGTGACAGCAACGATTATACCACCGAACATGTTGCGCTTACCGACTGGGGTGATGTTTTTGTTGTGGCACCGGCCACTGCCAACATCATTGGCAAAATGGCCGGCGGTATTGCCGATGATGCACTTTCTACTTCGCTGATTGCCTTTGACAAACAAGTGTTTCTTGCCCCGGCCATGAATTGCAAGATGTACGAGCATTATGCCGTACAAAAAAACCTTGCCTATCTGAAGGAACAGGGTGTGCAGGTCATAGCTCCGGCAGACGGATTCCTGGCCTGCGGCTATGAAGGCAAAGGAAGGATGGAAGAACCGGAACATATCTTCAAGACTGTTCAGAACTATTTCCAGGCCACTCCGCAGAACCTGAAAGGGAAGAAAATCCTGGTCACTGCCGGGCCTACCCGGGAACAAATTGACCCTGTGAGGTACCTTGGAAACCATTCTTCAGGAAAAATGGGGTTCGCCCTGGCTGAAGAGCTGGCCGGCAGGGGAGCTGAGGTCCAGCTGGTGGCAGGTCCGGTAAAACTTAGTGCCAAACATACAGGCATTAACAGAACGGATGTGGTATCGGCGCAAGAAATGCTTGAAGCCTGTATGCAGTATTTCAATGATGCCGACGCAGTCGTCATGGCTGCAGCAGTAGCCGATTTTCGTCCGGAAAAGCAATATACCGACAAAATCAAAAAGCAGGACAAAGAATCACCGCAACCCCTGACCCTGGTACCAACAACGGACATTCTGGCTGCCATGGGTGCCGTAAAAAAGCACCAGGTGCTTGTCGGTTTTGCTTTGGAAACCAGCAGAGAAGAGGAAAATGCCCTCAAGAAACTGAAGAAAAAAAACCTCGATTTTATTGTGCTTAACTCACTTCGCGATGCAGGTTCAGGCTTTGGTGTTGACACCAACAAAATAACCATCATCAACAATAAAAAGGAAGTTTTCCGTTATCCTTTAAAGAGCAAAACGGAAGTTGCAACCGATATTGCCGACATGCTGGAAAAAACTGTAACAGGATGATCAAAACCCTCGTAATATCCTTAGTTATTATGCTTCTGGCCCTGGCGCCTGCCAGCGGACAGGAACTGAACTGCCAGGTGTCCATATCCACACCGGGAATGTCCGAAACCGACAGGCTCATCATGCAGACGCTCAGGTCGGAGCTTCGTGACTTCATTAACCAAACCAACTGGACCAACTACCAGTTTGAGACCAGGGAAAGGATTGAAGCCACCATACAGATTACCATTGAAGAACGCCTCGGGGGCGATGAATACCGGGCAAACATACAGGTACAATCGCGCCGGCCCGTATATAATACCTCGTACAACACAACCATTTTCAATCACCGTGACCGCGATGTGCAGTTCAGGTATCGTGAACACGAGCCCCTTGAATATGCGGACAATGCCTTTCTGTCGAACCTGACCTCCCTCATTGCCTATTATGTTTACATCATCATTGGTTTTGATTTTGATACGTTTGCACCTCTGGGCGGCACACCCTATTTTGAAAAGGCTCAGCAAGTTGTCAACATGGCACAGAACGCACCCGAAAGGGGCTGGAAGTCGTTTGAAAGCCAGAGAAACCGTTACTGGCTTATAGAAAACATCATGAACAACCGCTACAGATCAATGCGTCAGGCGATGTACACCTATCACCGCCTGGGCTTTGATACCATGGTTGACAATATCGACCTCGGAAGATCGCAGGTGCTTAACGCGCTTGAGACACTTCAAAGAGCCCACAGAGAACGCCCCGGGACCATGCTGATGCAAGCCATTATGGTAGCCAAAAGCGATGAACTTGTCAACCTGTTTTCAGGTGCCCCCCCGATGGAACAAAACAAAGCCATTGAAATTCTTACCGAAATAGACCCTTCAAACAGCTCTAAGTACCGCCGGATTGCAGACCGCAACTGAACAACTGAAAGTTTACTATCTTTGCATGTTTCATTTATGCTTTTCTGATGCTAAACCATCTGCTGATAGAAAACTATGCTCTGATAGAAAAGCTTGACGCCCGTTTTGGTGAAGGGTTGATTGTGATTACCGGTGAAACGGGAGCAGGGAAATCCATACTTTTAGGTGCGCTGTCGCTTATCCTGGGGCAACGAGCCGATACAAAAGTCCTGCGCGATAAAAACCGAAAATGCATCATTGAAGGAAGCTTTTCCTTACAAAACACTCCCGGGCTAAAAACGCTTTTTGAAGCTTACGACCTGGATTATGAAGACTACTCTGTTTTCAGACGGGAGATCACCCCACAGGGAAAATCCAGGGCATTCATCAATGACACTCCGGTTACACTCCAGGTAATGAAACTGGTAACCGGAAAGCTCATCGACATTCACTCACAACATGAGAGCCTGCTCCTTGGCACTTCCGATTTCCAGTTTGCCGTAGTGGATAATTTTGCCGGCAATATGCAAAAAGTAGATGCATACCAGTCTCTTTTCCAACAATACAGACAACAAACACAAAAGCTCCGGCAAATGGAAGAGGACGAAAAGGCTGCCAGGTCAGACCTTTCCTATTTCAAATTTCAGTACGATGAGCTTGAGGCCGCCAGGCTGGATGCCTCTGAGTTTGAAAACATGGAAGAAGAACTAAAGGTGCAGCGCAATGCCGAAGAAATAGCGCACAAACTGGAAAAGGCAATGTTTCTGCTGCAAAACTCGGAAATGAACGTGATAGACAACGCCACGGAAGTCCATGCCAGCCTCAGGACACTTTCAGGTTTTGGCCGGCAGTACCAGGAGATTACGAATCGCCTGGATTCCTTGCTGATTGAAACCAAAGACCTCTGTGCCGAGCTGGAGCATATGAAAAGCAAGGTGGTGCACGATCCTGAATATGCAGCCCTGCTTGAATCGCGCTTTGATCTGATCCAAAAATTAATGCATAAACATAACGCTGCCGGTATTGAACAACTCGTTGAAATCAAAAATGCATTTCTGAACAAGATCAATGCAGCGGTTTCACTGGAGGAAAAAATGGCGCAGGAGTATGAGATACTCGAGGAGCAGCAACAGGCACTGGAAACGATGGCCTCCGAGCTGAGTGCATTACGTGCAGCGGCTATTCCCAAAATCCAGGAGGAAGTCATGGAGAAACTGAAAAGCCTTGCCATGCCCCATGCCCGTTTCATCATCAAGCAGGAACAATCGGATACACCGGGACATAAGGGAAAAGACCGCCTGACCTTTTTATTCAGCGCCAACCCGGGCAGTGACCTTCAGGAAGTATCAGGCATTGCCAGCGGTGGAGAACTGTCGCGTTTTATGCTGAGCATAAAAAGCATGTTATCGGCAAAGAACCTCCTGCCTACCATTATCTTTGACGAAATAGATACGGGAATTTCAGGAGAAACAAGCAGCAAGGTGGCAGAAATACTCAAGGCCATGTCGCGCTCCATGCAGGTGATTGCCATTACCCATATGCCGCAGATTGCATCGAGAGGAATAACACATTTTCTCGTTTACAAAAAAATTGAACACGGTAAGACACGCACAGGAATAAAAATGCTTGATTCGGAAGAACGCATCGGTGAAATTGCCAAAATGCTTGGCGGTGAAAAACCATCAAAAATGATGTTTGAATCAGCAAAAGAACTTATCTTTAGAAATCAAAATTAAACATCTAACTAATTTTATATATGATAAAAGACTTACTAAAAGGCAAAAAGGGCATTATTTTCGGTGCTTTGGACGAGCACTCCATTGCCTGGCAAGTTGCTGAAAAAGCACACGAACAGGGTGCACGCTTTGTGCTGACCAATGCACCCATAGCGCTCAGAAAGGGCGATATTTTCAGGCTTGCAGAAAAAACCGGCAGTGAGGTAATTCCTGCCGACGTTACCCAGGTTGATGAGATTGAGAACTTGTTTCTTGAAACGCGCTCCATACTTGACGGAAACATAGATTTCATTCTCCATTCCGTCGGTATGTCACCTAATGTGCGAAAGGGCCTTCACTATACGGACCTTGACTACAACTATCTGAACAAAACCCTTGATGTTTCTGCGATCTCACTGCACAAGGTGCTTCAGGTTGCTTACAAAATGGACGCCATTAATGAATGGGGGTCGGTAATTGCCCTGAGCTACATTGCGGCACAGCGCACTTATTCCACTTACAGCGATATGGCCCAGGCTAAAGCCATGCTTGAGTCTATCGTGCGCAGCTTTGGTTATCATTACGGTAAGAAACGTAAGGTCAGGATCAACAGCATATCTCAGTCGCCAACAATTACCACGGCGGGCACGGGGGTAGGGGGGTTCAAAAGCTTCTATGCCTATGCGCAATGTATGTCGCCCCTGGGCAATGCCTCCTCAGAGGATTGCGCCAATTACTGTATGATGATGTTTTCGGATCTGACCAGGAAAGTAACCATGCAAAATCTTTTCCACGATGGCGGGTATTCTACCATGGGGATCAGCGAGACTCTCATTCAAAGCTGTTTTACCTGCCAGGGCGAATGTTTTGATGACATCCTGGAAAAAGAACGGGTTATGGGCAAAAAAAAGCCCTGAGGCCGGGCGGGTGACTATGGTATTCATTATTTTTCATAATTCTCCTGTAAAAAAGTATCTTCATTTTGTTCAAACTATATTTAAATTGAACATGTACAGAAGGAACCGCTTCGCTTTCCCATGAATTATTTTCACGCGTTTGTGTGTAATTTTGCATGAAAAAAAATCATGTATATTTGTACCCTCATAAAGACAACGAACAACCAAGCATTACTCAAATGAATATACTAGTTTGCATCAGTCAGGTTCCTGACACCACAACCAAGGTTAAATTCACCGAGAACAATACTAAATTAGATGTAGCCGGAATACAATGGGTCATTAATCCATGGGACGAGCTGTCGCTTACACGCGCACTGGAGCTTAAGGATGACCCGTCGAACGGCGTACAGAAAGTTTCTGTGGCGCATGTTGGTCCTGCGGCGGCTGAGCCGACCATCCGTAAAGCACTGGCCATAGGTGCCGACGATGCCTACCGGGTCAATACCGATGCAAAAGATGCCATACAGGTGGCAGCCCAGCTTGCCGAAGTAGTTAAATCGGGATCTTTCGACATCATACTATGTGGTATTGAGTCGAGTGACTACAATGGTTCTAATGTAGGGGGCATGCTGGCTGAATTTCTTGACCTCCGGTCTATCTCAGGCATATCCTCGCTGAATGTTGAAGGTGATGAAGCCATAGTGACTCGTGAGATTGACGGTGGTAAGGAAAAGTTATCGGTTAAAACACCTTTCATAGGTATCGTTCAAAAGGGCATTGCCAGGGAGCCGCGTATTGCAGCCATGCGTGGCATCATGCAGGCGCGTACAAAGCCCATTCACGTTGTGGAAGCAGGTCCGTACGAAGCGATGACCGAAATAATCAGTTTCGAGCCACCGCCACCCCGTCCCGCATGCACCTTTATTGATCCCGATACACCGGAGCAGCTTATCCGCCTGCTACAGAACGAAGCCAAAGTGATCTGATTTATTCACCATCCAGAAATAATAAGATATTATGTCAGTACTTGTTTATACGGAAAACTGGGACGGAGCATTTAAAAAACAAACTTTTGAGCTGGCTTCCTATGCGAGCTCCCTGGCAGCCATGCTCTCCGTTGAGCCTGTTGCTGTTTCCATCGGCAGCGTCAATGAGGAGGAGCTTAACAAACTGGCCGCCTATGGTATAAAAAAAATCATCAGGGTAGAGGATGAGAGCCTGAAGCTTTTTGACAGCAGGACTTATGCCAGGCTGATCAGCGACATAGCACTGAAGGAGGATGCCGGCACGCTGGTACTGGCAAATAACAATGCCGGGAAAGCATTGGCACCAAGACTGTCCGTTCGTTTGAAGGCAGCAGTATGCTCCGCTGTAAATCAGCTTCCGGAAAGTATTGAACCTTTCGTTATCCGGAAGAAAGTGTTCTCTGGTAATGCCATAGCCCGTGCTGGTCTCCTGACGGACGTGAAGATTGTAACGCTTGCGCAGAACTCCTTTGATGTCACTGAGCAGAAGACCGACGCCACGATTGAAGACTATCAGCCAGGCTGGACAGATATAGCTGAGGACATCAGCGTTCTTGAACAGGAAAAGCAGACGGGCAAAGTGCTTTTGACCGATGCAGAAGTGGTTGTTTCCGGAGGCCGCGGCATGAAGTCGCCCGAAAACTGGAAACCGCTCGAAGAACTGGCCGTTTTGCTTGATGGTGCTACAGCCTGCTCCAGGCCTGTTTCCGATGAAGGCTGGCGCCCGCACGAAGAGCACACAGGACAAACAGGAAAGATTATTGCGCCAAACCTCTATTTTGCTATCGGTATTTCAGGTGCAACACAGCACCTCGCCGGTATAAGCTCATCAAAAGTGATCGTGGCGATCAACAACGACAAGGATGCCCCGATTTTTGAAGCAGCACAATACGGCATTGTCGGCGATGCGGCTAAAATCCTTCCTAAACTCGTTGATGCCGTCAGGGAATCGAAATCATCATAAGGGTTTATACACATGATCTCAAATTTTATTTTCAGCCTGCTCCTGATTGCAGCAGCCCTGCTGTTCACTAAAAATATCCGCCGGATCTCCCAAAACATCAAAATGGGCAAAAAGATCCGGATTGACGACAACAAAAGCCAGCGCTGGAAGAACATGCTCCTGGTTGCCATTGGGCAATCCAAAATGACCTCCCGGCCTATCTCGGCCATCATGCACATTTTCGTCTATGTTGGTTTTATCGTCATCAACATAGAAATGCTGGAAATTCTTATTGACGGCATTTTCGGGACACATCGCATACTGGCCTTTCTCGGAAGCATCTATCCTGTGCTGATCTCCATATTCGAAATATTTGCCGTACTGGTCATTCTGGCTTGTGTGATTTTTCTTGTGAGAAGAAACATGATCCGATTGCGCCGTTTCTGGAACCGGGAAATGACCACATGGCCGCGATCCGATGCCAACATCATCCTGGTAACCGAGATCCTGCTTATGTCTTCCATACTTGTGATGAATGCAGCTGACGGCTTACTCCAGGCAAGGGGCGATGCATATTACCCCGCCATGGGTGCTTTTCTGATCAGCGATCTGATGCACGGCTGGTTTTCGGGATTGAGCGACAGTTCCCTGATTGCTCTTGAACGCGCCGGCTGGTGGTTTCACATCATTGGAGTGCTTATATTTCTAAATTATATTCCCTATTCAAAACATCTGCACGTTTTTCTTTCGTTTCCAAACGTTTATTTCGGGAAACTGGGACCTTTGGGCAAGATGGACAACATGCCCGGCATTACCAATGAGATCAAAATGATGCTGAATCCCGAAATGGCAACTGCCGCAAGTGAAGCTCCGCCGGCAGATGACATCGGGCAGTTCGGGGCAAAAGACGCCACCGACCTTAACTGGAAACAGCTTATGGATGCCTATACCTGCACCGAGTGTGGCCGATGCACTTCAAGTTGTCCTGCAAATATAACTGGTAAAAAGCTTTCGCCCAGGAAGATAGTTATGGATGTAAGGGATAGAATAGAAGAAATTGGCAAGAACGTTAAAAAGAACGGAAAGGGCGCAGATGATGGCCAAAGCCTGTTTGACCGCATCAGCGATGAGGAATTATGGGCCTGCACCACGTGTAATGCATGCGTTCAGGAATGCCCGGTCAATATCGACCCACTGGCTGTGATTCTTGAGCTGCGGCGTTACCTGGTGATGGAAAAGGCTGCGGCTCCCGGAGAGCTCAATGCAGCTTTCTCAAACATAGAGAATAACGGGGCGCCCTGGCAGTTCTCAAATGAAGACCGGATGCAATGGGCCGGATAATCGAATGTAAATCAATTTCATGTCAACAAAAGAAACCATCAGCATCCCCGTAATGGCCGATTTAGCGGCCAGGGGCGAAAAGGCCGAATACCTGTTCTGGGTGGGTTGCGCCGGCGCTTTCGACGACAGGTACAAGAAGGTGACCCGTGCCTTTGCCTCTATTCTGAATCACCTGGAAACCAGTTATGCCGTTCTCGGGAAAGAAGAAAGCTGCACCGGCGATCCTGCCCGGCGTGCCGGTAACGAAATGCTCTTCCAGATGCAGGCCCTGCAGCTCATAGAACTGTTCAATGCATATGAAGTCAGTAAAATCATCACCATCTGTCCTCACTGCTATAATGTTTTCAAAAATGAATACCCTGAACTTGGAGGTCATTATGAGGTGATAAGTTATGTTGACTTTCTCGATGATGCCATCGCCACCGGTGCTCTTAAACCTGACACCAAACGCTTTGAAGGCGTGCGCATTACTTATCACGATCCGTGTTATCTGGGCAGGGCTAACGAAATCCTTGAATCCCCGCGCAGGGTTCTGACTTCGCTCAGGGGGCAGCTCATCGAGATGGAGCGAAACAGATATTTTGCTTTATGCTGCGGAGCCGGAGGGGGGCAGTACTTCAAAGAAGCCGAAAAAGGCGACAAGGAAGTTTTTATCGAACGGACGGAAGAAGCGCTGAGAGTACAACCGGAAGTTATTGCCACCGCATGTCCTTTCTGTATGACAATGATGACAGACGGCATCAAGTACAAAAACCGTGAGCATGAAATAAAGAACTATGATATCGCTGAATTAATAGCCCTCTCACTGGGCATATGAATCTATAAATCGGAAAAAAAATGGAGAAAAAGAAATACCTGAAAAGTGGTGAATTCCTTGTTCGCGAAGTAGAAACCAAGGATGTATTTGTTCCGGAAGAGTATAACGAGGAACAGCAAATGATTGCGCAAACCTGTGAAGATTTTCTGGAAGCCGAAGTGCTTCCACGCCTTGATGATCTTGATAAAGGTGACCGTGGTCTGATGAAGGAGATTCTGAAAAAATCAGGTGAATTGGGACTGATGGGTATTTCCATTCCGGAGGAGTACGGTGGATTTGGACAGTCGTTTGTCACGCAAATGCTTGCTGCAGAGACGATAGGGGCTGGTTATTCGTTCTCTGTGGCCTTTATGGCACATTGCGGAATAGGAACCTTACCGATCATGTATTATGGCAACGAAGATCAGCGCCAGAGGTACGTCACCAGGCTCGCCACAGGCGAACTGCTGGGCGCCTACTGCCTTACTGAACCAGGTGCCGGCAGCGATGCAAACTCCGGAAAATCCACCGCCAAACTGTCTGAAGACGGCAAGCATTACATCCTCAACGGACAAAAGATGTGGATCACCAACGCCGGATTTTGCGACACCCAGGTCGTTTTTGCAAAAATTGACAACGACAGGATACTCAGTGCTTTTATTGTCGACTCCGACCTTCCGGGTTTAGTTATCGGTCCTGATGAACACAAGATGGGCATCAAAGGATCTTCAACGGCGCAGATATATTATAACGATGTCAAAGTTCCCGTTGAAAACCTCCTGGGTGCCAGGGGAGAAGGATTCAGGATCGCTCTCAGCATACTCCACATGGGAAGGATGAAACTGGGTGCCAACGTTATCGGTGCTGCCAAAAAGGCCATTACCGATTCGGTAAAATATGCCAACGAGCGCAAACAGTTTGGTGCATATATCGCTACTTTTGGAGCCATACAGCACAAACTTGCCGAGATGGTCATACGGACGTTCGCCCATGAATCTGCCATTTATCGCGTAAGCAAGGATATTGACGACCTTATGGAACGGTTCAAGGGTATTGAAGATTGCGATATTGGCAGAGGCTCCATTGATGCCATCAGCCATTATGCTGTGGAAGATGCCATATTAAAGGTGTACGGATCCGAAATGCTCGATTTTGTTGTCGATGAAGCTGTTCAGATCCATGGAGGTATGGGTTATTCAGCCGAAATGAATGTGGAAAGAGGGTACCGCGACTCCCGCATAAACCGTATTTTTGAAGGCACTAACGAAATCAACCGCCTGCTGGTGGTCGACACAGCCATGAAACGCTCGATGAAAGGGGAATACGACCTTTTCGGTGAAGCAAAGAAGTTGTTTGAAAACCTGGACAGCATCAGCGATGGTCATCAGAAAGAAGAAAGCTACCACCAGGAAAAAATGCAAATGCTGAAGAACCTTAAAAAAGTAATTCTTCTGTCTATGCATGTCGCTTCCACAACCTTTGGCAGAAAGCTTGTAAGCGAACAAGAGGTGATGAACAACATTGCCGACATGATTTCTGAACTGTACATTGCCGAGTCGCTTGCACTCAGGGTGGAAAAGATAGCGCCCATGAAAGGTGAAGACATCGGCGTTTACAGGGATATGCTTGATGTTTTTGTTTATGATACGATCAGTAAGGTAAGGAAGTGGGCCATGGATGCTGTTTATTCCTGCGTTGAAGAGAACGAAGCCTTACGCATCATGACTGCCATGCATAAGCTCACCGGCTTAAAAGGGCTTAACGTTAAGGAAGCCCGCAGACGCATTGCAGCCAAACTGATTGCCGACAACACGTATAAGTTTTAGGTACATAGAATAACAGCAACGTCCGGTTAGCATTCATTTAATGAAGGTTAACCGGACGTTAATTTTATAAGGGGAGACTGACCTGTTTCAGCAGGCTGTCATTCATTACCCTCCGCCATTTTTTCCTCTGAAGATGCCGCCTTCTTTTTGTTTTTGGCCGCTTTCACCTTGATGGATATTTCTTCGTCATCTGTCTTATAGTCAACTTCGATAACATCACCTTCAGCAACTTTGCTCCTGATGATTTCTTCAGCAAGGGGGTCTTCCAGGTACTTTTGGATCGCACGTTTCAACGGTCTGGCACCAAAGCTGGGATCCCAGCCTTTTTCGGCAATGAACTCCTTGGCCGCATCCGTAAGTTTGATCTGGTATCCAAGGTCGTCAACTCTTTTAAAGAGCCTTTTAAGTTCAATGTCAATGATCTGGAAGATATGTTCTTTCTGAAGAGCGTCGAAGATCACCACATCATCAACGCGGTTAAGAAACTCCGGGGCAAAGGTTTTTTTCAGCGCATTTTCTATCACACTCTGGGTATATTCTTTAGATGCAGCCTGCCGGGCCGGGGTATTGAAACCAACGCCCATGCCAAAATCCTTAAGCTGCCTTGACCCGATGTTGGAGGTCATGATGATGATGGTATTTTTGAAGTCAACACGACGGCCCAGGCTGTCGGTAAGCTGTCCGTCGTCAAGCATCTGCAAAAGCAGATGAAAGACATCCGGGTGCGCTTTTTCAATCTCATCCAGCAAAAGGACGGAATATGGTTTTCTGCGAACTTTTTCAGTGAGCTGCCCGCCCTCTTCATAGCCAACATATCCGGGAGGCGCTCCAACCAGGCGACTCACGGCAAATTTTTCCATATACTCGCTCATGTCGATCCTGATGATGGCATCGTCGGAGTCGAACAAGTGGTGCGAAAGAACTTTGGCCAGATGCGTTTTACCAACACCGGTTGGTCCAAGGAAAATAAACGAACCGATCGGCTTGGACGGGTCTTTCAATCCGGCACGATTGCGCCGTATGCTTTTCACTATCTTCCTGATTGCTTCACTTTGACCGACAACGCTTTTTTCCAGGTCTTTTTCCATACTGATGAGCCGTTCGCCCTCATTCAGGGCTATACGCTGAACGGGTACTCCTGTCATCATAGAGACCACCTCCGAAACATTCTGTTCGCTCACGATCTCCCTGTGCAGCTGAGATTCCTTTTCCCACCTTCTTTTTTCCTCCTCGAGCTTTTCAATGAGCTCTCTTTCCTGGTCGCGGAATTTTGCCGCCTGCTCATACTTCTGGCTTTTTATCGCCCTGGTTTTCTCTTCACGGACGTTGTCAATGCTGGCTTCTATGTTGATAATTTCTTCAGGAACCCTGATGTTGGTAATGTGAACGCGTGAACCGGCTTCATCCAGGGCATCAATTGCCTTATCGGGCAGGTAGCGGTCACTAACATACCGGTCAGTCAGATACACACAGGCCTTAATGGCTTCATCCGAATATCTGACCAGGTGATGGTCTTCGTATTTGGATTTGATATTATTGAGAATCTCCATGGTTTCCTCAGCAGACGTGGGGTCAATGATGATTTTCTGAAAGCGGCGTTCAAGGGCACCGTCTTTCTCAATATGCTGACGGTATTCATCCATGGTAGTTGCCCCGATGCATTGTATTTCTCCCCGGGCCAGTGCAGGTTTGAACATATTGGAGGCATCCAGCGAACCAGATGCACCTCCGGCACCCACAATGGTATGCAATTCATCAATAAACAGAATGACCTGGGGGTTCTTCTCCAGCTCGTTGAGCAGGGCTTTCATTCGTTCTTCGAACTGACCGCGGTATTTTGTGCCGGCAACAAGCGAAGCCAGATCAAGCGTAACAATGCGTTTGTTAAACAAGGCACGGGATACTCTTCTCTGCACGATACGCAGCGCAAGACCTTCTGCAATAGCCGATTTGCCAACTCCGGGCTCACCAATGAGGATAGGGTTGTTTTTCTTACGCCTGGAAAGGATCTGGGCAATGCGTTCCAACTCCCGTTCACGCCCCACAACAGGATCCAGCCTGTCTTCCTCGGCAGCACGGGTGAGGTCACGTCCGAAATTGTCAAGCACGGGTGTACTCGATTTTTCGGATGACTTTTTCATGCCGCCTCCAAATCCTCCACCTTCCGAAGTATCATCATCATCGCTTTGAGAAAGCTCATCACGAACATCCTTCCTGGGTGTATCTTCAAAACCACTTTGAACATGCTTCACCTGATCTCTTATCAGTTCATAATCAACACCTTGCTGATTCAACAAGCGCGTGGCAAGATTTTCCGTATCCTTGAGTATCGACAACAACAAATGCTCCGCACCAATCAATTCGCTGTTAAACAGCTTGGCTTCGAGATAGGTGATCTTCAAAACACGCTCAGCCTGCTTTACAAGAGGGATGTTCTCAACACTTCGGTTAACCGGCAGGTCACCTTTTATGGTTTTTTCAATGGTGTGCTTCAACTGCTTCAGGTCAACACCTAATTGAGTCAAAATCTGAACAGCCAGGTTTTCTCCCTCCCTGATAAGTCCCAGCAGGAAATGCTCAATCCCTATGTAATTGTTGCCGTTTCTCAATGCTTCTTCACGGCTATAGGTGATCACATCCTTAACAACCGGCGAAAATTTTGCTTCCATAACTAACAGCTACTATATATATTTCTACAATATTAATCAAAATGCTAAAACCAAGTACAAATGATTAACAATTATTAACGGCAAATGTTGGAAAATAAAATGTGAAAGCTTTGAAAAACTTGGCTTTTGATAAGCAAAAAATGCGTATTTTCGTATGTTTTTTCAATCTCGTTATTTTTTCATAAAATTATTGGTTTTCAGATGTCGGAAGTGCGAATTTTAAAGGTTGATATTGAAGAGCAAATGAAGACGGCATACATTGATTATGCCATGTCTGTAATTGTCTCGAGGGCGTTACCTGATGTCCGTGACGGACTCAAGCCGGTTCATCGCCGTGTATTGTTTGGCATGCACGATCTGGGCGTATTAAGTAACAGGCCGTTTAAAAAATCAGCAAGGATAGTGGGGGAGGTGCTGGGTAAGTACCACCCGCATGGCGATAGTTCCGTTTATGACGCCATGGTAAGGATGGCCCAGGACTGGTCGTTGCGCTACCCCCTGGTTGACGGCCAGGGAAACTACGGCAGTATTGACGGCGACAGCCCGGCCGCCATGCGTTACACCGAAGCCCGGATGCAAAAGATCACCGAAGAAATGCTGGCCGATATTGACAAGGACACCGTCGACTTCCAGTTGAACTTTGATGATACCCTGAAGGAGCCCTCCGTGCTGCCGGCAAAAATTCCGAATCTGCTTGTCAATGGATCTTCAGGAATAGCCGTCGGTATGGCTACCAACATGCCCCCGCACAATTTAAATGAAGTGGTGGACGGCATCATTGCCTACATCGGCAATAACGACATCAGTATTGACGAATTGATGCAATACATCAAAGCTCCCGATTTTCCAACAGGCGGCTTGATCTACGGTTATGAGGGCGTCAGGGATGCCTACCACACCGGAAGAGGCAGAATTGTGGTCAGGGGAGAAACAAACCTCGAAGTACTCGACAACGGCAAAGAAGCCATCGTGGCCACCTCTGTCCCATACCAGGTCAATAAAGCCGAAATGATCAAAAAAACAGCCGACCTGGTAAATGATAAAAAAATTGAAGGCATTACAGATATCCGCGATGAATCTGACAGGAAAGGAATGCGCATCGTTTATGAACTTCGCAAAGACGCCGTGCCTAATGTAGTCCTTAACCTGCTCTACCAGCACACCGCCCTGCAATCTTCGTTTAACGTAAACAACATTGCCCTGGTTAACGGTAGACCAATGTTGCTGAACCTTAAGGAACTCATCAGGCATTATGTGGATCACCGCCATGAGGTCGTAACCCGCCGGACGCAATACGAACTGCAGGAAGCGGAAAAACGTGCTCATATACTTGAAGGACTCCTGATTGCACTGGATAACATCGACGAGGTCATTGCGCTTATCAGGGCCTCACAAACACCCGATGAGGCAAAATCAGGCCTCATAGAAAGATTCGGGCTTACAGAAATACAGGCCCGTGCCATTCTCGACATGCGCCTTCAGCGACTGACAGGACTGGAGAGAGACAAAATCCAGAACGAATACCAGGAGTTGCTTGCCAGGATTGAACACCTGAAGTCTGTTTTAGATGATATTTCATTGAGAATGAACATCATAATAGAAGAACTCCAGGAGGTGAAACAGAAATACGGCGACAAAACACGCTCTGAGATAGAATACACGGCCAACGACTTCAGAATTGAAGACACCATACCTGATGAGGATGTGGTGATTACGATTTCTCATCTCGGATATATTAAGCGTACCCTGTTGTCGGAGTTTCGCCTGCAGGGCAGGGGAGGACGCGGCTCAAGAGGCTCGGTCACCCGTGATGACGATTTCGTGGAGTATCTGTTTGCAGCAACCAACCATAATTACCTCCTTTTCTTTACGGAAAAAGGCAAGTGCTTCTGGATGCGTGTGTTTGAAATTCCTGAAGGCACCAAAACATCAAAAGGCAGGGCCATCCAGAACCTGATCAACATTCCTTCAGACGATAAAATCAAAGCCTTTGTGAATGTAAAAGACCTTACGGATCAGGAATACATCAACAATAATTTTATTATCCTGTGCACACAGAAAGGTGTGATTAAAAAGACAAACCTGGCCGCATACAGCCGGCCAAGAGCCAACGGCATCATCGCCATCAACATCAGGGAAGATGATGAACTGCTGGAAGCCTCACTGACCAACGGAAACAATGAGATCCTGATCGGATTGCGCAGCGGTAAAGCCATCAGGTTCAACGAAAGCAAAGTAAGAGCCATGGGCCGTAACGCCGCCGGTGTAAAAGGCATAAGCCTGGCTGATGAACAGGATGAAGTAGTTGGAATGGTGTGTGTAACTGATACGCTTAGCAGCATACTCGTTGTCAGTGAGAACGGTTATGGAAAAAGATCAATCCTGGAGGAATACCGCATTACCAACAGGGGCGGTAAAGGCGTTAAAACGCTAAACATCACTGACAAAACAGGTCCACTGATCGCCATGGTCAACGTGAATGACAACGACCATCTCATGATCATCAACAAATCAGGCATTACCATCAGGGTACCCGTTGATGAGTTAAGAGAAATGGGAAGAGCCACACAGGGTGTTAAACTTATTTCTTTGAAAGAAGGGGATAAGATAGCGGCTGTGACCAAAGTACAGGAGAAAGCCCTAAACGGCAGCAACGGCGCCGAAATTGACGATGTTTTGCCATCAGAGCATGAAGAAGATGCTCCTGCTTCCACTCCGGATAACGAACCCCAGCCATAAGGATAAGGACATAAATTACGCATAGCCTTGTTTTGTATTAAATTATTCCTATTTTTGTCATAATTAGTCAGTATTTTGAATTACATTCATATTAACCCTCAAAATAAAGAAAAATGAAACGCTTGCTAACTTTATCACTGATATTAATACTCTCATCTTCAGTACTTTACTCTCAGTCAAGAGAGTTGCGGCGTGCCAATCGACAGTTAGGCCGTGAAGTCCTGGATGAAGCAAAAGAACACCTCGAAGCGGCAAAAGAACATGAAAGTGTGTTCAGCGATCCGGAGTTCTGGATGCTCAAAGCTCAATTGCACCTGGCCATTGCAGTGAGTGAAAAACCTGAATACAGGAAGCTTTCGGACAATCCCATCGGTGTTGCTGACGAAGCCCTCCAGAAAGTACAGGAATTCGATGAGAATAATGTTTTTTATCTTGAAATTCAGCAAGCTATGCTGCTGCTTTCCGAGCTTGTCTTTAACGAAGGTGTGGATTATTACAACCAAGAACAATGGATTAAGGCTGCCGACAACTTTTTCAGGGCCTATGAAATAAACCTGTTCTTTGATGCCGTTGATACGACAACCCTTTACAATGCTGCTTTGTCGGCCGAATTGGGCCGTGACCTGGAAAGAGCAAAAGGGTGGTATCTTGACCTGAAAGAACTCAGGTACGATCAGCCGTTTATATATTCGTCCCTGGCCAATATTTCCATGACACTTGGCGACACCTTGCAGGCTACCGAATATATTCAGTTCGGACGTGAAGTTTATCCAGAAGATCTGGATCTCATTTTTACAGAGGCCAACATCCATATCTTTACAGGAGATATAGAGCAAGCTGAAGCCATCCTGAATATTGCCATCGAAAGAGACCCGGACAACCCGAGCCTATATTTCGCGTTTGGCGCTAATTATGATAAGATGGCCCAGGATACAACCTATACCGATGAAGAACGTCTGTTTGCCTTTAATGAGGCTGTCAAAGCTTACGAAAAGGCCATAGAGTTGAATCCAGATTATTTTGATGCCGTCTATAACCTTGGCGTTCTATATTTTAACAGGGGTATCCGGATTTTCGAAGAGGCGGAAGAGCGGCTTCGTGAAACTCATGACTTCCGTCAGTATGAGGAAGATGAAAAAATGTTCAGGGATGCCTGGCTCGAAGCCCAGCCTTATCTTGAGCAATCAATGGAAATGATCGATGATGATGACCCCAATTTACGAATCGTAGTTATTTCGCTCGTAGAACTTTATGCCAGAACCAACCAGCCCGACAAACTGGAGGAGATCAGACCGCTGTATGAAAGGTTTTACGGCACGGAAGAATAGTATTTATGTTTGAATACAGGTAATTACATTACAGAATAAACAGGGGAGTGTCTGATTGTGGCACTCCCCCTCTTACAAAACCTCTATTTAACATAATATTAATTATATAACATTTGTATTGAAAAAATTTTAAGGATGGGCTACAAAATAATACTCCAGCTTCTGATGGTAATTACCTGCAAACTGTTCCAGGCTTAAAGGTTCGTTTCCTGAAAGGAAATCATCCAGCAGTGATATGTTAAGTCCTGCCTTGTCACTAAGAAAATGATAAATGTCTGCAGGCTGTGTCTGGTAAAAATCACTGGCTCCCAAACCAAATTCAAAAACAACAACGGGTTTGCAACGTTTCAAAAGTTTTTCGGCTCCCCGGAATACGAGAAACTCGGCTCCCTCAACATCAATTTTTATAAAATCTATATGAACCGATTCAGGAATCAGCGCATCCAGTCTTCTTGTTTCTACTTCTATTTCAACAACATCGGGCTCATGAACCGCATAGGCTCGTTTCTTTAATCCACTGTATGCCGGAGCTTTTCTCGCGTAATGAAAGACGTTGGTTCCCGACACATCAGATAAGGCATAAGGATAAACCTGTACACGACTCCCGTATTGCTGGTGAAGCGATGCATACAACACAGGTATCGGCTCAAATGCAAAGTGAACGCCCTCTGGTGCCAGCGACAGCATACGGTCGAGCATCTCACCGTCATGCGATCCGACATCAATACAGCAGGACTTATCACTCAACACCCTTTTCATTAACAGATGTGTAAGACGATCGTAATGCATGTTTTTTGTCAATGCAATACCAGCACTTGATAAACAACGCTTTACGATTTTTTTTATAGGATGTTTTGCCATTTCGACTTAGATACGCCCTTATTTTTTCCATGCAAATTTAATGTAGTTTGCCTACACAAGGAAAAATTATTGCTCAAGCACGGAATCAATTATTAATTTTATCTTTTAACACGCTGTATATCAGTCTTTTAACATTTTTTAACCGACATCACTGTTTTTGGTAATGCTTCAGACTATATTTTTGCCTTATAAAAACGATGTTTTATAAACATTTTCTTCATCATGGACATAAGAGAACTGAATGAACGCATACAACAGGAAAGCCTGTTTGTAAAAGTGCTTAATGACGAAATGCAAAAGGTTATCGTTGGACAGAAAGCCATGGTAGACAGGCTGCTGATCGGCTTACTGGCCAATGGACATATTTTGCTGGAAGGAGTTCCAGGGCTTGCTAAAACGCTGGCTATTAAATCATTGGCTAAAACTATCAAAGCCAGGTTCAGTCGCATTCAGTTTACACCTGACCTGCTGCCTGCCGACCTTATAGGCACTATGATTTACAGCCAGAAAACCGAAGAATTCCTGGTGCGCAAGGGCCCTGTATTTGCCAATTTTATCCTTGCTGATGAAATCAACAGGTCACCGGCAAAAGTACAGAGCGCCTTACTGGAAGCCATGCAGGAACGCCAGGTTACCATTGGCGATCATAGTTTTGTTCTCGACGAACCCTTCCTGGTGCTCGCCACGGAAAACCCCCTGGAGCAGGAAGGCACCTATCCCCTGCCCGAAGCCCAGGTTGACCGCTTTATGATGAAAGTACTTATAGGATATCCTACACGCGAAGAAGAAAAACTGATCTTACGTCAGAATATGGAGGAAATTTTTCCGGAAACATCAACCGTTCTTGAACCCAAAGACATCATTAAGGCCAGGCAGGTTGTCAGGCAGGTGTACCTGGACGAAAAAATTGAAAACTACATTACCGATATCGTGTTTGCAACACGCTACCCGGATCAGTATAAACTTGCCGACCTGGCCCCGCTGATCAGCTATGGAGGTTCGCCGAGAGCAAGCATCAACCTGGCACTGGCGGCAAAAGCCTATGCTTTCATACTTCAGAGAGGGTATGTAATTCCCGAAGACATCAGGGCGGTATGCCATGATGTGCTCAGGCATCGCATAGGGCTTACCTATGAAGCTGAAGCTGAAAATATTACTGCTGAAGAAATCATCAACAACATCCTCAATACGGTTGAAGTTCCTTAAAGGCTTGATTTGTATTGAATGAAGCACATGTACAACAGACCGTGCTCTATGTAACCGGCAAATGAGCGAATGAGCTATGGATACCACCGAACTGATCAAAAAAGTACGAAAAATTGAAATAAAGACCCGTGGCATTTCGAACCAGCTGTTTACGGGTCATTATCACAGTGCTTTCAAAGGGCGTGGTATGGCATTTACCGAAGTGCGTGAGTATTACTTTGGCGACGACATCAGAAACATTGACTGGAACGTAACAGCGCGGTTCAATCATCCCTATGTAAAGGTATTTGAGGAGGAACGTGAATTAACCGTAATGCTGCTGATTGATATCAGCGGTTCAAATGAATTTGGTGCTTCCGGCAGGATAAAAGAACAGGTAATCACAGAAATTGCAGCCGTACTTTCCTTTTCGGCCATCAATAACAATGATAAAGTCGGCGTAATTTTTTTCAGCGACCAGATTGAAAAGTTTATACCACCCAAAAAAGGTACGGCGCACATTCTCAGAATTATAAGGGAGTTGATTGATTTCAAACCCCTTCACAAAAAAACCGACATTGCAAATGCGCTAAAGTATTTCAGAAATGTAATCAAAAAAAGGTCCGTTGCTTTTCTGATCTCCGATTTTCAGGACACGGCCTATGCAGAAGCCCTGAGCATCGTTGCCCGAAAGCATGACATCATTTGCCTACGTGTTTTTGACAACCGGGAAACAGAACTTCCAAACCTGGGACTGATTAAGCTCAGGGATGCTGAAACCGGTCGGGCCTACTGGCTGGATAGCTCAGGAAAAGACATCAGGCAAAAGATTTCGGACTATAATCAGCAACAAAAAATATACATGCAGGCTGCCTTTGCCAAAGCCGGCGTGGACAGCGTTGTTATTCCGACTCACACAGACTACATTCCTCCACTGATGCGATTATTTAAAAAAAGAAGTCAGTTAAAGCATTGATTATCAATAATATGAGAGCATTTTTCATACATATGGCCTTATTGATGCTTAGCTTGCAAACCTTTGCTGCAGAGGAACATAGCAGGCAAGTGGAGGTTGGTTTTGAACCTGAAACCATTTTGATAGGCCATCCTTCAGTGCTCACTTTGCAAGTTGAAGTGCCTGTTGGAGGTGTTCTTGTTTGGCCGGATGCTTCAGAAATTGAATCTCACGATATTGAAATCATTCGTTTTGGGCAGGTCGACACCATTGCAAGAACGGAAAACACATTGATAGCTAAACAGGTACACACTGTCACAGCCTGGAAGGAAGCCTTTATCCCCCTCCCACCATTAAGCTTTAAACATATCCTTGAAAACGACACGGTTTTCCTGGAAAGCACCGCAAGGCTTTTGCAGGTAAAAGGCGTTGATGTTGATCTTGAACAGGACATTAAAGACATAAAGCCTCTGTTCCGCATTCCCTATTCCTGGCGTGATTTTTTACCCTACGTGCTTGCTTTAATGATTCTGGCTGCGATGGTGTATTTCGTTGTCAACTATCTGAAGAAGAAGAAAAAACCCGAAAAGCAGGTTGAACTATGGGATAAACCGGAGGTACCTGCACACATTGCAGCCCTGTCAAGCCTTGAAATGCTGAACCGAAAAGAGTTATGGCAACAGGGACACATCAAGCAGTATTACAGTGAACTGACCATGATCCTTCGGAAATACATATCAAAGCGCTTTCATATTCAGGCAATAGAGATGAGCACGACTGAGATCATGAATATCTTGCCCTCATCTCTGACTGAAGATAGCACGATCGCTTTGGTTCGTGACATACTTTTGACAGCCGATTTAGTCAAATTTGCAAAGTTCAGGCCTGAAGATCAGGAACATGTGCGGACCATGGAAGATGCTATGGATTTCATAAAAACAACCATACCACAAGAAAGGAACGTTGAATGAGTTTGTTTTCCGACATAGTATTTGCGAGGCCTTTGATGCTGTTGTTGCTGGCAATTATCCCGGTGCTTACGGCGTGGTATAGCTGGAGGCACAGGGAAAGAACTCCTGACATTCGGTTTGTTCATGATGCGTTTATCCGTGATGTCAGAAAAACCTTGCGTTTGCGCTTGATTCACCTTCCTTTTGTTTTCAGAATGTTTGCAGTTGCCCTGCTTATTTTGGGACTGGCGCGACCTCAGAGCACCACAGGTACACGTGATGTTACAGTCGAAGGCATCGACATCATGATTGCACTCGATATCTCAGGGTCAATGCTTGCGGAAGATTTCAGGCCAAATCGTATGGAGGCAGCAAAAATTACGGCTATGGAATTTATCGGGAAACGCCCGAACGACAGGATCGGTATGACGGTTTTCAGTGGCCAGAGCTTTACCCTGGTTCCGCTCACCACTGATCATGCCCTGTTGAAACGGCTAGCCTCTGGCGTTACTACCGGTATGGTAGAAGACGGAACAGCCATTGGTGACGGGCTGGCAACAGCCATCAATCGTTTGCGCGACAGCGATGCTGTCAGCCGTGTAATCGTATTGCTGACCGATGGCATCAACAATACAGGACTGATTGATCCACTCACTGCTGCAGAGATTGCTGCACTATACGACATCAGGGTGTATACCATAGGTGTTGGCAGCAGCGGGTATGTCCCCTACCCTTTTCCGACACCTTATGGCGTTCAATACCGTGATGTTGAAATCCCGGTTGACGAAGAACTGCTGCAAGCCATTGCCGACATGACAGGAGGTAAATACTACTGGGCTGACAGTCAGGGGGCCCTTGAAAATGTATATACTGAAATAGACCAGCTTGAACGAACAACCATTGATGTTGTCGAGTTTACAACCTATAATGATGAGTTTATGATTTTACTCCTGCTTGCGCTCGGTTTAGCGGGTATGGAGTTTCTTTTAAAACATTTATGGTTAAGAACGATACCTTAATATTTCAGTCATGATTCGTTTCGAACATCCGGAATTCTTTTACCTTTTTTTTGCCATACCTCTGTTGGTCCTGGTATTTCTGGTATTCCGGCACCTTCGACAACTAGCTCTCCGGCGTTTTGGCCGCGAGGAGGTGGTGGCTCAGATGCACCCCGCTGTTTCGGCATCCAGGCCATGGTTTAAGTTTTTCCTGTTCATCCTGGGCATCGCTGCCTGCATTATGGCAGTGACAGATCCTCAGACCGGCAGCCGGCTGGAGGAAGGCAGGCTGGAAGGTATAGATATCGTTGTCGCTTTGGATGTAAGCCGAAGCATGCTGGCCCAGGACGTACGGCCTGACCGGCTTGAAAGGGCTAAACTGGCAGTTAACCGGTTGATTGACCAGTTAGAGCAGGATCGCTTCGGTCTGGTAGTGTTTGCCGGAACTGCTCACCTTCAGGTACCGCTGACTCACGATTTCGCTGCGGCTAAAATGCTGTTGCGCACCATCAGCACCAACAGCGTATCGGTGCAGGGCACGTCTCTGGAAAAAGCCATTGACAGGTCTTTGCTTGCCTTCCGTGAGCATGAACGGCACAACAGGATCATCATTCTTATCAGCGATGGCGAAAGCCACGACGATGATCCCTGGGCAGCTGCCGCCAGGGCCGGTCAGCAGGGTGTTGTGATCCATACCGTGGGGATCGGCAGCCGTGAGGGCGCACCCATACCGCTCATAGAAAACAACCAGATGACCGGCTTCCTGAGAGACGCACAGGGCAATACCGTTATCAGTCGTTATGATGAGGCCACATTAAGAGAAATTGCTGAGGCTACCGGGGGTATCTTCAGGCATGGAACAGGCCCGGATATGTCGCTCGACGATATCCTGGAAGCCATCCGAACAATGGAGAAAGAAGAATACAACACCATGCATTTTGCAGACTATGAAAGCCGTTACTACTATTTTGCAGCACTTGCCTTATTTTTGCTGATTGCTGAAGTGCTGGTTTCGGAAAGAAAAAACAAATACCTGGGTAAAATAAAAATCTTTGGCTAATGTTTTATTAGGAGAGCATGTGTCTCATGAAAAAGTGTATTTTATTTGTTTTCCTGCTGCTGATAAACACATTCGTGATGTCTGCCGCCAATGACCGTCAACTCATAAGGCAGGGCAACAGGTATTTTGAAAAAGAGCGTTTTATTGAGGCGGAAGCAACATACCGGCAGGTTCTGGAAACGGACCCCGGCAACAGGGCTGCCTTATACAATCTGGGTAATGCCCTGTACCGCCAGGGACGCCTGGAAGAAGCTGCAGAAATATATCAGGGGCTAACGGGTATGCTTCCTGATGAAGCGAAACAGGCGGAAGCCTGGCACAACCTCGGAAACTCATTACTGAAGTCCGGAAACATTGCTGAAAGCATTGAAGCATACAAGCAGGCCCTGAGGCTGGCTCCGATGGATGACGATACACGTTACAACCTTGCCTATGCACTTCAGCTTCTTGATGAATTGCCACCCGATGATTCACCGCAAAACGGTGAAGATGGCGATGACCAGGATGAGCAGAACGACACGGATCATGAACCGGCTGCCAGTCCGGATGACGGTCAGCAGGAGCCGCAGCCCGGAGACAGCACTCCTCCGCGACCGGATCAGCTTTCACCGGAGGACGCCGAGCGTATACTGGAAGCATTGCGACAGCAGGAGCAGAAGATACAGGAAGAAATAAACCGTGAAGAAGAGGAACAGCCTGCGGTGAGACCCCGCAGAGACTGGTAAGCAACAACAGCGTATGAAACATAGCATGCTTATATGGATTCTTTTCCTGGTTCTTGCAGGGCCGAAAGCCACGGCAAACGACATATCGTTAACGGTTTCGGCGCCTGCTGAAGTTGCTGCAGGCGAACGTTTTCATATGGTCTTCAGTGTAAATGCCAGGCCCGATCAATTCACCCCCCCCTCCATGGGTGATTTCCGCATTGTTTCCGGGCCAAGCCAGTCGAGCAGCAGCTCTACCCAGATCGTGAACAGGCAGGTAACCACGACACATACTGTCAGTTACACCTATATCCTGGAAGCTCATGAAGAAGGTGAGTTTGTGATTGATGGTGCCACGGTAGTGGTTGGGGGAGAAAGCTACAAGGCCGGACCACACCACATAAGGGTTACGCAACGCAGGGCATCACCGCCTCCCTCATCTGATCCCCGGGCTGCCCCGCAAACTCCCGAACACATGGAAATACCCGGCCCTGAAGACATTTTTATACGAGCCAAAGTCGACAACAAAACACCTTTCCGGGGAGAACAGATCATCGTCACTTATCTGCTTTACACGCGGCTTGACATCACCAGCTACACCATTGATGGTCTTCCCTCCTACCAGGGGTTCTGGTCTGAAACCCTCAGCGGCCGTCAGACACAGGTTACCAGCGAGATCGTCAACGGAGTCAGTTATCGTGTGGCGGAGATCAGACGTGTAGCTTTGTTTCCCCAGCATTCCGGAGAGCTCAGGATAAATCCCCTGGCGGTTGACATGGGTGTACGGGTACGGAGGCCTCAACCACAGCGGCGTGGCAGTATATTTGACGAGTTTTTCGGGGGCAGCCGGTTTGACAGCTTCCAGACCGTACAGCACAGAGTACACTCCAATGCCCTCACCGTTGAAGTGCAGCCTTTGCCAGCACAAAACAGGCCACCGGAATTTAACGGCGCGGTCGGCAGCTACGAACTGCAAGCCTGGCTACGCCCGGATGAACTTGACATTAACGATGCAAGTAATTTTATCATCAGCATCAGTGGTACCGGAAACATAAGGATGCTGGAACCACCCAATATCCAGTTTCCACGGCACCTGGAAGTATTTGATCCGCGTATAGAAGAGGACATTGAAGTAAGCTTAAGCGGAATAAGCGGCAGCCGGCTTTTTGACTACCTTGTCATACCCCGGTCAGCGGGTCCTGCTGAAATACCAGCGGTGCGGTTCAGCTATTTTGATCCCAAAAAGGGACAATACGTAATGCAAACCGCCGGACCTTTCATACTAAATGTCAGCGGCGAGGCAGATCTTTATACCCGTGACAGGTCGTTGCGTGCCGATTCCAGAATGTTCGCCGAAGATATCCGCTTCATCAAATTACATACAGGCAACTGGAGAGTGACAGAAACCTTGTTTTTTAAAAGCACCGGTTTTTACATCCTCATAACAAGTCCATTTGTCCTGCTCCTTATTTTTTTGATGATGTACAGAAAGCGATTGAAGGAACACAGGAATACAGCCATGCTGCGAACAAAAAAAGCCAGGAAGGTGGCACGGAAAAGACTGAAACAGGCCTACCGGTTTATGCAGGAAGGCAGGCAAAAAGAGTTCTATGATGAGATTTTCAGGACCTTATGGGGGTATATTTCCGACAAGCTGAACATCCCTCCCGCACAATTAAACAAGGAGCAGGTTGCCGCAATATTCAGGGAGAAAAAAGTGGCAGCAGCGCTGGCGGAAAAGTTCCTGAAGAGTCTTGAAGAATGCGAGTTTGCACGTTTCGCGCCTTCCAGCCTTGAAAACCCGATGCAGGAAACCTACCAGACCGCCATGGACACCATCATAACACTTGAAAAGGAATTGCGTAAACAGTCAGCAGACAGGCTATGAGATTAACGACCACACATATAAGCGGGCTGTTGGCTGTTTTCATGGCCTTTGCGGCATATGGCGACAACCCGGGCATACTAATGGAGAAAGCCAACCAGGCTTACATGAATGAAACGTATTATGAGGCAATTGAGCTCTATGAGTCAATTCGCGGGATGCAGTGGGAGTCGGCAGCACTGTATTATAACCTGGGGAATGCCTATTACCAGACAGGACAGCACGGAAAAGCCATTCTCAACTATGAAAGGGCACGTCGTCTTAGTCCGAATGATGCAGCCATACAGCATAACCTGAGACTGGCCAGGGCTGAAATCATTGACAACTTTGAGCACTTGCCTCAATTGTTTTTTCTTGAGTGGCGTGACCAGTTTATCCGGTTGCAAAGTGTGGATGGATGGGCAAAAACACTGGTAGTCCTGGTTATTGCCCTGGCGATCTGCACCGGTCTGTTTTTCGTGGCCGGAAAGACCTTCCTGAAGAAGTTGTTTTTCACTGTGGGAATGGTCCTGCTGTTCGCTTCGCTGGCCGCATTATATTCGGTCAACCGGCAATACTACCTGAACCATGTCAGGCAGGAGGCTGTTATCATGGCTCCGCGAATAACGGCCAAAAGCGCACCAAGTGAGCGGGGTGTTGATTTGTTTGCTCTTCATGAAGGGACCACCGTGCTGATCACCACGGAGCTTCAGGACTGGTTCGAGGTAAAACTGCCCAACGGCAATACCGGCTGGATCAGGAAAACTGCTTTGGAGGTCATCTGAGTTACTCTCCCCGGAAGCCCCTGCCGTCAGGACGGTGGCGCCTCTGCGCTTCCCTGAAAAGCATGCGGTTGAAGCTTCGCTCTGCCTCGAAAAGGATGGCTACCTTTTTAATCGATATTACTTCCAGCATTCTTTCTGTATACTCCCTGCGTAGTGCAGCTGCAGTTTCAAAATGCTCCAGGTCTTGTTCCACCAGGCGCCGGGCTTCTTCTTCGCTTAAGGCTGCAATTTCCTCAATGTTTTCGCGACGGGTACGGCTGATGGTTGCCAGTTCTTCGACCTTGCGGTTATATTCGTTGTATATAGGCCAGAATGCTTTGGCTTCAGCGGGCGTTAGCTCCAGCATTTTTGTGAGGTATGATATTTTCCGGGCCTCAATGGCCTCTCTCCTGCTATCGCCGGGAGTCATGGCCTGCCTTTGGCCTGGCTGCGAAAAAAGAAGCGCAGCTGGAAAAATGATCAGGGCAAAAATCAGTATACGTTTCATATTGATTTCATTCAAAATTCATTCACTAATCTAAATAAGAAAGAAGATACCGGCTGTCAATACCATAATAACCGGCATTCTCAAACATAAGCTCCAGAAGGTCTTCATAATCCTCTGAATAATCAAAGATACCAAATTCTAATTCAAAAAGAATATCGTCACTGGTGATGTCAGAATCCATGATTACCTCATAATAGAATTCGCGCTCATAGCCGGGATACAGGGCAAACAGCTCCTGCTCGATGTGTTGCTCCATGGCATAAAAGTCATCATAGCGTTCAGTACTGTCTGTCAAAAGCAGGCTAAACATAAGCGCTCCAAGCAGCAGCACTCCGGCCACCAGGGGTATGAGTCTTTTGTAAGATAGCCACGGGAAGCTGCTGGCGGGTATTTCCTGCTGTTGCCGGATCCTTTCTCCGATGGTTTGAGGCAGCTCATCGAAATAAGAAGCCGGCACGCGAAACCCGGAATCATCCTGGTGGTCGCCGAGCCTGCTGTTCATTTGCTTGAGCTCCCTGGCTGTTTCACTGTATTTTTCTTTATCACCCATTGTTTTACTGTGCTTATAGTTTAGATGGTTGCTTTACCGGTTGGTTTAATCAGGCCATGATGTATTTCTCAATTTTCTTTACGGCATGGTGGTATGAAGCTTTCAGCGCACCCACCGTAGTGCTGAGAACTTCGGCCATATCTTCGTACTTCATTTCGTCATAATACCTCAGGTTAAAGACTGCCCTTTGTTTTTCAGGAAGTTTCAGGATGGCTTTCTGGATTTTTTTCTGGATATCCGAGCCTTGGTAATAGACATCTGCTTCCAGGGTTTCTTCAAGTTGCTTGTCAGCATCGCGCAAGGAGATCAATGCCCGTCTTTTTTTCTTTTTCAGGAAAGAGAGACTTTCGTTGGTGGCAATGCGATAAAGCCAGGTAAACAAGGCAGCATCTCCCCTGAAGGCGGGCAGGGCTTTCCAGGCCTTTAAAAACACCTCCTGAACGATATCATTGGCATCTTCGTGACTGATCACCAGTCGCCTGACGTGCCAGTAAACGGCTTCCTGGTGCTTCCTGACGATGAGGTTGAAGGCATAGTTCGGATTATCGCCATCAAAAAAAAGCTTCAATAATTCATCATCCGAATAGTGTTGCATGCCTGTTGAGATTCGCCTACTTTCGTTTGATTGCTCTTAATGCAGCATGAACAATATCGGTTGAAGTAAGGCCGTATTTTTTCATAAGATCATGCGGTTTACCGCTTTCGCCAAACCTGTCATTTACGGCAACCATTTCAACCGGTGCCGGATGCTTTTTTGCCAGAAACTGTGCAATTACATCTCCCAGGCCACCATTCACCTGGTGTTCTTCGGCCGTAACTGCACAACCGGTTTTTGCTACCGATTGTATGACGCCGGTTTCGTCCAAAGGTTTAATCGTATGAACATTTATAATATCCGCAAATATTCCCCTGGCATATAGTTCTTTACCTGCTTCGAGCGCCTCCCAGACCATATGTCCGCAGGCAAAGATACTGACATCTCCACCCTCATTAAGCACGATATTTTTACCGATCTCAAAGTCAGCATCAGCCGGGGTGAAGTTTGGCACCTTGGGACGGCCAAAGCGCAGATAAACGGGGCCTTCGTGCCGGGCAACGGCAAGGGTTGCCGCACGGGTCTGGTTATGATCACAGGGAACGACAACACACATATTCGGCAGCATGCGCATCATTCCAATATCTTCGAGCATCTGGTGCGTTGCACCATCTTCGCCCAGGGTAATACCTGCGTGAGAAGCGCATATCTTGACATTTTTATGCGAATAGGCAATGGATTGCCTGATCTGGTCATATACCCTTCCGGTGCTGAAGTTGGCAAAGGTGCCTGTAAAGGGGATTTTGCCCCCAATGGTTAATCCGGCGGCAATGCCCATCATATTGGCCTCCGCAATACCAACCTGGAAAAAACGTTCGGGAAACTTCTGTTTGAAATGGTTCATTACCATCGAACCGGTCAGGTCGGCGCACAAGGCGACCACATCCGGGTTCATTTCTCCGAGGGCCAGCAAACCGGCGCCAAATCCACTGCGTGTATCTTTTTTTTCCAAAAAACTGTATTCTTTCATTTTCTGTTCCTTATTTTTAACATATTGCGATGTTTCCAAACGTCGTTTTTACTTAAAAGCAGGCATGCTAGTGGTCAGGTGCAGCATTGAAGACCTGGTCCGTGCCTTTTTCCGCAAACCATTAAGGCAGGGTAAACGGATTGGCCGCCGCTTTAATAGTCGCCCAGGGTTTCCTCAAAATTTGACATGGCGCGTTCAAACTGCTCGTCATTTGGTGGTTTGCCGTGCCATTCGTGAGTTCCCATCATAAAGTCCACACCAAAACCCATTTCGGTACGCATGAGGATCATTACCGGTACTTGCTTTCCACACAATGACTGTGCTTTTTTCAGTGTCTCCAACACTTCTTCCATGATGTTTCCATTCATTTCCAGCACCTTCCATCCAAAAGCCTCCCATTTTGCTTTAAGATCGCCCAGGGGCATGATTTCATCAACCGGTCCGTCAATTTGCTGACCATTATAATCGACGATGCCGATAAGGTTGTCGATCTTTCTTCCGGCAGCAAACATGGCTGCTTCCCATATCTGGCCTTCCTGCTGCTCGCCGTCGCCCATCAGGCAATAGACCAGCCGTGGATCGTTGTTAAGCTTTTTACTGAGCGCTGCACCACAGGCAACACTCAACCCCTGCCCCAGCGAGCCGCTGGCAACGCGAACCCCGGGCAAGCCCTCATGGGTTGCCGGATGGCCCTGCAAGCGTGAGTCAATACGCCTGAAAGTAGCCAGTTCAGAAACCTTAAAATAGCCGCTGCGGGCCAGGACACTGTACCATCCGGCCGACAAATGACCATTGGAAAGAAAGAATAAGTCTTCTCCGTTCCCATCCATAGAAAAATCAGAAGACTTATGTTTAAGTTCATGAAAAAACAAAGCCGTCAGCAAATCAGCACAACCCAGCGGACCACCCGGGTGGCCTGATTGTGCCCCGTACACCATGCGCAAAATATCGCGGCGTACCTGTGTGGCTATTCTTTTTAATTCATTTAGTTCAGACATAAAAATGAGGATTTATGAATTCAATCAGTGTTTTGCAATTCAGTTCCGGTATCAGGAAACCTGATTGCAAATGTCCGAAAAAAAAGCCATTTCATTAACATTAATCATGGCTTTTTAGCATAATGCTTTATCTTTGTAATGATAAAAGCTTATGAATGCACCGTCGAACATATTGAAAAGCAAAAGCTGCACCGAGGCCCCGGTGATGCTCAACGGATGGAAGCATCACCAATGGTTTCTCATTGATCAGATAAGGCGGTGGGCTAACAAACCCGTTGAACTGTTTCCCTTATTTGTGGCCAAGCTGAAAATGCTGGGCGAGTCGCAGTTTGATATCTACACAGGAAGTCTTTCAACCCGGGATATTGCCGCAGATATTACTCAGCAGTTAAAGAACTTCGATGTTTATGAAAAAGACGCTTACCTGCAGTGGATAGAAAGGTCCACTCATCTTTACTGGCAGGTTAGCATTTCTGATGATTCAGAATGGACATTGCGCCAGGGCGATGATACAGAGGAATATTATATCCACATACATCCTTCCAGGCATTCCAAAAACACCCGCCGCATGAAAGCCAATCCGATGCGCACGGCAGTTTCCACCTTAATTTATGCTGCGATGACCGGTGAAAAGCCCGGCATGCATCTGTTAAACAAAGTGCGTAAGGACTATCTGGGCTTATCGGCTCTTCCGCGTAGCATGGCAAGAGAGATCTTCAGCACATTGAACGAAATTGCAGCATTAAGTGGCCTGGAACAATGAGCGGGGAATCAGGATCCGTTAAGATAATAAAACAGTAACACCAGGGGAATGATAATGCCTGCGCCCGTCAGCCATGCACCACGGCGGGTTATTCCATTCTTGCCTTTCAGAATAAACAATCCCGTAAAGGCCATAATGATCAGCGCTGCGGCATAAGCATCAGCAAACCATGTCCAGAGCCTGCGGGGGTTATTGTAGTGCAAGAAATTAACCTGTCTGAACACCGGCCTCGGTCTTATGGTCTCTAGCTCAGCCCTGCCCGAATATACATTCACCGTCACACTGCCGTTTCTCACAAAAATGCGCAAATTATCGCCACTTCTGAGCACCGTGCGGAATTCATCCTGACGGTCTATTTGTCGAAGAAAGTGGATGGCCTGGTCACGGTTGTCAGAAAGATCCGGCGCCGGCAGTTCCAGGACATAACTCTTTTGTGTTATGATGTAATTCGGGTTCCAGTGGTGCCTGTGGTTCAGGGCAATACCCGATAACCCATAAATAATGCACATCCCAAAAAAGAAATACCCCAGATCGCGGTGGATGGCCCTGTTTATTTTTCGGATTTTCATTTTGACGCACAATGCTCTGCATAAAAAAACTGCCGGAAGAAAGCCTCCGGCAGTTTTCAAAGTCTTGTGTTACTTTTTCTCAAAGGCAAGCAGCTCAACGTAAGGCCGGATATCAGGATCTATGCCCTTTTCTGCCATTCTCCTTACTGCTTCCGTTGTGGAATCACAGTCATGCCCTTCTTCATGTTCGTGTCCGTCATGATCATGGTCTTCCAGTTCGTCCATATTCAAGACAACGGTTCTTAAGATTCCCGATACGACAACTTCGCGTCCTTCGTCTTCTACGCTGAAATTGTTCATAAGGTCACCCAGCATAACCTGCATGCTGAACGCATCGTTATCGGGTTGAAGCATACGCATTTTGTCACCGCTATGCTTGCAAATATGGCTGATCACGCCCTCAAAACGCACGGTATGACCGTCAAAATTCAAGGCATCACCGGCAAGCTCCTCTATGGTGTAGGTGCGGATTTCACCATCATGCTGCTCCTTTACCTGGCCACTGCATGCAGCAAGCAAAAGGCCTGCAATCAAAAATAAATAATAGCTTTTCATTTGGTTTTGTGTTTAATGGTATTTGAGTTGCGAAATTACGATTTTTTTTTCTTACTGTATTAAGATTTAATATCACTCACATGCTCCACTTTATTTTCTTGTAACTTTGCCGCTTATCATTCTATTGTTGTATGGAAGCACGTATTGGCGAACTGGCCGCTTTGCTTACAGCCGTCTGCTGGACAGCCACGGCCATTGCTTTTGAGGCCGCCAGCAGAAAAGTGGGCAGTGTACCCGTAAACATCATCAGGCTGGTGATGGCGCTTGTGTTGATAAGCCTGTTTTCCTGGTTCAGACGCGGTATGTTTCTCCCTATGGACGCCACTGTCTTTAACTGGCAATGGCTGGCACTTTCAGGGCTTATCGGCTTTGTCGTGGGTGATTTATTTCTTTTTAAGGCATTCACCGTAATAGGATCCAGATTGACGCTTCTGGTCATGACACTGGTTCCTCCTGTAGCGGCTTTTGCCGGCTGGCTGATGCTGGGAGAGCGTCTGGCGCTGATCCATTTATTTGCCATGTTGCTGACCATTGCAGGAATAGCTATGGTCATCGTGCAGAAAAGACAAAAAAAATCGCAGCAGGAAAATGTTTTGGAGTCCGTTTCGCCCCTGGGTCTTTTTTATGCCCTGATGGGAACCATAGGCCAGGGAACAGGCCTGGTACTGAGCAAATACGGCATGGGAGATTATGATGCCATTTCAGCAAACCAGATCAGGGTAATGGCTGGCATTGTGGGGTTTACCATCGTCGTGCATTTCTTCAGAAAGTGGCTTGCCGTAAACAAGGCGCTAAAAAACACCAAAGCCCTGAAAATAATTCTGATCGGAGCCGTGCTTGGCCCTTTTGCCGGTGTTTCCCTGTCGCTGATCGCAGTCAAACATACAGCGGCCGGAATTGCCTCAACCCTCATGTCGATCTCACCCATCCTCATTCTGCCGGCCACTTACTTTCTCTACAAACATAAAGTCAGCAGCTGGGAGATGTTGGGCGCAATCATCAGTATCTGCGGAGTTACCCTGTTTTTTTTGTGGTAATAAACTCCATATTTATTTACTTTGCACGACGAGCCGGTTAATGTAAGATTCTTATGGATGAAATTCAAAACCTGATACTCGACGTTGATCATATTGCCGTATGGTCTTTTATAGCTTATCTGGTTATGATCATTGCCATCGGGATTTATGCGGCCAGGTTTTCGTCAAAAGGCATTTCCAATTTTTTTATTGGCGGCCGCAAAATGAGCATGCTTGTCGTAGCGCTTTCGGCTGTGGTCAGCGGCCGGAGTGCCTGGCTTCTGCTTGGCGTTACGGGCATGTCATTTACCATTGGGTTTTCTGCGGTTTGGGCTGTTCTGGGGTACACGCTTGTTGAATTTTTTCTCTTTTTCTTTTATGCCCCGCGCATCCGGCGCTTCAGCGAAAGGTACGATTGCATAACCCTGCCCGACTTTTTTGCCGAACGTTTCGGAGATCACAACGGAAGACTGAGGGCGGTGGTGGTCAGTATCATAATCATTTTTATGATCGCTTACGTATCGGCACAGTTTGTCGCCGGCGGCAAAGCTTTTCAGTCAAGTTTCAACCTGACGGAGACGCAGGGAATTTTACTTACTACGGTAATTGTATTGTTCTATACCATGATCGGCGGATTTCTGGCTGTAAGCCTTACCGATACCATTCAGGGCTTATTTATGATTATTGCCCTTCTTGTTCTGCCTGTCATTGCAATCAGCGGCCTTGGCGGATTCAGTGAGTTTTATGCGTTAGCCGGCAGCCTGGATCAGGGTAGCTTCTTCAATCCTCTGGCCCTTTCCGCGGGGGTTCTCATAGGATTTCTTGGCATCGGCCTTGGGTCACCCGGTAATCCGCATATCATTGCCAGGTATATGTCCATAAAAAATGCAGCAAGGTTAAAAATGGTGGCCCTGGTAGGCACGGCGGCCAATGTACTTATGGGAGCCGGTGCAATAATCACCGGCATGGCCGGCAGGTTGTATTTCCATGATGCAAGCCTGCTTCCCGGAGGTGACCCGGAGAACCTTTATCCTCTGCTGGCCGGACAACTTCTTCATCCCATTATGTTCGGGATCATCATCGCCAGTATATTTGCCGCCATTATGTCAACGGCCGACAGCCAGCTGCTTGTGGCTGCGTCCGCCCTGGTCAGGGACATTTACGAAAAGCTGTTGCACAAGAAGCAGGAAGTGCCTCAGAAAAAACTGGTGATGTTAAGCCGGGTGTTTGTGGTTCTCCTGGTGCTTCTGGCACTCCTTCTTGGTTTGGTGGCCGAAAAGCTGGTGTTCTGGCTTGTGCTCTTTGCCTGGGCAGGTTTGGGTGCCGCATTCGGGCCGGCCTCCATCCTGGCGTTGTTCTGGAAAGGAAGCAGCAGGACAGGCATCATCGCGGGGATGATCACCGGAGCTGTCACGGTGATCGTGTGGACAAGAATACCCTTGCTGGCCGGATTTATCTATGAGCTGATCCCCGGTTTTACCGCTGCACTCATCGTAAGCATTGTCGTGAGCAGGTTTACAAAAAAACCCGGCAAAGCTGACGAACTTTACCGGGCAGGTTTGAATTAACTAAAACAATAAGTTTACCACCGCCGCATGCCTGGTCTTCCATGAGGCCCGCCGGATTGACCCCGCCCACCCTGGCGATACATCTGACGGCTGTCAAACATTATCCGCTGATCATCGGTGAGCATGCTTCTAATGGCCTGCCTGTGGTTTACCCGCTCTTTCATCTTGGCATTCTGAAGGTTGGTCATTTCATCAATAATAGTGTTGATAGCAGCGCGGTCAGGCTCGGCTTGCAGCATCAAAGTGCGTTTACGGCTGCGCAACTCATCCATCCTGGCCTGGTGAGATGTCCGTTTCTCCGCATGAGCAAGACGAAGCTCACGGAATGAAGCCAGCTGCTCTTCCGATAATTCCAGAGCCAGATAGCAATATTCTGTTCTGGGTCCTGCCTGAGCTTCAAATCTGCCGGCAGGGCGTTCGTTGAACCTCGGTTGGTTTGAAGGGGACGTAAACCGACCACCACGCTGAGCCATGGATTCAAACGAGAACATCATGGTAAGCACAAAAAAAGCTGCTAAAATATTCCTGGTTTTCATAAGGTATGATTAAGATGTGAATAATTTGTTTTCACTCGTTTGATAGCCGGTAACCCAAAAGGTTTAAAAACAGGCAGCTTCTTTTTTCTTATTTTTTGATGGAAGCTCATGGTCCGTGAGAACACAGCCGGTGCAAAACATTTTTCAGACACGGATGTTATAAGTAAAAAGGATTTTATACTTTTGCCTAACAATCTTCAACTCATTAATACCAACATTATGAACTGGAAATGGATCACACCCAGACTATTGGTCATTACAGGCATTATCATTTTTGCAGCACTGATGCGGCTTGTGCCTCATTATCCTAATTTTACTCCTGTTGCAGCAGCAGCCTTGTTTGGTGGTGCACATTTTGGCAAACGCCTGTCAGCCTTTCTCATACCACTGGCCGCCTTGTTTATCAGCGATCTGTTCCTCGGTTTCCACCACCTGATGCTACCCGTATACCTGAGTTTTGCCCTGGTCGTATTGCTCGGCACCCTGATGCGTAACAACATCAGGATACCCTATATTCTGGGCGGATCAATAGCAGGGTCAGTGTTGTTTTTTCTGATTACCAATGCCGCCGTATGGTTAGCCGTACCGGTCTATCCCAACACATTCCAGGGACTGATGACGTCTTATACCATGGCCATCCCATTTTTTCACACAAGCTTACTGGGCGACCTGTTTTACAACACCGTCTTTTTCGGAGGCTTCTATCTCGTACAACAATGGGTGCCTTCGCTGAAAACTGCCTGAAAACATTGTCTTATAGTACCTTAAACGAACCCTTTCCTCAGCGGGAAAGGGTTTTTTCGATGCTTGGCATTTCGGCAGATATTGAGTAATTTTGCAGGAAGAGGCACACACAATCACTTTTTCCCATGGCACTCACATTTTTCAAAATACCGAAAAACAAAAAGTTTAATTATCGTCCGGTATATTACGATAAGAAGAAAGAAGAAAGAGAGGAGCGCGAAAAAACCATCAGTGATGATGATCCGGAACACTACGCCAGCGCATTACGAGACAGGCTGAATTTACGTTGGAAGCGCACTGCAGGCGCGAGAAGCAGGAAAGCCTCAAACCAAAGGCTTATCATCATCCTTGTTGTGATGTTTATGTTGCTGTACCTGATTTTTTATTTGTGAACGTGAGGATGTTAAGGGTTTAGAGCAAGGCTATGACAGATGTAATTAAACTTTTACCTGATGCCGTTGCCAATCAGATTGCAGCGGGAGAAGTGATACAACGACCGGCTTCGGCAGTTAAGGAGCTGCTTGAAAATGCGGTTGATGCAGGTGCGCAGAACATCCAGCTGATCATTAAGGATGCCGGCAAAACCCTGATCCAGGTGGTTGATGACGGTAAAGGAATGTCGGAAACCGATGCCAGGCTCTGTTTCGAAAGACATGCAACCTCAAAAATTGAACAGGCAAGCGACCTGTTTGCCATTCGCACCATGGGTTTCAGAGGTGAGGCACTGGCATCCATCGCTGCAATTGCCAAGGTTGAACTAAAAACCCGCACCGTTGATGAACAGCTGGGCAGTGAAGTGGTTATGGAAGCTGCACGGCTTATCTCACAATCCCCCTGTAACTGCACCAAAGGAACATCAGTAGCCGTTAAAAACCTGTTTTTCAACACTCCTGCCAGAAGGAATTTTTTGAAATCCGACAATATTGAGAAAAGGCATATTCTGACTGAATTTCAAAGACTTGCCATTGCCTACCCTGACATCGCCTTTCAGTTTTACCAAAACAACCAGCTAACCCACCAGCTAAACAAGGGAAATGCCAAACAACGCCTCATCCATCTTTTTGGGAGCAATTATAACCAGCGACTGATACCGGTTTCCGAAGAAACGCAACTGGTAAGGATTGACGGCTTTGTGGGCAAACCCCAGTACGCCAGAAAAGTACGGGGCGAGCAATTTCTGTTCGTCAACAAACGCTATATCCGTTCAGCCTATCTGAATCATGCCGTGGAACAAGCGTTTCATGACCTGATTCCCGAAGATGCATTCCCCAGCTTTTTCCTTTTTCTTGAAACATCGCCCGAACAAATTGATGTGAACGTTCATCCTACAAAAACAGAAATTAAATTCCAGGACGAAAGGTATATATACCAGGTGGTAAGGTCGGCTGTAAAAATGGCACTGGCAAGCCATAACGCCACACCCAGCCTGGACTTTGACAGGGAAAACTCCTTTGATATTCCTGAAACCCAAAAATACCGGAAACCGTCCTCGCCTTCCATACAAATCAATCCGGATTTCAATCCCTTTAACCAGGGCCGGGAAAAAAGCACCGGACAACCTTTTGGCGATCTTAGCAGCCGCATCAATCCAAAACAATGGGAAAAACTATTCCCAACCGATGCTGACCTTCCCCCAATAAAAGAGGAAGCATCAGGGAAACAAGTAATTATCAGTCCCGACTGGAATGAATCGCTGCAGGACAATGGCGAGAAAAAGTTTTTTCAGCTGCATAATCAGTACATCCTTACCCCGGTAAAATCCGGGTTGATGATCATTGACCAGCAAAGAGCTCATGAAAGGATCCTGTTTGAAAAGTACACCATTCTTTTCGAAAACCGCCATATGGCTTCACAACAACTGCTCTTTCCCGAAAACGTACGACTCAATGAGCATGAATCCGAAATACTTAAAGAAATAATTGAAGATATCAAGGGCATTGGATTCAGCATAAATGAGTTAAGTGCTAATCATTTTGTTATTGATGCCATTCCGGTCGATTTAACGGAAGATGATTCGCTGCAGGAGGTTATCGAAGGCGTCATAGAGCAATATCAGAAAAACCGTCTTGAACTGAAAGCCGATTCACGCACTAATGTGTTGCGGTCTATGGCCCGGAAGCTGGCCATCAAGCCGGGCAAGATGCTGACCCAGGAAGAAATGGCTTCCATTGCCGACAGCTTATTCGCCTGCAAGATGCCTCAGCAGTCTCCGGCAGGTAAAACCATTCTGAGCATTATTTCCAATGAGGAATTAGCGGCACGATTCAAGTAAGTTTTTAATCGTATTTTTGTCCAGCCGTTATAGCCAGTCCGGTGGACGGCTAAACTTTTTTCAGCAACAACTGTTCGTTTACTTGTAAATGGTTTAATTATGATGCAATATAGAGTCGGAGGCTTTAATTTAATGCCATTGGTTGTTAAAAACCTTCTCATAATCAATGGGTTGTTTTTCCTTGCAACCTTATCGCTGGGAGGGGCGTTTCAGATCAACCTGATCAAGGTACTGGGTTTGCACATGCCGGGTTCGCCCGATTTTGAGCCTTACCAGTTTGTTAGCCACATGTTTATGCATGCGAACTTCTCGCATATCTTCTTCAACATGTTTGCCTTGTGGATGTTTGGCTCGGCTATTGAAAACCTTATGGGCTCCAGGCGCTTTCTTATCTACTACCTGATAACCGGTTTTGGTGCTGCCTTCCTGCACCTCGGCGTCAACTACCTGGAGGCGCTCAGCTTACGGTCGGAGCTTCTGGCAGCCGGCTACAGTGCAGCAGATCTCAAACATTATATAAACACTGGCAGCTACAGGATCATCCAGGGGGCATCTGAAAGCACTATGATTGCCTACCTGAGCAGATACTTCATTCCGACCGTTGGGGCCTCAGGCGCAGTTTTTGGCATCCTGCTTGCCTTTGGCATGTTTTTTCCAAACAGTTACATCTATCTTTTCTTCGCCATACCGGTGAAAGCAAAATACTTTGTTATGGGTTACGGCGCGCTAGAACTCTATTTCGGTATTACCTCTGACGGCAACATCGCCCATTTTGCGCATCTTGGCGGAATGCTGTTCGGATTTCTGCTCATCAGATACTGGCGACGCAGGAGAATGATCTATTACTAACTCCCTGTTCCTAATATTCCGGCTATGCAAAACTCTTTTTTGCACGAAATAAGAACCTTTTTTTCACGCGGCAGCGTGCTGTCCAGGCTTATAGGAATAAACGTTCTGATATTCATTGTTCTGAGCCTGATCAGGGTCATTTTTTATCTTTGGAATGTTGACAATACGGGCCGCATTATGAGTGAATGGCTCGGGGTGTCCAGCAACATCCATGTCGTTCTTCACCGGCCATGGACGCTGATCAGCTATATGTTTCTCCACTTCGACTTTCTGCACATACTCTTCAATATGATCGTGCTGTATGTCGGCGGCAGGCTGTTTACCGACTTTATCGGGGCCGATCGCTTAACGGTGACTTATCTGCTGGGCGGACTGACGGGAGCCCTTTTCTACATCGTTTCTTTTAATGTTTTTCCTGCATTCAGTGAAGTTGTGGCCTATTCCGTTGCCATCGGTGCATCCGCATCAGTACTGGCCATTTTTATCGCCGTAGCCGCCTATATGCCAAACTATCATCTTCCTTTGCTGCTTTTCGGAAGGATTAAACTCAAGTATATTGCCATCTTTTTTGTTGTTCTTGATGTCCTGAGCATTGACAAGGGCAATCCGGGAGGACACCTCGCTCACCTTGGGGGCGCCCTCTGGGGATACATTTATGCCAGGTTGCTGATTAAAGGTAAAGACCCTGCGCTTGTGCTTTCTTTTTATCTTGGAAAAATCACAAGATTATTCAGCAAAAAGCCCCGCTTCAGGGTGGAATACACCCGTGAAAGACCTGTTGATGATGTTGAATACAACAGGCAACGGGCCGAAAAACAGGAAAAGATTGACATTATCCTTGACAAAATCTCAAAAAGCGGTTATGAAAGCCTCACCAAAGAAGAAAAAGAATTACTGTTTAAAGCAGGTAACAAATAACCGGCCACCGAGGGCATTCCCGGTTTGTCCCGGCTGCTGTTCCGAATTAGTTATCAGGGAATCATTGTATGGCTCTGTTTAAGCTTATATCCGACTTCACCCCTACCGGCGACCAGCCGGATGCCATTGAACAGCTTACACGCGGGATCAAAGACGGCGTTCCCTTCCAGACGCTGCTTGGTGTTACCGGTTCAGGAAAAACGTTTACCGTGGCCAACGTCATTGAACAGGTGCAGCGGCCAACACTCGTGCTGAGCCACAACAAAACCCTGGCTGCCCAGCTGTATGGTGAGTTTAAAAGTTTTTTTCCTGAAAACGCCGTTGAGTATTTCGTTTCCTATTACGACTATTATCAGCCCGAAGCTTACTTACCTACCACCAACACCTATATTGAGAAGGATCTGTCTGTCAATGATGAAATCGAAAAACTCAGGTTAAGCGCCTCAAGTGCTTTGTTGTCGGGCCGCAGGGACGTCATCGTGGTGAGCTCTGTTTCCTGTATTTACGGCATCGGTAACCCGGATGATTTCCATGAAAACATCATACAGCTTGCGGAAGGACTGGTGGTCAGCCGCAATAAGCTGTTACACCGCCTGGTAGGCAGTCTGTACAGCCGCTCAGGGCTTGAATTCAAAAGAGGCACGTTCAGGGTACAGGGCGACACGGTTGATGTGTTTCCGGCCTATGCCGACGTGGGCTACCGCATCACGTTCTGGGGTGATGAAATTGAAAGCCTTGAATCATTTAATCCGCAAAGCGGAAAGACCTTTGAACGTTACAATCACCTTACCATTTATCCCGCCAATATTTTTGTGACCTCTCAGGAGCGCATGAATGCCGCCATCAGGGAAATCCAGGATGATCTTGTGGAGCAATCAGCTTTTCTTCGCAACCAGGGTAAAGAGATGGAAGCAAGCAGGCTGGAAGACCGCGTCAACTACGACATGGAAATGATGCGCGAACTGGGTTATTGCCCCGGTATAGAGAACTACTCGAGATACTTTGATGGCCGCAAACCGGGTTCCAGGCCTTTCTGCCTGCTGGATTATTTTCCTGAGGACTATCTTATGGTTGTTGATGAAAGCCATGTTACCATATCCCAGGTCCACGCAATGTATGGAGGTGATTTCTCAAGGAAAAAGAACCTCGTAGACTATGGTTTCCGCCTTCCTGCCGCCCTGGACAACAGACCTCTTAAGTTTGCCGAGTTCGAATCGCTGATGAACCAGGTGATCTTTATCAGCGCAACACCTGCAGATTATGAGTTAAAACAAAGCGAAGGTGTGGTTGTGGAACAGCTGATCAGGCCAACAGGCCTGCTTGAACCTCCCATTGAGGTCAGGCCCGTCATCAATCAGGTGGATGACCTGCTCGAAGAAATCAACCAAAGAACCATGGCCACGGAACGGGTGCTGGTTACCACGCTGACAAAACGAATGGCGGAAGAACTGACAAAATACCTGGCCAAAGCCGGCATAAGGTGTCAGTATATTCATTCTGAGGTAGACACACTTGAAAGGGTTGAGATTCTCCGGGATTTAAGGCTTGGCAATTTTGATGTGCTGATCGGTGTAAACTTGCTCCGTGAGGGTCTGGATCTGCCGGAGGTATCGCTGGTAGCCATTCTGGATGCTGACAATGAAGGCTTTCTTCGTTCAGAAAGATCGCTGATACAAACTGCAGGCAGGGCAGCCAGAAACATCAACAGCAAGGTGATCATGTATGCTGACCGCATCACCAGATCTATGCAGGCTGCCATAGACGAAACCAACAGAAAAAGAGAAAAGCAGCTGAAGTACAACGAGGAGCACAACATCACCCCGGCACAGATCATGAAATCGGTTGAAGCCATTCATGGCCAGACCAGTGTTGTGGACAGGCCGGGTAAGCCAAAAGTTTACCGGGAGAAAGAATTCGTTGATATTGCCGCAGACCCTGTGGTGCAGTACATGAGCAGGGATCAACTGCGCAAAGCAATAAACCAAAGCCGCAGACAAATGGAAAAAGCCGCCAAAGAGCTTGATTTTATCGAAGCGGCGAGGTACAGGGACGAAATGTATGCACTGGAAAAAGTGTTTAAAGAAAAATTCATGTAAATTTGCTCCTGATTATTAATAGCACCGTTTATGGATATCTTTAATAAAGCCACCAATAAACTGGGCCCGCTGGGTCAATATGCCAGTCAGGTCCACGGTTACTTTACCTTCCCCAAGCTCGAAGGAGAAATCTCCAACAGAATGGTATTTCAGGGGAAAGAGCGTCTTGTCTGGAGTCTGAATAATTACCTCGGTCTCGCCAACCACCCTGAAGTGCGTGAAGCCGATACCCGTGCAACCGCTCAATATGGCATGGCATTGCCTATGGGAGCCCGGATGATGTCGGGACAAACGGATCTTCATGAGCAGTTGGAAAACGAATTGGCCGCCTTTGTCGGCAAAGAGTCAGCCTACCTGCTGAATTACGGCTATCAGGGTATGGTATCCATCATTGATGCCCTTCTTGACAGAAACGATGTGGTTGTTTATGATTCAGAGTCGCACGCCTGTATCATTGACGGGTTACGCATGCACCTGGGGAAACGGTTTGTATATCCGCATAACAACATGGAAAGCCTGCGGAAACAGCTGGAACGGGCCCGCATACTGGCTGATAAGACCGGTGGCGGTATCCTGGTGATCACGGAAGGCGTTTTTGGCATGTCGGGCGACCTTGGCAAGCTCGACAAGATCGCTGCCATGAAAAAGGAATTTAACTTCCGCCTGCTGGTTGACGATGCCCACGGCTTCGGTACCATGGGTAAAACAGGCGCAGGCACGGGTGAACATCTTGGTGTTCAGGACGAAATCGATGTTTTCTTCGGAACGTTCGCCAAAGCTGTGGCTTCTATCGGCGCTTTCGTAGCCGGCCCAAAAGAAGTGATCACCTATCTTATGTACAATATGCGCAGCCAGATCTACGCAAAATCGCTGCCCATGCCCATTGTGGCCGGAGCACTGAAGCGCCTCGAACTTATGCGCAATAATCCCGGACTGCGTGAAAAGCTTTGGACCATAACCAGGGCCCTGCAAAACGGACTGGTAAAACGGGGCTTCAACATCGGTCTTACCGAATCGCCTGTTACCCCGGTAGTCCTAAGCGGCGACACCCCCGAAGGGACTAACCTTACGCACGATCTCAGAGAAAACTTTAATATCTTCTGTTCCGTCGTGGCCTACCCCGTGATTCCAAAAGGCATGATCATACTGAGACTCATCCCTACAGCCATGCATACACTCGAAGACGTGGAATATACGCTGGAAGCCTTCTCAAAGGTTAAAGAAAAGCTGGATAAAGGTGAATATGCAACCGGCAAGATTGTCAATGTGCTGTAATAATCCTGATTACAGCCAATACGGCAGGCTACGGAACACTAAACCGCTTCAAGGGTTTTCACCAGCTTGTCGGCCAGGTTTCTCAGCAACACCTTCTCTCCTATCTTAAAGGGCTGACTGTGCCTCGGTGGCGGAGGACCGACATAACTCACAGCAATATGTCCTACCTGGTATTGGCCGGATTTCATCGGTGTTTTGTGGATCCACTGGGTCTGCTGGTACCCGTGTGACTGATAAACCTTTTTATGATAAACAATCTCAACACGCATGTCTCTTTCATACCGCAGTCCGCGCGGTATGATCTTTAACGCTTTGCGAATCGCCGCATCACTGTCGGAGCCTGTCTCACTTAGCATTTGCTGCATGTCAAATACACAATCAAGCTGACGTACCTTTTGCACAAGATTGTTGGTAAGTTTCCTCATTTTTTCTTCCGTCAGGATGTGCTGAGTAACCTCTGTCATCACGATAATGGCCCCTTTTTTCAAGCCTTTCAATGCCCTGGGAAATGAAAAGCTAAGACTGGCCCAGAACAGCTCCTGATCACCGCGTACCATATGAAACTCTTCTCTGAAAGTAGCCCCGGAGCGCGCTTTTTGCTGAAGCTCATCAAGCCTGGCAGCTTCCGGATGACCAACGGCAAAAGCTGACATTTTTTTCCCAAGAATATCCTGCTCGCCTCGCTTGAGTTGACCACATGCGCATTTGTTCACATAAATGATTTGATGATCAGGCCCAGTGAGTATTAACCCTTCATTCATAAGGTCAATGATGTTTTTGAGCTTTTCCTCATTTTCTTTCAGAGCTTTGATCTCATGAGAGTTTTTTATCGTCATCAAACCAAGCATTTTGTGCATCTTCCGCCTGGCACGCGCTCTTTGCCGCTGAAAAAATATCAGGCTGATGACCCACAAAATCAACAAGGCAGCCACAATAAGCCCAAGGGCGTATACCAGCGGTAATACGTTAAGGAAGGCAGGATGTTCCATAATTCTTTTTTTTGATGGCGGTTAATAGAGCTTGGCACGCTTAACGAGAAAACCCATCAGTACTTTTTCATAGCCTTCATTGATTTCTCCGGGAACAAAGTCAATTTTATATTGCATACATTTCAGGCGCAGATTATGGAAATAATCAGCCATGCTCTGCACATACTTATCCTTGATGTCAGCAGGGTTTAAACGAAGACTTTTTCCGGTCTCCATATCAATAAAACGGAAAGGCCTGCTTTTGTATGAAAGATCCCGCTCCTGCTCCCTTTCATATACATGGAAGAGGATTACCTCGTGCTTGTTATGTTTAAGGTGCTGAAGGGCTGAAAATAAGGCATCAGGACTTGCCTGATTGTCCATCATATCGGAAAAAATGACCACCAGCGACCGCTTGTGTATCTTCTCGGCAAGTAAATGCAGCAACCCGGATGTATTGGTAGTGACATTGAGCGCCTGCTGCTTTTTTTTGTAGATTTTATCAAGATGCGTATAAAGCATTTTATAATGGACGCTGCTTGACTTAGCCTCCGTATGAAGCTCGGTTTTATCGGAGAGGAGGCTCAGCCCCACGGCATCTCTTTGTTTTCTGAGCAGATAAATAAGAGCGGCGGCGCACTCTATGGAAAAGTCGAGTTTTGAGGAAGTTCCGGCTGTGTCGCGGCCGGCTCCCCTGAAATGCATGGAAGAAGAAGTATCAATAACGATCTGGCAACGAAGATTCGTTTCCTCTTCATATCGTTTTACAAAGAGTTTTTCTGTCCTGGCGAATAATTTCCAGTCAATATGCCTGGTGCTTTCCCCGGGGTTGTATATCCTGTGTTCGGCAAATTCAACGGAAAAGCCGTGAAAAGGACTTTTATGCATGCCGGTAATAAAACCCTCTACAACCTGACGGGCCAGGAAGTCGAGGTTGCCAAAGCGACCCGGCACTTCAGGATCAATTTGTTTAATCAAAAGAACTATGGTTTTTGCAGCGACAAGGTCACCGACATCTAAAAACTACAACAAGTTGTCAAGTTTATCCGTCAGCACGGATTTTGGGACAGCACCAACCTGCTTATCCACAATTTCTCCATCCTTAAAAAACAGAATGGTCGGAATGTTGCGGATACCATATTTCATGGCCACATCAGGGTTGCTGTCGACGTCGCACTTTCCTACCACCACCCTGCCATCGTATTCCTGGGAAATCTCAGAAACAATAGGCGCCACCATGCGGCAGGGACCGCACCATTCTGCCCAAAAGTCAACCAATACAGGCTTGTCTGATTTCACAACGAGTTCTTCAAAATTCGAATCGGTAAATTCCATTGCCATAGTTTCAAAATTTAAATTGAAAATAAGAATATAAAAGTATCATTTTTTTGTGGATATGGTCATGATTATAATCATCAATTTAAACGATATCCCACATTGTAATATTTCAAAAATTCTTTTAAAAAGCTTACGGCTTCAACTTTTGTGTTGCGCGAAAACATATCCACTGAAAAATGTTCCAGTGAATCCAGCAGTGATATTTTCAGGCGTGCTTTCCCTTTGTGCTTTTTGGCCAGCTTGTGCATGATGCTTACAAACTTTTCGTCAACATCGGCTACCGGTATTTGCAGCAAAAGCTCTGCGCTTTTCAGGTCCACCAGTTCACTTAACAGGCTGATGCTTTTGATTCGTATGTCGAGCTGGGCCGGATTGCGTCTGTTGACCTGCAGGTTCGCCCTGATCATCACCCCATTTTGTGACTCAAGAAAGTGTTTGAATTTCAGATAATCTTCTGCAAAAAGAAACAGCTGATAAGAGTCTGAATAGTCTTCAATCTGAAAGCTGGCATAGGGACTGCCGTTTTTGGTGTATTTATGCACGGCATTGCTTATGATGCCTGCAAAGACCAGTTCTTTGTTACCCAAAGCATGCAGGTTTCTCAGTTCACCAATTGCTGTATTGCAATAGCTCTTGATGTGTATTTTGTAATTGTCGAGCGGATGACCGGAAATATACATCCCCGTTACTTCTTTTTCCTGCTGAAGCACTTCTATGACGCTCCAGGGAGTGCACTGGGGTAATTCAGGGTCGGGAAGAACGACCTCTGCAGTGTCCTCAAACAAGTTCATTTGCGACGTATTTTCGCGTGCCAGCACATTGTTGGTATGCCTGATGATCTTATCAATAAAGGTGCTGGCTCCATTATCCTCAGTATAAAAAAACTGGGCGCGGTGACATCCTGCAAAACAATCAAATGCACCTGCTTTTGCCAGCGATTCAAAGACCTTTTTATTTACGCTTCGCAGGTTAACCCGTTTGGCAAAGTCAAAGATGTTTTTGAAAGGACCATTGGTTTCGCGTTCTTCTACAATATTTTCAACGGCACCCTCTCCAACGCCTTTTATGGCACCCAGCCCGAAACGGATTTCCCCTTTATCATTAACCACAAAGTTGAAGGTACTTTCGTTGACATCAGGGCCAAGCACCGGAATTTGCTGGCGCTGGCACTCTTCCATCATTTGGGTGATCTTTTTGATATCGCTGAAGTTGTGTGTAAGCACAGCGGCCATAAACTCAGGGGTATAATTGGCCTTAAGATAGGCAGTTCTGTAAGCAACCACAGAATATGCTGCTGAGTGTGAACGGTTAAAGCCGTATTCAGCAAAGCGTTGAATGACTTCAAAAATCTTTTCGGCGGTTCCTTTCTTGATGCCTTTGCTAATGGCCCCTTCAACAAAGTGAGCTTTCTGGTGATCCATCTCCTGCTTTTTCTTCTTACCCATAGCCCTTCTCAGGATATCCGCATTTCCCAGTGTAAATCCGGCCATGATCCTGGCTGCTTCCATGATTTGCTCCTGGTAAACCATGATGCCGTAGGTGGGTTTCAGAATTTCTTCCAGCCAGGGGTGCGGGTATTCGACCGGTTGCTGCCCGTGTTTGCGCTTGATATACAGCGGGATAAAGCCCATGGGTCCTGGCCGGTAGAGGGCATTCATGGCAATGAGGTCTTCGATGTTGGAAGGTTTCAACTCCTTCAGGTATTCGCGCATTCCCTGCGATTCGAACTGAAACGTACCAACGGTGTCTCCCCTTTGATACAGGGCATAGGTGTTTTCGTCATCCAGCGGAATGTTGTCGATGTCAATCTTGCTGCCATACCTCTTTTCTATGTTCCGGAGCGTTTCTTTAATGATGGACAGGGTTTTGAGACCAAGAAAGTCCATCTTCAGCATGCCCACCGACTCAACGTTTTTTCCTTCATATTGAGTTACCGGAAGGTCGGTATCTTTTTGAGTGCTGAGCGGAAGGCAATCCACCAGGTTTGTCGGCCCGATGATTACACCGCAGGCGTGCACACCTGTTTGCCGGCAAGAACCTTCGAGACTCCTGGCCAGTTCAAGGGTTTCCCTGACTTCCGGTGAACCTTGTGTCAGGGCCTGGTTCAACTCGGGTATTTCCTTGTATGCATCTTTAAGCGAAACACCGGGACGTTCCGGCACCAGTTTGGCCAGCCTGTCGGCCTCCGGCAGGGGCAGCTTAAGGACCCTGGCAACATCGCGGATGCTTGAACGGGCGGCCATAGTGCCAAAAGTCACAATCTGTGCGACCTTATCACGGCCATATTTGTCTATCACATATTGTATGACTTTTTCACGTCCTTCATCATCAAAATCAATATCAATATCCGGCATAGAGATCCTTTCCGGATTCAGAAAGCGTTCAAAAAGCAGGTTGTATTTTATGGGGTCAATGTCGGTAATGCCGGTGCAGTAGGCTATGGCCGATCCGGCAGCACTGCCCCTTCCGGGTCCGACGGCAACGCCCAGCTGGCGTGCTTCGTTGATAAAGTCCTGCACAATCAGAAAATAGCCGGCAAACCCCATCTCCTTGATCACCTTTAGCTCATAGTCGAGCCGTTCGCTGATTTCCTCCGTTATTTTGGGATAACGTTTCGCCGCTCCCTGGTAGCTGAGATGCCTCAGGTAATCATCCTCCGATTCAAAACCTTCGGCCAGCGGGAAGTTGGGCAGCATGACCTGCTTTGCCCTGATCGAATATTCCTCAATTTTATCAGCAATCGCCATGGTGCCCGAAAGTGCCTCCGGAACGTCCGAAAACAGGTCGGCCATTTCTTTGCGGGTCTTCAGGTATTCCTGCCCCGAATAGCGCATCCTGGTATTGTCGTCCAGGTCACGACCCGTCTGCAGACAGATCAGGATGTCGTGCGCCCTGGCATCTTCGGCATTGATGTAGTGGACATCGTTCGAAGCGATCAGGGGAACGTTAAACTTACCGGCCATACGGATCAGCGACCGGTTCACAGGCTCCTGCTCTTCAAGCCCGTGCCGCTGCAGCTCCAGGTAAAAATCATCACCAAAGACATCCAGGTATTGTTCAAGAATCAGCTCGGCAGCCTCCTCTCCTTTGTTCATGATGGTTTGCGGGATCTCGCCTCCCAAACAGGCCGATGTGGCAATGAGACCCTCATGATACCTGAATAACAACTCCTTATCAATGCGAGGAGTATAGTAAAAGCCCTCAAGGTAACCCAGTGAGCATAAACGTGAGAGGTTTTTGTAACCCTGCAGGTTTTTAGCGAGCAAGATCATATGATAGCCGCTCCTGTCTTCCCTGCCCTTCCGCTCAAACCGGCTGCCATCAGTAACATACATCTCACAACCAATAATAGGCTTGACTTTATGGTGTACAGCAGTATTGATAAACTCAAGAACTCCGTACATATTTCCGTGGTCGGTAATGGCAAGTGCCTTCATGCCATCTTCGGCAGCTTTTCTGATAAGAGGTTCTATGGCCGAAGCTCCATCCAGAATAGAATATTGCGTATGTACGTGTAAATGAGTGAAGTCGGGAATTGTCATGAACAGGTTTTTTAAACAATAAAATTAGGGAAAAACTTCTTATCCCAAACCTGATTTTCGGTCAGTTTTATTTTTTTATTCAAGAAAAAAGAACGATATTTGCACCCTCAAAAAAACACGTTATTAATTATTATCATTAAAACAAACAACAATGCCAACAAAGATCAGACTACAGAGACACGGTAAAAAGGGACAACCTTTTTATCACTTGGTAGTAGCGGATGGTCGTGCACCCCGGGACGGAAGATTCATTGAGAAACTTGGCACTTATAACCCCATGACGCACCCCTCTACCATTTCAATTAATTTTGAACGCTCACTTTACTGGGTGCAAACAGGGGCTCAACCCACAGATACTGCGCGCAGCATACTCTCGAACCAGGGCGTAATGCTTAAGCATCACCTGCTGAAAGGCGTTAAAAAAGGAGCTATGACAGAAGAGCAGGCGGAAGTAAAATTCCAGGCATGGCTCAAGGAAAAGCAAGAGAAAGTAGAGCAGGCGAAAAAAGATGACATGCTTTCCAAAAAGGAAAAAGCAAAATTGGTCCTCGAAGAAGAACGCAAGGTAAATGAAGCCCGCGCTGCTGAACTTGCAAAAAAACGTGCAAAAGAAAATCTGAAGGTCGAAGAAAAACTCGCGGAAGAGGCTGAAGAAGGTGCTGTTGCAGAAGCCACGGAAGCCACTGCAGAAGAGGAAGCCGCAACGGAAGAAAAACCAGATCAGGTAGCCGAAGCGCAAGATAAGCCGGAAGAGCCGGAAAAAGCTGAAGAGCCGGAGAACACCGAAGAACAGGATAAGCCGGCAGATAAAGCCGAGTAAGCTCCTGATTACAATAACCCAATAAGATGAAAACCGAAGACTCTTATTATCTGGGTTATATTTCAAAAACAACAGGTTTTGAAGGTGATGTGGTGGTGCTATTGGCATCAGAAGACACAGCACTCCTGAAAGAAAAGGAAGCAGTTTTCGTTCTGATTGAAGGGAAACTGGTTCCTTTTTTTATTGAAGAACTTACGGTCCGACGCAAAGAAAAAGAAGCGGTGATCAGGTTTGAGGACGTTACTGATGACGGCAAGGCTCGTCATTTATGTGAGAGAGAATTATACCTTCCGCTCTCTCGTATTCCTGCAGAAAAAAGGCGGTCGGAAAAAATGCGGAGCTGCCTAAACTACAAGGTCTTTCTTCCCGATAATAAATTTCTTGGCATTGTTGATGCCATTATTGAATATCCTGACAATCCGGTATTCCGTATCATGGCGGGAGACAGGGAAATCCTGATTCCCGCCAACCAGGATATGATCATACGGACGAACCACACTGAGAAAAGCATGGTGCTGAACCCTCCTGCCGGTTTAATTGACTTATATCTTTAACTCTTGACTGTCAGCATGTCGGCCAACATCCACGGTCTCTCCGGCCGAAGGGTGTCATTTTGTCGCAGTATTGTTTGACCCTCGCAGGTTGGCCCGGAGTTTGATCCGGTGTTTTATGAGATAATGTTTTACTAAGGAGCCCTGTCGTTACAAGAACACCTCAGGGTTTCTAAAAAAACGGACGATACCATGCATTTTGATAAATTAACCATAAAAACACAGGAAGCCTTGCAAAAAGCACAGGAGATTGCTGCCGGATATGGCCACCAGGCCATTGAAAACGGTCATTTGCTCAAAGGCATTCTGGCGGTGGATGACAACGTTGCACCCTTTCTGCTCAAGAAAAACAACGTGCCACTGCACGTCCTCACCCAGGCTCTTGACAGGATCATTGAACGCTATCCGAAAGTTTCGGGTGGCGAGTCATACCTGTCGGACTCTTGCAAGCGAAGTCTGCAGCGAGCCATGGGCAAACTGAAAGATTTCGGTGACGAATTTGTTTCCATTGAGCACCTCCTGCTGGCCCTGGTAACCGGTTCAGACGATATATCCGGACTAATGAAAGACAGTGGGTTATCCGAGAAAAACCTGAAAGAAGCTATCAGGGAGCTTCGAAAAGGGTCACGTGTTGACAGTCAGACAGCTGAAGAACGCTTCAATGCGTTGAATAAATACGCCATTGACCTTAACGATATGGCTTTATCAGGGAAGCTTGACCCGGTAATCGGGCGTGATGATGAGATCCGAAGGATTTTGCAGATTCTTTCGCGGCGTACCAAAAACAACCCCATACTCATCGGCGAGCCCGGTGTGGGTAAAACAGCCATTGCCGAGGGTCTGGCTCATCGAATTATCAACGGTGATGTACCGGAGAACCTCAAGTCAAAAAAGATTTTTTCGCTGGATATGGGTGCCCTGATTGCCGGGGCCAAATACAAGGGTGAATTCGAGGAACGCATCAAGGCGGTGGTAAAGGAGGTGGTTTCTTCGGATGGCGAGTATGTCCTTTTTATTGATGAGATACACACCCTGGTAGGTGCAGGTGCTGCCGGAGAAGGGGCCATGGATGCCGCAAACATCCTTAAACCGGCTCTGGCCCGGGGCGAACTGAGGGCGATTGGTGCAACAACGCTGAAGGAATATCAGCGCTATTTTGAGAAAGACAAGGCATTGGAACGCCGCTTTCAGACCGTAGTTGTTGATGAACCGGGAAAGACCGACGCCATAAGTATTTTAAGAGGTCTGAAAGAACGTTATGAAACGCATCACCAGGTACGTATCAAGGATGAAGCCATTGTTGCTGCTGTTGACCTCTCCCATCGTTACATTTCCGATCGTTTTCTTCCCGACAAGGCCATTGACCTTATTGATGAAGCGGCCTCCAAACTTCGCCTGGAAATGAACTCTGTGCCGGAAGAGCTGGATGAGGCTGAAAGAAGGATCAGGCAGCTTGAAATTGAACGGGAGGCCATTAAAAGGGAAAAGGATGAAGTGCGCCTGAAAGAACTCAATAAGGAACTTGCCAACCTTCAGGAAGAAAAAAACAAGATCAAGGCCAGGTGGATGAATGAAAAAGCCGTGGTGGACGAGATACAGCAACAAAAAGCTGCCATAGAGCAATACCGTTTTGAGGCTGAGCAGGCTGAGCGCAGCGGCGATTTTGGCAAAGTGGCAGAGCTTCGCTATGGCCGGATAAAGGAAGCCGAACAAAAGCTTCAGGAACTGCATTCGGGTTTACAGAACCTGCAGGCAGAATCGCCACTGATCAAGGAAGAAGTTGATGCTGAAGATATTGCCGATGTAGTTTCCAGGTGGACCGGCATACCTGTCAGCCGAATGCTGCAAAGTGAACGGGAAAAGCTTCTTTCGCTCGAAAATGAATTACACAAACGCATTGTTGGCCAGGATGAAGCCATAACGGCTGTTTCTGATGCCATCAGACGAAGCAGAGCCGGCCTTCAGGATCCAAAAAGACCCGTGGGTTCATTCATATTTCTGGGAACCACCGGAGTCGGAAAAACCGAACTGGCCAAGGCGCTGGCAGAATTCCTGTTTAACGACGAAAACGCGATGGTCCGCATAGATATGTCGGAATACCAGGAAAGGCATACGGTGAGCAGGTTAATAGGTGCTCCTCCCGGTTATGTAGGCTATGAAGAAAGCGGCCAGCTTACCGAGTCGGTCCGAAGAAAACCCTATGCCGTGGTCCTGCTTGATGAAATTGAGAAGGCACACCCCGACGTCTTCAACATCCTGCTCCAGGTTCTGGAAGACGGCAGGCTGACGGACAACAAAGGGCGCACGGCTGACTTCAGGAATACCATCATTATCATGACATCAAACATCGGCTCCTCTGTCATTCAGGAAAGGATGGCCGGTGCAACCGATAATAACCGCGATGAAGTTTTTGAACAAACCAGGAGTGAACTGCTCACGCTTCTTAAGAAAAGCATCAGACCCGAGTTTCTTAACCGAATCGACGAGGTCATCATGTTTAAACCGCTTACCCGTGAAGAGATCCGGGGTGTTGTGCGGCTTCAAACAAAGCGGCTGAGCTCCATGCTCAGAGAAAACGGACTGACCCTGGAAGTAAGTCAGGAAGCCATTGACTGGATTGCTGAAGCCGGTTATGATCCCCTGTTCGGAGCAAGACCCGTAAAAAGGGTGATACAGCGTAATTTGCTGAACAAACTTTCGATGGAAATGCTGGCGGGAAACCTGAACGACAAAAAGCATGTTTTCATTGACCTTAAAGATGAGGAGCCGGTGTTCAGATTCCGTTAAAAATGCTACTTTTGATTTCAAAAAACAGGCATCTTGAACACCCCTCTCTTCATAGCAAAACGCATAGGATCGGCCGGCTTCGGCAATGAATTTACCGGTCTGATCAAGAAAATTGCCATCCTGAGCATTTCGCTAGGACTTGCCGTGATGATCATCTCTATGGCAGTAGTGACCGGTTTTCAAAATGAAATTCGCAACAAGGTCATTGGGTTCGGCGGACACATTCAGATCACCAATTACGATTACAACGTATCTTTCGAAGCGGTGCCCATCAGCAAAAACCAGGCATTTTTATCTGAGTTGAAGCACATTGAAGGCATCAGGCACATACAGATGTTTGCCACCAAGCCCGGCATCATTAAAACGGATGACGATATACATGGTGTCATCCTCAAAGGCATTGGTCCGGATTTCGACAAGGCTTTTTTTCAGGATAAGATCACAGAAGGCAGGATGCTCAGGATCCCGGATACGCTCCGTTCGGAAGAAGTCATCGTTTCAAGACTGATTGCCAATCGTTTAAAGCTTTCTCCCGGCGATGACGTGTTTCTTTATTTTATACAGGACCCTCCCCGCATCAGACGCCTGAACCTTGCCGGCATCTATGACACCGGACTGGAAGAACTCGACCGCCTGTTTATTCTCGGAGACATCAGACACATACAGCGATTGAACGACTGGAACGACGATCAGATCGGAGGTTTTGAAATCCTGGTATCAGATGTTGAAAATATTGCGAACATTGAACAGGAAGTCCTCGGAATGCTGCCTTATCACCTGGACGCAAAAAGCATCATGAGTTTGTACCCGCAGATTTTTGACTGGCTTGCCCTGCTCGATATGAATGTGTATGTCATCATCGTACTGATGATCATGGTTGCAGGGATCAATATGGTGACCACACTGCTCATAACGGTATTGGAAAAAACCAACGCAATCGGTATCTTAAAGGCCGTGGGCGGATCAAACCTGCTGATCCGAAGGGTATTCCTATATCATTCAGGAATGCTGATCTCAAGAGGATTATTCTGGGGTAATCTTGCCGGCATTTTACTATGCCTGGTTCAGCAACAATTCGGGGTTATTAGCCTCTCCCCTGAATCCTATTATGTTTCAGAAGTGCCGATCAATCTGAAATTGAGCCATGTCCTGCTGCTTAACGCAGGCACATTCATCACCGCCATGGCCATGCTGATCATTCCATCTTATGTGGTGACCAGGATTTCTCCTGTCAGGGCCATCAGCTTCAGGTAAACTTCACAGTATGTTGGGTCAGAAAATGAGAAAACCAACACTGATAATGAACTGACGCGGTCTGGTATCAAAAGAAAGATCGGTATCCGCACCAACGCTAATACCGTCACCTATCTTACTGAGGCTGCCTTCATATTTTAAATCCAGGAGCAAGTTTCCGAGTTTGATACCGGCCATCGCCTGAAAACCGAAGGAAGCTTTATTGTAGTCAAAATCCACACCTTCAGCCAGTTCGCTTGTGCCAAGCTTGTTATCGAGCATGAAAGATGCAACAGGACCCGCACCGATCTGCAAAGGACCAAATTTCAATCCTGCGATTACAGGGACGGTCAGATGACTGTACTTGTGTGTAAAGAATTCAGGGTCCTGACCAAGCATTATTTCTGGTGAAACCCTCATTTCCTGACCTGTCTGGGTATACAGTATTTCCGGTTGCAAAAAGATGTTCAACAGTGAAAAATGCCCTACAACGCCTACATGAAACCCGGTATAAGAATCCGGGAGTGCTTCAAGATTGGCACCGTCCGGCAGCGTTAATTCAGTGGCCGAAGGAAGCGAAGAAAAGTTAAGCCCCCCTTTTATACCAAAGCCCAGGGCATGAAGCTGTGAACTAATCAGGATTAAGATTATGGTCAGTGAAAACAAAATCTTTTTTTTCATGATAAAGGTTTTTTGGATAGGTTTATCTTTCAAAGATACAATTTTGTCATCAGGATTCCCTGAGAATTTTCATCTTTTCCTTCAGCAAAGCAATCTCATTCCGCGAATTTTCAATCTTTTCCTCAAATTCGGCCTTGAGAAGATCCGCTTTTTTTGATGAAGCAAAAAAGCCTATATTGTTTTCAAGTACCTTTATATCAGACTCAAGCGTCCTGATCCTGTTGGAGATAAAGTTCCTCTCCTTTTGAATAATGGCGTCCGCGTTCTGAATGTTCTTAATATTCTCAATTTTCGTTCTGAACGAAAGCGTACTTTTAACTTTCTTGCTTATGTTCAGTACATCAAACTGATGATCAATGGCCTTTCTGAATTCAGCCTGCAGTTTTTCCTTATGCTTGAGGGGTACATGACCGATTTCCATCCATTTACGCTGAAACTCTTTCAATACTTCCAGGTTTTCCTTATTGTCCTCTGAATAATCAAAGGTATTGATCTGCTCGATCAGCGCAAGTTTATCTTTCAGATTTTGTTGCTGCTTATCGCCAACATTCGAAAAATGATCCGCTTTTTTATGAAAGAAGTGGTCACATGCCTGACGAAATCGCTTCCATATCTTGTCGGAAAATTTTGCCGGAACCGGGCCAATCTTTTTCCATTCGTTCTGAAGGTTAATCAACGCTTCTGTAGTGGTTTTCCAGTCCTCGCTTTCTTTAAGGGCTTCAGCCTGTAAACACAGGTTCAGTTTCTGGTTGTAGTTATCCCTTTGCTTGTCTTTGAATTGTTTGAAGTACTCTTTCTTACTTGCGAAGAAAGCATCCAGGGCGCCTCTGAAACGATTCCAGATTTCGTTGTTCACTTTTTTGGGTGCATAACCTATGGTTTTCCATACGTTAAACAGCTCGTTGATCTTTTCTGTTTTTTGCTGCCACTGGCGAGGTGTTTCAGGGACAGCCGACAGCAATTCCTCGGCTTTTTCGCACAATACAAGCTTGGCTGCGTAGTTTTTGTTTTGTTCTTCCTTCAGGCTGTCATAATGCTCCTGCCGGCGCTTGTTGAGCTTTTCTGTAGCCGCTCTGAAGCGCTCCCATATTTCATCTTTTTTATCTTTTGGAACCGGACCGGTTTCCTTCCAGGCTTCATGTAATTTTTGCAGCTGCTGAAACGACCGGGTGATCGAAGTGTCGAGCAGTAACTCTTCAGCCTTTTCGCATAAATGAGTTTTTGCTTCCAGGTTTTTCTTAAGATCAAGATCCTTCAGTTCTTTGTTTATCATGACCTTGTCGAAAAACTTTTCAACCAGAAAATGATAATTGTTCCAGAGGGTGGCTTTGGATCCGCGAGGAACCGGACCTACAGCGCGCCACCGTTCCTGAAGTTCATTGAACTGGTCATACGTTTTCTTAAGCTCTTCCTCTGACTCTATCAGTTGACGCAGATCTTCCAGGATGGCTTCCTTGATGCCAAGGTTATCGTGCATTTCCTGCTCCTGTGCCTTATCCCAGGTCGATTTTTTTTGCTTATAAACGGAAAATGCCTGTTCAAATCGTTCGGTAAGAGGGTCTGCGGGCAGTTCTTCTTCTGCAGCATCCGCTTTATCCTTCGACAGTTTCTGCTCATAGGCCGCCAGGTTTTCCTCCCGAAGCAGTTTGCGGTAGGCTACCTTTATAAAACCTATATGTTTCCTGATGTAATTGACGTCATCGTGCTCGACAAGGGCTTCCAGGGTAACCACGAGCGAATCACGGTTCATGGCACCATATTTCTCTGTAAGTGTTTCAGAATCTTCCGATTCCTCTTCCTGCTGAGGTGCTTGTTCCGTTGATGGACTTGCACTGTCATCCGGGGTGGCCTCACCCTCAGTTCCTGCCTCAGCAGTCACTAGGGTTTCTTCAACAGCGCCTGTGGCCGGTTCTTCTGTTACTTCCGGCTTTTCTTCAGAAGTTTTCACGGGTGGTTCTTCCGGTAATTCCTCTGGTGCAGATGCTTCTGTGTCTTCCGCAGGTTGTTCTTCGGAGGGTTCTTGATGTTCGTCCGGCTTTGCCGCTACCACCGGTTCGGGATCCGGGTCTCCGGAAGGCTGCGCTGCGGCAGGCTCTTCCATGAGGTCTTCACCCTCAGGTTTTTGATCCGGTTGACCTTCATCTGCGGTCTTTTCACTCATCTTTTCGAGTTCGGCCCTATCTTTGGCCAGGTGCCCCTCCCCTGCTGAGCCTTCAGTTTGCCCGGGCCGGGGATTCATTTCATCATTGTTTTTCATCAGAAAGAAATTTTACTAATTAAAGTTCAGAAGGATGACTTCGTATTACAAACACTCCTTGTGGAGTGTGACTGCCTGAATGCATTCCGGCATGATGCTTATACAATAGTTTTATTTAACGTGATTAACTATTTTGCAAAAATAGAAATAATTTAAAGGTTTTTGAAGTATTCTCTGTATGTTCGGATGTTGTTTTGATTTGAGCGTAAGAGAAAACGCTACACTTTGTCCAGCGCCTCTGAAAGGTCCTCAATAATATCCTCAACATTTTCAATTCCAACAGAAAACCTGACCAATCCATCCGTTATTCCGGAGCTTTCCCTGGCCTCCCGGCTCATTTTGGAATGAGTCATCGAGGCAGGATGTTGAATCAGTGATTCAACTCCGCCGAGAGAAACAGCTAAAATACAGAATCTTACGTTATCCATCAGCACTTTACCCGCACGGATGCCTCCTTTCAGTTCGAAGCTGATCATTCCACCCGGGCCACTCATCTGTTTTCTGGCCAATTCGTATTGCGGGTGCGAAGGAAGCCCTGGATATCTGACCCACGCAACCTTGGTATGCTCTTCCAGAAAACGAGCTATCTGCATGGCATTTTCCTGCGACCTCTCCATGCGCAACGCCAGGGTCTTCAGGCCCCGGATAACCATATACGCCTGATGAGGATCCATATTGCAACCCATAGTTACCATCACCGGCCTGATAATGTCATGGATCTTTTTTTCCCTGCAAACGATTATGCCACCGACAATATCCGCATGCCCGTTCAAAAATTTAGTAATCGAATGAAAAACGATGTCAAACCCATAATCGAGTGGTTTTTGCAGGTATGGGCTGCAGAACGTGTTGTCTGAAACAGTGATCAGTCCATGCTCGCGGGCAATCTCCACCACACCTTCAAGATCGGTGATGTCCATGGTCGGGTTTGCAGGCGTTTCAATATAGAGCATGCGCGTGTTGGGCTTGATGGCCTTCCTGATCTCTTCAAGATTTCCTGTATCAACATAGCTTGACTCAATGCCAAACCTGCTGTAGTGTTTTTCCATCACTACTCGTGAGGGTCCGTATACGGCTGCCGTGCTGACCATATGATCTCCCTGCTTAAGAAGGGCATTGTAAATGGTATTTACCGCACCCATTCCTGAACTGCAGGCAATACCCCTGTACCCGTTTTCCAGGCTCGACACCAGTTTTTCCAACGCATCAATGGTTGGGTTATTGATCCGTGTATAGATATAACCGTCTGATTCGCCCGCGAAACAAGCTGCACCATGATCTGCATTCTTAAATTTAAACGTGCTCGTCTGATAAATGGGAACCGTAGCGCTGCCAAACTGATCATCAAACATACCAGCATGAATCAGTTTTGAATTAAATCCTATTTCTTTTTTCATTGGTTTATATTTGCATATGTAATTGATTGCCTGCGTTTTGAATTTTCACTTCAGTTACCGAACAGATGTGCAGATGTGCAAATGTGAAGATGTGAAAAATGTGCAGATGTCTGATTTTAAAGTGTTGTTAAATTGTTTATTGTTGATGTGTTTATTTGTTTAATTTTTAAAGCGTTCTGCCAAGAGCTAACAGCCATGTTTCTCTTTTTATTTCCTTCGAGCTACCACAATTATTATCTTGTATGTCATCATCTCCATTTCCGGATAACCGTGATCTTCTACAAGGGCATTTCACCGCAATGCATTTAAAAACCAGGTTAATAGTCATCCGATGCGAGCATGATCAGGGTGCAATCCGATACGGTGGTAATCCCTTCTCGCTCTGCAAGCTCTTCCAGTTTAAAATTATAGGTTCCCGGATTGAAAATAATACGTTTGGGTTTTTGTGAAATAATATAATCCAGGTATTCTTCCTGGTTCGAAGCGTTCAAATATAAGGTTACCGTATGTAACTGCTCTATCTGCGGTTTACCTGTAATCACCGGTACGTCTTCGATGGTTGTTTCCCTTTTCCCGATAGCGACTACTTCTATGTTATGAGCCCTGAGCTGTTTAACAGCTTTGTGTGAGTACCGCATAGGATTGGGGCTTGCACCTAAAACCAGTGTTTTCATCTGTTTATATTTGCGTATGTGGTTAATCGTCTGTGTTTTGTGTTTATGTCTAAGATGCTGATTGGATGTCAGAGGTCAGAGGTCAGATGTGCAAATGTGAAGATGTGAAGATGTGCAAATGTGAAGATTTGCCATATTACAGATATTCTTCACTTTTCCCTTTTTCTTCACTTTTCCCTTTTTCTTCACTTTTCTCTTTTCATTTTTCACTTAATCTACTTTTGGCCTTTGGCTTTTAGCAAGAACAGCTGCCAGTTTTTCATCATCTGTTAACATGTTTAATTTGTATCTCATAATCCTGATTTTTGTTTACAAAATGTGTAAACCTATTTCAGGACAAGACAGCGCTGTTGTTATCCAATGCGGACAACAAATTCCGGGGCCATACTGATGTGTTTTTTCACGGCACAGGCTTCAGCGGCTTTCACCACGGAAGCTTTATAGGCTTCAGGGAAACCCTCTGGCAGGTATATCTTTATCTCTATTTCTCCTATCATCCTGGTATTTTCATCAACATGCATCACCTGTTCGAGGGAAATACCTTCGGTAGAGATTTTTCTTTGTCTGCAAAAGGCCTGCACATAATAACCGGCACAAGTGCCAATGGAGGCTAAAAACAGATCAAAGGGCGAAGGAGCAGTTTCGTCGCCTCCGGCTTTGACCGGCTGGTCAGTTTTTATGGTAAAGCCCTTATAAAGCGCATCAACACGCTGATTCTCACCAAGAATAATTTTCATATTTCGCATAACGGTATTGTATTATTAACATAAAATTGATTGAACAACATACGTCCGGGATCTGTGGCGATCCCAGGAAAAAGATTAACCCCGGACTGCCTGCAACCTTTCAAGGAACCAGTCAGGCGCCGGACAAGGTTTTCCGTTCGATTTATTCAAAAAGGCCAGAACGGTATAACCTTTGTTCAGCAAAACACCCTCCTGATTATACACTTCATAATCAAAATGCATGCGCGAACGCGGCAGTTCCGGAACTGTGGTCCGGATGGTTAACAGATCATCATAGCGTGCAGGGCGGATATACTTGATGTGCATATCCACGATGGGCATTACAACGCCTCTTTCTTCCATATCCTTATAAGTAGTTCCGAGTTGTCGCATGGCATCTGCCCTGCCTACTTCATAATACTGCGGGTAGTTGCCATAATAGACAAAACCCATCTGATCGGTTTCCGCGTACCTTACGCGCAATTGAGTTTCATAAGTAAACATAGTCTGATGTTTATGGATTATGAAGCGGCTTTTCCGTGACACTGTTTGAATTTTTTTCCGCTGCCACACGGACAAGGCTCATTGCGTCCTACTTTTTTTTCAACCCTTACCGGTTGTGTTTTCTGAGAGCCTCTTCCTCCGGCAATATCGCTGCGTCCGGTTTGCATCTTGCTCATATCGGTACGCTCCTGACTGGTTCCTTTCTCGATCTGGTCTGGGTCGCGTACCGGTAAACGCGCCTTTCCGAGGAAGGATATGATATCCTTATTCACTTTTTGCAGCATACGCTTAAAGAGTTCAAAGGATTCAAATTTGTAGATCAGCAGCGGATCTTTTTGTTCGTAGGCGGCACCCTGGACAGACTGTTTAAGGTCATCCATTTCCCGGAGATGATCTTTCCAGGAATTGTCTATTGTACCTAAGGTTATGCCTTTTTCGACAGCAAGGGAGACCTCACGGCCTTCCGTTTCATAAGCTTTCTTCAGGTTGGCAATGACGCTCATGGTTTTCATGCCGTCGGTAATGGGGATGGCAATGTTTTCATACTTTTGTGCCGCTCTCTCGTGAACTTCTTTGATCACAGGATAAGCGATCTCAGCCATCTGCTCGTTTTTCTTCTTATAGGAATCTATGGTTTTCTGATACAGAGCCTCCGTAAGTTTATCGTGCTTGCCTTCAAGAAATTCTTGCTGATCAAAGGGAGACTCAATGCCGAACGTACGGAGCAATTCGAATGTAAATCCCTCATAATCTGCGCTTTCCTGGTAGTCGCCCACCATTTGTTCGCAGGTATCAAAAATCATATTGGCAATATCAACGGCAAGGCGATCCCCGAAGAGGGCATTACGGCGTTTCTTATAGATTACCTCACGCTGTGCATTCATCACATCATCGTATTCAAGCAGCCTTTTCCGGATGCCGAAATTGTTTTCCTCCACTTTTTTCTGAGCGCGCTCAATGGATTTTGTGATCATTGAATGCTGAATTACCTCTCCTTCCTTGAGTCCCATCCTGTCCATCAGTGAAGAAATCCGGCCTGATCCGAACACACGCATGAGGTCATCTTCGAGGGAGACAAAGAATTGCGAGGAACCGGGATCACCCTGCCGGCCTGCACGACCTCGCAGCTGCCTGTCGACCCTGCGCGATTCATGCCGCTCCGTGCCAAGAATGGCCAAACCACCGGCCTCCCTGACCCCTTTGCCCAGTTTGATGTCGGTACCACGACCGGCCATGTTGGTGGCAATGGTAACCGTGCCGGGCTGGCCGGCTTCCTTCACTACCTGGGCTTCTTTTTGGTGATGCTTGGCATTCAGAATGTTGTGACTGATGTTGCGCAGCTTCAGCATACGACTGAGCAGCTCGCTGGTTTCCACGGAAGTGGTACCCACCAGCACCGGACGACTTTGCTTAACAAGACTGACTATTTCTTCGATCACCGCATTGTACTTTTCCCGCTTCGTCTTGTATATCAGGTCTTCCATATCTTTACGGACGATAGGACGATGGGTGGGTATCACCACAACATCCAGCTTGTAAATGTTCCAGAATTCACCTGCTTCTGTTTCTGCAGTTCCTGTCATACCGGCAAGTTTGCGGTACATCCTGAAATAATTCTGCAAGGTGATGGTGGCATAGGTCTGGGTAGCTGCCTCGATCTTCACATTCTCCTTGGCCTCGATGGCCTGATGCAGCCCGTCAGAATAACGCCGGCCCTCCATGATGCGGCCTGTTTGCTCATCAACGATCTTAACCTTGTTGTCCATGATCACATATTCGGTATCTTTCTCAAACAAGGTATAGGCCTTCAGAAGTTGATTTATGGTGTGAACCCGTTCGCTTTTTACAGAAAAATCATTGAGCAGTTCGTTTTTCTTTTCCAGTTTCTTTTCTGCCGGCAGGTCGGATTTTTCGAGATCAGCCATTTCCGAACCCATATCCGGCAGGATAAAGAAGCCGGGGTCATCGGTCTGACTGGTGATCAGATCGATGCCTTTTTCGGTAAGCTCAATGGAATTATTCTTTTCTTCGATGACAAAAAAGAGTTCGTCATCAATAATGTGCATATGCTTGCTTTGCTCCTGCATGTAAAAGTTTTCCGTTTTTTGCAGGATGGTTTTCATGCCCGGTTCCGAGAGGAATTTAATAAGCGCTTTGTTTTTAGGAAGCCCCCTGTGGCATCTCAGCAACAATTCGCCTCCCTTCTTTTCATCCGGCTCCCCTTCTTTGGGCAGCAACAGCTTTCGTGCTTCAGCCAGCAGGTTGGTTACTAAGGTACGCTGGGCACTGTACAATCTTTCGACCTTGGGTTTCATCTCATGGAATTCATGCTTTTCGCCCCTTGGTGTTGGTCCTGAAATGATCAGAGGCGTCCGTGCATCATCAATGAGTACGGAGTCAACCTCATCCACGATGGAATAATTGAGCTTTCGCTGAACCAGTTCTTCCGGATTCCTCGACATATTGTCGCGCAGGTAATCGAAGCCAAACTCATTGTTTGTACCATAAGTGATGTCGGCCAGGTAGGCTTTTCTGCGTTCCGGCGAATGCGGCTGATGTTTGTCAATGCAGTCGACTTTTAAACCGTGGAACTGAAACAGCATACCCATCCATTCACTGTCGCGTTTGGCCAGATAGTCGTTTACCGTAACGATGTGCACCCCTTTTCCGGGCAATGCGTTAAGATAAACAGGCAGGGTGGCCACCAGGGTTTTTCCTTCGCCGGTGGCCATCTCTGCAATTTTCCCCTGGTGAAGATGAATCCCGCCGATAAGCTGAACATCATAATGCACCATATCCCAGGTGATCATGTTTCCGCCGGCCGTCCATTGATTCCTGTAGTGCGCCTTGTCGCCCCGGATCTCTATGCCCGGATGAATGGCCGCCAGCTCACGATCGAAGTCAGTAGCAGTAACCACTACAACCTCATTGTCGTTAAACCGCCGTGCAGTTTCCTTCACAACAGAAAAAGCCTCTGGAATCAGCTCGTAAAGCAGTTCCTCTGTTTTCTCATTCTGCTTATCATCAAGCTGGTCGATCTGATTGTATATTCTGTCCTTCTCCTCTACATCAATATCGTAGTTGTTTTCGAGGTATTCACGTAACGTATCTATCTGGCGCTGTTCTTCTTCAACGTGGTCTGCAATGCGTTGCCTGAATTCACTGGTTTTGGCTCTCAGCGCATCGTTATCCAGCAGGCTTATCTCTTCGTAAGCAGCCAGTGTTTTTTCAAGAACATCCCTGATTTCGCGGAAATCCCTGTCAGCCTTGCTGCCAAAGATCTTTTTTATTATATTGAGCATGATGCCTTACTTTTTAGGGACACAAAGTTAATCAAATATGCTGACAATGGAGTTATGGCCTGTGCAGGAATTCCCCAGACCACAAAAAAACCGGCCATCAGCCGGTTTTGTATGCAGTGGGGTCAGGAGATCGTCAATATTCATCTTCGTGAAAGAAAAAGTCGTCTTTGGTCGGATAGTCCGGCCAGATGTCCTCAATGCTTTCATAAACATCCCCTTCGTCTTCAATCTCCTGAAGGTTTTCAATGACTTCCATCGGCGCTCCCGAACGAAGGGCGTAATCAATAAGCTCTTCCTTTGTGGCGGGCCAGGGCGCGTCTTCCAGTTTGGATGCAAGTTCTAAGGTCCAATACATATGCGTAATGGTTTTATTTTTTTGCAAAAGTATATTTTTTTACAAATAGTGCAACATTTATTTCCCTGATAAGTTTAATGAAGGGATTAATTATGAGGAAACGCCTTGTTTTTTCTATCTTTGCAGGTGCTCACAGCACACTGATGTGCACTGGTTAAGGGCTGGTAACATGGAAATTAAGAATAAAAAAGCCGCGTTTGAGTATTTTCTGCTGGAGGTTTTTTCTGCAGGCCTGGTGCTCACGGGTACCGAAATCAAGTCGATCCGGGCCGGAAAAGCCAGCCTAAAGGAGTCTTATTGCTCCTTCACAGGTAATGAACTCTATGTAAGAAACATGCATATCGCTGCTTATGTGTATGGAACCTACAACAACCATGAGCCAAAGCGAGACCGGAAAATACTACTTACAGCCCGGGAACTTCGCAAGTTAAAAGGCAAACTTGATGAGAAAGGTTTTACGCTGGTACCCACAAGACTGTTTATTAATGAAAAAGGTCTGGCAAAACTGGAGATCGCCCTGGCCAAAGGAAAAAAGCTCTACGACAAAAGAGACACCCTGAAGCAGAAAGACCAGCAAAGAGAAATGGACAGAGAGGCTTAGCCCGCATTTTTTTATTATCTTTGTATGATATCCCGGCAGCGTGCTGCATAAGGCACTATTTTTGTGATTACAGGGTAAACAGGGATCAAGGTTCAAGGATTGACTGTTGCTGATTACATGTTTTTTGTTAACGTTTATTTACCGGATCTGATGAGAATTCTTGCTATGTTAAAATTTTGGATTGCATTTTTGGTTGCGGCATGTTTTATCATGCCTGATGTGGGGCATGCACAAGTGCGTCAGAGTCAAATGGAGAAATTGCAAAGGGCACTCCAGTTCATTGAATTTGCCTATATAGAAGAACTTGACGATGAAACGCTGGTTGAAGATGCCATTCGAGGAATGCTCAAAGCGCTGGATCCGCACAGTGTGTATCTTTCGGCTGACGAGTTGCGGAGGGCCAACGAGCCCCTTGAAGGGAGCTTCGAAGGCATTGGCATACAATTTAACCTCATCAACGACACCATTATTGTTGTCAGTCCAATACCGGGCGGGCCATCAGAAAAGGTGGGATTAATGCCGGGCGATAAGATCGTCAAGATTGACGGAGAAGTATCGCATGGGAGCCAGATAACCAATCAGTACGTACAGGACAGGCTCCGGGGTGAAAGAGGCTCACAGGTTGAAGTGAGTATCTTTCGTGCCGGATCAAAAAATCTGCTTGATTTTACCATAACGCGCGACCGTATACCCATACATTCACTGGATGCTGCTTTTATGGCTACTCCGGAAATCGGTTATATCAAATTGAACCGTTTTTCCAGGACCACCATGCGGGAGTTCCAGGAAGCAATGAGAGACCTCAGGAGCCAGGGAATGCAACACCTTATCCTCGACCTGAACTATAATTCCGGAGGCTATCTCGATGTAGCCATTGATCTGGCAGACCAGTTTCTTGACCGGGACAAAATGATCGTGTACACTGAGGGCCATGCGGCGCCCCGGCAGGAATTCAAAAGTACCTTCCGCGGTACGTTCAAAACAGGAAAGCTGGTAGTGCTCATCAATGAGGGCAGTGCCTCTGCCAGTGAGATCGTGGCCGGTGCCGTACAGGACTGGGACAGAGGTCTGTTGGTTGGCAGGCGTACATTTGGAAAAGGTCTGGTACAACGTCCCTTTGAACTCCCCGACGGTTCTGCCATACGGCTGACAACAGCCGCTTATCACACACCTACAGGCAGAAACATCCAGAAACCTTACGACGAAGGAGCAGAAAAATATTACAGGGATCTTGCCGAAAGACTGTCATCAGGTGAACTGGTTAACCCGGATGTGATAAGCTTTCCGGATTCTCTTAAATTTTATACCAAAAACAACAAGAGAGCCGTTTTTGGTGGCGGTGGTATCATGCCGGACTTCTTTATCCCGCTTGACACCAACAGAGTTTCCGATTTTTTTGCACGAATGCAGCGAAGAGGCATCCTGAACAACTTTGGCATAGAATATACCAACCGCAACCGGACAACGCTGGCACAGGAATATCCTGATGTTGACCACTTCCTTGCAGCCTTCAACGTGGATGATGCATTGCTGCAAAAACTCTACGATTACGCTGCCGCCCACGATCTGTATCCTGAAGAGGAAACCGAAGAAAGTCTTTTGGTGCTCAAAAACCAGCTAAAAGCACTAATTGCTCGTAATTTATTCGATTTTTCGGCATTTACACAGGTTTTTATGCAGCTTGATGATGCTTATCTGAAAGCCATTGAGCTTATTGAAGGTGATACTTTTGAACAGATGAGTTTATTGTTTTAGATGGTTATGCTCTCATATAACGGCAACCTTATTCACCGGGATAAGTTTTGTCTTTCAGCCTCCAACAGGGCATTCCGTTATGGTGATGGGCTTTTTGAAACAATCAGGGTCCATGACAGTGTTATGTTATGGGCAGAACACCACTACCGCCGTCTGACGCAAGGAGCTTCGGTATTGCAGATGAACCCCGGCACCGGCTGGTCTGTTGAATTGTTTAAGGACCAGGTTAATGCGTTGTACAGAGAAAACCATAAGGAAGGCGGTGCAGCACGGATCAGGTGCACCCTCTTCCGGGATGAGGGTGGTTACTATACCCCCTATTCAAACCAGGCCTCACTGCTCATTGAATCAGAAGCCCTGGAAACCGGAACCTTTGTTTTGAACAACAAAGGCATTACCCTAACTCTTTACGATGAAATCCGGAAGCATCAGAATAAATTGTCACAGACAAAAAGCATTAATGCGCAACTCTATGTGCTGGCAAGCCTGTACAAGAGAAACCTGGGTTTTGGAGATGCCCTGCTGCTGAACCAGGAAGGTATGATCGCAGAGGCAACCGCCTCTAATGTCTTTATCTTCCAGAACGGTGTGTTCAGAACACCTTCACTCAACCAGGGATGTGTGGAAGGTATAATGCGGGCCGTTATCATTGAGATCATGCATGAAAACGGAATGGACATCATTGAAGACAGGATTTCTCCCGCTGATCTCGAAAAAGCCGAAGAAGTCTTCCTGAGCAATGCTGTTCAGGGAATACGATGGGTAAAAGAGTTTAACAACAGGAAATACAACAACAAAATGGCATCCGTTTTGCTTAGCCTTCTTAGCAGGAAAGCAGCGGACTATGTGTCGAAATACGTAAAAAATCAGTAAGTTGTTATCCGGCAGAGATTAATATGATGGATAAGCGATGAGGTTTACCCGTTCCATAAAAAATACAAGGGCTCTTCTTTCAGGGCTGTTCCTGCTTTGCTGTCTGATAGCGCATGCTCAGCCCGCATCAGCAGATGCCCGTCAGGTAAGGCAGCTGTTTACGGAAGGTGTCAGAAAAGGGGTATTGAATAATTTTTCGGAGGCAGAGTCTCTGTTTACCTTAGCTCTTGATCTGGACTCCCTCTATGCAGAAGCTTACCTTTACAGGGGACTGGCCCGGCTGGAACTGGCAAAGTATCCTGAAGCCCTGGAGGATTTTTTACAGGCCGATGATCTCGACCATCAGCTTCATAAACAAAGCCGCTATTTAATCGGGTTGACCAAAACTTACCTGGGATGGTATGACAAGGCATTACCCTACCTGGACGAAGCCGTTCGCATCAATCCCGGATATGCCAGCTACTTTCAGCGAGGCAGGGTATTGTATTATCTCGAAGAATATCATCAGGCACTCAGGGATTTTGACGTAAGTCTTCGCTTAAAGCCAAAGCTTGCTGAAGTGCATTTGTATCGTGGTAAGACTTTTTACTATCTAGGCAGTGCAGAACAAGCCGTTGATGACCTTATGATTGCCGAACAAACATTCAGGGACAATGCGGTAATTCAATATTATTTGAGCCTGATCTTTCAGGAAAGCGGCGATGAACAGGAAGCTGCGGATCACCTGAAGAAAGCTGAGGAAATGCTCACCTCTGTTCCGTTGGAAACTGAAATTCTGATCAGTAACGGAATCCCTTTAGATCTCGCGGATTCGCTTAAGTTGACGGTAACAGACGCTGAGAGAGAAGTTGAGGACACTCCAAAGCTAAAAAACCTGTTGCCCGGGTTTTATGACACTGATCTTCAACCATATAAGCCAAGGGGCATTGGTGTTCAGCTTGCCACACATACAAGATTCAGAAAAGTACAGGAAACAGCATTGGATTACCAGTACCGGTTTGGGCACCCTGTATTTATTGAGGTATGTGAAAAAACCGGACAGAGGTTGTATAAGATCATCATAGGGCAGCTCAATACCCGGGACGAGGCACTGATTCTCCGCAACAACCTCAGAAATCAGGGATTTATAGACAGTTTCATCGTCAGGTATCCATAATACGGTCAACAGACACGAACTTCTTAACATTGGCTGTGATTACGAGAGCAGCATTAAACTCAATTAGACGTTCGTCTTGACAATGCTTCAGGATGATAGTTGAAGTCAGCCAAAGGCAGCTTTTGCCGGGTCATTCAGGGAAATCACATAAAGAATACAAGGCTCACGGCCATTACCGCCATTCCGGCAGTCAGGCCATACAGGCTTAGGTGAGGCTCGCCGTATTCGCGGGCTGCGGGCAGCAGGTTATCTATGGAAATAAATACCATAATTCCGGCAACGGCGGCAAACATAAATCCAAAAACGATATCATTCATAAAAGGCATCAGTATAAAAAAACCGAACACTGCGCCCAAAGGTTCTGCCAGACCGGAGAGGAAGGAGTATTTAAAGGCTTTTCTTCTGCTGCCGGTAGCCTGGTGAATGGGTACGGATATGGCAATGCCTTCGGGGATGTTATGCAAGGCAATGGCTATGGCAATGGGGAGGCCAAGTCTGACATCCTGCATGGCTGCTACAAACGTGGCCAAACCCTCCGGAAAATTATGGATGGCAATGGCCACAGCAGACATGACCCCCATCCTGTAAAGTTTTTTGTTTTTTATTTGATCCGGATGCTCCATCTGCTCCACCCTTTTCAGCTCATGAGGGTTCTCAAAAGCCGGTACCATCCTGTCGATAATGGCAATGAGAAGCATTCCCGAAAAAAAAGCTGCGACCGTCAGCAAATAACTTGACTGTGTGTTCATTTCTGCAAGCATTATCTGCTGCGCTTTGGGGAAAATTTCAACAAAAGAGAGATAGATCATGACGCCTGCAGAGAAACCCAGGGCAATGGAAAGGAATTTTGTGCTGGTTCGATTGGTGAAAAAAGCAATGGCGCTGCCGATACCGGTTGAAAGACCTGCGAATAAGGTCAAGCCAAAGGCTATAAGTATCTGATCAATATTTGAAAAAGATTCATACATAGGGGCAGGTTCATTACCGGCAGCCAGGCATTGTATCAAGTGCGCGTTACAAAATCTTCCAGGCTCTGTTCACCGAAGTATTTCTTGAATTGCAACAATACATCGGTCACCAGGCCACTCATGAGGCATTTATTAAAGGGGCATATTTGCCGGTCAAGCGGGCACTCAGGTGTTTCAATTTTGCCTTCTATGGACTCGTAGATTTCCAGGACGCTGATTTGATCGGCCGGTTTACTCAGGATAAAGCCTCCATTCGGACCGCGGACTGATTTAAGATAGTTGTGCTTCACCAATTGCTGCAGTACTTTGGCAAGATGGTTTTTGGAAGCACCCATCTCGTTTGCAATACTGTTTACATTTACGTGATTGTCGGACTTAGCAATAATGACCATGGCATGCAATGCCAGGGAGGCCGCCTCGGAAAAATTTACAAGTTTCGCCATTAACGTTATTTATTTAACCGTATCTAAAAGACCATTTTCTGTACTTTAACACCCTCGAGAGCCCAAAGTTCATTTTCAAGCCGCAGGCATTCATCGGGATTACCTGTAAGTTCCAGCAGGATGAGACCACAGTTTTTGCAGGAGTTTGTATCCGGTGTATGCAGCCCCAGTCTTGTTCTGACCGAACAACCATACTTTGTTAATAGTTCCTGAACCTTTTGAGCAGTCTGGCCCCTGGTTTCGACATATACTCCTAATATCCTGATTTCTAACATATTATACACTTTTACTTAAACATATAATCGAAAGTCATTTTTTTAACTTCCACCCCTCCGATTTCTGAAAGGTCTTCTTCCAGCTGTTGCCATTTAGCAGGCTCTCCCTGCAAAACAAGTACGATAGTTCCCACCCGGCTGCAAACGGTATCGGATAATTCATGGAAGCCAAGTCTTGTGCGAATTACATCAGCGTGTTTACTGAGCACATGTTGGGTTCGTCCGGCTTCTTTAATCCGGTCGAACACCAGAATCCCCATAATAATTGTTTTTTGCATATACAATGAGTTTAGAAATACATATCTCTTTGTCCGGCTTTAATCTTTTCGATCTTTTCTTTCAGTCTTTCTACCTTCTGGCTTTTGGCCAACTCTCCTATCTTGCTGTCTATTAGCTGGTACCCTGTCTTTTTTGTTTCATCGCCGGCATAATCCTCAAGGTATTCGGCCATAGTGAGCAATGCATTTGGCGTACAATACCTTTTGATAAATCCGGGCACGGAAAACTCCATAAAATGCTCGCCGGTCCGTCCAAGACGGTAACAGGCTGTACAAAACGAAGGTATGTATCCTGAGGTAATGAGTTCATCCATGATCTCAGCCAGCGACCTGTTGTCGTTGATCTGGAACTGACCCTTGCTGAGGTCCTGGATTGCTGATTTTTCTCCTTTTGAATAGCCGCCCAGCTCCAGGTTAGTACCTCCATCGATCTGGGAAACACCAAAACGCAGAATCTGGTCGCGGATATGTGCCGGTTCCCGCGCTGTCAATATCATTCCGGTATAAGGAACGGCCAGTCGAAGAATGGAAACCAACCTCACAAAGTCTTCATCTTTTACCAGGTATTCTTTGGAAATATCAAGCGACATGGCATTTTGTATCCTTGGAAAGGAAATGGTATGCGGCCCTACATTATAGACGGCTTCAAAATGGTTAACATGCCTTACAAGCCCCATTACTTCAAAACGCCAATCGTACAAACCGAAAAGGGCACCGATACCGACATCGTCAATCCCAGCCTCCTGCGCCCTGTCGAGCGAGGTCAGTCGCCACTCATAATTACGTTTGATACCCCCAAGGTGCACTTGTTTATAGGTCGGTACGTGATAAGTTTCCTGGAATATCTGGTAGGTGCCTATACCGGCATCCTTAACTTTGCGGAACCCAGGAATGTCAAAAGGCGCAGCGTTGATGTTCACCCGTCTGATTTCACCATTACCATGCTTCACACCATAAACAATCTTAACCGTTTCGGCAATAAAATCAGCCGAATATTTCGGATGTTCACCGTAAACCAGGATCAGGCGCTTATGTCCCTGGTCAATCAGTGCTTTGGTTTCGGAAATCAATTCATCGCCGCTTAAGGTAATTCTTTTAGCATCCTTGTTTGAAGAACGGAATCCGCAATACTGGCAATTGTTGGTGCACAAATCACCCACATACAGGGGTGCAAAAAGCACAATGCGTTCACCATAGACCTTCTCTTTCAGCTGGCGGGCACCTTCCTTGATTTCTTCAACAAGTTCAGGATCATTAGCGTTTAGGAGCACTGCTGTCTCTTCCAGCGAAAGCCTTTTCTTATCAAGAGAAGCCTTGATCACTTCTCTGACCCGCGCTTTATCAGCCTTTGTCCTCCTGATGAAGGTCCAGATCTCATCAGCATCAATAAATGGCTGCATCCGCTTGTCCTTAACCCGGTATGTTTCGGGGTGATATATCATTATTTCGGTATTTTCTATATTTTATGCAAAAATACGAAATATTTCTCAGATAGTCACCTTTAAACCGTCGTAGGCAATGAATACATTTTCAGGCAAACTTTGCTGAACTGCTTCATGCAGTCCCATAAAATGGCTTAAGTGGGTAATGTATGCTTTTTCCGGATTCGTGGCTTTCACCACCTGCAGTGCTTCATCGAGCGAGAAGTGAGAAATATGCGGTGATTTTCTAAGAGCATTGATAACAAGCACTTTAGAACCTCTTATCTTGTTCATCTCCTCGTCGGAAATATGGCTTGCGTCGGTAATGTAGGTGACGTCTTGCACTCTGAATCCTAATACAGGCATTTTGTGATGCATGACTTCAATCGGAAGAAATTCAACGCCATCAATGGTGAACTTCTGATTGTCAATTAGGTGAAAATGGAGTTGAGGGGCGCCAAAAAAGCGTTTCTCTTTAAGGATATATGGAAATTCTTTATTGATAGAGTCCACAACACCCTGTGTGGCATAGATATCAACAGTTTTATTCAGTACATAGTTAAAAGCGCGCACGTCGTCAAGCCCGGCGATATGATCACGATGGCCATGCGTAAACAAAATAGCTGTGATGTCTTCCACTTTTTCCCGGATCATCTGGTACCGAAAGTCGGGACCACAATCGATCACGAAGTGCTGGCCGTTTATTTCGAGCATTACCGATGTCCGGAGTCTGCGGTCACGGACATCTTCACTGGTACAGACCTTGCAATCGCAGGCCACCACCGGAATACCGGTGGAGGTGCCCGTACCGAGAAATGTCATGCTTATGTGTTTCTTATCCGTCATAAAAAGATGCTTTCAATGCATGGTTCAGTAAATGAGTTCTTCCACCATTTCCCTGGCTTCCTCCACCACGCGATCATTGATTTCGCCATTATTGGCAGGATTTCCTGGCCAAACCAGCTTGTAAAAATACAGGGTGGCTTGCTGGCCATCGAGCGTGAAGCTATCGTAAATCGGTTGATTCTCAATAAACTTATGGCCTGATTTGTCTGCGCCGATAAAGGTCATGACCTTTAGCCATCGATCTTCCACCAATATGTTTCCGGCATAAATACCAGGAGGAGGTATCAGTTTTTCTGTGGCGGTTACTTGAATACCAATAAGCGGTTGCTTATCGCTCTGATTGATCAACTTACCAGCATATAAGGGTCCTTTAATGATGTACTGATGATCCAGATAGGCATTGGCACGCTGTATGTTGCCCTCTTTTAGTGCTTTTCGAATCTTGGTTGAACTAACAGTTTCATTTTCAATTAACTTCAGAGGTATCTCCTCCACTTCAAAACCAACTTCACGGCTAAGGGTATGCAAATATGAATAATCGCCCTGCCTTGCATGACCAAAGTGATGATTGTATCCGACGACAATAACCTTAGCCTGCAGGTGCTCTATAAGCATATGCATGACGAAATCCCTTGATGTGGTTTTGCTGAACTCCACAGAAAAAGGCAGAATGATCAGGTTGTCGAGCCCAGCCTTACTGAGCAGCTCAATTTTTTCTTCCTGCGAATTGATGAGCTTCAGGTCCTTCTGTTCGGGGTACAATACCTGGCGGGGATGAGGGTAAAAGGTGATCAGAACAGACTCTCCATTGATTTCCCGGGCAATTTGATTCAGCCGCTGAATAATCATCTTATGACCAACATGCACGCCATCAAATGATCCCGTGGTAACAACCGCGTTGGGTATCTTTCCGGCTGCTTCACTTGTATGATGATAAACCTTCATATATACATTCAGAATTATTGCATTAAAAGAATCTGCTTTATTTAGGTTGCCTTAACGAAATAGGCAAGTTTTTCGAGGGAAGTAACGATGTCGTATTCTTCAAGAATGATATCATCTGGCACGGTCAGCGGCACAGAGGTATAGTTCAGTATTCCTTTTATTCCAGCGTCAAGCAACTGTTTTGTCACCTCATAGGCAGCCTCCGGCGATACCGTCAGAATGGCAATTCTTATGTTCTCCTTTTCAACCACCTGTTTCAGATCTTTTATATGATGGCATGGAATGCCTGCCACCACCCGGCCGGATTTCTGCAGATCATTATCAAAAGCAGCCACAATGGCCAGCTTGTCTCTTTTTCCCAGAAAATAACTGGTGATGGCCCTGCCCAGGTTCCCCATTCCTACAATAATTACCTGCTGTCCTTCTTCGCTGTCAATGATTTGTCCGATAAGGTCCACCAGGTCTTTGATTACATAACCCTTACTCTGGCTGCCTGAATAACCTATCAGCATAAGGTCGCGCCTTACCTGAACCGGAGTCAGATTCATCATCCTGGCCAACTCGTGAGAGTATATGTTACTTTGGCCCTCCCTGATACTGTTGTATAAGATCCGCCTGTACTGGCTCAGGCGTTCCACGGTTTTGCCCGGTAGTTCACTTACTTTTCCTTTCATTTGTTTATTTTTCATTACTATTTGATTATCTGAATTTTGTGTTTACGCCTAAAAAACTGAATGGATGTCAGAATTCAGAATTCAGAATTCAGAATTCTGGTTTCCGACTTCCTTGCAGATTTCTCACTGCGTTCGAAAACAAGCCTTCCGACCTCTCTTTCTTCCTTCGAGCTTCCAGCTTCGAACTTCGAGCTTTCTGAAACCTCCGCTTTCGGCTTCAACCCCCCTTACAGATTTCTCCCTGCCGTCGAAATACTCCTCAGGCCTCAGCAGGAAACAGCAACCTGAAGCAGCTGCCCTGGCCGGGAGTGCTCTCCACTTCAATGCTTGCCCCATACAAATCGAGGATCTTTTTGGTGATCGAAAGGCCAAGTCCGCTACCCGTTATATGCTTTGTATGTTCACTTTTAATTCGCACAAAATCCTCGAACAGATGTTTGGTATCTTCCGTTGACATACCAATTCCCGTATCTTCCACTTCTACAAGAACACCGGTTTCATCCCTGTTCAGGTTTACATCCACCCTACCTCCTTGTTTATTATACTTAATAGCATTGGATATCAGGTTGTTGAATACAATTTCAATTTCTTGCTTGTCTGCTTCAATACTAATTTTTTCACTGCAATTGAGATAAACATCCACGTCTTTTTGAATAGACAAAGGCTGAAATGCATCGATGCATTGCCTGACAATCTCACACAACAGCAATTGTTCAAGTTTTCGTTTCTTTTTTCCTGACTCAATGCGTGTAAGGTCCAGCATATCCATGATCAGGTTACGCATTCCCTGTATGCGATGCAGGCTCCGGTCGATCATCTCCTGGTAGTCATTCAGGTTATGGCCAAACTTTCTGTCCTGCATCATTTTAAGGTACCCTTCAATGGCATTCAATGGTGATTTTAGTTCGTGTGAAAGTACAGACAGGAACTGGAAGCGAACCTGCCGGCCTTCAACGTGGAGCTTTTGCGTCATTCTCCGGAGAAACAGCTGCTTGGTGATGGTTTCGATAGATGCTCTCAGCTCTTTTGGGGTAAAGGGTTTGGGTACAAAATCATAAGCACCCTGGCGGGTTGCTTTTACGGCCAGTTCCAGTGATGCGTAGGAGGTGATCATCACCACCACTACATCCAGGTTCTGCTTATTGATGTATTCGAGCACATCAATCCCCTGGATGCCCGGCAGCTTATTGTCAAGCAAAACGATATCAAGTTCGTTCTCTTTGAGGATATCCAGGGCTTCCTCACCGGTTTCAGCCATCTTTACGTCAAAACCAAAGTCCTCATCCATAAAGGGATAACTGACAGCGTAGTTCTCCAGGATGCGGCATACGCCCATACGTATTCCCGGCTCATCATCAACCACCAGCAGCTTGAGTTTCTCCATCAGGTCAGAGTTTTAACAGTTTATTGATCTCTTTGTGCAACTGGTCGTTTCTGATCCCCTTATCAAGAAAGAGGTCGGCCTTAATCCAATCTCTCTCTTCTTCGGTGGTCACATCGAACAGCATCCCGGTTTCTGCTGTAACCGCAGAGGCTATGATAATCGGCACTTCCGGGTACCGGTTTTTTATGATATGACACAGAACAAAACCGGTGTCCTGGTTTTCCATCATCAGGTCGAGAATGGCCAGATCCGGTCGCAGTTTTTCGATAATGTTCTCAGCTTCTTTTTGTGTTGAGGCCGTTACGACATCAAAACCCATGTCCTGAACGGCAATTTTCAGCTGAAACAAATAGTCCACATCATCATCAACAATCAAAATGGTCTTTTTTTCTTTTTTTAGCATGGCTGACGGTATTTTATCCTTCTACTTTTTTTACTTCTTCAACGGTTTGTTCTTTTAGATCTTTGTTTTTTCTGGGAAGCGTGACATAAAATGTGGTACCTGTTGGACCCTTTGCGGCATCATCATTGGATTCCACCTTAATGTTGCCGCTATGCATTTTAATGATGCCGTAGATGATGGGCAACCCAAGTCCTGTTCCCTGCCCTGTTTCTTTTGTGGTAAAAAAGGGCTCAAACATTTTTTCCATGTTTTCTTTTGGGATACCCGTTCCTGTATCGGTAATCTGGAACTCCATATTTTTTCCGCTATCTGTTTCGGTGACATTTATAAGAAGTTTTCCTCCTCCAGGCATGGCATCCACCGCATTTTTGAACAGGTTCGAAAATACCTGTACCATTTGGTCAGGGTCACACTCCAGAGAGGGGTCCTGACTGTCTATTTTAATGTTTAAATCAACATTGGCGGGCAGTACAAATGTTTTCAGCGCATTATTGATAAGTTTCTTGACATTGATTTCATTGATGCTCAGTTTGCTTTTCCGGGCAAAATTGAGCAGACCGCCCACGATTTTCTTGCATCTGTCGGCTTGTTCCACAATCATTTTCAGATCGCGGTACAAGGGGGAGGTCGGATCCATTTCATCAAGAAGGATATGGCTGTACATAATCACAACACCCAGAGGGTTGTTCACTTCATGTGCAATACCTGCTGCCAGCTGGCCCATAGAGGCAAGTTTTTCACTCTGCTTTAACGCAGCCTGTGTGGAGGCCAGTTTTTTGTTTGAAACGTCGAGTTCATGTATGTATTCATGAAGCTGGTCAATGGTATACGGAAGGCACATTTCCGATTCGGCCAGTCCCTGGAGTATGGCAACGGCGTGATCATAACAGGTATCGTAACCACATGCCCCGCAGTTTAATTCATCCTCGGGCTCCTTTTTTCCAAAACGGGCAAGCACTTCCTTAATTTCTTCCTGCTTGGGCGGACTCGGAAACCGTTGGTCGTTGGCACTGAATTTTCTGCCCAGTTCCAGTTGCAGATAGGTGTTCAGGTCTTCCTGCCATTGCTTCAGGTCGATGCGGTCGTATTTCCGTTTGGCAAAATCCGAGATGTTCTTCCGTTTAAAGAAAAACTTGTGTTTGTTGCTCATTCCCGGTCCGTTGATACATCCGTTACAGCAGAGCAGGTCAAACATCTTGGCCTCCAGGTAACCTTCTTCAAACTCGCGCAACACTTCAATGATATCGTGTCTCCCTTCTGCAACAATGATATCGCCCTTAACAAAGTCCTCTTCGAGGTCAACGGTTTGCAGCATACCGCCACTAATGGGAAAAATAGCACCTTTGCCTGCCACTGGCGGATCAAAGTCAGAAGCTTTCACCTTGTCTTCCGTCACTTTTTTCTCATCAAACATCCGCCGCAGCTCAACAAAAGAAATCACCTCATCGATCAACCCTTCAAATTGCGGATCGGAGGCTTCCACTTTTTTTGCAATACAAGGACCGATAAAAACTATTTTCGTGTCATTGCCGTATTTTTCCTTCACCACCCTGGCGGTGGCTATCATAGGTGAGACCACCGGTACCAGTGAGTCAATGATCTGCGGGTGGTGTTTTTCCACATAACTCACGATGGCCGGGCAGCTCGTTGAAATCAGCGGTTTTTTCGGTTTTGACTCGAGCAGTTCTTTGTATTTATTGGCGATGAGTTCTGCACCAAAAGCCACTTCGGTGACATAGTTGAATCCAAGTGCCCTAATCATACCGACAAACAGGCGGTAATCGCTTATGTCGGTAAACTCACCGGCAATGCTAGGGGCTACAATGGCAGCCACCGGATGGCCTGAGTTCAGCAAGAGCTTAACCTTATCGATGGAAAAGGCAAACATCTTCGCATCACGGTTGCACACACGTATGCAGTTACCGCAGGCAATGCAACGGCTCGGGATAATTTCGGCCTGACCATTCATGATCCTGATGGCTTTGGCCGGACATTCCCTGACACAGGTATAACATACCCTGCACCTGTCCTTAACCGTGTATATTATTTCTTTATTCTTGTTCATTTCTTTAAAACACTTTCAAAAAAAAACTGGAAACATCCCAAACACTATTCATACCTGAAGCACTTCAGTATAACCAGGCAGAAACTCAAGCGTATTCGGTCATTTCTTTTTGAACTTCGTATTCATCCATTCATGGGCATCAGGGTCATCTACACGGAGTGCTCCATGTTTATAAAAAAGTTCTGTGAGTGGATTTTCTGAGGCAGCAGTATGTGCATTTGCCTTTTCGAGTTCCGCACACATTTTTTTTCTGGCCAGGCTTTGTTCGAAGCCGCGGCTAACCGGTTGGCCACCACCTCCGGCGCATCCTCCCAGGCACGCCATAACTTCCACGTAATGAATGTCCTGACGTTCGTCCTGTTCAAGGCTGCGCAGGTAAGCATCTGCTTCCCGTATGCTGCTGACCCAGGCAAAGCCCAGTTGCTTGTCGCCGAACGTTACTTTTGTTTCCTTCTTGCCTGCTGTATGTTTAGGCAGGCTAAACTTAAAATCTTCCGGTTTACCACCCATTAAACGATTCACTTCCCTGGCGACTGCTTCTGCCTTACCCCCTGAATAGCCCAGTTCGGTTGCGGCTGCAGACGAAGTATCAAAAGGCTTGTCAAGAGCGTCTTTTTCGAGCTGGTAAGTGTCAATACCATGGCTCCGCAGCAACTGCATAAGTTCTCTTACGGTGATCACCGCATCAATCTCCGAAACGCCCCGGTGCGTATTCTCCTCCCTGGAGGCTTCGTACTTTTTACCCACGCAGGGCATCACGGCAACCGTAAACAACTGTTCGCTGTTGACATTATTTTGCCTGGCAAAAAAGGTTTTGGAAATAACACCCATAATTTGCTGCGGCGATTTTGTCCTGGCCAGCCTGTGCAGCCATTCGGGCCTGAACTCTTCGGCATACCTGACCCAGGCCGGGCAACATGACGACAGTAACGGGCCACTGTCCGACCCGTTGTTTTGAACGTAAGTCACTAATTGCCGGGCTTCTTCCATGACATTGATATCGGAAGCCAGTCCCAGGTCAAACACTTTGTGGGCTCCGCAGCTTTTTAGAGCAGCAGCAATAATTCCTGCCGGGTCATCCTTGGCTTTCAGATTCATAGCTACAGCAAAAGACACTGTCGCAGAAGGACTTAACAGAAACACTACTTTTACATGCTCTTTACCCAGGGCAGCATCCACTTTTTCAATGTGGGATATATCGGTAAGTGCTGCTGTTGGACAAACCTGGACACATTGACCGCAATGTATGCAGCTGGAGACGTTCAGCCCTTTATTAAAGGCACTGTTCACCATGGTCTGGTTACCCCTTGAGATGAAGTCGAGCGCCGTAACCAGCTGTACTTCTTCGCAGATGCGAACGCAGCGGCTGCAGAGCACGCATTTGGCCGGGTCGCGGGCCACACTTGAACTGGAAAAATCGGGAAAGTGCTCGTTTTTCCGGCCAAAAAATTTTCTTTCTTTCACATTCATTTCACCGGCAAGCCATTGTAATTCGCAATTTCCGTTTCGCCGGCAATACAGGCAGTCGTCGGGGTGATTGGAAAGCAGGAGTTCTACGAGCGCTTTTCGGGCCTGAATGACCCTGGGGGTATTGGTCTTAACTTTAATACCTTCTTCTACAGGGAAAGAGCATGAGGTAATCAGGTCGCGTTTCCCCTCAACTTCAACAACACACAAGCGGCAGGCTCCGGGTGAAAACCGGTTCATATGACACAGCGTTGGAATCTTTATTCCATGATCGCGCAGGGCAGCAAGCAGGCTTTCACCCTTCTTTGCAAGTATTGTCTTGTTGTTTACTTCTATCCTTACTTCCATAATAACAGCAAAATCGCCTTATTTGATTAAAACGGCATTAAACTTACAAACATCATAGCACGACCCGCAGGCAATGCATTTGTCCTGTACGATAAAATGAGGATACCTTGGTGTACCGATTATGGCATCTGCCGGACACTTTTTCAGACATGCGTGGCATCCCGTGCAAGCATCTACATCGATAAAATATTCGCGCAGATCGGTGCAGTGATTGGCAGGGCATTTCCTTTCGAAAACATGGGTATCGAATTCCTTTTTAAAGTATTTAAGCGTGTTGAGGATCGCCATGGGTGACGATTTTCCGAGAGCACACAGGGAGGTATCCCTGATGACGGCCGACAGGCTTTTTAATTGCATTACCCCCTTAAAGCGTTCCAGTGTCTGGAAGGAGCTGTTTTCGGAAGGTCGTCGTGTAGCCTGTTCCATGATTTCCAGCATTCGGGCTGTGCCTTCTCTGCACGGAATGCACTTTCCGCAGCTCTCTTTTTTGAAGAAAGCAGTGAAGAACCTGGCCAGGTCAACCATGCAAATGCTTTCATCAATGACGACAAAGGCGCCGCTGCCCAGTGCCGCACCAATGTTTTTTAAGGCGTCGAAATCGACCCGGGTATCCAGCGTATCCTCAACGATATAACTTCCGCTGTTGATGCCAAGAACAATCGCTTTTAAGGCTTTATCATCTTTTAACCCTCCGCCTACCTTGTGTACCACGTCTCTGAAAGTGATGCCCATGGGTACTTCAGCCGTACCGTAATACCTGATGTTTCCGGACAAAGTAAAGAGTTTGGTGCCCTTGCTGGTTGAGGTGCCGATGCCATGAAACCATTCAGGTCCGTTTTTCACTATCAGCGGCACATTAAAGAGGGTCTCCACATTGTTGACGATAGTGGGCTTATCCCAGAGGCCCTTTTCGGCGGGGTAAGGCGGTTTTGACGAAGGCATGGCCCGTTTGCCTTCAATACTGTTGTTCAAAGCGGTTTCTTCTCCGCACACGAATGCCCTTGCAGCTTCTTTAACCGCAATATCAATATTGACCCCCGAGTCGAAAATATGATGCCCGATAATGCCGTATTCCCTGGCCTGGCTGATGGCTTCATTCAGGCGTTTGACGGCCAGTGAAAACTCCTTTCTTATAAAAATAAAGGCTTTGCTGGCTCCAATGGCATAGGAAGCTATGAGGATGGCTTCGATAAGGCGGTGTGGGTTGCTTTCGATGATAGCCCGGTTCATATAGCTGCCGGGATCGCTTTCCACCGCATTACACACAAAATATTTCTGGTCACTGCCGTATTTCAATGCTGCAGCCCACTTTTTCCCGGCCGGGTATGCACCTCCTCCGCGACCGGCAAGTTCGCTCCTTTCAATGATTTCACATAGCTGGCCGGGAGTGTAGCGTGAAATGCTGTCGGAAAAAGCCTGGTAGCCTCCCCGGGCAATATAGGCTGAAGCCGAAACCGGATCAATAATACCGCAATGCTCCATCAAAATCCGGTGCTGATGGGAAAAAAACGGATGATCCCCAATATCCGGAACATCCTCCCACTCCTGAAGAATCGGGTTTTTATACTGACCCACGCATGAAACATCAGGCAGGTTGTCGTTCAACACTTCATCCAGCAAGTTTTGCACCCGGTCGGATGTGACGTTCGCAAAGGAAATCCTCGTTTTACCCGGTAATTGCACATCCACCACGGGTTCCGCTTCACAAAAACCGTGGCAGCCTACCTGAATCAGTTCCGCATCAAGATCCCTTTCATTCAGGTATTCCCTGATGGCATCATACGTTTGACCGGCCCCTGCAATACATCCACAGCTGGCCATACCCACCATGATGTTGGGCTTGTGCACCCGTTCTCCGGACAGATAGGACAAATGCTTCCTGATGCCGGGCTGAGCTTCCCTGTCGGGGTTCAGCAAGACCTGATCTACCAGAAAGCCTCGAATTTGTTGTGGACTGTTCAACATCATGACAGTGTGTTTTCTTTTTCCCTTAATGATTCAATCAGCTGTTTTAAGCGCTCCGTGTTCAGGTGTGTATGATACATCTCATTCACTTCAATAAGAGGTGCCAATCCGCAGGCGCCAATGCAGCTGACTACTTCAAGGCTGAACATGCCGTTTTTATCGCATTCACCATCGCTGATCTTTAACAGCCTTTCCAGTTCCCGAAGCAAGCTACCGGTGCCGGCAACATGACAGGCAGTGCCATGGCAGACCCTGATATGATATTTCCCAACAGGACCAAATCGGAAGTTGTCATAAAATGTGGCAACCCCGTAGATCTTGTTCACACTGATTTGAAGATACTTGCCAACTGCTGTAATGGTTTCCTCTGAGAGAAACCCAAAATTATCCTGTATGGCTTGCAGGAGCGGGATCATGTCCTCCCTCCTGCGGTTCGGGAATTGTTCGAATACCTCTTCGATGGTAGGTGCCATTTTTTTTGTGTTGATATTTATTTCACAATACACAACAAATATCGGAAAAAATAAACGAATATTACCATGATCTTTATAAAGCAAAAAAATAAACTTATAATAAAAATATAACTATTTGTTAATCAATACTTATCAATTAGCATAATACAGCATCAATCAATTATGTGTTATCTAAATTAAATCTTGATAAAGTAAATTTCATGCAGATGTGAAGGAATTAACTGGAATTCTGAAATGCTTTGCTTATTTTTGTTCATAAAACAAGAGGTATTTTTCTGTATGAACAACAGGGCAGTAAACGAAATAATTATTTGCATGGGAAGCAGTTGCTTTTCGAGGGGAAATAAAAAAAACCTGGAGATCATTCAGGCTGCTCTTAAAGAAAAATCGCTTGATGCTGAATTTACATTCAAGGGTTCTCATTGCCTTAAGGAATGTGAGCAAGGTCCGGTGCTGATTGTGAATGGCAACAAAATAACCAAACTTACTGCAGATGATGCGGCTGGTATTCTTGAGCGCTGTTTGAACACTTAAGCGGCAATAAGACCTACAGTTGTAAACCAACATTTTTATTATGCAAACAATCCTCATTGACCATAATAAATGCAGTAAAAGTTATGCCTGCATCAGGGTGTGCCCGGTTAAGGCCATCAGTTTGCGCACCAAAGATGGTATGCCCGTGGTGAACCATAGCCGTTGCATTGGTTGCGGCAGTTGTTTGGACGTGTGTGCATCCGATGCCGTGTCGCATTACAGCGATCTTGATATGGTAGTCGAAATGCTGCAGTCAGACCATAAGGTGGCAGCAATTGTTGACCCAACCATAAGCGGAGAATTTCCTGACATTACTGATTACCGCAAGTTTGTGGAAATGATCCGCAAGCTGGGATTCGGTTTTGTGAATGAGGTAGCTTTCGGGGTAGATCTGATTGCCCAGAAATACAGGGAGCTGCTTTCCGACTTCAAAGGAAAATATTACCTGCTGGCCAGCTGTCCGAGTCTTGTTTCCTATGTGGAGAAATTTTTCCCTGAGCTCATCGACAACCTGACACCCATGGTTAACCCCATGACAGCCATGGCAAAAGTGGTAAGGGCAACCTACGGAGAAGATCTGAAGGTGGTGTTCATTGGGCCCTGCCTTTCAGCAAAATACGATGCACAACTCCCAGAGGACACCGGAAAGGTTGATGCGGTATTGACGTTTAAAGAGCTGCGGGATCTTTTTGATCGGTTTAAGATCAAGGAAAGCAAGGTGGAATACTCTGATTTTGACCCGCCCATTGGCTACCTGGGTTCCCTCTACCCTATCAGCAATGGCATTTTGCAGGCTGCCGGCATTGATGAATCCATGCTGAAGGGAAAGGTGATCACGGTGGAAGAAAAAAACCCGATGATGGATGCGGTGGATGAATTCAACCGTCATCCGGAAAGCCTGAAACGTCATTTTAATATCTTTTATCATGCGGGCTGTCTTACCGGACCCGGTACCACCGACAAATCAAACCAATTTCTGCGTCGCTCCCTGGTTAAGGACTATGTAAACAAGCGCCTTAAAAAATTTGATAAAAAACAGTGGGAAAAGGAAATGGAGCGTTATACCGGGCTTGATCTCCGCAGAAGCTTTGTAAAAGATGACCAGCGTCTTCCTGAGCCCGGTAACGAAGCCGTGGAGGAGATCATGAAAAGCCTTGGCAAGCGCATCGAAGAAACGGCCTCATGTAATGCCTGCGGTTTCAGGAGTTGCAGGGATTTTGCCGTTTCGGTCAGCCAGGGTTTGTCGCGTCCGGAAATGTGCCTGAACTATTCGGTAAACAGCAAGCAGGAATACATCAAAACATTAAAAATCAATAATGAAAAGCTAAAAAAGCAACAGGAACAATTACTGGAACAGGAAAAAACCCTGCGCGACGATTATCAAAAAATCAAACAGCGTGCAGAAACCACTTCTTCCCTGTTTAAGAACCTGCCCTCGGCTGCTGTAATTGTTGACGAAAAGCTTAAGGTCATTGAATCGAACGATAGTTTTATCAAAGTGCTGGGTGAAGATGCTGAAATGATCAACGAAGTGATCCCCGGTCTTGTTGGAGCCGACCTGAAAACCCTGCTGCCGTTCAACATTTACAATCTTTTCAGCTATGTACTTGAAAACAACGAGAACATCACCGGCAAGGATGTCACACATAACGACAGATTGCTGAATGTCAGTATTTATTCGTTAAAGCCGAACAAGATCGTAGGTGGCGTGCTGCGTGACATGTACGTTGCAGAGGTACGCCAGGAGGAGATAATAAACAGGGTAGGCGAAGTCATTGACGAAAACCTGAAAATGGTTCAGAAAATTGCTTTTTCGCTGGGCGAAGGGGCGAGTACCACTGAACGGATGCTGAATTCCATTATTGAGACCTACCGAAAAACCGGAAAGAAATAACGGAATTCTTTTTTCAAAAAAATGGATACCGGATGAATGACAACTTTTACATAGAGGTGGGATCGGCACAGCGCAGCCATTTAGGTGAGCGTATTTGCGGGGATGTATTTTTATCGGAAAAGGTAAAGGAAGAAGGCCGCACGGTGGTAGTGCTCTCAGACGGTATGGGACATGGGGTGAAAGCCAATTTGCTGGCCACGCTGACAGCCACCATGGCCCTTAATTTTACGAAAGAGCACAAGGACGTTCAAAAGATTGCGGAGATCATCATGAATACCTTGCCCGTGTGCAGCGAACGTAAAATAAGCTATGCCACCTTTACGATCATTGATGTGGAAAAGGACGGTCAGGCAACCATCCTGAACTATGACAATCCTGACCCCATCCTGTTAAAAAACAGGGAAGTGTTCGTCCCTGAATGGCATAGCATGACGGTTGAAGGTGACGAAAACACAACAAAAGAAATCAAGGCATGTACTTACACACTGGAGAAGGAAGACCGCATAGTGATCATGTCAGACGGCATTACCCAGTCGGGGCTGGGTCAGGCCAACTTTTTACTGGGATGGGGCCGTGACAATGTTGAAAAAAACCTGCTTTCGCTGATCAAAGAGCAACCCGACCTTTCTGCCGCAAAGCTATCTTCGCTTATCGTCAACAAAGCTCATTCTCATGATCAATACCAGGCTAAAGACGACACCAGTGCGGTGGTGGTTTACTGCCGGGAGCCAAGAAGACTGCTGATATGTTCCGGTCCTCCTTTCGAAAAAGACAAAGACAAGGAGCTGGCAAACATCGTAAAAACGTTTGATGGGAAAAAAATACTTTGCGGCGGAACAACGGCTGATATAGTTTCAAGGGAATTGAACATCAGCATTGAGGATCATCTTGTTTTTGATGATCCGGATCTGCCTCCCCTGTCTTACATGGAGGGAATTGACCTTGTTTCAGAAGGCATTCTAACCCTGAGTAAAACGGCCGGTATTCTCGATGAATGGTCGCCGTCGTCGGAAACGGGCAAAGGACCTGCCCACCAGATTGTGAAACAGATCATGGAAAGCGATGAGATCTATTTCGTTGTCGGGACAGCCATCAACGTGGCTCATCAGGACCCCAACCTGCCGGTAGAGCTGGAAATAAGACGTTCTGTCATTAAAAAAATAGCAGGCATCCTGGAAAGTAAATTTCTGAAAGACGTAAACCTACGCTTCATCTGATTGTGGTCAAAATACTATCTTTGACGGTGTATTGCACAGGCAATATCAGACACAAACGCTGAAACATCACATGTTGCCCCCGATAATTACCATTTAGCAGTGTCATACGGGATGAGGCAGCCATATATGCAGCTCATGGACATACACGATACATACATGCGCCGTTGCATTGACCTGGCCTTGCAGGGTTTGGGGCATGTGGCGCCTAACCCGCTGGTAGGTGCCGTTTTGGTTGTCAACAATAAGATTATTGGTGAGGGTTACCATCAGCAATTCGGTGGTCCTCATGCCGAAGTCATGGCCATTTCCTCAGTCAGCGACCCTCAACTCCTGCGCAGGGCAACACTGTACGTTAACCTTGAGCCCTGCTGCCATCACGGAAAAACACCACCCTGCACTGATCTCATCATAAGTCACGGCATAAGGGAAGTAGTTATCGGAACCGTTGACCCGTTTGATGCCGTGGCAGGCAAAGGGGTTGCCCGATTGCGAGCTACCGGCTGCCGGGTCAGTGTGGGTGTACTGAAAGACGAATGCCGTGATCTCAATAAGCGTTTTTTCACCTTTCATGAAAAAAAGAGGCCCTATATTGTGCTGAAATGGGCTCAAACTGCCGATGGTTTTATTGATACGGAAAGGCTTCCCGATGCGGCCAAAAAACCTACCTGGATTACCAGTGAACACCTGCGCATGCTGGTGCACAAATGGCGCACGGAAGAAGCAAGCATCATGGTGGGTACGAATACAGCGCTCAAAGACAATCCGCGCCTTAACGTGCGCGACTGGCATGGGCCCTCACCTATGAGAATTGTGCTCGACAGAACACTCAAACTCACACCTCAGTACCACCTCATGGACAACAGCCAGAAAACCCTCATTATTAATGAGATATACACAAAAAAAGAAAAGAACACACAGTTTGTGGCCATCCCCTTTGATCAGCATCTCATCAAAAACATTTGCGACCTTTTGTATCGTCAGGGCATACAAAGCATTCTGGTGGAAGGCGGCAGACAGTTGCTGCAGTCACTGATTGATCAGAAACTATGGGATGAAGCCAGGATATTTACGGGAGCCCAGTTTTTTGGCAAAGGCATCCCTGCTCCCACCCTAAAAACATACAAA
>JAVIYP010000026.1:0-38814 GCA_031323845.1 Bacteroidales bacterium | reverse complement strand
TGTTCTCCGTGAGACACTCACTTTCTTCTCCGTGCCCTCCGTGTTCTCCGTGAGACATTCACTTTCTTCTCCGTGCCCTCCGTGTTCTCCGTGAGACATTCACTTTCTTCTCCGTGCCCTCCGTGTTCTCCGTGAGATATTTACTTCCTTCTTCTCCGGTAAACTTAGAGAATATTTTTAACACTTTCAACCAATTTGTTCTCAAAACATAACTTTTATGAAACGATCATGAGGTTTTTTCGGGGATAGTAATTATTTTTACGAAACCGAAAAACCAACTATACTCTAAGTTTCGAGATGCAGATCATAGAAGTAACAGACCGCAAAGCGGAAGAAGCCTTTCTGCGTTTACCACGCATGATCAACAAAGACAACCCCCGCTGGATCCCGCATTTGGATCATGATGTTGCCGCAGTGTTCGACCCCAAAAAAAACCCACAGTTTCAATCGGGAACGCTGTGCAGGTGGATTTTAACAGACGGCAACGGCAACACCATTGGCAGGGTTGCCGCCTTTATCAATAAAAAACTGGCTTACACCTACAAACAACCCACAGGAGGCATGGGCTTTTTTGAATGTATCAACAACAAGGAAGCCGCCTTCAGACTGTTTGATGTTTGCCGCGAGTGGCTGCAGGCCAGGGGTATGCAAGCAATGGACGGTCCAATCAACTTTGGCGAAAAAGACAGGTTCTGGGGGCTGATGGTGGAAGGGAACGAAAAGGAAACACCCTACCTGGCACCCAATAACCCGGCCTATTACCGGGAGCTTTTTGAGGCATACGGCTTTCAGGATTATTACCAGCAGTTTATATTCAGCCTCACATCCGACATTCAGTTACCGCCCATCATCGAAAAAAAGTTTGAACGATTGACCGAAACCCAGGGCTATCATTTTGAAAACCTTCACAAAAAAAACCTGGAAAAATATGCTGAAGACTTCATGACGATATACAACAAAGCCTGGAGCGATGCCCATGAAAGTTTTGAGCCCATGACGCGCGAAAAAGCCATCAGAACATTTAAAAGAATGAAGCATGTGGTGGATGAAGAGCTGGTTATTTTTGGATACCATCACGGTGAACCTGTTGCTTTCTTTATTAACATCCTCGAATTGAATCAGATATTCAGATATCTGAACGGAAAACTAAACTGGCTGGGCAAGCTCAAGTTCCTCTACTACAAATGGCGGGGTAAATGCCGTGTTATTTACGGACTTGTATTTGGCGTGATTCCCGAATACCAAAACAGGGGCCTCGAAAGTGCCCTGATCATGTCGCTGAAAAACAGGGTTGTTCCCAAAGGTTATTACAAAGCCATGATCATTAACTGGATAGGAGACTTTAACCCTAAGATGGTAAAGCTGATGGACCATATTGGCACTGAAAAGGCTTACACCCTGATTACTTACAGAAAATTGTTTTCGGATGAAATTGCTTTTGAAAGGCATCCGGTGTTGGATTAGTCATTGGTTGTAAATGCTTAATCTTTTGAGACCGGATCCCGAACCGCCATGCTCCTGATCAGTTTGTCAATGAAAAAACCAAAAAACTTTTGCTATTTACATTTTTGGGGGTATCTTTGCACTCTCTAAAAAAACACCAAGGACTTGGTAGCTCAGCTGGTAGAGCACGTCCCTTTTAAGGATGGGGTCCTGGGTTCGAGTCCCAGCCAGGTCACAAAAATAACTTACAAGCCGTTGGTAATAAATATATTACGAGCGGCTTTTTTCGTTATCACTCGCCCCAAAACCAACTTATTTCACCTAAGGTTTGCCTTGTAAAGAAATCAGGAAAACCAACCGGAACATGTCCGTTAACGTACAAACAAAATCCGTTAATGTACACTTTGCCTGGTAAAAAAAATACGTATTTTGCTTAAGCATAACACTTTAAATAATACGGTATATGTCTTGATGCGCTATTCAGGTTAACAGCAAAAATCCGCCACACACCTATGTTGTCCTGGAATAACAAAAACAGTTTGGCAGTGCTTTCTTTGTTTTCAGTAAGATACAAACTTACTGATGCAGGATCAGGCGACCCCGGTTTGACGAATTGGTACTTTTGCACAAACCTCATTTGCAGAGTGGCAAATACCTCCTGATGCATCCCAAAACAACACCTGACCAACAGACATATAGTTCCCAATAATAAAAACTAACCGACAGAACCATGAACACAGATTATGCGACAGGAAAAAACACAACACCAGGGATCCGGCCCGTTAAGATGATCCGGTGTATGTTACTGCTGATGACAGCAACTTTTTTGATGATCAACGCCTTGCATGCCGGGTACAGCCTGCCCAGAAGGGCCTTTATCGGCGTAAGGCTGCTGGAAGTGACCGACTCTATAGCTGCGCTTAACAACGTTAAAGAAAAGTCGGGAGTTTATGTTGAAGGACTGGCGGAAGGCGGAACGGCTGCCGCCATTGGTCTGAAAGCCGGTGATATCATTTTGAAAGCCAATGACGTGGAGGCAGTGTCTGTTTACAGCTTCATCGATCGCATTGGCCGCCACCAGGATGGTGATCCCATAAGTCTCGACATCATGCGTAATGGCACGAGACTTAGGCTGGAGGGGACAATGACCGGGTTCCCACCTGAAGAGAACCCTTACGCAGAAGTAGTTTACGACCAGGTGGCATTCGAAGACGGTTATGTGCGCACCATCATTCACAAGCCGAAAGAACCGGGCGTGTATCCTGTGCTTTTTTTCATACAGGGATATCCCTGTGCACAGGTTGACAATATGGGAGCCTACCACCCCTACACCACGCTGCTCGAAGGTTTCAGCAAAAGAGGCTTTGTTGTGGTGAAGACCGAAAAGGCCGGCATGGGAGATTCAAGAAGCAGCAGGGACTGTTCCGAAATCAACCTCCTGGATGAGGTAGAGATATTCACGAGGTCGTACAACAACCTGGTGAATTACGACTTTGTTGACACAGCGAATGTGTTTGTTTTCGGACATTCAATGGGAGGAGTGCAGGCTCCCATGATGGCGTGGGATTTTGATCCTAAAGGTATTATTGTCTTCGGCACTGTGGTCAGGCCCTGGTTCGAATACCTTATTGAACAAACCAGGGTACAGCGCCTGCTGCTTGGCCAGGACTACCTTGAAAACGAAGCCCTGCACGAACAGTCCATTCGCTTTTATTACCGCTTTATGATAGAGAAGGAAAGCCCCCGTGAGCTGATGAAAGACCCTGAAATGGCTGCCTTTCTCGATCGTTACTGGCGGTATGATGAAGGAGGTTTTATGAACGGACGGCATTACACCTTTTGGCATCAATTGCAGGACACACGGTTGTTTAAGGCCTGGAGCCAGGTCAATGCACATGTGCTATCGCTATGGGGTGAAGGAGAGTTTGTGGCATTCAATCCTCATGAACATGAGTTGATTGCAGAAATCGTAAACCATTATAATCCGGGCATGGCCACCTTTATGAAGGTTCCCAATGTCGATCATGGCTTTATCTATGTAAATGACCTGCAGCATGCCATTGCCATCAGGAATGATCCACATTACAGGAGAAACAACATTCATACGGGAATAGCTGACCTCATTTCCGATTGGATGGAAGAGGTTATGAACCGCTGATCAGTAAGCGCCGGGCTGTTTCTCAGGTACGACACAGCCATCAGCACATAATAAGGAAGCATTAAAAAGCGGCCATCAGCAGGTCAATATCCTGGTAAGGAAGGTGGAAGTATTCGCCAATAAACTGATTGGTCAGGGTGCCGTTGAAGAGGTAAACACCCTGTCGTACTCCCGGATCGCGTTTCAGCATATTCTCGGCACCGCCCTCTTCACCAATGGTTAGCAATACTGGTGCAAAAAAGTTGCTGAAAGCATAGGAAGCCGTATGAGGCACGCGGGCGGCAATATTGGGTACGCAATAGTGGATGACGCCCGATTTCTGAAATACCGGTTCAGCGTGTGTGGTAATCCTGCTCGTTTCAATACAGCCGCCCTGATCAATACTCACATCTACAATTACAGAACCGTATTTCATCTGCTTCACCATGTCTTCACTGACAATCACGGGTGCGTGTCCCCACGACGAATGCACCGCGCCAATGAGCACATCAGCCGTACGCAAGGCCTTTAGCAAAACCTTGGGCTGCATGATTGATGTAAAAATTCGTGCGTTCAAATTGTTCTGAAGGCGGCGAAGCTTATACACGGAAGGATCGAAAACCTTCACCAGGGCTCCAAGCCCCATGGCCGCCCGGGCAGCATATTCACCCACAGTTCCGGCACCGAGAATAACAACCTCCGTAGGCGTAATGCCCGACAATCCTCCAAACATCCGGCCTTTCCCGAATTCCTTATCACTCAGATATTCGGATGCAACCAAAATGGAGGTGTTACCTGCAATTTCACTCATACTTCGCAACAAAGGAAAGGTGTTGGCCCTGTCGCGGATAAACTCAAAGGCAACGGCAGTAACCTTTTTCATCATTAAAGCCCTGAAGTATTCTGCCTTTTGCATGGGTAAAGCAACCGTTGAAAAGATCACGTGTCCCTTTCGCAGCAGCTTTATCTCTTCATCATTAACAGGCGCCACCTTCAATATGATATCCGCCTTATATACTTCCTCGGAGGTATACACCAGCTCGCAGCCCGCTTCGGCATATTCCCTGTCGGAGAAAAATGCCTTTTCTCCTGCCTTTGACTGCAGCAGGATACGGTGTCCGTTCTGCGTAAGCAAGGCGGCAGCCTCGGGTGCCAGGGCTACTCTGCTTTCGTCATAGGTGGTCTCAAGCGGAATACCTACCACCAAAGCATTTTTCCGCTTTTTTACCTCAAGCATTTCTTCCTGGGGACTGAAATGCCAGGAACCGGAAAAAAACTTATAGTCACTACCTGATTCTTTCATCTGTTGTAAGAATTTGGCTGCACTGTAACAACAGCAGGTTTCTTAAAAACGAACAATACGAACGCCGGCATCTTCCTCCATATCAACCCTGACAGCATGTTCCGGCAATAACGCCTCCAGCTTCTCCGGCCACTCTATAAAACAATAATTACCGGAATAGAAATAATGCTCATATCCCAGATCATAGATCTCTTCCAGCTTATTGATGCGGTAAAAATCAAAATGATAGATACTTTGACCGTCATCGGTCATGTAATGGTTGACAATGGAGAAACTCGGGCTGCTCACCTTCCCGGTTACTCCAAGTGCTGCACAGACAGACTGAATAAAGGTCGTTTTTCCAACCCCCATAGCTCCAAAAAAAGCGAAAATGCGCGTATCAGGGTGAGCGTTCAGCAATTGCTGCGCCAGGGGGGCAAGTTCACTTACCTGCCTCGCATGGTATGATTTCTGCTTTACCAGAGCCGGTCTTTCCATGGGCAAAAATAGTTTATTTTGGGGTCAGATAGATAAAGGGGATCAGCATTTCATCGAGCGACACACCTCCATGCTGGAAGGTATTCTTGTAATAGCTGACGTAATAATTGTAATTGTTAGGATAGGCGAAAAAATTATCCTCAAGGGCAAAAATAAAGTTGGCACTAACAAAATCTTTTGGCAGGAATGCATCGGCCGGATTCCTGATCTCAAAGACTTCACGGGCATCATACTGCAGGTTTTTGCCGGTTTTGTAGCGCAGGTTGGTGTTGGTGTTCTTATCCCCCACCACCCTGGTTGGATTATGCACACGCACTGAGCCATGGTCGGTGGTAATGATAACCGGGATCTTCCATTCGGCAAGCTGGCGGATGATCTCCCACAATGGAGAGTGGTCAAACCAGCTTACGGTCAATGACCGGTAAGCGGCCTCATCGTCGGCCAGTTCTTTGATCACCTCCATCTCGGTGCGGGAATGCGATAACATATCAACAAAGTTGTAAACCAAAACATTTAGCTTTTTGCTGGCATGGTCGCTCAGGGTGTTCAGCAATTTTTTACCGGCTGAAAGGTTCAGTATTTTGTGATAGGTAAACGGAATACCGCCTCCAAGCCTTTGTAGCTGTTCAGCAAACAATTCCTGCTCAAACTCATTCCGCTTGCCTTCTTCTGTCTCCTTTGTCCAGTATTTGGGATACATTTTTTGTATTTCACCGGGCAGCAGGCCGGCAAAGAAGGAATTTCGCGCGTATTGCGTGGCCGTGGGCAAAATACTGCAATAGATATCTTCATGCACTACCCTGTATATTTCCTCAAGTCGCGGCCTAATGGCTTTCCATTGATCGAAACGCAGGTTGTCAATAATGATCAGGAAAACTTTTTCTTGTTTTTTGATGATGGGATGGCATTTTTCACGAAAAGCCGTATGCGAAAGCACCGGTTTTTCATCGGCCCGCCCATTCAGCCAATCCGTATAGTTTTCCTTGATAAAGCGCGCAAAAACACTGTTTGCCTCTCCTTTTTGCATTAAAAAGATATCGCGCAGACTCTCATTTTGCGACTTGCTAAGTTCCAGCTCCCAGTAAACCAACTGCTTGTAAATATCCACCCATTCACTGAATTCCAGCGAAACCGACAAGCTGGCCCCTATTTCCCGGAACTGTTGCTGGTAAGCCATGGATGTTTTTTCGCTGATCAATTTGCGGTTTTCAAGGTTCTTTTTGAGCGCCAGCAGTATTTGATGAGGATTTACCGGCTTGATCAGATAATCGGAGATGTTACTGCCGATGGCACTGTTCATGATGGTTTCCTCTTCACTTTTCGTGATCATGACCACAGGCAGTGCGGGGAACTTGCTTTTAATGCGTTCAAGGGTTTCCACACCCGTGAGGCCCGGCATGTTCTCATCCAGAAAAATAATATCAAAACCCTGATCTTCAATAATATCCAAAGCCTCGGCGCCACTTGTGGCAGTATCCACATCGTAACCTTTCTCTTTTAGAAACAAGATATGCGGCTTTAACAGATCAATTTCATCATCAACCCAAAGAATACTTGCACTCATTTTTTTTGTATTTTGCAGAGTATAACAAATTTAATCAAAATAACCGAACCTTTTATGCTGCTTTTCCTTAATATTATGTAAAAGCGGCATTTTATCCCAACCCGGCATGACGACTTTTTCTGACAAAAAGCTTACCATAATCAACGATCCGGTATACGGCTTTATAAACGTATCAGATGTCTCTTTATTTGATCTGATAGAAACGCCCTGTTTTCAGAGACTGCGCAACATCAAGCAGCTTGGTTTAACGCACCTGGTGTACCCTGGTGCCCTGCATACGCGTTTTCATCATGCTTTAGGAGCCATGTATCTCATGAGTCAGGCCATTGACATACTCAGGTTTAAGGGGCACGATATCTCTGAAACCGAAGCACTTGCTGCCACGCAAGCCATTTTGCTTCATGATATGGGTCACGGCCCTTTTTCGCATGCGCTGGAACACACGATCATAGAGGAGCTTTCGCACGAAGACTTAACAGAAATGTTCATGCGCCGTCTGGACGCCAACACACCACATGGCCTGGAAGAAGCTATCAGCATTTTCAAGAACAGCCACCCGAAAAAACATCTGCACCAGCTGGTTTCAGGTCAGCTCGACATGGACAGGCTTGATTTTCTGAACCGCGACAGTTTTTTCACAGGGGTTTCGGAAGGAATAATCAGCTGGGATCGCATCATAAAAATGCTGAATATTTCGGAAGAAAAGCTCGTTATCGATAAGAAAGGAATTTACAGCATAGAAAAGTTCATCATTGCCAGAAGGTTGATGTACTGGCAGGTTTATCTGCATAAAACGGTAATTGCAGCCGAAAACATGCTGGCAAGCCTGTTAAAACGTGCGCGCTTTCTGATGCAGGCCGGGGAGCAACTACATGCCTCTCCCCCTCTGAAACGCTTTCTTGGCAACACGTACAACAGAAAAGACTTCATCGGAGACAGCAGTCTGCTCGATGATTTTGCGCTGCTTGATGACACCGATATCTCTGCGGCTGTCAAAATGTGGAGGACTCATGACGACATCATTCTAAACACTCTTGCTGAAGGACTTCTTAACAGAAAGTTGTTCAGGATAGAGATTCAAAAGTCGCCGTTCAGTGAGGAATATGTCTTCAATATAAAAAAAGCGGTACTGAAAAAATACGGATTCGGTGATGCTGAAGACGCCGGATACTTTGTTATCGGCGGCCTGACCAGCAACAATGCTTACGACCCCGGAGCAGGAGGCATCATGATCCTCTCGCCTGACGGGGAGTTAAGGGATGTCGGAGAAGCAAGCGATCAGTTAAACATAAATGTGTTGTCACAGCCCGTTGAAAAGCATTTTCTCTGTTATCCGAAAACGATTCATGTCTAATGCTCCTTTTCTCACCATAAGAGGCATGAAAGAATATAAATTTATTTAAGGTATTTGGCTATAAAGGCAAATATTCATACCTTGCGGACGCATTTAACCCAAGCGAATTTTGGATGGAATATTCAGCAAAAGAAATTGCCGATTTCCTGCAAGGCAGTATTGAAGGGGATCAGGATGTCAGGATTTCGCAGATAGCCAAGATTGAAGAAGCATCCGCAGGCACCATGGCGTTTTTGGCTAATCCGGCTTACACGCCATACATTTATACCACAGGGGCATCCATAGTACTGGTACATAACGACTTTGTTCCGGAACAACCGATTGAGGCAACACTTATCAGGGTCAAGGACCCTTACAGTGCGCTTGCCAGACTGCTGGAGCAATATCAGAAGAGCCTGCCGGAAAAAAAGGGAATTTCTGATATGGCGTTCATATCTCCTACGGCCGACATACCCGAAGACGCCTATATCGGCGCCTTTGCCTGCATTGGTGATCATGTAAAATTGGGCAAAAATGTCAAAATTTATCCCCATTGCTTTATTGGCGACGGTGTTCATATTTCCGACAACACCGTTCTTTACAGTGGTGTAAGGATATACAGCAACTGCCGTATTGGCGCTCATTGCACCATTCATTCCAATGCAGTGATCGGTGCCGACGGTTTTGGCTTTGCACCCCAGACCGATAACAATTACAAAAAGGTAGCACAAATTGGCAATGTCGTTATCGAAGATTCCGTTGAAATCGGCGCCGGTACAACCATTGACAGGGCCACCCTGGGTTCAACGCTGATCAAAAAAGGCGTAAAGCTCGACAACCTGATACAGATCGGACACAATGTGGTGATCGGTGAAAACACCGTAATGGCCGCGCAGGTGGGTGTGGCCGGTTCAACGAAAATCGGCAAAAACTGTATGATTGGCGGTCAAGCAGGCATCAGCGGTCATCTGAGCATTGGAAATGACGTAAAAATGGCGGCTCAGGCCGGAGTGCCGTCGAACATCAAGGACGGGCAGATCATCATGGGCTCCCCGGCTATGGAAGCAGCACAATACCGAAAAGCATTCATATATTTCCGCAATTTTGAAAAGCTGGTCAAAAGAATTGAAGAGCTTGAACAACAGATCAAAAAAACAAAATAGACCTTACTTATTTCCCGGAGCATCCAGCTCCGCCTCGTTATCATGAACAAAAAACAAAGAACCATAAAAAGTCCTGTATCTGTTTCCGGGGTCGGTTTACATACAGGCAAACAGGTTAACCTTACCATTAAACCTGAACCTGCACATACCGGCATCCGTTTTCGGAGAACAGACCTGGGCGACAATGCCTTTGTTGATGCCGATGCCCACCTGGTGACCGACACCTCGCGGGGAACTACCCTTGAAAATGATGGCATTCGCATTGCCACCGTTGAGCACATCCTTGCAGCGCTAACCGGTTTTGAAATTGACAACGCCACGATCGAAGTGGACTGTCCGGAAGTTCCCATCATGGATGGCAGCAGCCGCTTTTTTACAGAAGCCATTGCCAGGACGGGGACCATTGAGCAGGAAGCATTCAAGGACTTTTTTGTAGTGCGTGAACCCATACGCCTGTATCACGAGGAAAAAGACTGTGAGCTCATTGCACTGCCCTGTGATGACTACAGGATCACCTGTCTGATCGATTACCGGTCCAGGGTGCTCGGACATCAGCATGCCAGCCTCCACCAAATCAGCGATTTTAATCAGCAAATAAGCACCTGCCGCACTTTTGTATTTCTGCATGAGCTCGAATTCCTGCTGTCGCAAAACCTGATTAAAGGGGGCGACCTGAGCAATGCGATTGTTTTTGTAGACCGGAAGGTAAGCCAGGAAGAGCTTGACCGGCTGGCAAAAGTACTTAACAAGCCCAGTGTCGAAGTACGCTCCGAAGGCATATTGAACAACCTGGAACTCAGCTTCCCCAATGAGCCGGCCCGGCACAAGATACTGGATATTGTAGGCGATCTGGCACTTACGGGCAAGCCCATAAAGGGCCATATCATAGCTAGCAAACCCGGACATGCGTCCAATGTTCTTTTTGCGCGGCTCCTGAAGAAGCACATAAAACTTCGCATTGAAGAGGAGCAAATCCCGGCTTACGACCCAAACAAAAAGCCTGTGTATGATATCAACGACATTCAAAACATGCTCCCGCACAGGCCCCCGTTTTTGCTCGTTGATAAAATCATTGACATCACCGGCAATTCCGTGGTGGCCATCAAAAATGTCACCATGAATGAAGCCTTTTTTACCGGCCATTTCCCGAAGGAGCCTATCATGCCCGGTGTGCTTCAGATTGAGGCCATGGCACAGGCCGGCGGCATCCTGGTATTATCGCAGGTGGAAGATCCGGAAAATTACAACACGTATTTCCTGAAGATTGACAATGTCCGCTTTAAACAAAAAGTGGTACCCGGCGACACCATGATCTTTAAAATGACCCTGCTGGCTCCTGTCCGCCGGGGCATATGCCACATGCGGGGCATTGCCTATGTAGGCAGCAAAGTGGTACTGGAAGCCGAAATGATGGCTCAGGTAGTGAAGAACAAATAGCAAAACAGATGAACCAACCTTTAGCATACGTACATCCACAGGCAAAAATTGCAAGAAATGTGGTTATTGAACCCTTTGTCACCATTCACAAGAATGTTGAAATCGGTGAGGGGACCTGGATTGGATCCAACGTCACCATTATGGAAGGGGCGCGTATTGGCAAAAACTGCCGCGTTTTCCCGGGTGCCGTCATCAGCGCCATACCCCAGGACCTGAAGTTCGACGGAGAGGACACAGTAGTAGAGATTGGAGACAACACCACCATCAGGGAGTTTGTCACCATCAACAGGGGGACCAAAGCAAGCAACAAAACCGTGATCGGCAACAACTGCCTGCTTATGGCCTACGTGCACGTAGCCCACGACTGCTACATCGGCGACTATTGCATTCTTGCCAATGCCGTTAACCTGGCCGGACATATCGTTATAGAAGACTTTGCTATCATCGGCGGGTTGTCTGCTGTGCACCAATTTGTTAACATCGGCCCGCACGTAATGATATCAGGGGGATCACTGGTTCGGAAAGACGTACCACCATTCACCAAGGCCGCCCGTGACCCCTTGTCGTTTGTCGGCATCAACTCCATCGGTTTGCGCAGAAGAGGTTTTAGCAGTGAGCAAATCAAAGAAATTCAGGACATTTACCGCATCATTTACCTCAAAAACCTCAACGTAAGCCAGGCTGTAACCTATGTGGAAACAGAGATGTCTGCCACCCCGGAGCGGGATGAGATATTAAGCTTCATTGCCAAGTCAAGTCGCGGCATTATGAAGGGCTACTCCTACAAAGAAAGATAAACCCGTGCATTATGATGCAGGTAAGCCTTCGAGCTTGTGGTAAAATGTACCTGAGCAAATGGGTATTCAAGAACCTTGATGTAACCTTTGAAGCCGGGAATATTCACACCGTTACCGGAAAAAACGGTAGCGGAAAGTCAACCCTGATGAAGATTATTGCCGGCTATATCAGGCCATCGGCGGGAAACGTGGAATGGAAGTTAAACGATGCTCCGGTTCATCCCGATGCTGTTTTTACACACCTCTCAATGACTGCGCCCTACCTGGAACTGATTGAAGAGTTCAGCTTGTTGGAGATGATTCGCTTCCAGCGCTATTTTAAGAAGTTTCAGAAGCCCTGGACTGATGATGAAATAGCTGAACTCGCCGGTCTGGCAGAAAGCGCTGCCAAGCCCTTAAAGCATTTTTCATCAGGCATGAAACAACGAGTCCGCATTGCGTTGAGCATACTCAGTGCATCTCCCCTTTTGCTGCTTGATGAACCCTGTTCGAACCTCGATGAAGAAGGTAGGCTCTGGTACGCTTCCCTGCTCAAAGACTATGGTGCCAGCAGAACCATCATCATTGCCTCCAACCACAACAAAGAAGAATACCCCGGCTGCGAGCATGTTATTGGTTTGTAATTTTTTTGTACTTTTGTGGCTGTTTAATTAAAACGTTTGATTAATAGAAATTTATGGCAACAACAGCAGATTTCCGGAACGGTCTGTGCCTGGAAATAAACAATGAACTATATACCATCGTAGAGTTTCAGCATGTAAAACCCGGCAAGGGTGGAGCCTTCGTGCGCACCAAATTAAAAAACCTGAAAACAGGGAAGGTGCTTGCGAATACGTTCAACGCAGGAGTGAAGGTGAATGTGGCCAGGGTGGAAAGACGGCCCTACCAGTTTATTTACAAGGATGATCTCGGATATCATTTTATGCATGCGGTAAGTTTTGAGCAGCTTAGCATTGAGGAACAGCTCATCAATGCACCGGACCTTCTTAAAGAAGGCCAGGAGGTGGAAATCGTTTACCATGCCGACACGGAAACACCGTTGAATTGTGAGCTGCCAGCTTTTGTGGAACTGGAAGTCACCTACACCGAGCCCGGCGTAAGAGGCGATACGGCTACAAACACCCTTAAAGCGGCAACAGTGGAAACAGGCGCCATCGTTAACGTGCCCTTGTTCATTGAAACCGGAGAAATGATCAAAGTAGATACCCGCTCAAAGGAATATTCCGAAAGAGTAAAATAAAACCCCAGGATGCAGCTATCGCCCCCCCTTTCTCTAAAAGAAATAGCCGGTCTTATTGGTGCGGATTTCTCCGGAAACCCCGACTTCCCTGTCAGCGGAATCAATGAAATACACCGGGTGGAAACTGGTGATCTGACTTTCGTTGACCATCCCAAATACTATGAAAAAGCCCTCGGGTCAAAGGCCAGCACCATCATCATCAACAAAAAAATAGCCCCCTCGAACGGTAAAGTCCTTATTTTTTCCAATGACCCCTTCCGTGATTTTGTATACCTGGTAAAAAGATTCCGTCCTTTTGAAGAAGCATCCTCGATGATCAGCCCCACCGCTGTAATCGGAGAAGGCAGCATCATTCAGCCGGGAGTGTTTATCGGGAATCACGTGCGTGTGGGGAAAAACTGCCTCATACACGCAAACGTAAACATTTACGACCGCTGCGTTATCGGAGACAATGTGATTATTCATTCGGGAGCCGTCATTGGTGCCGATGCTTTTTATTTTAAGCGCAGGCCGGCACATTACGACAAACTGGAGTCCTGCGGCACGGTGATCATTGAAGATGATGTGGAGATTGGAGCCAACACCACCATTGACAAAGGTGTTTCCGGCAATACCACAATTGGGAAGGGAACCAAGCTCGACAACCTGATTCAGATCGGACACGACACCATCATCGGGAAAAACTGTCTCTTCGCCGCCCAGGTGGGTGTAGCCGGGTGTGTAAACATAGGCGATGATGTGATTTTGTGGGGACAGGTAGGTGTACAGAAAGACCTCAGCATTGGCAGCGGTGCGGTAGTGCTTGGGCAGTCAGGCATTTCCAAATCGCTCAAAGGCAACACCACCTATTTTGGTTCGCCCGCCATTGAAGCAAAAGCCAAGATGAAAGAACTGGCACTTATGAAGAAGCTTCCGGGCTTGATAAAAAAGCTGCACCCTTAGTCCGGGAGCAAGCTTGCCGAATACAGATTCACCTTTCCGGTCTCAGTTTTCGATCAGATACTCGGTATCTCCTATCCCGTCAGCCGTATACTTTGAGGGGCATTTCAACAGCAAACTGCTGGCCACGAAAACATCCGCTTCGTACCTGCCTATCAGCACCACCTCATCAGACTGTTCAAAATCCTGTGGTTTTGATCCAAAAAACAGCACCTCCTGTTCCTCACCGTCCTGGTCGAACAGGTAAAAGGAAAGAATGAGGGTATGTTCCTCAACCCTTTCCTCTATGGGTTTCGCTCGGTTTAACCGGCCAATGATATGAAACTCTCTTCCGGGTTGCAGCCGGGCATCAGCAAAGGAAGCATAAGTGTCGGCATTATACAGCGTGCTGATGATGGCGCCAATGGCAATCACCAGAAATATGAGGCCGATAAGATGGGTTTTCTTCATGACGATCCGCGCTTATGTTGCGTTTCATTTCGCTTTTTTTGCTCCTCTTCAAGCTGTTGTATTTTTCTTTCTGAAGAAGACAGCCGTCTTTCAATATAAAAAAGAAAAGCGCTTAATCCCAGAAATATCACAAGCAATACCAAGGCTACGACTACAATTTTCTCTCCCGGCATAAGATTACTGGTTTTCGGTTAGTTCCTGAATTTTAATTTCTAAGCTGACGCTTCTGTAAACTATGGTGAATATCCACCAGGCCATGATAAACCAACCGGCCATTGCAGGAAAAAAGACCTTTCTCATTTCCGGGGCCATATCTCCGGTAGCCAGCGCCGGATTACCGTCAATTCCAGGATGTATGCTGGCGGTTGCCAAACGGGGGATAATCATTATAAAGATGAAAAAGAGAACAAAGGCAAATATGTTATACACAGCGGCCAGCCGCGCCCGTTTTTCCCTGTCGTCAACAGAGCTTCTAAGCACAGAATAAGCCAGGTAGGTGAGCACGCCCACCACAGCCCCGTTCAATTTCGGATCGTTAACCCAGAAGCTGCCCCAGGTGGCGTTTGCCCACATCATTCCCGTAATCAATCCCAGCACTCCAAACAAAAGGCCAACCTGAACCGCCGACACGGCCTTCATGTCATCACGGGCATCATTATAGAGCAAATAGCGGATGCTGAAGATTAAAGCGACAAAAAGGATAAACATCATTCCAAACCACATACCCACATGAAAATAAACATTACGTATGCTTTCGTGCAACACGGGAAGCAAGGGCACGTCAAAGAGCAGTCCTCCCAAAATTACGTACGAGATGAGTATGATCCCTGCTATCTTCCACCATATATTTTTCAATGAAACCGGCATAAGTTAAAGCTATTCTTTCCAAATATAAGGAAATAAAATATTAGACAACAACAGCGTAACGGCAATCAAAAGTCCCATGATTAAAAAGTCGGGAGCAGCTTCCCAAAGTGAAGCGCCTGTGGTAGCCCTGTGCGAAACCCCGATCAGCAGCAACAGCATAGGCAAAATCAGCGGAAACCCGAGTATGGCCACCAGGGTGAAGTTGTTTCTGACCCTTGCGGCAATAGCCGACACCATGCAAAGCACCGACGAAAAGCCCGCCATGCCCAGCAACATATTTACCAGGAAAAGAGGGAGGGACGCCACCGGATTTCCCATGAAAGCCACAAAGATACCGAAGCCGGCAAGTCCCATAAACATCATGAGCAGCGCATTGTAAATAATCTTGGCATTGATGGCTGCACGTGGAGCAACCATGGTGTAATAATAAAGATGCCTTTGCTCATGCTCCTGGACAAAGGATTTGAGGCTTACATTTACAGAGGCAAACAACATAATGACCCAGTAAAGTGCATTCCAGCTTCTTACAGATATGATACCCTCAAAAGCAAGGTAACACACAAAAACCGTGGCCACCAGGTACAGAAATACCCCGCTCAGTGCACTGTGCTGCCTCCATTCCAGCATAAACTCCTTGCGGATTAGCATCCAAACTGCAGGAACTGTCATGGCTGAATTAACTAATGAACATACATAGAGAGGTATTGATAATTCCATACAAAGTTATAACAAACAGACGGGATTATCAACAATGCCTTGCTGGCACGAAGAACTGACGGCATCTTCAGCCCCAGCATAGAGATGATACGGAGGATTTCCCGGTAATCACAGACAATCGGGAGTGGCCAGCGGCAGGGTGAAGTAAAATCTGCTGCCCTTGTCCGGGGTGCTTTCAGCCCGGATGCTGCCCTTGTGTTTTTCAACAAAATCCTTGCAAATGAGCAGGCCAAGACCGGCACCGGTTTCACCTTCTGTGCCGTTAACAAGAAACTGGTGCTTGTCGGGATGGAAGAGATTTTGCAGAAGCTCTTCACTCATGCCTGTACCATTGTCTTCGACCTTTACCATTGCCATATTCGTATCCGTAGTATGGGCAGAAATAATGATGCGTCCTTCTCTTTGGGTAAACTTCAACGCATTGTTTAGCAAATTATTGATTACCGAAGTGAGCATGCCCAGATCCGCGAATACAATAATTCTTTCAGGGACATCAGTTTCGATGTTAATGTTTTTATTAAGGCCGCTCACTTTATGTGTATTGACGCAAGACTTGATAACCTTATCCAGGAACACGCATTCAGGGTTGAATTTTAATCTTCCGCCTTGAAATTGAGCCCACTCCAGCAGGTTTTCAAGCAGCTTGTAAATGTTTTTTGCAGATTGGTCAATAGAGATGGCATGTTCTCTGATTTCCTCAATGGTGAGTGCAGAAGTGGTTTCTACAAGAAGGTTGGTGAGTGCCTGGAGCGCAGAAAACGGACTTCGTAAATCGTGCGCAATGATGGAAAAAAACTTGTCTTTTTCGGCATTTGCCCTGATCAGGTCTTCCTTGCTTTGCAGTAATTCGTCCACCAGCTTTGCCTTATGTACAACAAGTGCGATATGATCGGCCGCAATAGCACCATATTCCACCTCTTCACTGGTAAACTTGTGCGGTGTGTTATAGCCAATGATTACAGCACCCAGTTTGTTCTCATCAACAATTAGCGGCAGCGCAAGTGCCGATTGTGTTGCAAATTTTTTGGCAATTCTCGGACTCAGATAGGGAGTGTTATGAACATTCTCCACTACCAGTGGCTTTCCTGCCTTCAGTGCAGAGGAAGTCAAGGTCTGCTCGCCGGGCCTGCTTTTAATGTTCATGTAGTCTTTCTTTGGCAAACCCGAAGTGGCAAGCGGCACGGTTTCCTGCTTTTCCTTATCCCACAGGGTGATGTAGCAATCATCCGAAAGCAACAGCTTATGCATATGATTGGCCAGCAGGTGAAAAAGATCAGGAATCGAAGACTGCCTGAGCCCCAGCCTGGTAATCTCAATCAAATGCGAAAGAAAACGCTCTTTCGATCGCACACCATTTTTATTTACTTTTTCAGACACGAGAACCATATACACAACAATAACGGGAAAATATACATATCAAATATCCTGCCAAGATATATTCTTTATATAAAGAAAACGTGTGCTAATCCTGTAAATTGCTCATTTTTAAAAGTGAAGTTCTCTATTTGTCGATAACATTTTGGAAAATAATCTTATTGTCGAGTATATTTGTTTTGAAAACGCAAGGTCAACATGGTTCTGTTTGTGGTGATATATCTGGTTGCTACCCTGGTTGTCGGGCTTCTGGCTGCCCGGCTTGTAAGCAACGCTGAAGATTATCTGCTGGCGCTGTGGCAATATTTATGAACTGGTGGGTGAAGCGGCCTCCGTGGGACTGGTATCGCTCTTTGTACCGCTCACTGCCGGTCTGTTCTGGAAAAAGGCTGGCAAAACAGGAGCCCTGGCCTCCATTTTCGCAGGCATGGGGGTTTGGCTGATCGCCCAATTTGCCGGCACCCGCGTTGCACCCATCATTTATGGGCTTATGGCCAGCGCCCCTGGCATGATCTTCGGAAGCCTGACGGATAAAAAAAGAGGATACGGTCTCAGTGGTGACTGTTAATTTAAAATGACGCTGCCTGAAGGCTTCATAACCGGAAACTGGACGGACAAAAAAAAGCCTCCCCGGGTTTGGAGAGGCTTTTCGGGTGGCTAATGGGATTCGAACCCACGACCCTCAGAACCACAATCTGATGCTCTAACCAGCTGAGCTATAGCCACCATTTTTAGCGCTGCAAATATACAAATTAATTCGGATGCTGCCGTGCATCTCTAAACAAAAAAATTGCAGGACTGAATATTTTTACGAAATTTGTTCGCAGGTGATCGTACCTGGAAACACCCGGGGCTTCGCCTGTCATAACAAACTCAGCAGTTTAGTGCTGAAAATGAGCTAAGAATGCCTGATGCCCCTACTGTTTTAGTCATTCCGTCCTGGTATCCCCCGCGTGGCGGTGAGTTTTTCAGGGAGCATAGCCTGGCTCTTGCGAAGGCAGGTTTACGGGTGCACGTGCTGGCTGCTATTGAAACCGGTATGCGTCACGACCCTGGCACGTATTTCTCTCCCCTGAGAAGTACCACAACAAAACTTCCTAATGGAGCCATGGAGCACACTCAGGTATACAGGCGCATTCCCCTCCTGGGAAAAAACAACGCCATGAACTGGGTAAACAGCATTATGAACAGGTATTCCGATTTTGAAAACAACTATGGAAGGCCTGATTTAATACAGGCACACAGCAGTATGTGGGCTGGGCTCGCAGCCGCAAGGATAAAACAACTACGGGGTGTTCCATTCGTCATTACCGAGCATCGCGGACGGTTCACGGGACGGGGCACTCTGGCCGGAGCGCTCATTAAATCATGGCATGTTCCGCTGCTGGCTGAAGCCTTTGATCAGGCCACCCGCATCATCTGCGTAAGCAGCGCACTTAACAAGGAGATCATAGCCCTCAGTCCCGGAAGTGCGCAGAAGTTATCCGTCATACCAAACATGACGGATACGGCGTTTTTTCATCCAAAAGAAGGAGCAGTCAAACAACACAGCGGTTTTCGTTTTCTTTGTGTCACTCATCTTGAAAAAGCAAAAGGGGTTGATTTGCTGCTCAAGGCCATGGCCTCTCTGGACAGCAATGGCTCTGCAGAAACGAGCCTGGTAGTGGCCGGAGACGGAAGGCAAAGGAAGGAATTGCAACAGCTGTGCAAGCAGTTACAGATCAATCATAAGGTAGTTTTCAAGGGAACTTTGACGCGCAATGGTGTGCTTCATGAGTTGCAGCAAGCTGACGCCCTGGTCCTGCCCTCACGTTTTGAGTCTTTCGGAATTGTGCTGATTGAAGCCATGGCCTGCGGCTTGCCGGTGGTTGCGACCGACTCGGGCGGCCCGGCCGACATCCTGACCGCCGACACAGGAATACTCTGCCAGCCTGACAGCGCCAATGCTTTAGCTGACGCCATGCAGCAGCTGATCATGCGAAAGCATGATTTCGATCCACATAACATACGACAGCATTGCGTTGCACGTTATAGCAAAGAAGCCATAAGCAGTAAGTATATCGGGCTTTATAACCATATGCTGATGGGAACAGCATGATCCGGCCGCCTCCCGGGAAAAAGGCAGTGAGCCAATAAAATAAGAGCAGACCGCGCAGTATGGAACACATCAGGCTGACACATAACAGAGGATTCCATTGGGTAACAGAAGGACACACTTCGTTTACCGGCTATGTATATGATCAGAATGGCCGGTACCTCGACGCTGCAAATGCCGTTTCACTTTTCAGGGAAGTCACTGACCTGCCCCGCTTAAAGCGCATGCTGCAACACATCGACGGTGCATTTTCACTCATTATACGATTACCGGAAGGTTGCCTGATAGCCACCGATACCATGGGAATGTTCCCACTGCTCTATGCCATATCCGGGAAAACCTGGAACATTTCGGATGATGCATCGTACCTGTCCGGCCTTGTAAACAGCAGCACCTTTAACGAAAATGCCCTGCCTGAGTTTCTTTCGGCAGGATTTGTGCTCGGTGCTGAAACACTGGTCGAAGGCATCTACAGGACCAGGCCGGCAGAGATCCTCTTTCTGCGCAAAGACGGTACCAAAGAACACGAAAGCTATTACTGGTTCCTACCCGAAGCATTCACTGCCGCACAACTGCCGCAGCTAAAAACAACCCTGCGCAATACCTTGCAGGCAGTTTCAGACCGGCTCATAAACTCACTGAACGGCCGCACTGCCATCGTACCACTCAGCGGGGGATACGACTCAAGACTCATTGCCTGCATGCTTAAAGCTGCAGGATATAGCAACACCGTTTGCTTTACGTACGGACGCCCGAATCCGGAATCAGTGCTCAGTGAGCGCGTAGCCCGGGCACTGGGATTTCCATGGATTTTTGCTGATTACCGAAACATCAGCACCAAAGAGTTTCTTGATACATCAAATTTTAACGCCTACTGCAACTACGCAGGAAGCCTGGCATCCATGCCCTACCTGCAGGAATATTTTGCGGTGATGCATCTTAAGAACGATCACAACATTCCTGATGACAGCATCTTTTTACCCGGCCATACGGGAGATTACCTTGCAGGAAGCTATCTTGAAAAAACAATACGCATCAGGTCCGATAAGAGAAAAGATCACAGGGCGCTGGCAAACAACTATTTTACCTTTGTATCGCTTTCACAAAAAAACAAACGGCAGATTGCCAGCAGGATAAAACAATGGTTTGAACAGTATGATCACCCGGAGATTGCATCAGACCCCAATTACGACGCTTTTACAGAGGACTGGGATCTGAAAGAAAAAATAAGCAAGTTTATTTTTAACTCATCAAGGGTGTTCCCGTTTTTCGGATATGAATACCGTTTCCCGTTATGGGATGCTGAATTAAGGGCATTTTTCCGGAACTTGCCTTACACTTTTCGTGTTTTCAAGCAATTGTACAATGAGGTTATTGAAGAAGAATACTTCAAGCCCCTGGGAGTTCATTTTCCTGCCGAAGAGCTCAGGGAAACACCAAAACAGCTGCGGTGGCAGGCGATCAAAAAACGGTTTCGGGACTTTCGTCCGTCTTTTCTGCGCGACCGGTGTCTAAGCAAAAACGATTACCTGTGCTACCGGCGTTTTACAACGGAAATGACGGCCAGACTCAGGAAAGAAGGAGTTCCGGTAAACCGGAACATCAACAGCTACAATGCCTTTATTTGTCAGTGGTACAGCAACGAGGTGCGAAAAATGACAGGGAACGCCGATACTAATCTCGGATCTTCCCGCTGAAGGTAGCGATAAATTCGTCAAGATCAGGGTTGACCTTGTATACCTCCTCAACGAAAAACATAAGCAATGCTTCCATGCTACCCGGCGGCCTGAATCCGGGGATGGTGGTAACCAGCTGCATACTGTCGTCAAAAAATGCAACCGTAGGATAGCTTAAGCGTCCCTGCAACAGGGCCACGGCGAAACTATGGGTTGGCCGTCTTTGCCCGATGTTTTCGTTTTCATAAGTAACGTCCTGGAAAACAATCGGCTCATGCTGTTCTGCATTGAGCTTAACAGGGTAGAAATGCGTATTTAAGATTTCTGCGATAACCGGATGCGAAAATGTTTCCGAGTCCAGCCGTCTGCACCAGCCACACCAGTCTGTGTAAACATCAACAAAGATCATGCGTGCTTCATCGGCAAATCGTTGCTGTGCTTCTTCCATGGTCATCCATTTCACTGGTGATTCAGGTGTTTCCGCATTAATGCTTCCGAGTCCCAGGAATAGGCTCAGTGCAGCTGCAACCAGGCTTTTGTTTAGATTCCTCATAAAGATATGTGTTCAGATGATGCAAAAATAATGTAATTCACCTTGCCAATAGCATATAATGAATAGGTATAACACCGCAGGGATGCAAATTGTTTGTTTGCAGTTGCCATTCTGCCCTGGCATTTCCGGCTTTTGGTCTTCCGCCCAAAAAATAAAGAATGAATAAATTTCATATAGTTATATTTTCGTTACTGTTTGATTATCTGTGTTTTGTGTTTATGTCTAAGATACTGATTGGATGTCAGAATTCAGAATTCAGATTTCCGACTTCTGACTTCCTAATAATCATGCTCCTGTGTGTTGAAAAATTTGTTCCCGAATGGTCGGGATTTTCAACATGGGCGTTTGGCTTCGCCGAGCTCGCAAGTTTTCGGTTCATGCGTCTGTATGTAATTTCGCATGAAAAAAATTCATGTATATTTGATTTTTATTTGTGAGGGTGTTTTTCAGGAAGTCAAACATAGCGTCTCTTTCTCCCGGTCGTATTGCATGGCGGCGGTTTAGCAGGATCCCCACTGCTGTCGCAGGCCTGTTCTGGATTTTAGGTGCTGCCGCATTGTCTGTTTTTGCCTATGTGATTATTCCGGATCGCACACCATTTGCCAACCATCAGCATCTGGAGCTTGCACTGCATCCTCCGGGCACCGGCATGCACATGCTGAGGATCACCAGGAACCATGAGTATTCGCCGCCCGGCTGGGTGGCAAGGGTCTTCAGGGGTGCGCCGCTGCCCTACCAGAGCATTCCCGTTCAGCGGTGGTGGTTTGAGGACACCAGGCTTCATTACGAAACCTATCCCGGACAGCCGGGCTACCCCGGCATGGAGTTATATGCAGGTATTGAGCATGTGTTATTTCCTGTTGATTACAGTATTGAGCCATACAGGACAGATGGAGACACCCTGGTGTTTGCCGACATACACGGCACGCTCCACAGGCAATGCATAAAGGAGATGCAGCAGCAGATCCTTGACCATCACCTGGTGCACCGGCGTTTTCTGCTGGGAACCGATCGTTTCGGGAGGGATATGCTCAGCAGACTGGTGGTTGGCACCAGGGTATCGCTTTCGGTGGGCTTTATTGCAGTGCTTATCTCTCTTCTGATTGGGATCACGCTGGGAAGCCTGGCCGGTTATTTCAGGGGCCGGGTCGACAGTTTTATCGTTTGGCTCATCAACGTGGTGTGGTCAATCCCAACGCTGTTACTTGCCATTGCCATTACCTTTGCCCTGGGTAAGGGATTCTGGCAGGTTTTTGTGGCTGTAGGGCTGACCATGTGGGTAGAAGTAGCGCGACTGGTTCGCGGTCAAGTGATCAGCATCCGGGAGAATACTTATATAGAATCGGCCAGGGCTTTGGGACTAAGCAGTTTCAGGATCATCATGCGCCACATACTTCCCGGCACCATGGGACCTGTCATTGTGATATCAGCGGCCAACTTTGCCTCTGCCATACTGATTGAAGCAGGGCTCAGTTTTCTGGGCATAGGAGTACAGCCCCCCATGCCCTCCTGGGGATCAATGATCAGGGAGCATTACGGTTACATCATTCTCGACAAGGGTTACCTCGCTGTGTTACCTGGACTGGCCATTATGCTTATGGTGATGGCTTTTATGATGACAGGAAACGGTTTGCGGGAAGCTCTTGACAGAAGTGCAAAAGATTGACAGCCGCCAGGTTCAGGGAGCCTTATTTCCCAACATGGGCACAAAGCGGAAATAGCCGAACTTTTCTTCTTCATAGTCGTTTTCGTCAAGCTTCGTGATGCGGGTCATGACCTGCGTGTCACCCGATCCGAGGGGCAACACCATCATACCGCCCTTCCTGAGCTGCCCGATGAGGGCTTCCGGCACAAAGGGAGCAGCTGCCGTAATCAGAATGCGATCAAAGGGCGCAAAGGCAGGCAGACCCTTATAGCCATCACCATAAAACAACTTCACATGAGCATTCAGATCCCTAAGCAACTGTTTGGTTTTCTGAAATAGAGTTCGGTGGCGCTCAATACTGAATACACGGACACCCAATTTCTCAAGAATGCAAGCCTGGTATCCGCTGCCCGTTCCGATTTCAAGCACTTTCATGTTCTTTTCAACCTTCAGCAGCTCGGTCTGAAAAGCAACGGTATAAGGCTGACTTATAGTTTGTCCGGATCCGATCGGGAAAGGCTTATCCTGATAAGCTATCTCCAGAAACGACGAATCCAGGAAAAAATGCCGGGGCACATCATTAATGGCTGCCAATACGGCTTCATCGCGAATGCCTTTTGAACGAACCTCTTCCACCAATCGTTTCCGGAGGCCTCTATGACGGTATGTATCATTCAGGTCTGCCATAAAGAGAACTTTAAATCAACAACTTGCAAAGTATCAGGGCGCCGCTATACCCGTTTACGAAAATAATCATTTACGACATGATAAAAAAACCATACTTTTGTTCAACCAATCATTTTCATCAAAATAACGGTTTCATGAAGAAAAAAATAGGCGTACTTGGCGCAGGACATCTTGGAAAGATTCATATAAAGTGCATTCTGGCTTCCGATAAATTTGAACTGGTAGGTTTTTTTGATCCGGACAATGAAAATTCTGAAGCGGTCACGCGCACCTTTGGCATACGCCGTTTTGAGTCTGAGGATGCATTGATTGAAGCCTCAGAGATCGTTGACATCGTCACACCCACTATTTCCCATTACAATTGTGCCTCAAAAGCCCTGAAACAAGCCAAGCATGTGTTTATTGAGAAGCCGCTTACAACCACACTTTATGAAGCACAGAAGCTGATTGAGCTGGCCGATGAGGCCCATGTAAAAGTGCAGGTCGGGCATGTTGAGCGTTTTAATCCCGCTTTCATCGCTGCCAGGCCGTACATTTCCGATCCGATGTTTATAGAGGCACACAGGCTTGGCCAATTTAATCCGAGGGGCACTGATGTGCCGGTCATCCTGGATCTTATGATTCACGATATCGACATTGTACTTAACGTTGTGGATTCGACGGTAAAAAAAGTCTCAGCCAGTGGTGTATCCGTGGTATCGGACACCCCGGACATTGCCAACGCAAGAATTGAGTTTTCAAACGGCTGTGTGGCCAACCTCACGGCCAGCAGAATTTCAATGAAAAACATGCGCAAGACACGGTTTTTCCAGCACGAAGGGTACATTGCCGTTGATTTTCTGTCAAAAGAGACCCAGATCATCAGAATGAAAGACGTGGGGGCAAGCCCTGATCCTTTTGCCATGATTATTGATCTTGGTCCTGAAAAGAATCAAAAACAAATTTACGTTGAAAAGCCTGAGATAAAATCGCTGAACGCCATCAAAACGGAACTGGAGACCTTCTATGAATCCATTTCTGACAACACCGAACCCCTGGTAACCATACTGGATGGTTATGCCTCTCTTGAGCTTGCCTACCGTATCATGGACAATATTGAGAGCAATATCAGGCTGCTGAGTTAACAAAACATCCTGTTTTTTTACTCCATTATCTTTTTCCTACAATATGTAATGATGCGATGCGTTATCCATTTATATTTTGGGCCATTTGCAGCTACCCCCGGGTGTCCGGCAGCACTGCAATTGCCGGACAGCAGCCATCGTTGCTTACTAACCAACTGCATTAAATGGATAAACGGCTACAAAAGATAGAATTAATAAAATTCGTCTTTTTCGACTTCTTTGCAGCTGCATTGACGTGGTTTTTGTTTGTCAACATCCTGAGTGCCAACAACGGCTTCGAATTCAGCAAAATAAAAGAACAGCTGCTTATTGAAGAGAACCTTATTCTTGGACTGGTTATCATTCCAAGCTTCTGGCTCGTACTCTATTACCTCAGCGGGGCATACAGGTCCATTTTCAGACAGTCACGCCTCGGGCAGTTTGGCCATACTCTTTTCACCTCTCTGATCGGTGTGCTTGTTATCTATTTTGTGATTCTGCTCGACCAGGCAGTAACGGCCAGCAAGGGCTATTACCAGTCATTGCTGCTTTTGCTGGTATTGCACAGCTCCATTACCGCAACGGTACGCTTCGTGCTGTCAACCAGAATCATCAGAAAGATCCATAACAGGAAAATAGGATTCAACACGCTGATTATCGGCAGCCAGAAACGGGCCATTGACATTGCCAGAGAGCTGAACTCACAAAAGCAGTCCTCAGGCAACCGGCTGGTAGGTTTCGTGAACGTAAATGTGTACGACCGTTACCCACTGGATGCTTATTTGCCCCGCCTGGGACATATCGACCAGGTGAAAGAGATCATTGATACGCATCAGATCGAGGAGGTGATTATTGCCCTGGAGTCAAGAGAACACAAAAAAACCAGCAAGCTGCTTACTGATCTTTACTCCACGGAGGTGATCGTAAAGATCATCCCTGAGATGCACGATATTTTGCTGGGCAGTGTGAAAATGACTTCCATTTTCGGCACACCCCTCATACAAATCCAGTCGGGCTTGCTGCCTGCGTGGCAACAGACCATCAAACGGTTTATCGACATCGTGGTTTCCATTGCTTGCCTGGTGCTGCTGTCGCCGGTTTTTCTGATCACGGCTCTCATTGTTAAATTAACTTCGAAAGGGCCGGTTTTTTACAAGCACGAACGCATTGGCAGGCACGGAAGGCCTTTCATGATGCACAAGTTCAGGTCTATGTACGTTGATGCCGAAAAAGACGGACCCCAGCTGTCGTGTGAGAACGACCCGCGGGTTACCCCTTTCGGGCGGTTTATGCGCAAGGTACGGCTGGATGAGATACCTCAGTTCTACAATGTATTGCTGGGCTATATGTCGTTGGTTGGCCCCCGGCCAGAACGCCAGTTCTATATAGACCAGATCGTTCAAAAAGCACCACACTACAAGTTGCTGCAAAAGATCAAGCCCGGTGTTACCAGTTGGGGGCAGGTAAAGTACGGGTACGCTGAAAATGTTGAAGAAATGATTGAGCGGCTGAAGTATGACCTGCTTTACCTGGAGAACATGTCGCTGGCCGTTGATTTTAAAATACTGATCTACACGGCTCTGATCATCATACAGGGTCGGGGTAAGTAATTCGGCTCAGATCAGACCTGCTTCAATCAGCCTGATGATCTCTTCTATTTCCGCGTCCTCTCCTTCCGGATCATATTCAGTTCTCAGGTTGTAACCAAAAAGCCTTCCCAGCGACTGCCAGAACACTGCAGAAAAGCTGCCCCTGAATTCCCGCAGCAGGTCGTAGGAGGTTCGTTGTATTTCTCTGTCAATTAGTTTAATAAGGATATGGCCTTGTGAAAAGGTAAGCCTTCGGAGGTCGGCTTCGAAATGTTCCCTCACCTCCTTTTCAGCCTGATTCAGAAATCTTTTTCGTTCGCGCTCATCTTCTATAGCTTCAAGGCGGGTAACATAATCTTCGAACATAAGTCCACCTATACGCACCAGCGGATATACGGTTTTCACATTTCGGGCGAGGCGATCGAAGCGTCTGGCTTCTCTCCTGTTCCGGAACTCGCGGGGAGCAACTACATCAACAGGCTGAAGCTCCACAACCAATATGGTATCGGTGCCGGTGACACGGGCCGCCATGGTGATTCCGGCTTCCGGCGGGTGTTCTTTGTTGCCGGCAACACTCTCCGTGACTCCGAAAAGCAGCGTAATGAACAAGATGTGAAAAAATAACCGCATATAGAATCAAAGTGTCCGTTCTGTAAACACAACGATATAAAATACAAAAAATTACAGAAAAAAAAGCCCGGATCTTATGATGCCGCTTTCAGCCGGCCTGTCTTTTCTTTATCCAGCCGCTGTTTTGCATACTCAAGGTTGAGACGAAACTCTGTTTGCTCGATTTCCGAGGTAGGTATCTCATACATAGCGTCAAGCATGATAAGCTCGCATATGGAACGCAAGCCCCTTGCTCCGAGTTTAAACTCTATCGCTTTATCAACAATGAAATCGAGCACATCATCATCGATGATCAATGAAATGTTATCCATTTCAAACAGTTTTACATATTGCCTGACGAGAGAGTTTTTGGGTTCTGTGAGTATTTGTCTGAGGGCTTCACGGTCAAGAGGATTCAGATAGGTAAGCACGGGCACACGCCCTACCAGTTCCGGAATCAGGCCAAAACTTTTCAAATCCTGGGGTGCAATATACTGCAGCACATTATCGCGGTCGATGCGGCCGGTTTTGCTTGCCCCGTATCCGATGGCATTAGCCTGCATGCGCGACATGATCTTTTTCTCAATGCCATCAAAGGCGCCCCCGCAAATGAAGAGTATGTTCTGGGTATTGACCTGGATCATCTTTTGTTCAGGATGTTTGCGTCCGCCCTGGGGCGGGACATTCACCACAGCGCCCTCAAGCAGCTTAAGCAGGGCCTGTTGGACACCCTCGCCTGAAACATCTCTGGTAATTGAGGGATTGTCGCTTTTCCGGGCAATCTTGTCCACTTCATCAATAAACACAATGCCTCTTTCAGCAGCAGCAACATCATAATCAGCAACCTGGAGGAGACGCACCAGGATGCTTTCTACATCTTCGCCAACGTAGCCTGCCTCCGTAAGGACGGTAGCATCGGCAATACAGAAAGGGACCTTCATCTTCCGGGCTATGGTCCGGGCCATCAGGGTCTTGCCCGTACCTGTTTCACCCACCATAATGATGTTGGACTTTTCCAGTTCAACACCCTCAACATCATCACTTCCGGGCGACAGATGGTTTATTCGCTTGTAATGATTATACACAGCCACCGACAAGACTTTTTTGGCGTCTTCCTGCCCGATGACGTACTGATCCAGGTGTTTTTTGATCTCTGATGGTTTAAACAGCTTGAAGGAGGGTATCTTATGCCTCTGCTTGCGGGTTTTTTCCTCCGTAACAATCTGCGCGGCCTGATCAATACAGCGTTCGCAGATATGGGCTTCGATGCCGCTGATAAGCATGTCAACCTCTTTGTTGTCGCGACCGCAGAAATCGCATTTTCTTGTGTTTTTGGCCATGTCACCCGCTCGTTATACCAGTAAAGGCGTTACTTGTCCTTTTGTTTTTTATTGGAAATCAACACCTCATCTATCATGCCATAGTCACGGGCCTCCTCTGCCGTCATCCAGTAATCCCTGTCGGCATCCTTCCAGATCTTCTCATAATCCTGCCGGGCATGGAGGGCAATGATCTCATACAACTCCTTCTTGATCTTTTGTATCTCCCGTGCAGTGATTTCAATGTCTGAAGCCTGACCTTCCGCACCGCCCATGGGTTGATGAATAAGTATGCGACTGTGCTTCAGAGCCGTACGTTTCCCATGAGTGCCGGCGCTCAGCAGAACGGCACCCATTGATGCAGCCATGCCCGTGCAAATGGTAGCCACATCAGGAGCAATGTACTGCATGGTGTCATAGATACCCAAACCGGCATACACCGATCCGCCCGGCGTGTTCAGATAAATCTGAATGTCTTTCTTCGGGTCGACAGACTCCATATACAGCAACTGGGCCTGTATGATGTTGGCAACATAGTCATTGACAGGCACACCCAGGAAAATGATGCGATCCATCATAAGCCGGCTGAAAACATCCATGGTAGCTACATTCAGCTGACGCTCCTCGATGATCGTCGGGCTGATATAATTGCCGTAAACAGAGGTATAGTCGTGCAGGCTGATGCTGCTTATACCCCTATGCCTGGTGGCATATTTCTGAAAATCGTCTTGTCTGCTCATAGTTTATTCTGTTTTAGCTTCTTCTGCAGAAGCAGGGGGTTCGTTGTCGTTTTTATATTTCGCGGTGATGAGCTTAACGAAGTCATCATAGCTGATCTCCGTTTCCTTCAGCTTAAGCTTTTCCTTGAACAACGCCGTAAGTTTTACATCATACAGCTGGTCATACACTTTTTTCACCTCTTCTTCTTTTTTGCTCAGCTCATCAACATATTTATCGATGATCTCTTTGGGAACATCCTGTTGCCCGTATTGAGCCAGCTGGCTTTTTATGTAAAAAGCAAGCTGATTTTGTACCTCCTCAGGTTTTACCTCAACATTATACTGTTTCAACAGATGGTTCTCGATAAGCTGCCACCTGAAAGAGTCTGCAGCCTTTTCAAATTCATCCTCCACCTGCTGCGCATTGTAATTGGCTTCATTGTTCTCAAGAATCCACTTTTTCAGGAAGGATTCCGGTAAGGACAAACCGGCTTGTTCGATCAGCTTTTCCTGGACCAGGTTCTTGAAATGCCGGTCAACATCAAGCTGATGCTGTTCGCCAATCAGTTTTGCCACCTCGGCACGGAAAGCTTCTTCTGTTTTAACCTCTTTGCCGGGGATAAGTTTCTCATAAAGCTCTTCATTCAGTTCGGCAGGTTCAAGCCGGTTAATGCTTTCAACGGTAAAACGAAACACCCTGCCGTAATTTTCAAGCTCTTCTTTTTTAACAGAAAGCATGTGAGCCACCTCTCCCTCCGATTGCATCGCCTGGTGCATATCCATGACCAGTTCACTGCCCGGCTTCAGGCCAATCATCTGTTTCCTGATCTCATCATCCTTCACAAAACGCACATAAACATTGGTTTTATTGGAATGTCCGCCTTCTTTGGGCTGATTGTTGTCACCGAGTTCCACAAACTCGCCGAATACGATATCCTCCTCCCCGACCGTGCCCGGATGCACCATGGTTCCATTGCGCTTTCTGACATCCTGAATAAAATTCTCAACGGATTCATCAGATACTTTGATCCTGTGGTATTCCACTTCAATATCAGGAGAAAGCTCCAGGTCAATTTCGGGCGACAAACCGATGAGATAATCAAGTTCAAAAGTTGTCTGGGTGTCCCAGTCTATTTTTTCGGCCGAATCCTTATTGGGGATCGGACTGCCCAGCACGTTCAGGTTTTCTTTTTTGATATAGTCCATAACAGCCTCTGCAAGAAGCTTGTTCACCTCTTCGACAAGGACGCTTTTTCCGTACATCTTTTTAACAAGCCCCATCGGCACCTTTCCCGGTCTGAACCCAGGCATTTGCGCCTTCTTCTGCAGGTTCTTCAACTCCTTTTCAATACGCTCACGGTAATCATCTTCCGTTACCTTCAGCTTCAGCGTAGCCTCAAGATGGCCCGTGTTCTCTCTACTAATATCCATGAATTACGTTTTATTGGTTTTATTCATTAAGCTTGACCCCAGGCAGAAAAAGCTGCAGATAAGGATCAATTAGTGTGTTAATTATCAAGCAGAAGTATCATAAACGACCTTCGCTTTTTCAGCCCACAAAGATAGCATATATTTATGAGTTTTTTCCTCTATCATTAGAAAGACTGCATAAAGGCGGAGATGACCGATTCTGAAAAATGGGAAACAGGGCAGGAAACAAACAGCAATTGTTGTGCGGATGGAGGGACTCGAACCCCCACGCCTTTCGGCACCAGATCCTAAGTCTGGCGCGGCTACCAATTACGCCACATCCGCCTTTTTGAAATTCGGCCTGCAAATATACACGATTTTTTTTAACCCTGCCTTGGTATGGCTACATTTGAAGCAAAGAGTTAACATCCATCAGGGTTAATCACACCGTTATCGTTTTTCCCAGTTTGCCAACCGGGGTATTACACTCTTCACAATTTACTGTATAACAGTTTATAAAAAAAACAAACACGCATTACAACCCCAAGGCTTTGAAGGCTTACGTAAAAAATGATACACCGGTTCATAAGAGTTTTTAAGTGAAGGAAAACCCTGTTGTTTTTAATTGGTCTGAACAACAATTACAGAGAAATTATACAGAACCTCCGGCATTCTTAAAAAAATTTTTATATATTTCGATACTGATTTTCCTGTTTTTTCAAACTGTGATAGTTATGGGAAATGTAAGAAAAATATTAAATATTCTGCTGCCGCCCGCTGAATGGCGCCTGACCGTCATTATCCTGTCGGGGATATTTGTGGGCATCTTGCTCCTGGTGGTACATATTTCGAATGCTGCCAGTTATTTGTCGGATGAACCCGAGACCTGCATTAACTGTCATGTGATGTATCCCTATTATGCTTCCTGGTCAAAAGACAGTCATGGTCGTGATGCCAGCTGCGTTGACTGTCATATTCCCCAGGACAATTTTTTCAGGAAATATTATGTTAAGGGCACCGACGGGATGGCTCATTCAACGTACTTTACATTCAGATGGGAGCCCCAGGTGATTCAGATCAAATCACGCGGCATCAATGTGGTTCAGGAAAACTGCATACGCTGCCACATTGACCTGGTTGACATGGTTCAGCTGGTGGAGGTTACCGGGCGGACTGCAGCCCGTGATGAAGGCAAGTTATGCTGGGACTGTCATCGCGAGACGCCTCATGGAACGGTCAAAAGCTTGTCGGCCTCCCCCCATGCGCTGGTCGAGCGCCTGCCTTCGGTGTTGCCTTCATGGATCCGGGATATGCAAGGAGACCGGGATAAAAGAGTGCTTACTTATGACGTTCACTAATAAAATCTTTTTGTTATGACAACTACACAAAATGTTTCAGGCAGGAAGCCCTGGGTCAACTGGGTATTGTTTTTCGCTACCGTCGTAGTGGTATTTATTATCGGCTTGTTTGCTGCAAGCATTGTGGAGCGGCGCAGCGAGGCACAGCTTTACTTCCAGATGCTTAGCCCGATCCCGGATTTTGAGCCCCGCAACGAAGTCTGGGGCGTGAACTTTCCCAGGCAATACCAAAGCTACATCAAAACCCTGGACACCAGCTTTGCCAGCAAGTATTACGGGTCTGTCATGATTGATTACCTCGAAAAATATCCCGAGCTGGTGGTTATGTGGGCGGGATATGCATTTTCGCGGGATTACAACCAGGGACGCGGTCATTATTATTCGGTAACTGATGTCCATAATACGCTTCGCACGGCAGTGCCACAGCCAGCCACATGCTGGACCTGTAAAAGCACGGATGTGCCCAGGATGATGAACGAAGTGGGTGTCAGCAATTTTTATGCTCAGACATGGGCAGAGATGGGACCAAACATACACAACCCCATAGGGTGCCAGGACTGTCATGATCCGCAAACCATGAACCTGAGGATCACACGTCCGGCGCTCTCTGAGGCATTTGCCCGCCAGGGCATTGATTTAAACAAGGCCACCCGCCAGGAAATGCGCTCACTGGTTTGTGCACAGTGCCATGTAGAGTATTATTTCGGTCAGAACAACTACCTGGTCTTTCCATGGGATGAAGGGTTTGCTGCCGAAGATATGGAAACCTACTTTGATAACATAGAGCATGTTGACTGGGTTCATGCGCTGAGTCGTGCCCCTATGCTTAAAGCGCAGCACCCCGATTATGAGCTCTACAAAACAGGAATCCATGCCCAGCGGGGCGTCTCCTGCGCTGATTGTCACATGCCTTACATGCGTGAAGGAGGCATAAAATTCACAGACCACCATCTGGTCAGCCCACTGGCCAAAGTGGATAAGTCGTGTATGGTTTGTCACCGTCAAAGCGAAGAAACCCTGATAGCCAATGTTTACGATCAGCAAAGCCGGGTGTCGGAATTGCGCCGCATTGCTGAAAAAAACCTGGCCAGGGTGCATATCGAGGCAAAATATGCCTGGGATGCCGGTGCAACAGAGTCCGAAATGGCGCCTGTGCTCCAGCTTATAAGGCATTCTCAATGGCGCTGGGACTGGGTGGCCGCAGCCAATGGCATGGGCATCCACTCCCCTGCCGAGGCACTGAGAGTGCTCGGAACTTCCATCCAGAAAGCCCAGGAAGCAAGCCTTGAGCTTACCTCCATCTTTCGCAAATACGGACTCGATTATCCCATCACCATGCCCGACATATCCACCAAGGAAGCAGCCCAGGAATATATAGGGCTCGACATGGATAAACTCAGAAAGGAAAAAGAAAACTGGAAAAAAGAAGTATTGCCTTCCTGGCTGGTGAGCAACTAAACGCTACTCTATATTCACTCCGGCAATGGCTTCATTGATGTTTAGGATGCTGTCGCCAATCTTCTCACAGGAGGAGATTAGCTTGTTAAAATAAAAGCCGCCCTTCGCATGGGTAGGATGCTTCTCAATGTCCATGATCACAGCATCAGCAATCTGATCGCGCAGGGCATTGATGTTTTTCTCGAGCTCATTGGCCAGGGGAAGTTTTTCGCGGGCCTCTGCCGTTGATGCCTGCAGATTGCTTAACATCATGTCAAACCCGTTATTTACCAGTTTAAACATCTCAAACAAATCACTGCGTTGTGACGGGGTAAAATAGATCTTCTCCTTTTTCTTCTCCGACATAAGGCTGGCCATCTTGAAGCAGACATCCCCAATTTTCTCAATCTCACTGCTGATCAAACGCATCCGCCTCAGTTCTTCAGCGGCCTGATCACTTAACTGTCTCCGGGAGATTTTTATCAGGAAGTTTGTAATCTCCACTTCCACCCTGTCGGTGATCTCTTCATACTTGCTCACTCGTTCAAGGATGTTCTGGTATTCTTTTTTATCCGTTTCGATGATGAGGGCAGGAATAAAATTGAACATGCGGTGGGCGAGCTCACTGTACTTCCTCACTTCTCTCTTTGCCTGAAAAACAGAAAGTTCAGCCATATGCAGGAAGCCACTGTTAAAGTATTCCAGGTGTGGGCGCTCAAACTTTTTGCCTCTGGAGGGCATAATGAACTCAACGACCCTCACGAGCTGTTTGGAGAACCCAACAAGCAGCAAGGTGTTGGTAACGTTAAATACGGTATGGAATATGGACAGTCCTATCGGGATGGTAGTGGGGGTTTCCATCGGTGAGCCCAGGCCGAAATGGACCATAAAGTGATCAATCCGACCAAGGAAAAACTTAAACAACAGGAGCATCCAGATGATTCCGATGATATTGAAGATGGTATGGGCAAAAGCCGTCCTTTTTGCATAGATATTACCGACCAGGGCTGCAAGGTTTGCTGTTATGGTTGTTCCGATGTTTTCGCCGAGTACGATGGCCGCTCCATGTTCAAAACCGATCCATCCGTAATTACACATTACCAGGGTGAGTGCCATGGTAGCGCTGGAAGACTGCAACACAATGGTTAGCAGCGTACCCAACCCCAGAAACAGTAAGGTGCTGTAGAAACCATAACCTGTCATCCCGTCAAGGAATTTAAACATATCGGGATTGGTTGCCAGGTCAGGAACTGAGTGACGAAGGTAGTCAAGGCCCAGAAACAGCAAGGCAAATCCCAGAAAGATTTGCCCCATGGAGTTAAGCCGTTCACGTTTGTTCAGCAACAAAGGAAAGCTGATTCCGATCAGCGGTATGGAAAGCGCTGCAATATTGAGTTTAAAACCGAGCAATGAGATCAGCCATGCGGTGGTAGTGGTGCCAATGTTGGCGCCCATGATGACCCCAATTGACTGGATGAGCGACATCAGGCCGGCATTTACAAAGCTTACCACCATTACCGTAGAGGCAGAGGATGACTGCACCAGGGTGGTGAGCATAAAACCGGTTAACACAGCAATAAAGCGATTGGCAGTCATGGCTGCCAGCACTGAACGCATTTTATCGCCTGCAAATTTCTGGATGCCCTCACTCATCGTTTTCATTCCGAACAGGAACAAACTCAGAGATCCGAAAAGGGTGAGAAAATCGAAAAAGCCAAAACTCATGGTCCGGTTTTTTGGTACGGCAAATTTAAAGAAAAGAATGCTTTAAACCATCAGTCATTATCCTGTTTTTTTAACAAAAAACACCTCATCGCCATCACACCGGGGACTTAATAAATCATAAGCTTTTTAACCACTGCATCACTGTGTTTCGCCGTCAGCCTGAGCACATAAACACCCGGTGGAACACCCGAAATGTTCATATTCAGGGTGCCTGGTCCAAACCAACCGGTTTTGTTTTTGCTTAAAAGGGTGTTACCATGCACGCTTATGATCTCGGCAGATAAACCGGTATAGGATTCAGAAAGATGGAGCTGAAGGGTTTGTGTTTGCCGGTTGAGTACCACCCTAAGATCTGCTGACACATCAGGAGCGCTGAACGAGGTATTCAAAGGCTCCGAAACTGTCATCTTCATTTTCACCGGCAGATGATCCGACATATGATACAGTGCCATAATGACTTCGTGTGGCTCGCTCAGGTTTTCCGGAGTTATCAACGACTGGTTGAACCTTTGACCATCCTGGCCGACAGCACGGTATGTCCCTTCTACGAGATGGAGACCCAATAAGCCCTGCATGATGCTGGCAGTGGCAAGTATCAGGTCATAACGGTCATCCATGCCTCCTGTTACGAAGCAAGGGTGACTGCCTGTGCGGGTGCTTTGCGTATGATACGGGGCCATGTCGGGGTTGTTCCACCAAACTCCCGGCTTATCTGTCGGATCAAAAAAGCGTATGTCCTCATTTGGATGATAGGTAATCAATTGATAGGCTTGCTCGAAAGAGGAGTTCATATTGAAATCGCCCATAAAAAGCACATTGCCCCGGATGTTCATTTGCTCAATGTATCCCATTACGGCAACAGCCTCCTGCATCCGACGTTGCTGATCTGCAGCACTGCTCCCCGCTTTCATATGGGTTACCAGGATATGCAGGAAAACAGTATCACTGCCGTTTTCCAGGTCTTCATCCCTGTAAAACAGGGTGTACAGGTTGATGTCCCTGACAATGTTGGCCACCACACTTTCACCATAAAGAGCAAATTTTTCGCCGTTAAAAAACAGCATATTCACCAGGTTTGAATTTGCCGTATTGGTATAGGAGGCACGTTCATACCCGGTTCTGCCGTCCGCATTCATCACATGGTTAAGCAAGCGGTCTGCATTGGCCTGACCGGGACCCATTTCATTCACGGCAAAGATGTCGGGTTGGGTATGTGAAATAATGGTACGCAGGTATTCATCCTTAGCATCAACATTGTTGTTTTGTTCCGTACAGAAAGAGGTATAGTGGCCGTAAAACAGCAAGTTGTACACCATAACAGTCACTGTATCTTTTGGTGCTGCCGAAAGAGACGTTGCTGCTGCAAAAACAAATGCTAAAGCCAGTTTTATCAGGCGTATCATGTTATGAAGGTGCTGTCGGTAATAAATAAGGCCACCCGAAAGACCCGGGTGGCCTTTATGTTGGTTTCAGTTGTTTATTACCTTACGAAGAGGAAGTTTTTACCGGGATAGATGGCCGTTTCTCCCAGCATTTCTTCAATCCGGAGCAGCTGATTGTATTTGGCTATCCTTTCGGAGCGGCAGGCTGATCCGGTTTTTATCTGCCCGGTTCCCAGGGCCACGGCGAGGTCTGCAATGACAGTATCTTCGGTTTCGCCTGAGCGGTGGCTCATGACAGCCGTGTATTTGTTTTTGTAAGCCAGCGTAACAGCATTGATGGTTTCCGTGAGAGTTCCGATCTGGTTCACTTTAACCAGGATGGAATTCGCTACGCCGGAGTCAATACCTTTTTGCAGGCGATTGACGTTGGTAACGAACAGGTCGTCGCCAACCAGCTGGATTTTTCCCCCGAGCTTTTTGGTCATCAGCGCCCAGCCTTCCCAATCGTCCTCATCCATACCGTCTTCAATGGAAACAATGGGATACTTGTTTACCCAATCGGCCCAGTAATCAACCATTTGTGCCGGTGTCAGCTTATCTCCGGTGGATTTATGCAGGTGGTACACCTGTTCTTCTTTGAGGAAATACTCACTGGCTGCCGGGTCAAGGGTCAGGAAGATGTCTTCTCCCGGACGATAACCGGCATTTTCAGTAGCCTGCAGGATGAGCTGCACGGCTTCCTCGTTGGATTTCAGGTTAGGAGCAAATCCGCCTTCGTCACCTACGTTGGTTGAATAGCCTTTTTTCTTGAGCACCGCTTTCAGGTGGTGAAATATTTCCGCACCCATCCTGATAGCTTCGGTGAACGATGTTGCGCCAACGGGCATGATCATGAACTCCTGGAAGTCGACTGAATTGTCGGCATGCGATCCGCCGTTGAGAATATTCATCATAGGCATCGGCAAGGTGTTGGCGTTCACACCTCCGACATAACGAAACAGAGGCTGCCCGCATTCCTGGGCCGCAGCATTGGCAACCGCCAGGGAAACTCCAAGGATGGCATTGGCACCAAGGTTTGCCTTGTTCGGCGTGCCGTCGATTTCCAGCATAAGCTTGTCAATCAGCGACTGATCCGTTACATGGTAGCCTTTAAGCTCATTATTCAGCGTGGTGTTTACATTGTTGATTGCCTGCTGAACGCCTTTACCAAGGTACAGCTTTTGGTCGCCGTCGCGAAGCTCAACAGCTTCGTGAACACCGGTTGATGCACCGGAAGGAACCGCTGCACGGCCCAATATACCATTCTCAGTGATTACCTCAACTTCTACAGTAGGATTACCTCGTGAATCCAGGATCTGCCTGGCATGAATATTAATAATAGCGCTCATATCAGTTTTTTTTATGGTTTATAATTATCGTAAAAATACACAAAATCAGCCTAATAAAAAAGGATAAAGTACCGTAACCCCTTTATCCTTCTTCCTTTGGTTATGTTCTGAAATTATTTTTCGGAAGACTTTTCATCGTCTTTTTTGTCATCCGCTTCCGCAACATCTTCCTCATCTTTTTTCTCCTCCTTTGCTTCCGCAACTTCTTCTTCCTGTTTTTCGGCCACAGCTTCTTTTTTCTCTTCTGCTGCTTCTTCTGCTACGGATGCTGCCGGGGTTTCTTCTGCGCCGGTTTCTTCCGGCTGCTGATCAGGTTTGGGGGTTTCCGCAGCGACCTCTTCCGGAGTATCGGTGGCCTCCGCAGCATTCTCTTCCGGTTTTTCAACGGGCTCTGCAACAACGGCTTCGTCGTCGGGTTCACTTACTGCAACCGGTTTTTGCTGTGGTTGTTCAGCAACCTCTTCACTTGCAGGTTTTCTTCGGCTGCGGCCTCTCCTGGTGCGTTTCTGCTGGGTATCCTCTTCGGTCTTTAGCATGGTGGTGTTGTAATCGACGAGCTCAATAAAGCACATCTCTGCACCATCTCCCTTACGGAAGCCAGTTTTCAGAATACGTGTATATCCACCGGGACGGTCAGCAACCTTGAGTGAAATCTCACGAAACAGTTCACTGACGGCATATTTATTTTTCAGATAGGAAAAGACCGTACGACGCGAATGCGTTGAATCTTCCTTCGATTTGGTGATCAGGGGTTCGACATAAGTGCGCAGGGCCTTGGCTTTAGTAACCGTGGTGTTGATCCGTTTGTGAAGAATCAGGGCCGTGGCAAGGCTCGACAACGTCTCCTTTCGATGAGCTGATTTTCTCCCCAGGCTGTT
>JAVIYP010000025.1:0-40576 GCA_031323845.1 Bacteroidales bacterium | reverse complement strand
GTCTACAGCCAACAAGCTGAAAATTACGGCAGCAACGATCACGAAGTGCTGATCAAAGCCTTGCATGCTGTTTCCGAACAAGATATTTCCGATTGGATGCACGTCATGATTTCACCTGAGAAGCGTGGCAGACTTGCAGGCGATATTGGTTACGACCGTGCGGCCGGTTGGGCTGCAGGTCTGTTTGAAGAATGGGGGCTTGAGCCTTTCTTTGAGGAAAAAGGCTTCTTTCAGGAGTTTCCGCAACCCTATACGCTGGTAAAGGACAAGGGAATGCTCCAGGTTCATGTTCCGGTCAAATCCATGGTTGAGGATGATGACGCCGAGTCAATCATTACGAAATCATTTACCTACGGTGACGATTACTGGCCCTGGGGTATTTCAGGCAGTGGTGAACTAACCGCAGAAGTTGTTTATGCGGGTCATGGACTCAGCGTTCCTGAACTTGGTTATGACGACTATGCCGGTATTGATGTCAATGGGAAAATCGTAATCGTGGAGCTGGGGATTCCCTACACCGGCAACAACCAGGACACCCTGCTGATGTGGGCGCCCTATGTTGATCATTCAAATAAGGTGCACTTTGCACTGGAGCAGGGTGCTGCCGGCCTCCTTTTTGCCTATCACGTTGCCAGTCCGAGACCCACCATTGACGAAAATTTCCTATTTCTGGCCGTAACCGACAGGGTGGTTGATGTTTTGCTTGCCGGCACCGGCAAAAAGCTGGACGAAGTGAGGGAGCACATTAAAAGCACGTTGACGCCCATGTCGTTCAGTACCGGAAAACAAGCCACCATGGCACTTACAACAGAGCATTTCCCTGATGGAAAAACTGCTAATGTTGTGGCAATGATAAGAGGCAGTGACCCCGTGCTGCAACACGAGTATATGATTATTGGCGCGCACCTTGACCACCTGGGCATGATGCCGGTGCTGTTTCCGGGAGCTTTGGACAATGCCTCCGGGTGCGCTCTCGCCCTCGGAGTGGCCAGGGCACTGACCACTGCCGGAGCAGAGCTGAAGCGCAGCCTTGTCATTATTCTTTTTGGTGCGGAAGAAGTGGGTCTGAGAGGTGCACGGCACTTTGTGGAACACTTTCCGTATGACAGAGACCAGATCAAATTCATGATTAATCTTGACATGGTTGGTCGCGGTAACGCCTTTTTTGCAGTCACTGCCGACATCTGGAGCGAATTGCTGGATGTCCTGGAAGATAACAACGACCGTTGGGTGCACAGGCCTTTTCTGACACGCAGCAGTCCCTGGCAGCCTCCCATCCGACCGCGAACGGATGGCATGGTATTCTACATGGAGAAAATCCCGGCCATCACGTTTGGCACAAGAGGTGCCGAAACACGCGCGCTGTATCACGTTCCGGAAGACACTATGGATCAAATAAATATAGAGATCATGCGGGATGTGATCAAACTTTTGACGATGAGTATTCTGGAGTTCGGCAATTGAATGCAGGCCACAGGGCAAGCTGGTGAAACTTACAGTAAATAATAACTAATAAAGAACACAAAACCATGAAAAAGAGACTATTCCATTTGATTGCATTATTGTTTTTTTTCACCGGTCCGCTGGTGGCTTCGAAGGGCACCCTGTTGCTCCGGGAACCGGCCATAAGCGACAGCCATATTGTCTTCGTGTATGCCAATGATCTTTGGATGGTAGAACGCAGCGGCGGTGATGCCTGGAGGCTGACCAGCAACGAGGGGCTGGAAAGCAACCCGCACTTTTCTCCTGATGGCAGCCTTATTGCTTTTACGGCACAGTATGATGGCAACACCGACGTTTATGTTGTTTCATCACGTGGAGGCCAGCCCCGCAGGCTTACCTGGCATCCCGGGGCCGACATTGTTATGGGCTGGACTCCCGATGGTGAACATATACTGTTTACATCGGGCCGGGCAGGTGTTCCTACACGTGAAATGCAGTTTTTTACCGTTCACAAAGATGGTGGCATGCCCGAAAGCCTTCCCATACCGCGCGCGGTAAACGGTCAACTCTCCCCCGATGGGCGCTATATAGCTTACCAGGAGGTCAGTTTTACCGATCCGGAGTGGCGAAATTACCGTGGAGGACAGGCCAAACCCATCTGGATTGTTGACCTTGAGGACTTCAGCCTGATCAAAACGCCTCGCTACGACGGAGAAAGGCATATGAAGCCGGTGTGGCTGGATAACAAGGTATATTTTATTTCAGAACGCGACTATGCAGCCAACATATGGTCGTTCGATATAGAAACCGAAACGCTGTCGCAAGAAACCTTTCATGTTCAGTTTGACGTTAAAAATATCAACTCGGGAGACGGTGTTCTCGTTTATGAAAAAGGTGGTGCCTTACACATCCTGGATCCGGTCAGCGGTCGTCAGGAACAGCTTGTCATCCATGTGCGCGGTGACTTTCACTGGGCGCGTCCCCGCTGGGAAAACGCAAGCCCCAATGCGCTGCAAAATGCCTCGCTGTCACCTACAGGACAACGTGCCTTGTTTGAATACCGCGGTGATATTTTCACCGTACCCAAGGAGCATGGCAGCCCGCGGAACATTTCACGAAGTCCCGGGGCAGCCGACCGCTTCCCGGTATGGTCGCCCGACGGATCAAAAATTGCCTGGTTTTCGGATGAGAGCGGCGAATACCAGTTGGTGATCGCCGACCAGAAAGGTATGGATATCATAAAAACCATCACCTTACCCAACCCTTCCTTCTTTTTCAGGCCGTCATGGTCACCCGACGGGAACTATATTGCCTTTACCGACACACACCTTAACCTGTACTTTACAGATGTTGCAAGCGGGGTCACATCCCTTGTTGAAACCGATCGTTACGTGACCCGCGAGCGGACCATGAACCCCGTATGGTCGCCCGATAGCCGCTGGATCGCATACGCACATACCCTTGAAAGCATGTTCAAGGCCATCGTGCTCTACAATGTCGAAACAGGCGAACGCATTCAGGCCACCGATGGCATGGCTGATGCCATCTCGCCGGCGTGGTGTGCTTCAGGCGAATACCTTTATTTCCTGGCCAGCACAAACTATGGTTTAAATACAGGTTGGCTCGACATGAGCGCATACGACAGGCCCGTCACCAGGAATTTGTATGTAATGGTATTGCAAAAGGATGGTGTGTCGCCCTTCCTGCCTCAAAGCGATGAAGAAAGCCCGGATGAAAAAGACAAAGACACTGCGGATAAAGGAGAAACAAGGACGATCATCGACGCTGACGGACTGATGTCGCGCCTGGTTGCCGTTGACATCCCGGCCAGAAATTATACCGGACTGGTGCCCGGCCCTGAAGGTTATGTTTTCTACCTGGAACAAGTGCCAAACCAGCAAGGTCTCAGTTTGCACAGATACAATTTCAGTGACCGCAAGCCGGAAGTGTTCCTGTCACCTGTTCATGATGCCGTTACTTCACACGACAGATCGTCGCTGCTATACCGGAGCGGCAGCACCTGGGGCATTGTTCAGACAACAGGCGCAACCCGCAGTCCCGGCGATGGCCGCATTGAGGCCATCGGGCAGATGCGTTTCAGGGTTGACCCCATGGCAGAATGGAGGCAAATGTTCAGGGAAGGATGGCGTTTGCAGCGTGACTTTCTCTATGTAGACAATGTTCACGGTGCACCGTGGAACGACATCTATCACTGGTACGAGCCCTGGCTCGACCATGTGCAGCACCGCAGCGACCTGAATTATGTGATCGGCATCATGGGTGGTGAAGTAGCCGTCGGTCATTCCTATATTTTTGGAGGCGACATGCCCGACGTTGACAGGGTGCCGATAGGTCTTCTCGGGGCGGATTATGAAATTGATCGCGGGCACTACAGGATAAAAAAAATATATACCGGTGAGGACTGGAACCCGCAGATTCAGGCACCCTTATCCATGCCGGGGCTCATGGTGTACGAAGGAGATTATCTGCTGGAAGTAAATGGCGTCACTGTTGATGCTACCCAAAATCTGTATCAGTACTTTGAAGGCACCGCCAATCAACTTACCAAACTGCGTGTAAACAGCAGGCCCGCAACAGAGGGATCACGCGTTGTTACCGTAGTTCCCGTTGCCAATGAATACCAGTTGCGTTTTATGGACTGGGTTGAAGGAAACCGCCGTCTTGTTGATGAGCTCTCCGGGGGTCAGCTGGCCTATGTTTATGTACCAAACACCTCCGGGCTCGGTTACCAGTTTTTTAACAGGTATTATTTTGCCCAGCAGGACAGGAAGGGCGCCGTTATTGATGAGCGGAACAATGGCGGGGGTTCGGCGGCCGATTACATGGTGGATATCATGTCGCGCAGCCTGATGGGTTATTTTAACTCCAAAGCATCCGACCGGAAGCCATTCACCACGCCGATGGCAGGACTCTGGGGACCCACAGTGATGATCATCAATGAGAGGGCAGGTTCCGGCGGCGACCTGCTGCCGTATATGTTCAGGAAAATGGAAATAGGTCCGATCATCGGGACGACTACCTGGGGTGGACTGGTTGGCATCTGGGACACGCCTTCCTTTATCGATGGCGGCCGCATGATGGCGCCCCGCGGTGGCTTTTTCAACACAGCCGGTGAATGGGCGGTGGAAGCGGAAGGCGTAGCTCCCGACATTGAAGTGGAACAGCTGCCAGCACTGGTGATACAGGGCAAGGATCCGCAGCTTGAGAGAGCAGTGGAAGAAGCGATGAAACTGCTGGAAACCGAAACCATAGAGCTTATGCCCGAACCCCCGCCACCCATACGTTACCGCAGGCCTGAAAGTAACTGAAAACAGGTGATTGACGCAGCCGAAAGGAAGAAAACTATTGTTTAATCGTTTATTTGTTGGTTTTTTATGTGTGAAGGATCAGGTTCGAAAGAGTTCGAAGGCGGAAGGGAGAAAGAGAAGGCAGAAATCAGAAGCAAAAGGCCGGAAGACTAGCACATCTGCACATCCGACTTCTGACTTATGACATCCGATCACAACTTAGGATTAAACACAAAACATAGACAATTAAGCACATACGCACAAATAAACTTATGAAAGAACATCACATCCTCCGGGAAAATAATCCTGATCACCAGGGGATGCACCGGCGCTGCTTTCTGAAAAAAGGGGCGGTATTTACCGGTGGACTGGCAGCTATGGGTTCTTTTTTCGGATGCGGAACCGCACCTCACGACATCCGTTTTCCTTCCCGTTTGGAGAAAGACGGCACCAGCATTGTGCGGGCGGGTTGTCCTGCGCACAATTGCGGCGGGCGGTGTGTGCTTAAGCTATTTTTAAAGGATGGTGTTATTGTTCGTATTGAAACTGATGACAGGCCGGGCGACGACATCAGTGATCCGCAACTCAGGGCTTGTATCCGCGGTCGGGCTTATCGCCGCAGGCAGTATCATCCTGACAGGCTGAAGCATCCGTTGCGCCGGGTGGGTAAACGCGGAGAAGGGCGTTTTGAGCGCATCTCCTGGAGTGAGGCCCTCGACATGATGGCCTCCGAGCTTAAGCGAGTAAAGCAGCAATATGGAAACTCAGCCATACTCGTGCCCTACGGAACGGGCAGCTACAATCAATGTAACGGCAGGCAGACCGCAGCCCGGCTGATGAATCTTTTCGGCGGATCGCTGGGCTATTACAACAGTTATAGCTGGGCATGCATCAGCAGGGCAACACCCTATGTGTATGGCACAGGCATCACAGGAAATCAGCGGCAGGACTGGGTCAACTCCCGTTACATCATCATGTGGGGATGGAACCCGGCTGAAATACGCGATGGGACAAACAGCGAATACTTCATCAAAAAAGCGAGAGAAAATGGGGCAAAGGTGATTTGTATCGATCCCAGAATGAGCATGAGCGCCACGGCCCTGGCTGATGAATGGATACCTATACGTCCGGGCACCGACGTTGCCTTGATGAGCGCCATGGCCTATGTCATCATTGCTGAAGACCTGCACGACAAGGACTTTATCCGCCGGTGCTGCATAGGGTTCGACAGCAGCCAGATGCCCAAAGGCATGGAGCAGGAAGAAAGCTATTACGATTACATCTTTGGCACACACGACGGCCAGCCCAAAACACCCGAGTGGGCAGAGGCGATCACGGCCATCCCAAAAGAAACCATCATCAGGATTGCCAGGGAATATGGAAGCATAAAACCGGCCATGCTCTACCAGGGTTACGGGATGCAGCGCAGGGCCTACGGCGAACAGCCCGTAATCGGCGGATGTGTGCTGGCAGCCATCACCGGAAATGTGGGCATACCCGGCGGGTGGGCCAGCGGCATTGCCCTTCAGGCCGACGACGGTGGCCCATTCTGGAATGTATTTCCTACGGGAAGAAATCCCGTCGAAGCTGCCATACCGGTGTTTCTCTGGACAGAAGCCATAATGCGGGGCAAAGAGATGGACGCATCGGACGGCCTAATAGGGACCGAAAAGCTCGATAACAACATAAAGCTTATCTGGTGCGTGGCCTCAAATATTCTGATCAACCAGCATGCCGACACCAACCGAAGTGCCAGGATATTGCAGGACGAAAGCCTGGTGGAATTTATTGCCGTCCAGGATCAGTTCATGACGCCATCGGCAAAGTTTGCCGACCTCGTATTGCCGGTTTGCACGCAATTTGAGATGTGGGGCCTGGAAGACGGATGGAAATACGGCGATGAAGTAATCCTGATGCCAAAAGTGGCCGAACCGCCTTTCGAAACAAAAAGCGACTACCAGATAGCCGCTGAGCTGGCCGACCGTCTTGGATTGAAAAGCGAATATACCCTGGGCCGGAACGAACGCGACTGGATTGAGTGGGCCGTAAAATACTACCGGAACACGCGCTTCCCTGATATTCCAGACCTTGAGAAGCTGCATGAAATGAACCGCGGTGTTTACACACGTCCCATACACGAACCGAAAATAGCGTTCAGCGACTTCCGGAAGAATCCTGAACAACATCCGCTCAGCACGCCTTCGGGCAAGATTGAACTGTTCAGCAAAACCCTTTTTGAGATGGGCAAGCCGGATACCATACCGGCAGTGCCCAAATACATCCAGGAGTGGGAAAGTCCGTTTGGCAAAGAAGCTGAGCAATACCCGTTGCAGGCCATCGGTCACCATTACATGCCCAGGGTGCATTCAACGCACGATGGCATCGACTGGCTTGAAGAGGCTTTTCCGCAACGCCTGTTCATCAACCCTATTGACGCCAGGGCAAGAGGCATCAAAAATGGGGAGGTCGTGCTGATTTACAACGACAGGGGTAAAATCTCGATTCCCTGCCGCATCACCGGCAAGATTATGCCGGGTGTGGTCAACATTCCGCAGGGCGCATGGTGGCAGCCCAACGACGAGGGCATAGATGAAAGAGGGAACATCAATGTTCTGACAAGCCACCGCTGGACACCCCTGGCCTTTGGTAATGCACAGCATACCATGATGGTCCAGGTTTCTAAAATAAAAACCAGGAAGTAATGAGTCAACTGGCATTCTATTTCGACGCATCGGCCTGCTCAGGTTGCAAAACCTGTCAAATGGCATGCAAGGACAAACACAATTCTCCGCCTGGGGTCAGATGGCGCAGGGTCTATGAAATCTGCGGCGGTGAATGGCGGAAAAACGGCCATGCATGGGAACAAAACATGAAAGCCTACCATATTTCTATGGCATGCAACCATTGCGAAGAACCCATCTGCCTGCATCGCTGCCCGAATAAGGCCATCATCAAAAACCAGCAGGGTGTGGTCCTGATCAACTACGACAGGTGCATGGGCTGCAGGTACTGCGAATGGACATGCCCCTACGGTGCCCTGCAGTTTGACCCAGTACAGAAGGTAATGACCAAATGTAACTTCTGTGCCGACTACCTCGAAGAAGGAAAACCCCCGTCCTGCGTGTCGGCCTGTCCAATGCGCGTGCTTGACTTTGGTGCCATGGAAGACCTGGCAAAGAAATACGGAAAAAACAACGAAGACTTTCCCTTGCCCGAAGAATACCATACCAGGCCCGCCTTAGTGATCACCTCACACAAACATGCCGGCGAAGCAGTTAAAACGAAGTATCATATCATTAACAAAGAAGAAGTACGATGAACAGCAACGAATGGCCACTGGTTTTTTTTACCATACTTTCACAGATCAGCCTGGGGATTATTCTCGCAGCCTTCATTGTGTCGTTCGTGGTAAAGAGCACCGACACACCTGCCATCAGCGAAATAAAAAGACTGGTGGTGATCGCGGCATTAAGCCTCATGGGCATAGCCCTTATCATCTCCTTCTTTCACCTGGCCAGCCCCCAGCATTCCGTTTATGCCCTCAGCAATACAGGACAATCCTGGCTCAGCCGTGAAATAGCACTCGCCATGATGTATTTTTTTACGTTACTCATAGCCCTGAGCTCACTAACGATTGGAGTACCACACAGCAACCTTTTCGGATATTTCTTCCTGACATCACTGCTTGTAGGTGTTATTATGATCTGGTCCATGATCAGGGTGTATATGATCCCTACGGTGCCCCTGTGGAACAGTCCTTCAACCGCTGTTTCATTTTACAACACCGCATTGATGCTGGGTGGTGCGCTCGTACTTATTTTCGTTGTGAAAGCAGGCTCCCGCACAGCCCCGCTGCCGGAATCAGGCCTGATACAGACCGTATTGTTCTACTTGATCGCTGCGTCAGTCTTCATTTTTTTGCTGAACAAACTTATGCTTCAGCCCGACATAGCGAGCATCAGCGGGGGATTTGCCGCACCCGCCATCAGCAAATGGTGGGAAAGCGCCCAGTATGTGCTTCTGATCATAGGGTTTAGTCTGCTGACCTATTGGTTCGCAACATCTGATCCCGTTTCCGGAGGAGGAAATACGGCCAGGGAATTTCTTGTCTATAGTGCGGCTGCGTGCCTGTTGCTTGCCGAAATAGCCGGAAGGTATGTGTTTTATGCATCGTATTACCGCATTGGTGTATAATAATCTTAATATCAGCGCCTTAAGCATTGTGCGGATTTCCCGCCCAGTCAGTACAGGTGTGCAACTTTTTTTGTAACACAAAGATTCACTGAGTAAATGAAACGCCCATGTTGAAAATCTCGTCCATTCGGGAACAGATTTTTCAATACACAGGAGTATGATTATAGGAAGTCGGAAGTCAGAAGTCGGAAATCTGACATCTGAATTCTGAGTTCTGACATCCAATCAGTATCTTAGACATAAACACAAAATACAAATAATCAGGTAGTTACAAAAATATAAACATATGAAATAGTCAGGTTGATATGCCCCGGGGCAAACAAAACATACGGTTCCAGTTCCCGGCTGTTTGATGCACTGATCCTTTCGCGTACAAGACGGGCCAACTTTGAAACCAAAAGCGCAAAAAGCCCGGGCAGCACGTATAAAAGCAACCCGGATGCATGGTAACCCTGATGATCGCAGATAAAAGATGTTTACATTAATATGACCAAAGGAAAGGAGCGCCTGACCGGTGTGGTTCTGGCAGGAGGCAAAAGTTCCCGTTTCGGGCAGGACAAAGGCTTGTATCAATACGATGGCAAGCCACTTGTTGAACATGCCCTGGACATTTTAAGACCTGTGTGTCATGAAACACTGATCAGCACCAACCACCCGGACGAATATTCGGGGTTTGGTGTCCGCTGCATCACGGATCACTTCAGGGGTGCTGGTCCGCTTGCCGGTATTCACAGTGCTTTGATGCATGCCCGAACTCCCCTGGTGGCGGTTATCGGCTGTGACATGCCGAATATTCCTTCCAGCCTGTTCAGTACCATGCTGCAACATGCCGCGGCATACGATGTCGTTATGCCCGTTCACCAAGGGTTTACAGAGACCATGTGCGCCTTGTATTCAAAAAAGGCCATAACTGCTATCGAGCAATCCATAAGGAAAAAAGAGTATAAGATCATCACGGCGATCAGTTCGCTGAAGGCTTTGTATTTGCCGGTTGAGCACGAACCTTTTTACCGGCCCGGAATATTTCAAAACATCAATTACAGATCGGACCTGTAAAAGCCGGAGCAAAAAGAACGGAGTAGGCAGGCCTTCCCGGGGCAGAGGCGGTTATTTCAGCGGCACACAGTCGCTGTTTATGTCAAGCACAAAATTTTTGATCACCTGCAGCTTTTCAGCGGTCTCCCATCCGGCAAAACCCTTAAGGTCATCATAGGTTATGTGCTTTTTGTATGCTTTCAACATCGGGGAAGCCAAGGGTATATAGGACCAGTGCCATTTTTCTTCTTCATAGCCGCCCTGCCTTTGATTTCCGTGCTGCGTATAGGGCTGACAGAAACCGAATCGTGATGCATTCCGGACCAGCCAATCATATACCCGCTTTCCTTCACCGGTTTCAAAATAGCTGTTATGCAAGCTGTTTACATCGATATCCGTACCCCAGTGATGGCGGGAAGTGCCGGGCATGGCGCTGAACCGAAGAATTTCCAGGGCACGTGTTTTGGGATCATCAATATCTGTGGCTGATATGTTTCCTTCCAGACTTTGCCGGCCGTACCACTTGTTCTCCCATATACGTTTCTGGTGGTTGAAATTCCTTGTTGCAGACAAAATGGTGAGGGTGATGCCATCATTCCGGGCAGCCTGGTACATGTCAAGAAAAGCGTCATAGGCTTCGCGACGCAAATACATGCCCGAGCGGCTTGCATAAGCTTCGTCGATCAATACAAAGTCTTGATCTGTCGCGGGATTGATTAACCCCAGCAGTTGTTCTCGGGTAATATTCATAAGCATTCGGTCTTCCGTTATTTCTTGCTGAGAATGAATGTATCCTGTGTCTGTTGCTCCATCATGAACCACAGGTCGCTGATCAGGTTTGGGTTGTTCCTGTTGTGGTGCGGAAGCAGGCAATGAGACCCTCCTGGCCGCCCGCTGCCCCCTGGAAAATACCAGTGCAAGGCCAAACAGGATAACCATAACCAGCACCAGCGCCTGCTGCCATCGCCCCCTTTTTTTTCTCTTATTTTTCATGATCAACCAAGTCTGAGAGCCAATGCGGATAAATCCTTTGTCAGTGAACGCATAACCGTACCGCTCTCATAAAGAACAAACTGTCCGAAAAAACGAAGCTCTTGATCCTATTTAAGCCATTGATCCAGCCATCTGAAGAACTCTCTTTGCCAGACGATGCCATTTTGCGCCGACAACACCCAATGGTTTTCTTCCGGAAAGACCAGTAAACGGCTCGGAATATCCATTAACCGGGCTGCATTGAACGCCTGAAGGCCCTCGCCATAAGGTACGCGATAGTCTTTAGCACCGTGTATTACCATGATCGGGGTATCCCACTTGTGCAGATGCAGGTGCGGTGAAAAATCGTAGCTATGTGGACGCGGGTCTTCCCAGAAAGCACCTCCGATATCGTGATTGGCGAAAAACATTTCTTCGGTGGTGGCATACCAGCTCTCAAGATTGAACAAGCCACAATGCGAAATAAATGCACTGAAACGCTTGTCATGATTACCTGCAAGCCAGAAAACACTGTAGCCTCCATAGCTGGCGCCCACTGCGCCAAGCCTGGTCTCATCAACAAAAGGTTCCGTTTTTACAGCATCAATGGCACTCAGATAATCTTTCATATTCTGACCACCGTAATCGAGACTTATCTGATCGTTCCATTCCTGGCCAAAAGTGGGCAATCCCCTACGATTTGGAGCCACAACGATATAATCGTGGGCGGCCATTATCTGGAAGTTCCATCTGTAGGAGAAAAACTGGCTTACTGCACTTTGCGGACCGCCTCCACAATAGAGAATGGCGGGATACTTTTTCGCCGGGTCGAAATCGGGAGGATAAATGACCCAAACCAGCATGTCTTTGTTGTCTGTTGTTTTGACCCATCGTTCTTCCACCCGACCCATGGGGGTTCTATTCAGTATCTCGCGGTTCACAAAACTGAGTTGCGCGCCATGCCCGTCAGATGCATTGACATAATAGATCTCGGTAGGCATCGACATCGACATGCGTTCCGCATAGAGAGCATCTCCATAAACCAAGATAGACTGGTAATTATGATGGCCTTCCGTGATCTGCACGATATCAGCGGTTTCCAGATCAAGGTAATAGAGCTGATAGGTAGCATGGATGCCACTTATGAAATACAACCGGCGGCTATCGTCCGACCAGGCAAAACCACCGGAGCTCTGGTCAAAACCTGCAGAATAATCGCGATATTTTCCGCTCTCAAGGTCCATGATCATGATGCGGTTTTTGTCTGATTCAAAACCGGGTGTGGCCATGCTTTCCCACGCCATATACCGGCCGTCAGGTGAGAATACCGGGTTCTTGTCATAACCCTCATTGAATGGAGTCAGGTTTCGGGTGGTGCCGGTTTGGATGTCATATAAATAAATATCGGAATTGGTCGAAAGGGTCCATGCTTTGCCTGTCATTTTTTTAGCAGTATACGCCAGTGACTTACCATCTGCGGTCCAGGCGATTTGCGAACTTCCTCCGAAAGGAGGCAAAGGTGAATCCCAGGGCTCATCCTTCATAATATCTGTACCCTCACCTACACTGCCCTCCGAATATGCAGCGAAAAATATATGACTGTAGGTGCCGTCGTGCCAGCGGTCCCAGTGCCTGTACATGAGATCGTCAGCAAGGTACGCCCTGGCCTTTTCAAGATCGGGATGGTGGTCTTTGAGCACCGGTGAAACTTTTACCCTTTTTGTGTAATAGATGTGTTGCTGGTCGGGGGCATAACCAAATCCTGTAATACCGCCACCGATGTTTGTGAGCTGTGTGACATTGCTCCCGTCAGGGTCCATCTCAAAAAGCTGGCTTTTGCCATCAACAGTTTTCAGAAAACCTATGCGCTGACCATCAGGACGCCAGCGTGCCGACGACTCCGAAACATCGGAGTTGGTGATGTTCACGGGATCACCCCCGGTGACCGGAAGCACATAAAGATCGCGCAGCGCCTTATTTTCCTTAACATCATAAAAAGTAACGCCGTACAGCAACATGCTGCCATCAGGTGACAGCTGCAGATCGCTGAGGCGCCCGAATTGCCAGAGCGTCTCAGGAGTCATCGGGGCAGATTGCCCGTGAAGGGAAGCAGAATGCATTGTCATAAGAAAAATCATTGCAAAAAGGGTTAGTGTTTTCATCGGTGCTTATTTTGTAATTAAATAGTTAGATGCGATTCAGGAATAAAAATATCGTTGGCAGGCGCTGCAGCTTTCCTTACGTTGCCTGTGTTCTGAAAAACGACAAAGGTTCATGCAAAAAACAGGGCCTTTAACACGCCATCCGGGTTCATATCCGGAGGTGTCCTTCGCCAGACCTATGTGCCCCTGTCAAAACAATCAGGCAGTTTCCGACAGAACTTCCTTGATCTTTACTTCGAGCTCTTCAGCAAGCTCAATATTATCGGCAAGCAACTGCTTTACGGCATCCCTGCCCTGTCCCAGTTTTGTTTCACCATAACTGAACCATGACCCGGATTTCTTTATGATGTTGTTTTCCACGGCAAGATCAATAATTTCTCCCATTTTTGAAATGCCCTGGCCGTAAATGATATCAAACTCAGCCTGGCGGAACGGTGGCGCCAGTTTGTTTTTAACCACTTTCACCCTGGTGCGGTTGCCCATTATTTTGTCCCCGTCCTTAATCTGTGAGGCACGGCGAATGTCAATCCGCACAGAAGAATAAAACTTCAGGGCATTGCCACCGGTAGTCGTTTCGGGATTGCCGAACATAACACCGATTTTCTCGCGTAGCTGATTGATAAAGATACAGCAGCAGTTTGTTTTATTGATCGTGCTGGTAAGTTTGCGTAACGCCTGCGACATGAGCCTGGCCTGGAGCCCAACCTTAGAATCACCCATCTCGCCTTCAATCTCGCTCCTGGGCGTCAGGGCAGCCACCGAGTCAATCACAATAATATCAATGGCACCCGACCTGATCAGGTTTTCAACAATTTCAAGAGCCTGCTCACCATTATCAGGCTGACTGACCAGCAGGTTCTCGATATCTACGCCCAAACGTGCGGCATAACTGCTGTCAAAAGCGTTTTCCGCATCAATGAAAGCGGCGATGCCGCCCTGTTTCTGCGCTTCGGCAATGGCATGAATGGCCAGCGTAGTCTTACCAGAAGACTCCGGTCCGTAAATTTCCACAACCCTGCCCCTGGGCAAACCGCCTGTTCCCAGTGCAATGTCGAGCGTCAACGACCCCGTCGAAATCACATCAACAGGGACTACAGCAGAGTCGCCAAGCTTCATAATGGTACCCTTGCCATACGACTTCTCAATCTTGTCCATGGTTAATTGTAAAGCCTTCAGCTTTTCCTTGTTAACCGCATTTTCCTGCGCTGCAGGTTTTTCCTTTTCACTGCTCATGTTGTTTGTGTTTTATGTTTATGAATAATAATTTCAAAGATAATGTTTTTTATGTTATATTTATGTTTTTTTTATACAAATAAACGATTTTCTTTGTGTTGAAATAAGGTTCGGAAAAATAATCCGACAAGGGAAAGATACGATAGCCTTCCCCGAGCCCCGCCAACTCCTGCGCCACATCTCCTCCTTTTAAATACAGCACCCCGTTGGCCAGATCGTTCCTGTGATGGTCACTTATTTTATCACGCACCCATAGCATAAAAACCGGAAGGGATTTTACAGCACGGCTTACAACAAAGTCAAATTGCTCAGTAAGGGCTTCTCCCCTGGTTTGCATGGCCTGTACGTTTTGCAACCCCAGTTTTGCCACCACATCTTTGATAACGGCTATTTTCTTTCCAATAGAATCAACGAGCCAGAAACTGCATGCAGGGCAGGCAATAGCCAGCGGAATGCCGGGGAAGCCCCCACCTGTTCCAAAATCCATGATCCTTGTACCGGGGCTGAAGCCTGTTACCTTCAAAACAGACAGCGAATGCAAGACGTGCCGTTCAAAGAAAAAATCTATATCCTTGCGCGATATCAGGTTAACCTTACGGTTCCATTCAGCATAGATCGGATACAGGGATTCCAGCATAAGCATCTGTTCTTCGTTCAGGTGAGGAAAATATTTTTTAATGAGATGCATGCTAAAAGTGACCGTTTTGATGTATTTTTGGGACTGAAATAACTTTGTATGCCCGAATCGAAGAATAGTGTTTATATGATCTGCGACCCTCCGGCGTCCGTTTCCGGAACTACCTCATTCTCTATAATTCGTTTTTCAAAAATAATGTTTATGCAGCAATTATTGACAGGCATTTTCAAAAAGCTTGCCATTCTGACGGTGTTTTTATCAACCGGCCTGTATGCCCAGCAGCAAATCAGCCTTCCCGAATATATTGAAACCTATAAACACATTGCCATATCCGATATGAAGGAATCGGGCATTCCGGCCAGTATAAAGATGGCGCAGGCCATCCTGGAGTCCGGTTTTGGCAACAGCGAACTGGCGGTCAATGCCAACAATCATTTCGGAATAAAATGTCACGGATGGCCCGGGCAAACCTACACCTATACTGATGATGAGCCCGATGAATGTTTCCGCAAATATGACCATCCGGTTCAGTCATTTTTTGACCACAGCGAGTTTTTAAGAAACAGACCTCGGTATGCTTTTCTTTTCGATCTGGATATTATGGATTATGAGGCATGGGCACACGGTTTGAGTATGGCCGGATATGCAACGAATCCAAGATACCCGGAAATGCTCATAAACCTGATCAGGGAGCACCGGCTGTACCGTTTCGACCACAAAGCGATGGATCCGGAACATATTGCAGCTGCCAAAAACAACCAGCTCACAAAACGCACACCGGGACAGGCAAACAGAGAGGTGCCCGTTGCGCCTGCGCGTATCGGCCGCCGCGAAACCGGGACCTATAATCACATCCGCTACGTTGTTGCCCGCGCCGGAGACACTCCGCAACTGCTTGAGCAGGAACTCGACATCAGGGCATGGCAGATCATAAGATACAACGACGTTGACAAGAATCATACTTTTGAAGAAGGCCAGCGGATCTACCTTCAGCCTAAAAGGCGCAAAGGCGGTGCTGAGATTCACCGTGTGCGGCCCGGAGACACCATGGCCTCCATATCACAACAATACGGAATAAGACTGGAGAACCTTTACCGGCGCAACGACATGACCTACGGCATGGAACCGGAAGCAGGGCAACAACTGCTGCTCAGGGGATACCGCGGCAGTGCGCTGCAATACCTGTTCCGCCGGCCATAAACAACATGACTAACAAGTTTGGCGATCAAGCATTTACATCTAAAGGATTCCATAAATAAAAACGCGTCAGCCGTTTGTCCGGAAAGCGCTGCAGCATAACAGGACGTATGAAAGAAGCAGGACGACGTTGATTTCCCTGTTCCCGTTATTACACAACAAGTGGTTAATAACCCAAAATCAGCCGACAGCTAACTAATAAACCAAAAAACATGATTGAGGTTCTGCTTTTGATGGTTACCGGGATAGTGAGTGGTTATTTCATGCGAAAGAAAAGCAACATCATCCTGATTGTTGAGAAACTGATCATCATCAGTATTTTTCTCCTGTTGTTTTTTATGGGATTGTCCATAGGCCGCGATCCTTTGATTATAAGCCAGTTGCCCTCGCTTGGAATGGTCGCTGTTCTACTCGGCATCGGGGGTATTCTGGGCAGCATGTTCCTGGCCCTGGTTGTCGGGAAGTTTTTTTTCTTCAGAAAAAGCAAAGACCATGCTGATGAGTCTTAAAATACTGCTGTTTTTTGCCCTGGGGGTGTTTGCCGGGATTGCAGGCTGGTCAGGGCTGCTTCCTGTCGAAACGGATCTGAGCAGGTATGCCCTTTACCTGCTGATGTTGCTGGTGGGTATCAGCATCGGGGCAGACAGCACATCGCTGCTGGTATTGAAGGAACAGGGACTGCGGCTGCTGATCCTGCCTGCTTCAACCGTTGCCGGAACCCTTGGCGGGGTTATGATCATAGCATTCTTTCTGCATGGCATTTCCACACAGGAAGCACTGGCCGTGGGCGCAGGTTTCGGCTATTACAGCTTGTCGAGCATCATCATTTCTGAATTACACAGCGATGTACTCGGTGTTACCGCCCTTTTGTCGAATGTGTCGAGAGAGATCCTGACCTTGTTGCTGGCACCTCTTATGGTAGTTTTTTTCGGAAAACTGAGTCCTGTTGCAGCAGCAGGTGCCACCAGCATGGACACCACCCTGCCCGTCATAACTGCCGTTTCCGGAAAGGATGTAGCCGTGGTGGCACTCCTTCATGGCATAGTGCTTACACTCCTGGTACCTCTGCTGGTAAGCTTCATCCTGTGGGTCTGATCTGAACCTGTCTTCATCAACATATAGATTCTTACAGTTACGACACGGGTCACTCCTTAAGTGCAGCTAATACAACAGGTTTCGTTCCTGTAATCTATTTATGAGTCATCATCCTTATTCACAAGCCGCTTATTCACAAGCCGGCTCATAAAGGCACCTTGTTCCCTTACGTTCCAAACCTGCACCCCTGCCTCCTCACAAGCTTGCACCCATCGGGCAGTATTGCGATGGGAATTGGAAGCATCAATAATCACCATCTCTGCACGCACACTGTTGAGCAGATTCTTCATGTCAAGCCCAGGATTTCCAGCAATAAGCAGGTAATCCGTTTCAAAAGCACCCTCCATACCCTGATACAGGACTGCTCTTTGATTATCATGAACCAGCAGCATGCGCTTATCCCTAAAAAAGACAAGATCTCCTTTCCTGGCGAAGGTATGTTTCAGGCTAACAGTATCCACCATATCCAACGGCATCTGCAAGGCCGGGGCATTGCTTCCGTGGCGCAGGCGCATGCCTGAAACGACAAAATCCTGCTGACGATGATCGGCTGCAATCCGGTCACAGGCAATGGTGATCAGATGCTCTCCTGAAAAGAAATCAACAATGGTGGCCTGGTTGGCGCTATAAACCACAAAATGATGCTGCACTGTGTTCGCTATGCCCCTGCAGGATACGGAAGTCATCAGCAGCAAGGCAACACCTAAAAAGCCAAGCAGGGCGGAACGGTTATTCTTCATCAAATACAGACAAGCAAACACAATCAGTAAAAAAATCAGCAGGGTTTCTGTTAAACTAAGGAACAGTCCTGTTGTGGTTGCGTAGGGTAATCCTTCGATTATCCGGACGCTGTGATGCAACAATGCGACAATCAGTGACAGGGCTTTGCCCATCAGGTCGGTCACCAGTGGAATGGGCGAAATGATCAGTGTTACCAGGGACGTGTAGATTATGGTGGAGGCCAGGGGGATCACAATGAGATTTGTCAGAATGAAATAGTTGGGAAACTGGTTGAAATAATATAGGGCCAGTGGACCTGTGGCGAGTTGTGCTGCCACAGAGACGGTGATTATTGACCACGCTTTGTCCAGGAGTTTGTGTTTTGTTTTCAGGATCTGGTAGAGCGGCGGTTGCAGGGCTACAATGCTAATTACGGCAAGGTACGACAGTTGGAAGCCTATATAGGTAATGATGTAGGGGTTGGTGATCGTCAGCACAAAGGCCGAAGCCGCCAGGGTGTTATAGATGTTTGTCGGCCTGCGGAAACTATGCCCGACAGCCACAAAAGAAAACATGACGGAGGCGCGCAGTACGGAAGGTGAAAATCCTGTTATGGCAGCATAAAACCATATGAGGCCAATCACGAGCAGCGTGCGAAGTGTTCTGCCGTGCGGAATGCGGCACAGAAATGAGAACATGTTTTTTAACACCATGAATATGATGCCCACATGCAAACCCGACACACATAAGATATGCATGGCGCCTGCACCGGCAAATTCCCTTCGCAGATCATCATCAAGGTATTCGCGGTAACCGAGAAGAAGCGCGGATATTACTGCGAACTCCCTTCCGGACAGATGATTGTCTTCAAAGATGTTCAATGCGGCTTGCCGTATGGTCAATGCCCAGCGAATCATAACAATTCCTCGATTTCGATCTTCAATATGCCATTGCCCTGCCCGGATATAGGTTGAGTGAAACACATTGTTCTGGGCCAGAAAGGCCTGATAATTAAAGGCGTATGGGTTACGGGGCGGAGAAACCCTGTTGTAAGTGCTCTTAATGATCAGCCGGTCACCATAGCGCAGCAGGTTCACCAGGGTGTCTTTCTCAAAATACAACATGAGCTTTCCCCGGGTGCCGTGCATCAATGAGTCGTTTCCCACAGCAACCACCCTGGCCACGGCCCTGAAAGAATTCGTGCGCTCTGAAATGGGTTCGGTTAGCTGCACCAGCAGGTATGCCTCTTTTGAAGGGTAATTGCTGAAATGACGATGCTCCAACAGCTGATTGTGCTGCCTTGCAATAAGCCAGGAACCGAAAAAAAGAAACACAGAAATAATGAGACCGTGTGACCATCTCGACAGGTATCTGCCCTGTTCGAACTTCCAGACCAACAGCCACAGCAACAAGCTAAACAGAAGCCCTGCATAAATCCAGACAGAGGCAATCGTCATACCCCACTGCAAATAAAACACGATGCCTGCAGCAAAAGGCACAAAAAGTCTGGGCAGCGGCATTTCTTGTTTTTATCTCAAATATATCCACTACTAAATACTTTAATTGTTTTTTTATTGAATGATTTCTTGTTCGGTAAAAATTATTATTTTAATGGGTTTTTCGATGGCGCAGTTTCGCACATTTATGAGAACCAACATACAGCTTACCTCACCATCGGCCGTTTCCGGTTAAGGCCAAATAACGGACCGTAATAATAAACGAATACGGAATTGAACCGGGCAAGGTGCCTGTTTGTTTATGTATTAAGCAGTCAGCAACTTTCTATTTCTGTTCTGATTACCCATGGGAAAGCAGAGGTCGGCGGCTGGAAGCTTGTTTCGAACGCAGTGAGAAATCTGTTAGGAAGCTCGAATGAAACGAAAGTAAAGAATGAAAAATGGCTCTTGGCTCCTGGCAACTTTTCTTGCCAAAAGCTAGAAGCTAAAGGCAGATTAAGTGAAAAATGAGTCCACTCCGAAAAGTCGAATAATGCCACAGATTCACAGATTACAATGCTGGCTATTTTTTAATTCACTCATAATCATCAATATAGAATTGTGTTAAAAATAAATAATGATCAATATATAGTTTTAGGAGTAGACTCAAAAGTGAAAAATCAACGAATCAACAATTAAACAATTAAACAATAACCTTACATCTGCACATCTGCACATTTGCACATCTGATCAGCATCTTAGACATAAACGCAAAACACAGATAATCATATAGTTGCGAAAATACAAACACATGAAACACATCATGATCGTCGGAGCAAGCTCAGGGATAGGCCTGGAGCTTGCAAAAAGGCTGAAAGCCAATAATCGTTTATACACCTTCAGTCGGCACAAGGGTGATTTACCGGAAGCTGCACATATTTCCTGGCAGCAGTTTGATGTGGCCGGAAGCCTTGACAGCACAGGTTTGCCGGAGCATCTCGATGGCCTGGTATACTGTCCGGGCACCATCAATCTTAAGCCGGTCAGGGGGATTAAACCGGAAGATGCCCTGCAGGATTTTGAAGTGAATGCTTTAGGTGCTTTGAAGGTGATACAGGCGGTTTACAAAAAGCTGCAGGCGGCACCTTCGGCATCTGTGGTACTGTTCAGCACGGTGGCGGTATCACAGGGCATGCCTTACCACACCTCCATTGCCATGGCCAAGGGAGCTGTAGAAGGCATGACCAGGAGCCTTGCCGCAGAACTTGCACCTAAGATACGAGTCAATGCCATTGCTCCATCGTTAACCGACACACCGCTGGCGGTGCGTTTGCTGGGCACCGATGAAAGACGCAGGGCTGCCGCTGACAGGCACCCGCTGAAAAAAGTTGGCACCGTGGCCGACATTGCTGCAATGGCCGCATTCCTGTTGAGTGATGATGCCACCTGGATCACCGGCCAGATTTTTGGAGTGGATGGAGGCATGGGGCGTCTGAAACTTTAACAGGCTTCCAAACAAAAATCATAAATCCATTCATCAAAAAAAAGAACATCCCTGATGAAGAGAAGGATGTCGTTCAACGCCTGTTGAGGTGATCATTGGTTTACATAACCGACGACGTCTATAATATGCTCAGCTGCCTTGCGTGAGGCACCGGTACCACCCAGCCGTTCATACACCTGGCGATACTCCGACTGCATGCTATTACGGTACGCTTCATCAAAAAGCAAGCGTTGTAATTCGCATTGCACGGCTGCCGGATTAAAATTATGCTGGATCAACTCCTGCAGCACGGCTTTATCCATGATCAGGTTAACCAGGGAAATGAATTTAATGTTAACAAGTTTCCGGGCAATATGGTAAGAAACTACATTTGCCTTATAACAGACGGCCTGCGGCACGCCAAAGAGCGCCGTTTCAAGCGTGGCGGTACCTGAAGCCACCAGGGCTGCGCGGGCGTTGGCCAGCAAGGCGTAAGTCTGATCCAACACAACCGAGACATTGCTTGCCCCGGTGTAAGATTTATAAAAATGCATACCAAGTGAGGAAACACCCGCCACCACAAACTGATGGTCCGGAAAATTTCCAGCCGCTTCCGTCATACCTCTGAGCATGCGGCTCACTTCCTGTTTGCGACTGCCCGGCAGCAGCGCCACTATGGGTGTATCATCCAGGTTGTTGTCAGACCTGAAGTCGTCGTAACGGGAAGTCTCTTTCAGGGGAATCAGCTCGTCAAGCAAAGGATGGCCGGTAAATTCAACCTCCATGCCCAGCCGCTTGTAAAAATCCTGTTCAAACGGAAGTATCACCAGCATTTTATCCACTGTCTTCCTGATGGTTTTGATGCGGTTTTGTTTCCAGGCCCAGATTTGCGGACTGATGTAATACACCACTTTGATGTTATGTTTTGCGGCAAATTGCGCCATCCGCAGATTAAAGCCGGGATAATCTATCAGTATGAGTACATCCGGGTTATACCTCAACAGGTCCTGCTTGCAGAAACGTATGTTTTTAAGAATTTTCTTAAGATTAATGAGCACCTCCCAAAAGCCCATAAAGGCAAGGTCGCTGACATGCCTCACAGGCTCACCTGCAACCGCCGACATCCGGTCACCACCCCAGAATCTGAAACCGGCATCCGGATCCAGCGTCCTGATGCTTTTCATCAGGTTGGCGCCATGCATGTCACCCGAAGATTCACCAGCTATCACATAATAACGAGCCATGGGAAAACAGCTTATAACAGGGAGAAAATGAGCATCACCATCAGAAAAGTGACCAGCAGGATGCCTCTGCCGGTGCGATCGAATTTCTTATTAACCATATAAAAGCGGAAGGCCAGGAGGTTTCCGCATACCGCAATCAGTGCAGGCATTTTAGGCCTGGGGGTATAGATCAGGTTATCAACGTACCCGTAACGAGACAGTGTGGCAATGGCCAAAGCATATATGACCAGGGGTACGATCAAACCGATGATCACACCAAGCGTCCAGTTGTCTTTATTCAACTTCAAATTTCCAGGTGTTGAGTTCCGAAATAACGTTATAGGCCGTAAAGTCAAATTGCGTAGGCACTACAGAAATGTATTTGTTTTCCAGCGCCCATATATCGGTTTCATTGCTGTCTTCATGCAGTACAAACTGACCGGTAAGCCAGAAATATTCTTTTTTGGTCGGATCTTTGCGGTGGTCAAATTCTTCGTTCCAGTTTCCGCGCGCCTGCCGGCATATTTTCACACCCCTGATCTCTTCTTCAGGAATTGCCGGTATGTTTACGTTCAGGCAGACACCTTTTGGCAGTCCGTGCTTGAGGACATTGGCAGCAATGCGCTGTACATATTTTTTCGATGGCGTAAAGTCGGCATCAAAACGATAATCGAGCAGTGAGAAACCAATTGACGGGATGGTTTCCATGCTGCCTTCGATGGCTGCCGACATAGTGCCGCTGTAAATGACGCTTATGGAGGCATTAGAACCGTGGTTGATACCTGAAACAAGCAGGTCGGGCTTTCTTTTCAGCACTTTGTTTACCGCCAGCTTCACACAGTCAACCGGAGTGCCGCTGCAGCTGTATTCGTCATGATCGCTGTTGACGGTGATCTTTTCCAGTCTCAGGGGCACGGTCATGGTTACCGCGTGGCCCATTCCGCTTTGCGGTTTGTCTGGCGCCACCACCACCACTTCACCCAGCTCCAGCATATATTTCACGAGGTGCCGGATCCCGGGAGCCATGATGCCGTCATCGTTAGTAATCAGTATTAAAGGTTTTTTACTCATAGTGAAATTTTTCCACAAAACTAATCAGAAATTGGCGTTTTGGCAACTAAAAAAGCCCCGGCCAGAAACAGCCGGGGCTTTTCGGGTAAAAACCAAAGGGAAGGACTATTTCACCATGATCCTCTCAACGAGGACACCTTCTTGGTTTTCAAGCCTTAACATGTATATGCCCGGGTTGAGCACAGACACGTTAAACATAAGCTGCGTACGACCCTGTACCTGAATCTGCTGAGTTTCAACAAGCTGTCCGGCAGCATTGATCAGGGTTACCTTCAGCAGGTCGCCTGACAGGTTGTTGATGTCAACATACAGCACATCGCTTGCAGGATTCGGATACGCCTTGAATTCTAATTCGGAGGCGGTATCCAGGCCTGTTTCAACGTCACTGTGTACTATCACGGGTACTTCTTCAGCATTGAGGTTACCGGCAATTACTTCAGAGAGGGTGTATGTACCGGCATCTCCTTCGAAGCTAAGCAGCGAGATCTTACCTGTTGGGATGGGTGTGTTGTCAAGGCTGAAGATCATAGCCCTGATGCTTCCATCTGCGTAGGTATAGATGAGCTCATATCCGGGCAGGTCAAGCTGCAGGGAAATGGCGTTCATGTTGCTTCCGCTGAGTTCAAACTGCAGACCCGCAAGGGTACCGTCGCTGTCGAGCAGAATACCGTTGCGTGTGGCAAAGATATGGGCTGTATCTGACTCGAGGCCGGCATAAACCAGGATCTTGCCGCTGGAATAGATGTTCACCACACCAATAAGGTCTATTACGTTGACATAACCGTCACCGTTCACATCGGCATTGTCGAAGCAGAACGGTTCCGGATCGTTATCCACGTAGTAATTGGCAATGGCAATCACGTCGAGCACATCCACAACACCATCTGCGTTGGCGTCGCCAGGCAAGGTCTCGAGCACCACATTGATCTCCATATCACCGTCGGCAACGAATTCGCCGGTCACGGTCAGGTAGCAGAGCTTGCTTACCGAGTAGGTATAAGTACCCGGGTCAAGTTCGAACACATACTCGCCGGGCTCATATTCAACACCGTTGAGCGTGACAACAGCATCAACAATAGCATTGCCGTCAACATCTTCAACATTGAAGGTGATCAGGCTAACTTCAGGTGCTGTAGCCACCATGACATCATCGAGGTACCAGCCGTGAGCATCCAGTCCTTCGTAAATAAAGGCAACATAGATGGTTTCACCGGCATACTCTGAAAGCGGTAATACTGTTTCCTCCCAGGGGGTAGTTACACTCTCGGGTGCCCAGACAACCACGAAATCTCCATCAGCGGGGTTGCCGCTTCCGGCAGAGATCATCACCGTGTTCTGACCATACCATGTCGGGAATGTGTTATACGACCAGAAGGAAAGGTTGTAATCATCATCAGCCGGCACTTCAATTGCCGGTGTGATTAACCAGGTCTCCTGGTTGACTGAAGTGTGATAATTATGGAAAGCACTGTACATCCCGTCCGGGGTATGGTTTTGGGCTGATGACCTAACCCACTGGACTGTTCCCTCTGCATTAACGATATTCCAGCCGGCAGGCGGGAATTCTGCACCTTCAAAGTCCTCTAACCATGGGAATTCATCAATAACGACGGTTTCTGCAACAGTCATCTCCACGATTACCGTTACATCCTCATCAATCACTTCAACAGAGCCTGTTACACTTTCATAACCAAGGGCCACAACAAGATAGTCATAGGTGCCGGGAGCTATATCGAATACATACTCACCCGGATCATTGGTTACTCCATCAAGTGTGATGACGGCATCCGTGATCTCAACACCATCTTCATCAACCACATCGAAGGTAACGGCAAAGGTGTCAGGTGCAACCGCTGCCGACAGGTTCAGTGTGAAATCGGTGAAGTTGGGCGACGGCCATGTGGATACAATGGCGAAATAGGTGCCTGCGTCGAGTGGAACATCTGTGAATGAACCACCTGAGCCACTTCCGGCAAATGCTAATCTTTGCGGGGGAGTGGTCGGGTTGGGGCACTCTGCCACAATGATGAGGCCTGTCCAGCTTCCTGCCACGCTGCCACTCAACAGTGATGCTTCCTCAAGGGTAAACTGTACTACGAAATCATGTCCGTTCAGGTAGCTTGTGGTTGGCGTAATCCAGGTACCCAGATAGTCGTTGCCATAGATCTCGGTGTTGTCCATATAGTCGACCAAAGGCAGTTCGGCAATATAGGGATTACCGCAGGTCGAGCCGGCCGGGCGCTCAAATCCTTCGCCCATCAGGTCGACAAAGGCTGTTTGGGCTTCGCCGTCATTATAACCGATGCTTACTTGGGCTGTTTTCTCTCCGCCTGTTTCAGGAGCGAAAATGACCTGGAAGCTGACGGCGTCATCACCTTCAAGCTCTGCAGGGAAGTCTTCATCATCAAAAATGAGGATGAATTCGTCCGTCACGTCAATAACAGGAGCTTCAACGGTCAGGATTCCGGGGCCATCATTGGTGATGGTAAAGACTTTTGCAGCCTCTTCACCAAGACCCACTACGCCAAAGTCCCATTCCTCGTCGGAAATCAGGAAGATCGGCTCATCCGGGGGTGTGCGCACCTGGAAGTTGGTGAAGTAGAACCTCAGGTCAGGACTGAAACCACTTGGTCTTTCGGCATAGATGCCAAATTTTACGACACCTGTTTCATCGGTGACATCCAGCGTAATATGATTACCGGTTGGCAGGATCTCATCATTTTCATCCCAGTCTATCAGCACGTTGGCATCCGACCAGGTTTCACCGCCGTCTCTGGAGATCACGAAGGCTACATAGTCGTCGGGACCGAGATTGACTTGGGCCGTACCTGTCCAGGGTGTCAGTGCAATGTCAAACTCCACCTGGTAGCCGCCATCTCCGAGGTTTATAGGTGGAGTGATCAGCCAGTGGTTTTTCGTGCCATACATATTAATGTATGCGCTGTTATTTGTGCCAGGTGTTTGGTTCCCAAATACGTGATGGAACCAGGCACTGCCGGTAACTAATTCAGTATCATCAGTAAGTATACCTGCAAAGCGTGTCCAGTTTGTTGGCGGGAAAGGTGTGCCAACAAAGTTTACAAGCAAGGGCGGGACAAGGACGGGGTCTTCTTTCGTTGTGAAAGTCCAGACCGGGCAGTCTACGGCGTCGCCTGCTGCGTTGTAGGGTACCACTTTCCATTCATAGACGGTGCTGTATTCAAGATCACTGAACGGATAAGAAGTTGTCAGTCCGAGATCATCACCGGCTACGAGGTCCCAGTCGCCTCCCAGCGTGCCGAAATAAAGCTTATAGCCATCGGCAAGAGGATCGCCTGTCCAGCTTAGGTTGCCGCTAATATTGATATTTTCGGCAAGGTCAGCAGGAACCGGATTGCTGGCACACAGCGGTGGGTCAGCCAGTTCGCCTCCCCAGAGCTCGTAAGCCAGGTCGTAGGTGAGGGCAGCACGGCTTGAGAACAATGCTCCTTTTTCAGAGATGCCGCTCATATCAACCACATCACGGCTGAAAGCAGCCCTTACTGGATCGGTGCGCTGCCAGGCCAAAGCATCTCCGGCAAGAGAGTTCAACCAGAGGAACCAGGTACCGCTGCCGTTGTCTGCATCAATCTGTGCAGAAATCCAGCCCTCCTCCAGGTCAATGGGCTCATCAAACACAACTGTGAACTTGTACAGTTGTCTGTTACCGTTCCAGATCGGACCTACATGGGTTACTTCAGCATCCAGGTAAAAATCATAGAGCGGATCAGCCCAGTCGGGTTCGAGCACGGCTATGTCACCACCTGGCTCAATGCCTGTGGGTGTAGTTGCTCCGGGATTATCCCAGGTGCCACCGTCTTCTGCAATGATGTTTCCGTCAGGATCTAAAATTGCATAATAATTCTCAAAGGCCCAGCTTCCCGGAATGTAGGTGGTGGATATTTCATCACCAGCCTCTGCTTCAAAATCATGATATTCAGGACCGGCACCACTGGCCAGTGTGATGTCAGTTAATACGGCAACACCGTTCACATATACTGACACTAAACCTCCGTTCCATCCATCGCCATAATCATCGATAAGAGCAATTTCATAAGTTCCCGATACCGGTGCAATAAGTCCGGTTGTTTCGCCTTCTGCATATTCATAGAAACGGACAAAGAAGGGCTCTGTATCATCGGGTACCAATTCTGTCCATGCCCCTTCAACAAACTTCATGGCAAGGCCATAGAACACAAACTCTTCAATTTCATCTTCGAGGTCAAAGAAGTTATCGGCCACCTCAAAATCAATTTCGGAATCAGTGTCAAACGCACTGGCAGCGGCATTACCGCCATCGTGGTAGGGCTGATTGAAGATAATGTCAAGTGGCATAGGTGGTGTGTCGAGTTCTTCAAGAACATTGACACCAAAGTCCATTACCGAGCCCCAGCTGAAGCTTCCGCAGGGGTCAAGCGGCAGTGATCCGCCTTCCCGCTGCATCACTCTCATAACGGTATTACCAAGTTCGGCATCCAGCGGTACTGTAAAGGTGATCTCGACCGGATCTGCCCAGGTAGTGCCGGGATTACCGGTGCTTCCATGAATCAGGTCTTCAGGATCGAAGGTATAATTCTGACCCCAGTCAATCCAAACAGAGCCTGCACCTCCATAATTACCACCGCAAGTACCGAACTTAACGAAGAGGGTGTATGTCTGCCCCTGGTGCAGGTCCACAACGAGGTCTGTAAGGTCTTCAACACCAACGACACCCGGGCAACCCTCGTGGTCAATTTCGGTGTCATTGGCACCAATGATGTGTACGTGTTCCACGTTGGAATCGGCAGTGCTGCTGGGACCGCCTGCGCAGTATGACGGGGTTTCTTCAATCAAAATAACAAGTACATCGACATCTTCGTCAACAACTTCAACCGTTCCTTCAAAGTCATCATATCCTAAAGCGGTAACGAGGTAGTCATAAGTTCCTGCTTCCACTTCAAATATGTAGTCACCTTCCAGGTTGGACACTCCGTTAAGTGTAATCACCGCATCAGTAATCTCCAATCCGTCTTCGTCTTCTACTTCGAAGGTAACGGTGAAAAATACCGGTGGGATGTATTCAGTGACACCGACATCATCCAGCAAGATACCCCATGACCATCCGCCTGTTCCGCTTTGTCCTATAAATTTAACCCAGATGCTTTCACCAGCGAGGTCTTCAAGTTCATACACTACTTCCTGGTAAACTGTATTGGTCGCACCAACAATTTCTGCAACCACTACATCAAAGTTTTCGCCATCGGTGCTGAGCAACACATCCATGTTTTGTGGGTTCGTTGCACTTTCAGCCCTGTACCAGAATGATAGCGCATAAACATCCTCATCGGGAATTACAATCTCAGGAGTAGTAAGTTCTGATCCGGCCAGATTACTGTAGGCCCATTCATCGCCGGTATTTGGACTACCAAAAGTGCTTTGCTCCCAGGTTGTATTTGTCCAGCCTTCGGGCGGGAATTCATCTTCAAAGCTTTCGAGCCATGGGAATTCAGTGATCACGATGGCATCGTCTTCAGGAGGAAGTGTTGTGCCCTCCAAAACGAATCCGCGACCGACAACGTGTGCCAAGATAAGCACTTCGCCATGTTCATTAACAATTGCCTGATTGGTTGCAGTCAAACTTGCATTGCCTGCTCCAATGTGCAGATCATAAACAATTCTGTCGTTGAACTCATTGGAATTGGTAATGGCTGCAAAAGCTTCCTGTACGGTATTGCCCATCGAAATATCCACGATCTGGTATCTTGCACCCATATCGGGATTTCCTTCGTTGTTGATTGTATAAGTCAGGTAGCGTTTCCCATCGTAATAAAATATATTGGGATCGTACGTGCGTTGTTCAACGATGTCAGTACCCCATTCGGCTAGTACATCACCGTCCAGGTTTGCCAACAGCATACCACGATTGTTACTCGTTACTATAAACAGGTCATCTTCACCTGGTATAGCATTATAGATACCATGGTTGTTGAGGTGCGTCCCCACATCGAGGGTGATCAGGTCGGGATCGTCTTCGTTGAGCAGTACACCGTTTTCGAAGTTCCATACCCTGAATTCTTTAGTAGTGTTGATGTGTGCGATGATATGCCCGTCGGCTTTTGGATCCCCTATGATGGAGAATGCATCTCCTAGTCGACCCGGAAGTGCATCAAAGCTTACTACAACTTCTGGAGCGGCATCCAGGCCATCCCAGCGATAGATCTGGAATACGCCCTGCGCCCATCCGTCACCTGCAGGGTTGAGCGAGAGGTTCGACACATAGATGGCATCTCCGGCAGTCCTTACATAGTTGATCGGGAAGGTAAGCGGTGCGATGACATCCACACCATAATCGAGAGCGAAAGGTGGCAGATCGGGGTCATGACTGTCCCAAACCCAGATGTTTGGTCCTCCTTCGCGCGAGGGCACAATCACATAGCGGTCCATATACAGGGCAGCTGCGCGGGCATTACCGCCGCTTCCAATCTGTGTTGGCAGGTTGTCACCGGTTTTATCGATCCAGGTGAAAAGATCAATGGGTTCAGCGGGCTCAAGTGGTTCTTCAAAATCTTCAAAATCAGCTGCAAAACGCGGCACGATCTGAAGCACATCGTGTGACTGAACAATAACACCACTGATGTTCAGAGGTGTGTGCGGGATGGGCTCACCGATGAAATCAACATTCCAGAAATCCGTTCTGAGTATAAACTCTTCCACGCCGTCGGTTATGGTATAATTCGTTCCGTTTGAAAAATTCTGACCATCGCTTATGTTCAGAAAACTTACATTCTCGAAATGTATCAGCTTTGCCTGGTCATCTGTGGTTACCTCATCCAGGGTAAACAATTGCGGGGCCACCGGAGTATTTTGGGTAGCTGCAGCGGTATTGGCTTCCGGCTGAAACCGTACCATATTATTGAATATGTTCAATTTGCCCGCAACGTTAGTGATAACGTCATACAAATCATATTCAGTAGTAATAATGCCGGGTTGATCGTCGATCAGGATGGCAGCGGTTTCGTCCTGGATGAACTTGCGGTTGCGGAAGCCGTCCATGGCCACGATCACAGCCTCACCGGTATACATATAGATGGTGCCGTCGACGGGCATGTCGCGCAACGCGGCCAGGGTGGCCACTTCCGTTACCTCAGGGAAGGTGAAGGTAGCCGAAGAAACATTGCTGTCGTCAAGATCATCGGCGGCAGCGTATGCATAAAGTGTTGTTGTTTCGTCAACCGTCACGGGCATTGTATACTCTTCCCAGGGACCCTCGTCGCTGGTGAGACTATAAAAGATGGTTGCATCATCTGTCAGCGTTGTGATCATAACATCCACCGGGCTGAAAAAAGTTCCGCCATCCGGATTAAAGGTAGGCGCCGCAGCCTGAACCGGCTCTGAATACTCATATACAATTATATCATATACTTTCACGGGATTGCTTGGGTTTGTCAATCTAAACAAAGCAGGTTCGTCCAGAAAGTATTCAAACGTATAATTGGCATCAGCAACACCGATCCCTTCAAAGGTTGTGAGCACAACCCATTCATCTCCGTCGTACCATTGAAGCTGCAGGCTTCTTCCTGCTCCAAATGACCCTATATTGAACTCAAAGCCTGAAACACCCGGGACTTCAGGCAGTAACAGGACACTGGGAACTGTTGCCCTCATTTGCACAAAACCATTTGATCCTGTGCCACTGGCTGAACCCGTCGGATTCACTAAACAATCTGTCATTGTGACGGTAGCTGTTGCCGTACCAACAGAAATAACTTGTGTATGATTCCCATAAGATTGGGAATCCCAGTCCTGAATATTCTCAGCAATCCAGGCTTCTTGTCCAATGGTGCTCACCGATAAAAATGCCATCAGTGCAAACAACATCGGGATACTAAACAGTACTTTTCTTTTCATAATTAGTTTTTTTGGTTTATTAATGATTGTCCGTTTTCCAAAATAATCGTTTTATTTTGAGTTATCCATACATGACAAAACGGATGCATCTTTTTAAAAAGTAAATAGTTTCCTTACTTACTGCTTTAAGGCGGGCGTGCAGTTGATATCATAACTTTCTGTTTTGGTTAATAAAATTATTTAGTTGACGATGAAAGTCACTGTATAATAAAACCCCGGCCGGAAATAGCTGGACGCCCGGCAGAGGATAATAAACAAGATCAATTTGTCATCAGAAACCGTTTGTTAGTTTTTTCAAAAATATAAAAAATATTAAACAATAACTAATTTTTAAATAAATCATAAAAAAACGCTTAACTTTTTTTAACGGGCGTCAATGTGACATCATCAACAGGCATGGCGCACTTTTTGATAATTCGCAATCGTTCATAACCTACAAAAAGAAAAAAATGGAAATTTTCATCATATTCGGCGTTTTCATGTTGTTAAGCTGGATGGTATCGTCGCGGCTTAAGTCAAAATTTGTCAAATACTCACGGATACCTCTTCGCACCGGTCTTTCCGGAAGGGAGGTGGCCGAAAAGATGCTGCGCGACAGCGGCGTTGAAGGCGTGCGTGTCATTTCCACACCCGGTAAACTGACCGACCACTACAATCCAGCCAACCGGACGGTAAATCTTAGTCCGGAAGTCTATAACGGCCGTTCAGTAGCTGCCGCTGCGGTAGCTGCTCACGAATGCGGACATGCCGTTCAGCACGCACGGGCATACGCCTTCCTCCGGATGCGTTCTACCCTGGTGCCTGTCATCAGCGTCAGCTCCAGGTACATGCAGTGGGTGCTCCTGGCCGGCATCCTAACCGTGGAAGCCTTCCCGGGAATACTGCTGGCCGGAATCGTCATGTTTGCAACCACCACTTTGTTCAGTTTTATCACACTCCCCGTAGAGTTCGATGCCACCAAACGCGCCCTCGCCTGGCTCACAAATACCGGAATGACATCCGGACAGGAACACGCGCACGCTAAGGACGCACTCAAATGGGCCGCGCTTACCTACGTTGTGGCAGCTCTCGCCTCGCTGGCAACATTGCTCTACTATATTATGATCTTTATGGGAAGAAGAAGCTGATAAGTCTGTCTTTCCTGTAACTTATAACACACTGTCACATATTCTTAGTATCTTTGCAGGTTGGCGACTGGTTTGATTTGCAAGCATTCCGGAGCCTTTGCCGTGGACCTTGTTTTTTGTGACAGCCCGGATTTACTCCGGAAATGCTTCTGCAAGCTCATCATTGAGCATTGTTCACAGAAAGAGGTCCAGGTAAAGCCAAAGACCATGCATGTGTAACAGCTTGTTAAAGCCCTGTCAAGTGTTTTATGTGATATTTTCTGATTATGAAAAAACTGCTGACCGGCATTGTTTTGCTGACCCTGATCATTGTACCGGGACTGCTATTTATTGAAATTCCCTATACCATCAGAGCCAAAGGTATTGTAAAGCCCATAAAAGAATGGAGTTTGCTGAAAGCTTTTGACGGCACCCTGGTGAACGTACTTGAAGACCATACGGCAGGCACGGTTGACGAATATATCCTGCAGGAGTTTCAGCGGGGCGATCTGGTACAGTTCCTCTTTAATGCAAGCCTGCTGAAAAATGAACACATAGAAGCCGGTGACACCATTGCCTGGGTGCTTTCCCGCGACCTCCAGCTTGAAGTCCTTCAAAAACAGGGAGCCATTGTTTATGAAGAATCATTGCTTGAGGTACTGAAGGCGGGAGATAAACCGCAGGCCATTCAGCTCGCCCTTGAAAAAGTGGAACTGGCCCGGCAGGAACTGACCACGCAGCAGATCATCACCGAAAGGATCATTCATCTTTATGAGCAGGATGTAGTTTCACAACAGGAATATGAAATTGCAGTAAATGACTTAAAAATCAAGGAATATCAGCTGGAAATTGCACGATCGGCCTACGAGCATGCCATGGCCGGTGAAAGAGAAGAAGAGATTCAAATGATCATGGCCCGGATTGAAGCGCTTCGCTATCAGAAAAAGCATATGCTCAACCATATGGCCGACATGAACATTCGGTCACCCATATCAGGACAACTTGTCAGGGAGCGCAATCCGGAAGGTTCTCCAAACAATACGGTAATAAAAATTGCCGATCTTTCCTCCTGCATTGTTTTTCTGCCGGTAGATCTTTATGAGCAGCAATACATAAGAATAGGCCAGGAAGTTACCCTCAGCCTTCCGCATAAGCGCCAGCTGCATACTGGCACGATTGTAGGCATGGACAACAGCGTACAGATGATCAACCGTCAACCCAGACTCTTTGTTACTGCCCTGATCAGTGAGAATGATCAGGGGTTTGATTTGTTACCGAACATGATCGTGGATGCACGCATCATCACACCAAATGTTTCGCTAAAGGATTTCATTTTAAGAAAATCAAGGGTGGTATACCCTCAATGACCTGTTATGTTCAGATACGAAAGAAAATATCTGGTTCCCAATTATTTGCTGGAAAGTTTACGAAACCGTTTTGCAGGCTTCGTAAGGCCGGATATTGTCGCATCGCATAACGGCAACGGCATCCCCCAATATACGGTGCGGTCCATATATTTTGACAGTCACGACCTGATGTTTTACCATGAAAAGCACTCCGGGCTTTTAAAACGGCGAAAACTCAGAGTACGGGGTTATAACCAGAACACAGCCGACGACAAAGTGGTGCTTGAAATAAAGCGCAAGCATGGCAACAGGGTCAGTAAAAACAGGGCGCTGGTCGCCTGGGACAACCTCCATACACTGATGCAGACTGCACAGATAGACAAGTATATAGAGGCAGGCTTTGGCTACAGCAAACCCGAAGCCATGAACAATGCAAAACGCTTTTTTTTCAATTACAAAATCAAGCCCATGTTGCCCACAACCCTGGTAAGCTATGAAAGAGAAGCTTACCATGGCAAACTGAACTCCGGAACACGCATCACTTTTGATAAAAACATCAGAAGCCGCAATTATCCGGCCCTTCACGAGCTTTACGAGGAGAAAGACATGCGTTTTTTGTTTAAGAGCCACTTCATTCTGGAAATAAAATATTTTGAAGACACCATGCCTTCATGGGCCAAAAGCATCGTACACGAATTTAAGCTGAGGAACGAGGCGCTTTCTAAATACGTCATCGGTTTTGACGTGAACAAAAGCTATATTCATCATTAAAATGTAAGCTGACATGGCAAACGATTTTGCAGATATATTCACCCTGTCCATCAGCCTCAGAGATGTAATATATAATCTTCTGGTGGCCTTGTTTTGCGGCATCATCATCTCCCTGCTGTACCGGCATACGTACAAGGGGCTGAATTATTCGGCCTCCTTTGCCATCTCCATGATCATGCTCACCATGATCACCTCCATCGTTATAATGGTTATCGGTAACAACCTGGCCAGGGCATTCGGCATGGTGGGCGCTATGTCCATCATCCGGTTCCGAACCGCCGTAAAGGACGCCACCGACATTATGTTCATCTTTTTTGCCCTCAGCATCGGGCTGGCCGCAGGGGTTAAAATGTATGCCGTGGCCGTATTTGGAACCTTGTTCATAAGTCTTATCTTTTTAATAATCAGCAATATAAACTTCGGTCTGTCGCAAAAAAAAGAATACCTTCTTCAGATCATTACGGTTTCCAAAGAGGTGTCCGGCGTCCGAATTGACGACATCATCAGGAAATTCAGCCGGCGGTTCAAGCTTATCAATGTAAAAGCTATGGGAGAACCCGGAAACGAACTCACAGAGTTTTCCTACCATGTGTTTCTTAAAAAAGAAGACTTTGGCAACAACATGGTCAGAGAGCTCAAACAACAAAAAGACATCAAAAACGTCAACCTGTTTTTTGACGAAAACTAGTTACCTGGACACAATTATGCTTTTAAAAGGTTTTACATCTAATTTTTACAAGAAGTTTCTGTTTTTTCTTATTGGCACACTGGCAGGATCATTTACCGGTTTCTCTGTGCTATACGGCGGGGATCACCCGGAGATCGCCCCACCTGTTTTCTCCAGGCCGGGTGGTATTTACCAGCAGGCTTTTGAGCTGGAACTTCACACCCCTCATGACGGCACCTATACCTACACGGTCAGCAAGGAAGGATATGAAGCCGTAAGCGGTGAAATCACGGTCACCGGTTCCGAGATTTCAGTGCCGGTGGTGCTGTATGAACAGGGCAGGTCTGTGAACACTGCTTCAGGTGCATTCACGGTCAGTTTTTACGTTGACATGACTGATGCCCCTTATACTTCCGGCGACCAGGTTTTTATAAGCGGCAACATGGTTGATCCTCAGTGGCCTGAACCGGGCAGCAATCCGGCAATGCAGATGCAGCTTCACAGCCAGGACCCGCTCACCTATCGCATTTCCTTCAATCTTGACGCCGGCGAATATGCCTACAAATATTTTCTGAATCCGGGTTGGGCCGACGGGGAGTGGAGCGGCCCGCCCAACAGGACCGTCCATATATATTCCAACACCAGTATCTATGACACCTGGGCCGTTATTGACCCCGATGATCCGGACGATCCCGACCCGGAGGGGTTTTCAACGGTTACCTTCATGGTGGAAGATCAGCATGGCCAGGAGATTCCCGATGCTGTGGTTACGTTCAACGGAGAAACTCATGACCCGGGCACGTACGTTTTTGAATACATCATTCCGGCTGCGGTGATCCGCTACACTACCGACGGCAGCATCCCCGACGGCAACAGCACTTTGTACACCGGGCCCATCTCCATTACCGACCGTACCGGAGACCCTAACAATATTTCCCTCATTCCCACCAACAACATTGGTGAGGGGCATGTGTATAACGAACACTGGCAGCCGCCGGCCGGTGAGATCAAAAAGCTGAACAGCATCAGGGCTGCTGCCTTCATTGCGCCTGACATCCATGGAAAAACCGAAACACACAGTTACCTTGTTGATGATGCGGGTACCGGAAGGTACTCCATGCCTCTGATATCCATCAATGCCCATGCAGGTGCCTTTTTTGATGCTGACACGGGGATTTATGTTCACGGAAATCATGTAAACTACCACCAGAGGGGACCGGAATGGGAGCGCCTGGTTCATTTTGAATTTTTCGAAACCCATGGCAGTCTTGCGTTTGCACAGGACATGGGGGCACGCATACACGGCGGCACAAGCAGGAACAGGCCCAGAAAGAGCCTGCGCATGTATGCCCGCTCCGATTATGGCACCACCTGGGTTGATTACCATCTATTTCCTGACAAAAACATTGACCGATACAAGCGTTTTCTGCTGAGAAACAGCGGTAACGACTGGGGAGACGCCATCTTCAGGGACGCATTTATGCAGTCGCTGCTTGAAAACCTCGACCTCGACATTCAATATTCAAGGCCGGCCATCGTATTTATCAACGGCGAATACTGGGGCATACACAACATTCGCGACAGGCTTGACAACCGCTACCTGGAGACGCATTACGGGATCGACGACGAAATGACTTATACCATCCTGGAACGCAATGCTGAATTTGAGCGCGGCAATCCTGACGGGCGGCAACATTACCTGGATATGATCAACTTCCTGAATCATCATGGCGTATCCGGTGCTGAGAACTATGCCGAGATCAAAACCCGCATGGATGTGGAAAACTTCACGGATTACCAGATTGCACAGATTTATTTCATGAATACCGACTGGCCGGGTAACAACATTCAGTACTGGCGCTATTACACGGACACCTACAACCCGGATGCGCCTCACGGCCTTGACGGCAGGTGGCGCTGGCAGGTATTTGATGTAGATTTTGGCTTCGGCCTCAACTTTAATTACGTTACCGGCGTGGAGGAAGGTCCTGCCCACAACACCCTGGCTTTTGCCCTGGAGACGAACGGGCCTTCCTGGCCAAACCCGCCCTGGTCAACGCTGATTTTGCGAAAACTGCTGGAAAACGATGAGTACCGACTGTATTTCATCAACAGGTTCTCTGATCTGCTGAACACCAATTTCCATGCCGGAGATGTTGTTCAGAAGCTTGATGACTATCACGCCATGTATTTGCCTGAGATGCCCGAACATATTCACCGCTGGCGTATGCCCCATGACATGGACTACTGGGAAAGCGAAGTTTATGTGATGCGGAATTTCGCGCTGCAAAGACCCGGGTATTTGCGCCAGTATCTTGCCGGTGAATTCAACCTTGGCTCTGCGGCGACATTAACGGTGCATTCTGCCAACCCTGCGCAGGGCGGCGTGCGGGTAAACACCGTCGAAATCAACCAGGGTGAACCCTGGAGCGGTCAGTATTTTACGGGATTACCCCTGGAGGTGGCTGCTGCGCCAAAGCCGGGTTATTATTTCAGTCACTGGGAGGGAGCGGGTATTGATGATCCGTCCAACCCTGTTCAGTCCTTTATTTTTAATGAAGACAGGTCATTTGTTGCTCACTATCAGGATGCACTGGTGCATTACTGGCATTTCAACAACTTGCCTGACGGCGAAATAACAACCGTCAACGCCGACTACAGCGCTTCCGGAGCTGCCATGATCAGCTATCCGGGCACTGGCGACGGCTATATGGATCGTACCGACGGAACGCTGCTCAATGCCCGTGAAGGTGCAGGAGCGGGTTATGGTCTGCGCGTAAGAAACCCTTCGGATACCAGGAAACTCCTTATTGAAGCACCGTCAGAAGGTTTCAAAGACCTGTCGTTCTCATTTGCCGCCCGACGAACCAACAACGGCGCCCAGCAACAAACCTTTCATTATTCCACAGACGGGGGTGAACACTGGACACAGCTGGGCAATCCTTACGGCATCACCCTGACGTATGAACTGAAAAGCTTTGACCTGTCGGATATTCCTGAAACGAACAACAACCCCGATCTGCAGTTCAAAATGCTGTTCACAGGCACGGAGGCCTCAGATGTTGAAGGCAACAATCGCTTTGACAATATCGTGCTGAGCGGTGTTGCCACTGAGTTAAACATAAACAAGGACAATCCCCCGGCAGGTTTTCTCAACGATACTTATCCCGGCCATTATTTCTCTGCTTCGGGAGGTCAGCCACCCTACAGTTTCTCTGTCACATCCGGGAACCTGCCACCGGGCCTGCACCTCAACGCTAACGGGTTGCTGTACGGGGTACCTCAGGCGAGCGGAAACTTCTCCTTCTTTGTCACCGTCACTGATCAGGCAGGTGCCGAGGCCAGCCATATGTTTACGATAACCATATCCGAACAATCACTGATTCACTACTGGCATTTTAACAACCTTGGTGAAGAGACACTGACAGAGGTCAAAGCAGATCATTCTCTGACCGGCGAGCCCGGACGCATTACCTATCCGGGAACAGGACCTGGTTATATGGACAGGACGGACGGCACCACCCTGAACGCCCACCTGGACGCACCGGCCGGTTATGGCCTGAGGGTCAGGAACCCTTCTAACACCCGGGAGCTGATCTTCTCAACACCCTCAACGGGGTATCAGCACCTGGAATTCTCTTTTGCCGTCCAGCGAACCAGTAACGGCGCTCAGCTGCAGGCCTTGTATTTTTCCGCTGACGGTGGTGGCTCATGGACGCTGATTGATCCGGGATACGGCATTGATCTTCCCTTTGAACGGATGAGCTTTGACCTGTCAGGCCATCCGGAAGTCAATAACAATCCTTACCTGCTGTTCAGAATTCTGTTTCTTGGTGAAGAAGCCGCAGGATCGTCGGGCAACAACCGTTTTGACAATGTAGCGTTGCAGGGACAGCGGTTTGATTTAAACGCGGATGAGGCTTCTCACAGAGAGATGCTGCATCACAACTATCCAAATCCGTTCACTGACAGTACCAGCATTTCCTTTGATTTGCAAACGGGAGGGCATGTAAGTGTCGATGTATATAACCTGCAGGGTCAGCATGTGAAAAGCCTTCTTAATGCCGAAATGCCGCCCGGCACACATGAAGTGGTGTTTCAGGCGACCTCTCTTCCCGAAGGGCTGTACATATACAGGATCAATGCCGGCGGAAGGGTGGAAAGCGGGCGTATGATAAAAATCAGATAGCGGTCAGGGTATTATGATCTTGGCATATTTCCCGTCATCGGTCAGTATGTAATATACTCCGGATGACAACACGGGAAGTACGATGCTGTCGGTATTCCTGGCATACAAGACCCTGCGGCCCATACTGTCGAAAACCGAAACGTTGTGTGGTCTTAACAGCTTAACCACGCCCTGTGTAACCGGATTGGGAAACACAAAAAGCTCCCTGTCAGACAATCCGGGAGGCGGAACCACACCCCATAAAGCAATGTTATCAAAGCGGTTGTTGCCTGAAGTATTTCCTGCTTCCGGGCCCAGGAAGAGTATGCGAATCAAAAGATCCGGATTGTCCCAGGTATCCGATTTGTTTTGCAGGTTGAAGGTTTTGCGATTATAGTCTGTACCAATCCTGTATGGATCACCCACATTGATCCAGCTTTGCCCCCCATCAGGTGAATATTGAAGTTGCTGCCATTGTGCTCCGTTGCTGGTGCGATGCACGGCAAAGCTGAACTGCAAATACCTGAAACCGGTGGAAGGTGCACGGAACATCAGGTAACGATTCGCCGAAGGGTTCCTTACCCGCAATCCGTAACCCGGCAAAACACCCTGCCAGGTATTCAGTGTCGTGCCTTCTGTTCTGTCCATGTAGCCGGCTCCGCTGCCGGGGTAAGACAGGACTCCTTCTTCATAAGCGCTGAAATCCGTCATTACGCTTTCGTGCTGACGGTCCTCAAGGTCATTGAAGTGCCAGTAATGCACAAGCGATGGCTCATAGACCGTCATTAAAAAGCTATGACCGTCGTACGCTCCTTTCTGGTCAGTCACTTCCAGACGAAATGAATAGGTCCCCGGGCGTTCCGGCACTCCGGAAAGCACACCGTCGGAGGACAGCTGCAAGCCGTCGGGCAGCCGGCCGCTTACATGTTTATAACGATACGGTGCACTGCCGTACTTCGCGGAAAAGCTGTGCTTATACTGCCTGCCGCGCATCCCTGGCGCAGGAGCAAGGGTGTCCAGTCTGAGTGTGGCCACCTTCAGCACTATATTGTCAAACCGGTTATTGCCAGAGGTATTGGAAGCGGCCTGACCGGTAAAGAGCACGCGCAGCAACAGGTCAGGGTTGTCATTGACTTCCGGATATGATGAAAGGTCAAACACTTTTACCTCATAGGAAGGTGCAATGGCTATTCCTGATGCTGCTTGTTGCCAGGTTTCTCCTTTGTCGGGCGAAAACCAGAGACTTTGTAACTGCGCTCCGTTGTTGGTCCGGTGAACGGCATAGGAGAACTCAAGTCCCGAATAAGTTGTGGAGGGAGCGCTGATAATCAGCTCGCGCGTATTCGAAGGGTTCCTGACCCTCAGGCCATAACCGGCCGGTGCGTCCAGGTGGGCGTTCAGGGT
>JAVIYP010000024.1:0-42868 GCA_031323845.1 Bacteroidales bacterium | reverse complement strand
CATCAATATATCCCAGGCCGGCGGCTTTGTAGGGCGTGCAGAACCTTTCCCTGTAATCGGTGATGGCTTTGGCCTTTTCTCCGTCGTTTTTGTTTCGATAGAGGATGTTGACCGCGCCTTCGGCACCCATTACGGCAATTTCGGCACCCGGATACGCGTAGTTCACGTCGCCGCCCAGTTGTTTGCTCGACATCACACAGTAGGCACCTCCGTAGGCCTTCCTGGTAATTACGTTGATTTTCGGCACGGTCGCTTCCGCGTAAGCGTAAATCAGCTTGGCACCATGCTTGATGATGCCGCCAAACTCCTGTTCCGTGCCCGGCAAAAAGCCCGGAACATCAGTAAAGGTTACAATGGGGATGTTAAAGGCATCACAGAAGCGCACAAAGCGCGCTGCCTTGATCGATCCGTCAATATCGAGGACGCCGGCGAGGGCTGCGGGCTGATTGGCAACAAACCCCACCGATTTACCGTTGAGCCGTCCGAAGCCGATGGCAACGTTGGGCGCATAGTGCTGCTGCACTTCAAAAAAGTTATGGTCGTCGACCACACTGTGAATGATGTCCTTTATGTCGTATGCTTTATTGGGATCGTCAGGCACGATGGTTTGCAGCTTGTCGTCGGTGCGGTGAGCTGAATCGGTGCATGGTTTTACCGGGGGGTCTTCCATGTTGTTGGAAGGCAGAAAGCTCATCAGTTCCCTGATCATCATCATGGCTTGCTCATCATCTTCGGCGCGGAAATGGGCAACGCCGCTCTTGCTGTTGTGCGTCATGGCCCCTCCAAGCTGGCTTTTGGTAACCTCTTCGTGAGTCACGGCTTTGATCACATCAGGCCCCGTAACGAACATATAGCTTGTTTCTTTGGTCATGAAGATGAAGTCGGTCAGGGCAGGGGAGTACACGGCACCTCCGGCACAGGGTCCGAGAATGGCCGAGATCTGCGGAATAACGCCGCTGGCCTGCACATTCCGGTAAAAGATGTCGGCATAGCCGGCAAGGCTTTCAACGCCTTCCTGGATGCGGGCTCCACCGCTGTCGTTAAGTCCGATAAGCGGAGCCCCCATCTTCATGGAAAGCTCCTGTATTTTGATGATCTTATCGGCATTGGCGCGACTGAGCGTGCCGCCAAAAACCGAAAAATCCTGGGCAAACACATACACCAGGCGCCCGTCAATCTTACCGTAACCGGTAACAATACCGTCGCCCGGTATTTTCTGCTTATCCATTCCAAACTCAGTGTTGCGATGAACAACCAGCTTGTCAATTTCAACAAAAGTCTTGGGATCCAACAGGTAATCAATACGTTCGCGCGCCGTTTTGCGTCCTGATTCATGAATCCTGGCAATGCGCTCGGCGCCACCGCCTGCTTCCGCTTCCTGGTGACGCTTATCCAACTCCTTGTATTTGTCTGAAGATGTCATGTTTAAGAGGGTTTTGTTTTTCAGATGCTAGGTTGATAGCTCTCATCATTTTGTGAATGTCCCCGGGAAGATCCGGGCAGGCCGTCATCAGCTTTGGTCATCGGTTGCGTAATCAATCACCACCAGTTCCTGCCTTGCCTCCACGCTTTGTCCTTCGGCCACCTGAATGCTGCTGACGGTGCCACTGCCCGCCGCCTTGAACTCACTCTCCATTTTCATGGCAGCAATCACAATGACCGTCTGGCCGGCCTCAACCTCCTGGCCTTCTTCCACCGGAATCCTGATGACTTTGCCGGGGATGGGCGCAGTAATGATGTTCACGGTGTCGTCTTCCTGGCCGCTCTTGCGGTTGGCCAGGTATTTCGATTCAGCATCGATGATCTCTACCTCCAGGGTGTTTTTGAAGGTGTTTACATGATATTTCCGGATGCCGTTAATCGGGATGAGCTCCACATTATAGCTTTTGTTTTTATGCAAAACAGAATAGCTGCCTGAGTTAAGCTTCACAAAATCAAGAGCATATTCTCTGCCGTCAACAGCGATAAGCAGCTGGTCTCCCTGGCGGCTCAACAACTCAACCCTGGCAATGCGGTCTTTTAGTTTTACTTCGTGCGACATAGGTACAGCTTTAAAGTTTCAGGATGTTTCTTACCCGGTTATAATCTTTCCAGTTGTTTTTCAGGCTTGTCATTTCTTTAGGACTGGCCTTCTCAAGCCGGTAGAGGTATTCCATGTAGGCTGTGATGATCACAATATCCTGGCACCGCAGATCACAATCTTCATCGGTCATCAGGAAGTCTTTGTTCTCATCAATAAAATGAGTGGTATAATTTCCGTCCACAAAATCTTTGGCCTGGATGATCTTTTCGAGAAATTTCAGGTTGTTCTTTACGCCGGTAATCTTAAACTCTTTAAGAGCCCGCGAGGTTCTTTCGAGCGCTTCCTGACGGTCTTTCCCCCATACAACCAGCTTGGCGATCAGGGGGTCATAAAACACCGGCACTTCGCGACCCTCATAAATGGATCCGTCAACCCGCACACCCACACCGTAAGGGATGTCAATGTGTTTGACAGTGCCCGGCGCAGGCATGAAGTTGTTATCCGGGTCTTCCGCGTATACCCTGCACTCAATGGCATGTCCGGTCTGCGTCAGTTTATCCTGCTCCAAAACCAGCGGTAATCCGTTGGCTATATGTATCTGTTCCTTGACCAGGTCAACGCCTACCACCCTTTCGGTGATTGGGTGTTCGACCTGGAGGCGGGTGTTCATTTCCAGGAAAAAATAGTTGAGGTCTTTATCTGCTATGAACTCAATGGTTCCCGCACCCTGGTAATTAACGGCCCTGGCTGCGGCCACAGCATCCTGCCCCATGCGTTCTCTCTTTTCCGGCGTCATGACGGGAGAAGGTGTCTCTTCTATTATTTTCTGATGACGACGCTGTACCGAACATTCACGTTCAAAAAGATGGATCACCTTTCCGTAACTGTCGGCCAGTATCTGGAATTCGATATGGTGTGGTGATTCAATATATTTTTCGATGAACACCGAATCGTCGCCAAAGGCTTCACGGGCTTCCGAACGGGCTGAGCGCAAGGCGCTTCTGACGTCCTTTTGCCTGTGCACCAGGCGCATGCCCTTCCCGCCACCACCTGCTGACGCCTTGATCATGACCGGCAGACCGATCTCTTCAATCACAGCAAGGGCCTCTTCTTCCGAATAGATCTTGTCTTCGGTGCCCGGAACAACAGGCACACCTGCAGCCATCATGGTTTTACGGGCCGTGATCTTGTCGCCCATACGCGCAATGGCATCGGCAGAAGGCCCTATAAAAATGATGCCCTCCTTCTTGCAACGATCCGCAAAAGCTGGATTCTCCGACAAGAAACCATATCCAGGATGGATGGCATCCGCACCGCTCATAATGGCAGCCCTGATGATGTTGTCGATGTTCAGGTAAGATTCCGTTGAAGGCGACGGACCAATATGATAGGCTTCGTCAGCGTACAACACATGCATTGCCCTGCGATCGGCGTCAGAATAAACCGCAACCGTCAACAGACCCAGCTCGCGGCACGAACGGATGATCCTAACGGCTATTTCTCCACGGTTTGCAACCAGTACCTTTTTTATCATAGTGAAACATTAGTTTAATTTCAGAGATGTAAAAATAGCAAACATTTTTAATTTAATACCCTGCAGTAAGTGCTGATGTTGTATTATGCAGATGTGCAGATGTGAAAATGTGCAAATGTGTAGATGTAAGGTTATTGTTTAATCGTTTAATCGTTTAATTGTTTAATCGTTTATTCGTTTATTCGTTTATTCGTTTATTGTTTTTTTCCTTGTTAAGGATGAAAATCGGACTTCCGACTTCCGACTTCCTTCGAGCTTATTAATCAGCTCCTTGTGTCTAAAATTTCAACATGGGTGTTTCTTTTTTTCAATGAATGTTCTGCTATACCTCATAAGCCTTGCTTTGCCAAACCTTTGCGCCACCCGGGACCTAATTATGGTAGGGGTGGTTGTTAATGATGGTAAAAGCACGGTATAACTGTTCTGTAAAAATCAGCCTTATCATTTGATGGGTGAAGGTCATCGGTGACAGGGAGAGCAGCATGTCGGCCCTGTTCTTTACCTCCTTGCTGAATCCCCAGGGGCCGCCAACAACAAACAACAGCGCTCTTGCAGACCGGTTCATTCTCTCCTGAAGGAAGCGGGCAAAACCTTCCGAAGTAAGACCAACGCCTTTTTCGTCAAGCAACACCGTAAAATCATGGCTGGCAAAATACTGAAGGATCAGCTTCCCCTCATGTTCCATCCGGATGGCAGGCGGCAGGGCATTCCATTTGTTCTTAACGGGAATGATGATCACTTCTGTGGACGCATAGGCTCTTATCATTCTGAGATACCTGTCAACACCCTCACTGATATGCGGGTCTTCCGTTTTTCCTGTAAGTAAGAGCGTAATCTTCATGTTTTTTCCCGATAAGTATCTAAACAAAAATAACGATTTAAGGTTTAATCCGGCATTTATCTAACTCATATTTCTTTTGAGAATGTAATGTAAGGTGTTAAATATGAGATGTTTAGTGTGTTTTGAGAGCGTTGAACTTTTATTTTCGTCCCGGTAATTATTCTCTTTGATAATTTGGATTGATTTTTGCTATATGTTTCTATCAACTCATCGTATTTTATGCTTTTTTTGATCTCCATGAAAAGGATATGCTTGTTAGTCGTGCTGGCATGTTGCATCATTCCGGTAAAGGGCTATAGCCAGGATCTTACTGCTGCAGAGCTTATCGAACATGTTGGCAGGGCCATTGAGAGAGGAAGTGCCAGGGATATGGCACGGTATTTCGGACAAAATGCAGACCTGTATCTGCCGCGGGCCGAGGGAACGTTCAGCAAGTCGCAATCCGAGATCATACTCAGGGAGTTCTTCAGCCGAAACACCCCGGATGTCTATACTGTAATGAGCCAGGGCAATATGGGCGACGGGTCGGTTTTTGTTATTGGCCGCCTTTCTACCAAAGAAGGGAGATCCTACCGGAGTTATTTTCTGATAAAGAGAATATCCCAGACCTATGTGCTTCACCACGTGCAATTTGACTTGCAGCTGTAGCCGCACAGCTTTCCAAAAAACCTTACCACCCGCATCAGGCATGACCGTGCTGGCTGATGTAAAAAAAACATGGATATTTCGTGTAAGTTTGTAATTTTATGTCTCCGTAATTAATCCATTTTCAGGATGACACTTGAGATAGGCATTGTACTGGCGGTTTTACTCGGAGCGGTGATCATGTTTGCCACAGAGAGGTTTCCTGTTGATGTGGTAGCCATTGTGGCCATGTCGGTGCTGGTTGTCAGCGGCGTCATTACTCCTTCCCAGGGTGTGTCGGGCTTCAGCAATTCCGCCACCATCACCGTTGCGTTTATGTTCATTTTAAGTACCGCCTTGTTTAAATCCGGTGCGGTAGTGAACATAGGCAACAAGATTGCCGGCTTGTTCAAATACAATTTCTGGATCGGGATTTTTGCAACCATGGTCACGGTGGGTGTGATCTCAGCCTTTATCAACAACACGCCCGTTGTGGCGATTTTCATTCCCATTCTTGTCGGCGCCGCCGCCCAGTCGAAGCTTAGTGTTGCCAAAATGCTGATGCCTTTGTCTTTTGCTTCCATGTTTGGCGGTGTGTGCACGCTGATAGGTACCTCCACCAACATCCTCGTATCCGGGATCGCGGCAGACAATAACCTGGAGCCCTTTTCCATGTTTGAGATGTCAAGGCTGGGGGTCATTTTCTTTGGCGTAGGCCTGCTCTATATGATGCTGATCGGTATACGCCTGATTCCTGACCGGGGCCTCGAAGAAGGTTTGATCACTAAGTTTGGCATGGGCGATTACCTTACGGAGATCATCCTACTGGCCAACGCTCCCTCGGTAGGAAAGACCATCGCAGAATCGCCCCTGGTGAACAAGCTGGATATAGATATTCTTGAGGTAAACAAGAAAGGGCAATCCTTTATCATGCCTTCCGGCGATCTGTTGCTCGAAGAAGGTGACATCCTTAAGGTAAGATGCAATGTTGAGAAAATTAAAACCCTGAAAGAGCGTGAGGGGATTGCACTGAAAAGTGATGCAAAGTTTAAGAGCCTGGAGGATATTAAGGGAACTAAAAAGAATGATGAAAAAGTCGTTTTTGTTGAAGCCGTGATTGCTCCGAACAGTCCTTTTGAGGGAAAGTCTGTTAAGCAGTTGGGTTTCCGTCAGAAATACGGTGCTACGGTGCTTGCCATAAGGCATCGCGGAGAACTGATGCGCGACAAGGTGGCGAACACTGTGCTGCGTGCCGGTGATACCCTGCTGATAGAGGTGGAAAAAGATCACCTGCCAAACCTTCAGCAGCTGGAGTTGCGCGGCCGTAACACCTTTCTTATCGTAACCGAGGTTGACTTGCCTGAATACCGTAAAGACAAGATGTTAACGGTTGTTCTGACGCTTGTTGCAGTTATTGCCCTGGCCTCCTTCAATGTCATGCCGATAATGATGGCCGCCATTGTTGGTTCGATGTTTCTCGTGCTGACGCGTTGCATTACGATGGAAGAAGCTTACCTGGCCATCGACTGGAAGGTGATCTTTTTGCTTGCAGGGGCCATAAGCCTGGGTGTTGCCCTGGAAACAAGCGGTGCGGCTGCGTTAATCAGCGCCTTTTTGATCGGCATAGTGGGCTCATTGGGCCCTGTGGCCATCGTTTCCATATTGTATATAACGACGTCACTGCTGACGGAAACCATGAGCAACAATGCCAGCGCGGTGCTGCTGGCGCCAATAGCCATTGCCGCTTCAGTGGCTCTCGAGGTGGACGCCAGGCCGCTGCTGATGGCCATTGCCTTTGCCGCCTCTTCAAGCTTCATGACGCCCGTGGGCTATCAAACCAATACCATGATTTACGGAGTAGGGGGATATCGCTTTGCTGACTTCCTGAGAGTCGGTGCACCCCTTAACTTCATTTTCTGGATGCTGGCCACCTTCCTGATACCTGTGTTCTTTCCTTTCTACCCGGGCTGACAATGAACTATGCGGATGCAATATCGTTCAGAAGCCCGGCCATTTGTCCGGTCAGCGCCTTCCTTGAATATCGGCCGGTGCTGCGCGTTGACGCAGTTAACCGTCCTGATGTGAAACGATCATAAAACGCAGCAAGCGTTTGTTTGCACTTCTCCGTATCATCAAAGCCAACACTGGTTCCGCTTTGTGTTTCCCTGAGGATCTCAGCAGCATCTCCTTCATCAGGACCGATACACAGTACAGGCCTGTTAAGGGCAAGGTATTCGTAAAGCTTGCCGGGTGCAATGCCCAGAACATTGGGTGTGCGGTTCAGGGCAAGTAACAGAATCGCCGAGCAGGATGCTTTGGCAAGCGCTTCCCGGTGGGGCGAGTGCTCAATAAAACGGGCAACAGGATCAAGGCCGTATTCCTTCAGGCTGTTCCTGACAGAAACATCCACCTTTCCTATGAACAGCAGCTTCACCTTGTCTCTGAATGACTGGTTTTCACTCATAAGCGCTGAAAGGGCTTTCCAAAGCACTTCCGGGTTCCGGTCGGCATTCATGGCACCAAGGTGGCAGATGCTGAACGCTTCTTTTGAAAAACCGGGAAGTTCATCAAAATCTTCGGGGTCGTAGCCGTTAGTGATCACTTCAACCGTCCGGCCGCCGATCAATTCAAGGTCTTTGGCACAGTTCCGGCTGATGCTGACGACCTTGTCGGCATGCTTCAAGACCTTTTTTTCCAGCTTTTTGTGAATGCTGTCTGCCATGCCGGTGAGCATCAGCTTGTCATAAAAGTCAATCTGTGTCCAGGGGTCTCTGAAGTCAGCCAGCCAGGGCAGGCCGTGCCTTTTTTTTAAGCCCAGGGCAATAAGGTGCATGCTGTGAGGTGGCCCGGTGGACACCAGGGCATCCACCCGGTTTTGTGACAACCAGGCGGATAAATATTTTATGGAAGGCCTGATCCAGAACCTCCTGGCATCAGGAATAAAAAAGTTTCCGCGAATCCATGCAGCTGCCTTATCGGCGAATCCTGCGTGCTGCTTTTCCTGGAGAAACCCTGTCTGTACCTTATCGGTCCTTTTCCTTCCGGAAAACAGTTTGTACAGGTGGTAGGGCTCCCAGATCGGGTGTTTCAGGACACAAACACCCGGCGGAACCTGGGCGCTAAGACTGGGATCCGTGACCGGCGTTTCCGGGTTTTCAGGCGTGTAAATAACAGGTTCCCATCCGTAGTCTCGCAGGTATTTGGTGAATTTCAACCAGCGAAAAACCCCCGCACCTCCACCAGGAGGCCAGTAATAGCTGATGATGAGCACCTTTTTCATGCCGGCAGCAAGGTTTTGTGTCATGTCGGGGAACTATGAGTGGCCATTATTGTCAGAAGCCTTCATAGCTTTCCTGAGTGCTCTGAAAACAACATAGGCGATGGCCAGTACGATCAATATGCTGAAAAACAGTGCAATGTTCTTTCCTGTATAATAGGATGCCGGGCGGAATTCAAATTCAATGACATGCGATCCGGCCGGTAATACCATGGCACGCAGTATGTAGTTTGCCCGGAAATACTCCGCTTTCTCACCATTGATCCGGACCTGCCAGCCATCAGGGTAATAGATCTCAGAAAAAAGTGCAAGCTGATCACTGGTTGCCTTGTAACGGTATTGAAGCTTGTTGGGTTGATAATGGATGAGTGTTATCTCCGCCCCGGCATCATGCATAAATGCCCTGTTGTCGAGTTGATGCGCAAACCGCCTGTCAATAACGGCTTCATTCTTAAGATCAATATGTTCCAGTTTCAGGATTTCTTCGTCAGCATGGTCAACGATAGTGTACCGGTTTACAAACCAGGCGTTACCGGCAGCGAAAGGATTCCTGATTGGCTCAGCTTGCGGATGATAGATGATGTAGCGTGTATTCAGCATGTTGAGAACATTATGCCCGGCGAGGAAATCCACACCTTCAGGATTGTCACGTCCGGCGGCTATTTGACTGCCGATGCGCTGCATCTCATCCATGATATGAACGTCGATAAGGTCCTGGTAGCGCTGCAGCTTTGCACCGTGATATCCGCCAATGGAATGATGGAAGTAGGATGTATGCGCGTTGTTGAAGGTGCTGACCGTCAGGTCCAGAACACGGAACTGATCCTGGTCGGCAAGAATGTATTGATCGGCGGCCCTCAGATCATAAGGCCTTTCAGCCACCCTCCTGTGGACAAAGTTGTCGTTGTTGAGGTAACGACGGTTTACCGGCCACATGTCGAGCGTGATGGCTGCAACGACAAGCAGCACAAAGAGCGGTTTGCCCATCTTTTTCGAAGCATACAGCAAGGTAATTCCGCCTGCTGCCAGGGCAAAAAAGAAGCTCCTGATGGCGTCGCTCCTGAAAATAGCCACTCGTGCAGCCTCCAGGTTTTGGACAAAGTCCCTGATCTGCGCTGCCATCATCGGTTCATCTGCCGCCCATTGCCGGTAGGCCTGCGTTTCCATCGCACTGGCAAACGAAAAGAACTGCTTTGGGAAAAGATAAAACAGCAGCGACAAAGCTGCGGTTAACCCAAGGGCAGTCAGAAATGCCGTGTGCTTTACTGACAGTATGCCGGGGTTTTCATAAAGACGGTACATTCCGAGAAAGGCCAGGGCCGGAATGCACAGCTCGACAATCACCAGCGTCATGGATACTGCCCTGAACTTGTTGTATCCCGGTACATAGTCAATGAAAAAATCGGTCAGCGGCATAAAATTCTTGCCCCAGGAAAGCATGATGCCCAGGATAATGGCTGCCAGCAAGGCCCACTTCAAGCGGCTTTTTTCAAGAAACAATGCCAGGAAAAAGAAGAACAGCACCACGACGCCCACATAGACCGGGCCTGAAGTGAACGGCTGATCACCCCAATAATGATTTTCCTGTGCAATAATGTTCCGGTAGGCCGGGTTCACCTGGTCGAGTGCGGTTTTATGCTGACCGAGCGGCCCTGTGGCTCCGCCTTTTGCATTAGGTATGAGCAGGGTAAATGTTTCGCCAATGCCATAACTCCAGTTTGTGATGTATTCCTTGCTCAGCCCCGATGTGCGGGTTTCATCACCGATGGTAAGCTCGCTGCCTCCCCGCATCGTTTCGGATGTATAGGACCATGTGCCCCAGAAGTTGCCGATGTTGATGCCCACAGCCAGCACCAACGCTGCTGTCAGAACACCGAATTTTTTAAAAAACAGCAAGGCCTGCTCCCGGCGAAGGTGTTCGTACAGCTCCACAAGTCCGTAAAACACCACGGCAATGGCCAGGTAATAGGTCATCTGAAAGTGGTTGGCGTAAAGCTGAAGCCCCATGAAAACGGCAAAAAACACGCCTCCCGTAAGGATGTTTCTGCGAAAAGTATAGATGATGGAGCCCAGTACCGGTGCCATATAACCGATGGCCACCGCTTTTGAGTTATGTCCGGCTTCAATGATGATGAAATGATAGGAAGAGAATGCAAATCCGACAGCGCCGGCAAAAGCGATCCACGGATTCACCTTCAGCATCAGCAAAAAGATGAAAAAGCCGGCAAAATACAGGAAAATCATATCGGCCGGACGAGGCAACCACAGCGTCATAACGTTATGAAAAAAGCCGGCAATGTTGTTGGCCCACTGAACCGATATCTGGAAGGCGGGCATGCCTCCAAACATGGAATTCGTCCACAGCGCTTCTTCGCCGGTTTGATCACGAAAATCTGTGATCTCTTTTGACATACCCTGCCAGTTTACAATGTCGGGCTGTTTCAGGCGCTTACCTTCCAGCACTGGACTCACATAAGCCAGTGTCATTACTAGAAAAAGGGCTATGGCGGCCAGATAAGGTACCAGGGATCGGATGTTAATGCCAGCGGTGATTGCTCTAAAAGGATTCATGAAAGAAAACACTTGAGTTTAAGGTGTTACAGGGTTGCCGTTCATTTGTCGTCATCTTCAACATCTTCAAAATCAACATATTCGCCAATATTGTCGGTGTCTGTAGTTTGGTGTTTCTGATCTTGAGCTATGCGCATGCCCTGTTTTTCCATGCGTTCTTTTGCTTTTGCTGCCGAAGGGTTGTTGCGGTAAAACCTGTCACGGTGACGGTTCAAATACCATTGACCTATCCTGGGCATGACATAAAAAACAAGAATTCTGAAAATCAGATAGATGAGGATAAATGTGCCGATGATCTTATACAAAGCCATGATATGCTTTTTTCTATTGAAGAACAAAAGTACATGAATTTTTTTTCATGCGAAATTACATCCTGACGAATTAAAAGGATTCATAGTAAAGCGCAGCGGTTCCTTTTGTATATAAGCATTTTGTGAGCTTTTTGTAACAAAATGCTAGTGGTTTTTTTGGAGAAAGGTACAGGATATTTATTCATTTGAGCCTGGACGTTCCGGGCCTGCTATCCCACGGCATTCGTTTATCAGCACAAGTATGATTCTCAAAGCCTTTCGGATTGCCCTCCATCACGTTAGGGAAATACCCGGATTGTTCTGTTTTCAGACTTGTTCGACACGAAATGGGATAAAAGGGCAGGAGGGAGGTGCATTAACATAGGACCGGTGCAAGCATTATTTAGGCAAGCGATTAGCACGGACTGCACGAATCAACCGGAAAGCTTAACTTTGTAAACATTAATTATTGATGGCCGCCATGTTGGAAAGAACACACGGGCACTTGCAGTTTTTACCTGTCACCAGGGAAGAGTTTGAACGTTTAGGGTGGGATCAGCCTGACATTATTCTTGTCTCGGGAGATGCCTATGTGGATCATCCGTCTTTTGGGGTGGCGGTTATGGCTCGTGTAGCTGAGGCGCAGGGGATGCGTGTGGCCGTATTGCCACAACCCAACTGGCGCGATGACCTGCGTGACTTTCGCAAACTGGGCAAGCCCCGGCTTTTTTTTGGTGTCACGGCGGGGGCCATGGATTCGATGGTCAATCATTACACTGCCCGCAGGCGCAGGCGAAGCAATGATGCCTACACTCCCGGAGGCCGGTCCGGTTACCGGCCCGACATGCCCAGTATTGTTTATACACGCATTCTGAAAGAGCTTTATCCCGATACGCCGGTTATCCTGGGCGGAGTGGAGGCTTCCATGCGCCGGCTTACACATTATGATTACTGGCAGGACAAGCTTAAAGCCTCAATACTGGTCGAAAGCGGAGCCGACATGCTGATTTTCGGCATGGGTGAACGGCCTTTTGTCAGGATCATTGAGCTGATGAGCAAGGGTGTGCCGGTAAGCTCGCTTCATAACATTTTGCAAACGGCTTTTATTTCGGACAACGACACCAGGCTGCCTCCGCTCAAAGGCGTTGAGGAGGTGGTATTGCCTTCACATGAACGTTGTCTTGAAGACAAGCGCGCCTATGCCGAAGCTTTTCGTTTGTTTGAAGAGGATTCGCACCGCTGGTCGGGGCAACGTCTCATGCAGCATCAGTCAGGGTTTCGTGTGGTGGTGAATCCGCCATACCCGCCTGCGAGTCAGGAGGAGGCAGACATGCCCTACGACTTGCCTTTCACGCGCATGCCACATCCAAAATATGACAAAAAACCACCCATCCCCGCCTGGGAGATGATTCGGTTTTCGGTTAATGCACACCGCGGCTGTTTCGGGGGGTGCAGCTTCTGCGCCATAGCCGCACATCAGGGCAAATTCGTGGTGAGCCGGTCTGAGCAAAGCGTGCTGAAGGAGCTGGAGTGTGTGGTCCGCATGCCAGGTTTCAAAGGGCATGTAACCGACCTGGGCGGCCCTTCGGCCAATATGTATGGCATGGGGGGCATTGACCCTGAACGCTGCCAACGCTGCAAAAGGCCTTCCTGCATTTATCCGGGCATCTGCGACAACCTGAACTTCGATCATCAACCCTTGCTCAGCCTTTATAAAAAAGCCGTCAGCGTAAAAGGAGTCAAAAAACTCACCATAGGCAGCGGTGTGCGTTATGATATGCTGGTGGGACAACCACCTGCCCGAACCAGGAATTATGCATTGAACGAGTACATCGGAACCTTGCTTCGGCACCACGTATCGGGGCGTTTGAAAATTGCACCGGAACACACAGAGGAAAGAGTGCTCCGGCACATGAGAAAGGCAGGGGTTAGGAGCCTGGAATTGTTTTACACCCGGTTCAGGGAACTATGCCGCAAAGAACGCTTACCCTGGCAACTGGTGCCCTATTTTATTTCCGGACATCCCGGTTCAGACGACCAGGACATGCTGGCCCTGGGCAAGCTGGTGCGTACCCTGGGCCTGCATGCAGAGCATGTGCAGGAATTTACACCCACACCTATGACACTGGCCACAACCATGTATAATACAGGAATGGACCCCTATACAGGGAAAACCATCTTTGTGGCCCGTTCTGATGCACGGAAAAAACAGCAAAAGGCATATCTGCTGAAAGCATCCCCGGCGTGGAGAAATAAAAAAGCCGGCCCATCAAAATGAGCCGGCCGGAGGTGATCTGTAAACCTAAAACCTAAACAAAACTATTTATGAGTCTTTTCTGAAGAAACCGACAGTTTCTTTCTGCCCTTCGCCCTGCGGGCAGCCAGCACCTGCTGGCCATTTTTTGAGGCCATCCTTTTTCTGAATCCGTGCTTGTTCTTTCTTCTTCTGACCGAGGGTTGGTATGTTCTTTTCATATCTGATGCTTTTTATCCGTTAGTGACGCCTTTAACTGGCAGAAAGGCTTAATAATTTCGGACTGCAAAGATAGAAAAATATTTTTTCCCTGCAACGACTTGAAAGAAATATTCTACATCTTTCTGTGGAAATTATTCAAGCACCATTTCTGAGGTCCGGCTGAGGGCACCATCAAGGTATGTTTTAATGGTGTAAGTGCCCGGTTTTAATCTTTCGGGGTGTATGATCCTGAACTCAAGCTTTACCGGTTCGAAGTTGTAATAGAATTGATCCGCAACGGTGTAGCTGCTGTTTTCTCCCGTTTCTGCAATCATAAACTGACCGGCAGAGGGATTCAGCAGGCGACCATCGGGATCCAGCAATAACAGGTGAACGTTCTTGTAACCCGTTTCCGAAAATATGGTGCCGTCAACCTCAAAATCAATAAAGGTCTGGTCAACCCTCCTTGCCTGGCTGACGTTGTATCTGTCAGCACAAATCAGGCGCTCCCATTTGGTAAGATAAGAGATATTGTAAACCTTGAGTTGCCTCGTCTTTTCAACCTCTTCCTGCAGCTCCAGATACGATGCTTTGGTTACTTCAAGCTGCCGGTTCAGCCTGTCAATCTCATCGCTGAGCATCGCATATTGCTGCTCCAGCTCTTCCTTTTCGGCAGTTAACACCTTGTTTTCCTGCTCCGATGCTTCAAGCCGGCTGCCCGTAGCGGTAACCCTGCGACTCAGACTGGCAATACGTGCGTCTTTTTCTGCCACTTCCTTTTGGTGGTCTTCCCGCATCTGATCCATATCAGCCTTTTGCTCTTTAATGATGCCGTCTTTTACATCAACGGCCTCATTCAGCGTTCTGATCTCACGCTGAAGCTGTTCTCTCTGTTCAATGAGCTTTTCATTCTCTTTGGACAGCTTTCCGGCCCTGTTCATGAAAATAATAGTGCCGGCAATGGCGATTGCCAGCAGCACGGAAACTACAATGACTCCGATTTTTAAAGCATTGAGTTGTTTGCCGGTATTTTTTTCTGCTGAGTACATGGTTCTGAATTTTGTTATGAAAAACGATACATTCGGTTTATTACAATATTACGAAAACCGTTGAACCTGTGCAAGGCCTTACTTCACAGGTGCGTTCTTTAATGTTTCCGTCAGATATTCATAGAACAGTTTCACAGTTTTGATGTTGACCATTTCGTCGGGAGAATGGGGGTTGCGGATGGTGGGGCCGAAAGAGATCATGTCCATGTTGGGATATGCAGCGCCCAGTATGCCGCATTCGAGGCCGGCGTGTATTACTTTTTGCTCGGGTGTTTTGCCGTAAAGGTTCAGATACACTTCTTTCATGGTTTTCAGGATGGGAGAGTCCACGTTGGGCTTCCACCCCGGGTATTCGCCGCTCTGCTCAACCCTGGCACCGGCCATTTCAAACACCGTCCTTATCATATTGCAAAGATCCTGCTTGGCCGAATCGACCGAGCTGCGCTGCAGGGTGGCTATTTCAACAAGGCCGTCTCCCGACTTCAGGATGGCCAGGTTGGTGCTGGTTTCCACCACATCAGGCATTTCAGCGATAAAACGGACAGGACCGTTGGGACATGCGTACACGGCATTCAGGGTGTTTTTGCAGCTTTGTGAGTCCATTACCGATGCTGGCATTGCAGCAGGTGAAACGCTGAGACTGACACCGGGATCTACACTGCCAAGCTGATTCACCAGGGTGGATTGCATACTTTTTGCCAGTGCTTCAAATTGTTCCCTGTTTTTCTCCGGGATAGCGATGATGGCCGAAGCCTCACGGGGAATGGCATTGCGCAGGCTGCCACCATCAACAGAAGAAAGCCGGAGCCCTATTTCCCGTTCCGCCTGCCATAACAAACGGTTCAGAATTTTTATGGCATTGCCGCGGCCCAGCTTGATGTCCAGCCCTGAGTGACCACCCTTTAATCCTTTGACTTCAACCTTAAAGGCAAGATGTTCAGCAGGTACCGCTTCTTCTTTATAGGAAATAAAGGCATTGGTGTCCATGCCACCGGCACAGCCAATGTATAACTCCCCTTCATCCTCCGAATCAAGATTGATCAGAATATCGCCTTTCAGCAGTCCGGGCCGGAGCTCAAAAGCACCTGTCATGCCGGTTTCTTCATCAACGGTAAACAGGCCCTCAATGGGTCCGTGCTCCAGCTTATCATCGGTAAGAACGGCAAGTGCCGCAGCCACACCTATGCCGTTATCCGCCCCGAGCGTAGTGCCCCTGGCCTTTACCCAGTCGCCGTCAATATAGGGCACAATGGGGTCTTTGTCGAAATCATGAACCGTATCGTTGTTTTTCTGGGGAACCATATCCAAATGCCCCTGTAAAACAATGGTTTTCCGGTTTTCCATACCCCTGGTCGCAGGCTTGCGTATCACAATGTTGCCAACATGGTCCGCTATGGTTTCAAGACCTGCTCCCTCGCCAATTCCCTTCACATACTCAATAATGGCTTTTTCTTTTTTTGATGGATGAGGTATGTTGCAAATGGCTTCAAAATAGGCCCATAACGATTTCGGTTCAAGACTGCTCAGTGTGTTGCTCATAATAGTGTTATCTTTAATAATTTGTAAAAATACATGGATTAGCAGCAAATGTACATGAATTTTTTTTCATGCGAAAATACACACAGACGCATGAAAAAAATTCATGGGAAAGCGAAGCGGTTCCTCCTGTACATCTTCATTTTGTATATTTTTTCAACAAAATGAAGATGCTTTTTTACAGGAGAAATGTACATGAATTTTTTTTCATGCGAAAATACACACAGCCACATGTACCGAGTACTTGCGAGCTCGGCGAAGCCAAACGCCCATGTTGAAAATCCCGACCATTCGGGAACAGATTTTTCAACACCCAGGAGCATGATTATAGGAAGTCGGAAGTCAGAAGTCGGAAATCTGACATCTGAATTCTGAATTCTGACATCCAATCAGTATCTTAGACATAAACACAAAACACAGATAATCAAAAAGTAACAAAAATATAAACAGATGAAAATGCATGTTAAAGCTTAGCGGTTCCTAATGTGGCTTTTTCGGAAAGAACTAAATGTTGAGCTTGTTTATCCGGCGCCGGCCGGTAAACAAACAGCATGGCCGTGAACTCAATCATAAATCAACGTCCGGATGCACATGTGCCGGGCTTTCGTACTGACTTTTTTTTTGTTCCCGGTTCATAATCAGGAATTCCATAACTTTACACAAAAAATATTCATAAACAGGACGCTGAAAATTATCATACTGCTGTTGTCTCAGGTAATTTAGTCAGGGTCTGCTTGTGGCAACTAAGCTTCCGGGGCTGATCAGACTGTCGGGCGATACGTTTTTAATGATAGGGTTGGCTGTAGCAGCCGGGCATAAATCATCTTACTGAATAAGGTATTCCTTGAAAAACAGAACCCTTGTGAACAAAAAAGAATTCTGATGCGCGCTTTGTTTTTTCTATTGTTTCTTTTATCACCCGTTCTTTCGCAGGGACAGATCAAAAGCATTGGAATACCCTCCATCATCAATCATTCACGAATTTCGACCGGTTCAGGAACACAAAACTGGGACATAACACAAAGCAGCACCGGCTTTATTTATTTTGGAAACAACGATGGTATTCTGGAGTTTGATGGTACCCACTGGAATGTTTACCCCGTCCCTAACGCCTCTGTCGTAAGATCTGTGCTGGCTGTGGGCGACACTATTTATGCCGGCGCATTTGAAGAAATTGGGTTTTTGGCTCCTGACGACACAGGGCGCCTTAAATGGCACTCTCTGAATCACCTTGTTCCGGAACAATATGCGCAGTTCGCTGAAGTATGGCATATTTACGCAACACCCGGACGGATTATCTTTCAAACGTTTCAATATATTTTTCTTTATGAAAACAACATCATCCGGGTTATTGAACCGCTTAGCGACTTGAGCCTGATGCACAATGCCAGAAATCGTTTATATGTGGCCGATACGGATAATGGCTTTTTTGTGCTTGCCGATGACAGCCTGCAACTCATCAGCAATCATCCGGTTTTTTTTCGTAACGAAATCCGTTTTGTGCTGCCTTTCAGGCAACATGATTTATTGATAGGCACTTCAAACGAAGGGTTGTTTGTTTGGAATGGATCGAACCTTAAACCCTGGAACGTTGATATAAACAAACTGCTTATCCGTGATAATCTTTATTCCGGTACGATGCTGAGCTACGGGGACTATGCGTTCGGAACCATTAGCAATGGACTGTTTATTACTAACCAGAACGGTGATTTGCTGCAACATGTCAATCGGTTCAAAGGTCTGCAAAACAATACCATTCTTAGTATTTATGAAGACAGGCGCAGAAATTTATGGCTTGGTCTGGACAATGGTATTGACTATGTGGAAGCCAGTTCTCCATTAACCTTCATCAATTACAATTTTAATATTGAAAGCTGTTACGCAAGTATCATTCATAATGACATATTATATGTGGGAACAAACCAGGGATTGTTTGCTGCAAAAAGGGATGATCTGAGTAATTCATTGAATGTTAGTGATATATTTAGAATGATTCCTGGTACAGAAGGCCAGGTCTGGAGCCTGGAGGTTATTGACGGTATATTGTTATGCGGACATAATTTCGGGGCTTTTCAAATAGATGGTTTTCATGCCCGTAAACTATCGGATATCAGGGGTTTTTGGTCTTTCCTGCAACCATCTGGCATGCAGGATACGTTGATTGCAGGCACCTATACCGGTCTGGTTAGCTTTATCAAAAAGGGTGGAACCTGGCATTTTCTTCAGAAAATTGAAGGATTTAATGAGTCTTCCAGAAGTTTCTATATGGATGACAAACAAAAGCTTTGGGTTGCACACGGTTACCGCGGCCTCTATAAACTGCAACTCAGCAAGGATATGAGCAAAACGAAACAGCTTGGTTTTTATTTTAACAGCAATGGATTGCCCGGTTCTTTGCCTTACAACATCCAGGTTTTCAACAAGGAGATGTTCATTACGACCTATGATGGCATCTATACATATGATTATGGCACCGGGAATTTTACCAGTGACAATATATTGGACGGTTTATTGGGAGATAAGGCTTTTATTGATAAAATCTATCAGGACAGGCAGAGAAATGTCTGGTATTTTACTGATGAATATATGGGGGTATTGCGCCTGCTTGAGGATGGAACGTATCGCGACATTACAGCGCCTCTTTTCGGATTGAATGACCACATCATCCCTGCTTTTCAGAATATTTTTGTCTGCGACAGGCAACATGCGTATATAGGGTCTCAGAAAGGCCTTGTGCATTATGATCCGAATATCATAAAGGACTATAATTATACAGAAGGTTTGTATTTTACCGATATTACCTTCTATGGCAGGAGGGAACCGGTTTCCCTGCATTACTTCAGCAGTTTGCTAAAAGGGCAACATGATGAAAGAATAAGGATGCCATTTGCCTTGAATTCTGTGGCCTTCAGGTTTACAACCCCCGCATTTGAGAACCCGCACAAGGTTGTTTATTCCTATCGCCTTATTGGCCTGGAAGATAAATGGTCAGCGTGGGACGCACTTAATTTTAAGGAGTATACAAACCTCAGGGAGGGTAACTATGTTTTTGAAGTCAAAGCCAGGAATGCTTTTGGTGTTGAAAGCACTGTCAGGCAATTCCAGTTCACGGTTGCTCCGCCTTTATTGCGTTCCACCGCAGCCTATATATTCTATGTGTTCCTAATCTTGTTGATCATTGCCGTTAATGCATATTATATCAGGCAAAGGATACTCAGAATAAGACAACGGGAGAAGATCAGGCACGAAAAACGGCTGGCCAGGCGCGAACAGATCTTTAAGGAGAAAAGTGCACTTAGTGAAAAAGAGATCTTGCATTTACGAAACGAGAGCCTGCATAACGAGATGAAGCATAAGAACCAGGAGCTTGCAAACGCAACCCTGCACCTGATTCAGAAAAACAAAACGCTCACCAGTTTGAAAAACGAACTTCATCAGGTGCTGAAGTCAATGCCGGATGATAATCCTGAGAAACACAGCGTCAGCAAACTGTTGCGAAATGTTAACAGGGATTTGCGCAATGAAAAAAACTGGGAGTTGTTCAATAGTTATTTTGATGAGGTACACCAGGATTTTATAAATCGGCTCAAAGAAACCTATAGTGACCTTACCCCAAAGGAACTCAGATTATGTGCTTACCTTCGCATGAATATCTCCACCAAGGAGATCGCCCCGCTCATGAATATTTCAATACGTGGCGTTGAGATCAGCCGTTACCGTCTGAGAAAGAAACTGAAACTTGATCCCAAAGAAAACCTGGCTGATTTTATCATCTCTTTTTAGACCTTCCGGCAAAAGCCAACCTGGCAGATATTAAACTGATTGAGAAACTCAATGTTTGCAAAACAGTTTATTAACTAGTTGATAACTAGTGTCATTATTTTTTACTGATGTATTTTTGATGTAGTGATTTCTTTCATTGTTGTGTTAGTGCTGTAGCTGTTTATTTGTATTGAAGGTCTCAATTAATTTATGTTTGCATGTATAATTGTGATTAAGTTTTCAATAATTTATTGTTACTTCATTATTAACCCATCACAAACAACCTTTATCAACTAAAAACACACATTATGAAAACATTTAAAAAAGAAACACATGTTATGCAGGTACTTCTGCTGATTGCATCATTTGCATTTTTTGCATTGGTATCCTGCGACAAAGATGATCCGGAGCCGGCGGAAGACCCGATAGCCAGCTTCCAGTACGAAATAAGTGAAGACAACTATTTGACAGTCATCTTCATGAACTTCTCCCAAAACGCCGAGACCTACAGCTGGAACTTCGGTGATGGAAATACCTCAACTGAAGAAAGTCCCACTCATACCTATGAAGGACCTGGCACTTATGAGGTTGTACTTACTGCCACAAATGTTGATGGGGTAAGTAGTAATTTTTCATTGGTTATCGAGATTCAGGACCCGTTTGAAGCTTTGGCATTACTCGCCGGCGAAACTTCAAAAACATGGCGGTTGTACCGTGTTGAAACCAGTATGGGAGTAGGTCCCAGCCTTGACAGTCCTCGTGAATGGTGGTTTTTGGAGAATGACGGTTCCAGACCCTGTAAGTATTTCCATGAGTTTACGTTCCACAGAAACGGTGATTATGTCTTTGACGACAAAGGTTATATGTGGGGTGAAGCAGGTGTGTTCCACGATGATTTTGTGGGTCAGTGCATTGAGGCTATCCCTGCCAATATGGTTGGTCCCGACGGAGAAGATCTGAGTGCTTGGCTGGGCGGAACCCACAAATTTGAATATGATGCGACCACCAATAAAGTTACATTGGATGGCTTAGGTGCCTGGATAGGTATTGTTAAAGTCGCCACCCAGGGTGAAGTAACAGTTCCTCAGAGCAGCGTTACGTTCCAAATCGAAATAGAAGAGCGTGACGGTTATGATTACATGCACGTATTCTTTGTATATGACTGGGGTGTATGGTCATTCTCATACGCACACTATCATGATCCTTCACTGGAACCTGAAGTTGTGGAAGAACCTGACCCAATTGATCCCCTGGAAGAACTCACGCCCACAGCAATGTTCAACACATTTGCATCAACAAGCGAAGAGGATGTGCAAATCCTGGTGCCCACCGAATCAGCAGTTGAGTTAACAGTTGGTGTTGATGATCCTGCCGATCCTGAAGGAACAAAAGTCGGACAGTATCACAGAATTGCCACAGATTGGCAGGAGCTGCAGTTTGCAACAGAATACTACATACAGTTTGACAACTTTACCACGGTATCCCTTGACGTCTATATCCCAAGCGACAATGATTTTTCAGGTCCTCTTACAAAGGATATTGCCATTATCATTGCCAATAACCATGATACTCCGGAATGGTGGAATCATCACATCCAGTATGATGTAAATGTGGATGACGTTGTGCTTGATGAGTGGCAGACTTTTACCTTCCAGTTAGGTGAGCCCACCAGTGGTCCCGGAGAGGGTACACCGCTCGATCGTACAGATCTGAATTTCTTCGCCATAAGCATTGGCGGTGCCGGACACTCTGTTGAAGGAACCTTCTTTATCCGTAACTTTATATTTGAATAAAAACATAGACAGTTGCGAAAACAATGGCCGGTAATTGCCGGCCATTGTTTGATTGAAACCCTTGAAAGGCTCAACATGTCTCTCCAGTATCATTTGTTTTTTGTAGCTTCAATATTTCTGATGATTTCCTGTGAGGAAGATGATATCAGCAATACAGGAGATCCGGCTAATTTGGAAGTTACAGTCGAAGTTGCAGACGATGGCAGCGGCTTTGTTTTTATTCAGGCAACTGCAGATTATGCCGTTGAATATCAATTGCGTATCGGGAACGATAATGAACCTGTTGAAACAAATATCACCGGAACTTTTGAATACCAGTTTATCCAGCCTGGTACCTATGAACTGGATGTAAGGGCATATGGTTCCTCAGGCAGATATCTCCGGAGGGTTATACCGGTTACTATAGTAATAGGAGGGCAGGACGTTACCCCCGATCAGGGATACACTACTCCGTTACATTATGATGGATGGGAGCTGGTTTGGCACGACGAGTTTGAGGGCAGTTCAATAGATACCGGCAACTGGGTTTTTGAAATTGGTGACGGGTGTCCAAATCTTTGTGGATGGGGCAACAATGAACTCCAGTATTACCGGGAGCAAAACGCATGGGTAGAAGAGGGCATATTGACCATTGAAGCGCGAAAAGAGAATTTTGGCGGCAGGCATTATACTTCGGCCAGGATGAAAACCCAGGGAAAGCAATCATTTCAGTACGGTCGCATTGACATCAGGGCATTACTTCCGGCCGGTCAGGGGATCTGGCCTGCGCTCTGGATGCTGGGCAATGACATCACCTCAGCAGGATGGCCGAAATGCGGCGAAATTGATATCATGGAAATGATAGGCGGAAATGGCAGGGAGAATACAGTACACGGCACCGTACACTGGGATCTGAACGGACACGTGGAAGCAGGGGGATCCTACACCTTGCCTGAAGGTACTTTTGGAGATGAATACCATGTGTTTAGTATTATATGGAATGCACATTCGATTACATGGTTTGTCAACGACATCCAGTACTATCAGATCGACATTACGCCAAACCACATGACAGAGTTTCACCAGGAGTTTTTCTTCATTTTCAATGTTGCCGTTGGCGGCAACTGGCCGGGTAATCCAAATGAAACCACTGTTTTTCCGCAGCAAATGCGCGTAGACTATGTGCGCGTTTTTCAGGAACGCTGATTTAATATGCGTTCATTAGCGATTGCAAAGCATCCGCAACCGCCTGCTTTCAACAAAGAGCATCATAACAAAACATAGACAAACAAGCTTCTGAAATCCGGTTTTCATCTTTAACAATGAATGAAAAAACAATAAACTATTCAACGATTAAACGATTCAGCGATTAAACAGTAATTTAAGGTCTGGTACCTGCCATCTGACATCAAAAATCAAGATCTTGCATTTACAAAACACAGAATATCAAACACCTACAAAATTATAAGCACATGAAAAGAACATTACTCTATCTATTATTGATGACCTGGGGCATCCTCTCTGCCGGTTCGCTTAATGCCCAGGTTCTTGAGGGTTTTGTAACTGACAGGGTTTCCGGGGAGTCACTTCCGGGGGCCACCGTAATGGTAAAGGGTACTACCCAGGGGACAGTAACGGGCATCGACGGCGATTATCGACTGAGTCTGGATACCGGAATGTACACGATTACCTTCAGTTATGTTGGTTACATGACTTTTGAAGTTGATATTGCCATTGAATCAGGAGAGACGATGGTTCGTAACATCCAGTTGCAACCTGATATTACAACTTTTGAAGAATTTGTTGTGGTGGGTTATGGCACGCAGCAAAAAAAGGTTGTTACCGGAGCCATTGCCACTGTGGATGCTGATGATATCAATGCTACACCAATACTTCGAATTGAGCAGGCCATGCAAGGCAGGGCTGCGGGAGTCCAGGTAACCAACCTGTCAGGCCAGCCCGGTGAAGCACCCACCGTTCGCATCAGGGGTGCTGGTACTACAGGAAACGCAGAGCCTTTGTATGTTGTTGATGGAATGGTTGTTAGCGGGATTGATTACCTCAATCCCGGAGACATTGAATCCATTGATGTGCTTAAAGATGCTGCTTCAGCGGCCATTTATGGAGCCAGAGCGGCAAACGGAGTAGTGCTTATCACGACCAAAAGAGGTACAAAAGGTGAAATGACCTTGAATTATTCATTTTACCAGGGTATTCAAAACGTTGCCCGGTTCGTTGATGTTCTCAATGCAGAGCAATACATGATGATGATGAATGAGGGAGCCAGAAACGCCGGCAACCCCGAACCGTTTGACCTTAATGAAATACCCAGGCACGATACCAACTGGCAAAAAGAATTGTTCGAAAGCAATGCACCCATTGCGAACCATGAACTATCGGTAAGCGGTGGCAGCGACAGATCAACCTACGCTTCATCATTGTCTTATTTCACACAGCAGGGCATCATAGGAGGCGACAGATCTCAGTTTGACCGCCTTACCGCGCGCTTAAACACAAGTCACCAGGTTAATGACTTCATCCAGTTTGGAAACAACCTGGCATATTCACACATCATTAGGAGAGGTATTGCCAGCAATGCATCCTTTAATGCCGCATACAGCAGCGCCCTGAACATTGACCCTCTTACTCCGGTGTTTCAGGAGGATGAAGACATCCTTTCTCAGCCTCCCTATTCCAATCAGCCGGTCGTAACCAACAGCCAGGGAAAAGTATATGGCATATCCGAACATATTGGAGCGGAAATTGTAAATCCACTGGCATTGTTGGAAATACAGACCGGAGAAACCAGGGTGGACAAGATTGTGGGAAATGTTTTTGGAGAAATCGAGCCTATGGATAACCTTAAATTCAGATCGTCTCTTGGTATCGACCTGGCTTATGTGTTGGATGACTCACATCAGCCCTTGTTTTTTCTTAATGGTGCGCAGTACAACCTGGAAAAAACTTCTGTTCAGAAGAACATAAACAGGTACTTTACCTGGCAGTTTGAGAACCTGGTTTCCTATTCCAATACTATTGATGATCATAATTTTTCCATCCTTGTCGGTACTACGGCCAGCAAGTCGAACTTTGAGAACCTGTATGGTTTTAATGCCGATGTAGATGTTAGTGATCCCAACCATGTATACCTGAATCTGGCTACCGACACTGTCTGGCAGGCTTATGGAGGAGCTTCTCATTCAGCACTTCTTTCACTGTTCGGACGCGTATCTTACAACTACCTTGCACGATATGCTTTTGATGCAACTATCCGGAGAGACGGTTCGTCAAAGTTTGGACCGAACAATCGTTTTGGCACCTTCCCCTCTTTTGGTGTTACCTGGATGATTAGCGAAGAAAATTTCTTTCCTTCTCTTGGACCATTAGAGGTAGTGAAACTCAGGGCCTCATGGGGGATCAATGGAAACCAGGAGATCGGCGACTATCAGTTCATCTCCACTATTGACAGGAGCCGGGGTTACATTTTTGGTGGTGGCCGGGCATTTGGTGCCTCACCCTCATACATAGCCAACCTTGATATCATGTGGGAGGAATCAGAGCAAATTGACATTGCTGTTGATTTTGGTGCTTACGACAACCGGTTGACCGGTACTTTCGACTACTATATCAAGACCACAAGGGGTCTGCTTGAACGAATTCCTATACCTGGGCACGTGGGCAATGATCCACCATGGGCAAATGTGGGTTCCGTTGAGAACAGGGGTGTCGAAATGTCATTGAACTGGAGGCATTATTCGAGGGCACTGCGTTACTCAATTGGTGCCAATGCAGCCTACAACAAGAACAAGATGACTAAAATCGGGAACGCCGAAGGTGTGTTGCCCGGTGCTTCCTGGGCTGTTGCAGGTATGGTTACGCGAACCGAACTGGGCTTGCCCATAGCCTATTTTTATGGATGGGCTACCGATGGCATATTCCAAAACTGGAATGAAGTATACCAGCACATCAACAGCCAGGGACAATTGCTCCAACCCAATGCCCGGCCCGGTGATGTCCGTTTTGTTGATATCAACGGTGATGGCGTGATCAATGAGGATGACCGCACAATGATAGGTAAACCCACACCTGATTGGACGTTCGGCATGAACGCAAACTTCGAGTACAGAAACTTTGACCTGGGTTTCCTGGTGATTGGAACTTATGGAAACGATGTGTTCAACGGCATTAGAAGACGCGACCTGAACAACACCAACCTCTCCACCAGCATGCTTGATCGCTGGACCGGTGAAGGCACGTCAAATACCATACCCCGTTTCACGTTTGGCGATCCAAACCGCAATAACAGAATTTCTGACCTTTACATCGAAGATGCTTCGTTTATCAGACTGAAAAATATTCAGATAGGATACACACTGCCGGTAAACTTCCTGAACAGGATCAACGCAAAAACCTGGCGGTTTTACATTTCTGCCGAAAACCTGATTACATTAACCCGGTATTCAGGTGCTGATCCCGAAATAGGCGCATTAAGCTCATTTGATATCGGCATTGACCGGGGCATTTATCCTCACGCAAGAACTTTCCGTCTTGGAACAAGCATTTCTTTCTAATGATAAAATCAGAAACAATGAAAAATATATTCACAAAATCAGCAAAACTTTTGCTCATCGTTTTTCTGTTTAACGCATGCAGCGATGATTTCCTCAATCTCGAACCTCTGGATGTTGTCGTAAGTTCAAATTTTTATCAAACAGAAGAGGATGCCTTTCAGGCACTTGTAGCTGTTTATGACGTTTTGACCTATCAGTCAACTCCCGGCGTCAGCTGGGCACCATTCCTTACAGTCGCTGATGTGCTCTCCGATGATGCCTTTGGGGGCGGTTCTGATGCAAACGACGGTCTGAACTTCAACCAGCTGAGCATACATGATATTCCAACGACAAACCCTGTTGTGCATGCTACATGGATAAAAAACTACATCGGCATTTACAGGGCAAACCTCTTCCTTGAGATCATTGATGACATCAAGGCATCAGAAAGCTTCAAAAAAAGAACCATCGCGGAAGTAAAATTCATGCGGGCTTACTTTTATTTTGAACAGGTCAGATTTTTTGAAAACATTCCATTATTGACAAAAACCATAACGGGACCTTCAGAATACAGCCAGGAGCAAAATACCCCTAAAGAGGTGTATGATCAGATTGCGCTTGATCTTGTTGAAGCCATTGCCGATTTGCCTGAGTCTGTTTCGGCCGAGGAAGCCGGTAGAATTACCAAATGGGCAGCACAAGGTTTACTGGCAAGGGTGTTTTTATTTTACAATGGTGTTTACGGAGCCGATCTTAATGCAGGCGGAACTACCGTTGACCGTGCATTTGCACTTGCTCAGCTGGAAGATTTGATTGCCAACAGCGGTCATGATCTTTTTGAAGACTACTCGCATAACTTTCGTTTAGCTGGAGAGTTTGGTGTAGAGTCGGTTTTTGAGATTTCGCATGGTGATTCACCAACATGGTGGGATTGGGGCTATCCAAGAGGAGGAAACGGTAACCTGGCCGCCCAGATGCAAGGGCCAAGAGTAACCGGATCCAGCAACTGGAACCGGGGTTGGAGCTTTGGAACGGTTAGTCATAAACTGGCCGAATTCATGCAAGGCGATCCTCGCTATGAGCACACCATCCTTCGCGAAGAAGACCTGGATGGCACCCTCACCAAAGGTTATCAGCATACGGGATATTTCTCCCGAAAATACACCTCCGATGCAGAGCACTGGGGAAGCGCCGGACAGTTTGAACTCAATCGCACCGCCAACTTCCGCGTGATCCGCTTTTCGGATGTACTGCTGATGGCTGCCGAACTTGACAGCCCGAACAAACAGGATTACCTCGATAGGGTAAGGGCAAGAGTCGGGTTAGACCCGGTACCGGCAACACCGGAAAACATCTGGAGAGAGAGAAGACTGGAATTGTCTCTGGAAGGAATCCGCTACTTTGATGTGCTCCGGCGCGGTCTCGGATATGCTGCCCAGGAATTAACCCATTCCGGCATCCGGGGGCCTAACTATGTAGGTGAACAGCAGATATTCGATGTGACCTTCAACACAGCCACCAAAGGCTTTCTTCCCATTCCGCAAACAGAGGTCGATCTTTCGGCAGGGGTGTTTAAGCAAAATGACGGTTATTGATGACGGGTCAGGCCTACTATAACAAAAGCTCTGCAGTGTTGCAGAAAATGCGTAACCTGCAATGTCATGTAGCAAAAGAACCTATTATATTGTGTTTTGATGATTGGATGGGTTGATTGATTTCATCAGGAGGGCATTCACAGGAATGTCCTCCTTTGAAACCCTGACTTACTTTGATCGTTCCTTGCCAGAATTTGTAATTTTTCAGAATGAATAAGAAAACATATACCATTTTTATATCCCTTGTTGTTGCCCTGGGTGGTTTTTTGCTGGGTTTCGACAGTGCGGTAATCTCAGGAGCAACGCCTTTTTACCGCGGAACATTCGGTTTGGACTCCGGTTCGATGCTGATTGGATTTTCAGTTAGCTCACTCATTCTGGGAGCTATCGGCGGGAATATCATGGCAGGTCGTTTGGCCGACAGGTTTGGCCGGCGCAATATATTAAAACTCACTGCGGTTTTGTTTACGCTGAGCGCAATCATCACTGCCCTGTCGTTCGATATCGTAACCTTTCTTTTCGCTCGTATTCTTGGTGGTGTGGGTGTGGGGATGGCCATATTGGTGGCGCCCATGTATATTGCCGAGATAGCCCCCAAAAAAATGCGTGGAAGACTGGTTACTTTCAACCAGCTTAACATCGTACTGGGAATATCCATTGCCTACTTTTCCAACTATTATTTCCAGCAAACTATTGCTGATCCTGACTTAAAATGGAGGGTTATGCTGGGTGTGGAAGCCGTGCCGGCCCTCCTGTACCTCGGACTACTCTTCCTGGTGCCCAGGAGTCCGCGCTGGCTCATGCAAAAAGGCAAGGATGAGGAAGCACTGAATGTGTTGGCAAGAATCAATGGTGAATCCAAATCACATATCGTATTTAAAGAGATAGAAGCAAGCCTGCACGAAGAAATCAATAAGGATAAAGCCAGGTGGTCGGATGTGTTTTCAAAACGCATGAAAACAGTATTAATCATCGGCTTCGGCATTGCTTTCTTTCAGCAAATAACGGGCATCAATGCCATATTTTATTATGCCCCGATGATCTTTGAAATGGCCGGTGGAGGAAAAGACGCTGCCTTCCTCCAAGCAGCAATCCTTGGAGTTACCAACGTAGTGATGACGGTTGCCGCCATGCTGCTTATTGACAAGTTTGGCCGGAAACCATTGCTTTATATTGGTGCAGCCGGCATCTGCATCTCAATGCTTATTGTTAGCTTCTCCTTTATGAATGCGAAATATACCATCGATGAACCTTCCATGGAGAACCTGATGGCAGAGGTTGAAAAGATGGGAATTGAATCATTCCACCAGGATAACATCAGGTCGCTTTCCGTGTTGACAGGAGATACATTTGAAAGCGAAGTGGCCTTTTTTACCCTTGTAAAAGCAAAAGTGGGCCAGGACACCTACAACAATTTTAAGGAGATTATTCTGAAACATTTCATCAGCATCCATTCAGTCTGGGTTCTGATAGGGTTGTTGTTGTTTGTGGCATCATTTGCCATTTCCCTTGGTCCTGTCATGTGGGCACTACTGTCCGAAATATTTCCCAACAAGTTGCGCGGACTGGCCATCTCAATCATGGGGTTCTGGAACTCCATGGTCAGTTTTTCAGTGGCTACCGTTTTCCCTGTGCAGCTGGAACACCTTGGCTCAGCAACCACCTACCTTATATATGCCATTTTTGGACTGTTGACCCTTGTCTTTGTGTGGCGTTTTGTGCCTGAAACCAAAGGGAAGTCGCTCGAAGAACTTGAAGAACAGTTAATTAAGTAAATGTGATAATGTAAAGACTGGGCATGTCCATCTTTTGCTAAAACACCATAAACCAATGAAAAACCTTACAATAAACCTATCAATTCTTCTAATGGCCTTGTTGTTCGCATGCAGCCCGGTGCAGGATACCGGCAGTCAATATTTGTCAGAAGGACCTTCGCATGTAGAAATGCGAGAAGTGGATGGCAGGTATCGGCTCTTTGTAAATGGTGAAGAGTTCTTTGTAAAAGGGGCCGGTTGTGAATTCGGACCTTGCTACCAGATCGCTGCACACGGAGGTAACTCCTTTCGCACGTGGCGCACCGACAACGGCCGGCGCCCGGCTCTGGAAATACTTGATGAGGCTTACGAACATGGCCTCATGGTGATGATGGGGCTTGACGTTGCTCGCGAGCGTCATGGTTTTGATTATGATGATGAGGTTGCCGTAAATGCCCAGCTGGAGCGCTTCAGGCAGGAAGTTATGGAACTTAAGGACCACCCGGCATTGCTGGGCTGGGGTATTGGTAACGAGCTTAACCTCCGCTACTCGAATATGAAAGTCTGGGACGCCGTGAACGACATCGCACGGATGATCAAAGAGGTAGATGGGAACCATGTAACAACCACCATGCTTGCCGGCATTGGTCCCAAAGAAGTGGAATATATCGCTGCAAATTGTCCCGATATTGATTTTCTTTCCATACAGATTTATGGTGAGCTCATAAACCTGCAAGAGTACCTGGAGCATTCCGGTTATGACGGCCCCTACCTGGTTACCGAATGGGGCCCGGTTGGACACTGGGAAATGCCGCAAACAAAATGGGGCAGACCCATCGAACAAACATCGACAGAGAAAGCGGAGAGTATAAAAACCCGTTATAAAAACGTCATTCTTGCTGACGATGAAAAATGCATGGGCTCCTATGTCTTTCTCTGGGGACAGAAGCAGGAACGCACGCCATCGTGGTATGGACTGTTTACAGAGGATGGTGAGCGAATGGAGCATGTGCAAATGATGGAATATCTCTGGACCGGTGAATGGCCTGAGCACAGGGCACCAAAGATTCATGACATATCCATTGCCGGTAAAGGTGGCCGTTTTGACAATGTGAAACTTGATCGTAATGCTACATACACCGCCCTGATCAATATAGAGCATCCTGAAAAGCAACATTTGAGCGTAAGGGCTGAAATTATGCCCGAGCCACGTGAACTAAGCTATGGCGGTGATTATGAACCACGCCCTGAAAGCATCGAAGGACTGATCGTTTCAGCTGACCATACAAGAATCGTCTTTAAGGCACCTGATCAGCCAGGTGAATACCGGATTTTGATTTACATTACAGATCAGTTTAATTATGCAGGAGCGGCGAATGTGCCCTTCTATGTTAATTGATTTTTTTTCATGAAGTATTTGCACATTCTGCCCATTGTTGGTTGGTTGTTTTTGGTTGGTGGCTGTCGCCCGTCTGGCAAGGATATGTCTGCGGACATTTACTTCCAGCGGGCTGACAGCTTGTTACAGTTGCTCACCCTCGAAGAAAAAGCAGGCCAGATGACCAATGTCGGCCTTACTGCACTCACAGAAGGACCCTTTTGGAACAATTTTGACACTTTGGTCCTTGATACTGCCAAATTGCGTTATTTCCTGCTTGAGCATCATATCGGCTCCATTCAGAACAAAGGTATATATCCACCATCCAGAGAAGAATGGCACAGGATTATCAAAACCATCCAGGATTACATCGCCGAACACTCACGGCACAACATACCGGTGATCTATGGTATGGATGCCGTTCATGGTGCCAATTATACGGCGGGCTCCACATTATTCCCGCATCAGATCGGTTTGGCTGCAAGCTGGAATCCCGAACTGGCCAGAATAACAGGTGAAGTGACAGCTTATGAAATGCGTGCATCATCACAACCATGGAACTATGCTCCAGTATTGGATGTCAGTATGCAACCCCTGTGGGGACGTATTTTTGAAACCTTTGGAGAGGATACCTACATAAACAGCGTCATGGGAAGAGCCTTTGTGGAAGGCCAGCAGGGTGCTTCCATAAGTGACAGCACCCGTGTCGCGGTTTGCATAAAGCACTTTGTGGGCTATGGCACTCCATTTAGCGGCAAAGACCGGAGTCCGGCCTACATCCCGGAGCACTACCTCCGGCAATACTACATCGAACCTTTTCGTCATGCTATCAATGCAGGAGCCCTCACTGCAATGCTAAACTCCGGATCAGTGAATGGCATCCCCGGACACGCCGACAAGTATTTTATCACCGACATTCTGAAAGGCGAACTTGGTCTGAAAGGTTTTGTGCTTTCTGACTGGCAGGATGTGGATCGCCTGGTGACTATGCACCATGTGGCAAAAGACAGCAGAGAAGCTGTGAAAATAGCCGTTATGGCCGGCCTGGATATGAGCATGACACCCTATGATGCAGATTTCGCAAAACATGTGGTTGACCTGGTCAATGCCGGCGAAATCCCCATGAGCCGTGTCGATGATGCCGTACGCAGGATATTGTACGTGAAATTTAAGCTGGGCTTGTTTGAAGCACCTTACCACGACCCTGCCGGATATGATAAATTTGGCTCTGATGAATTTGCAGAGCTCAGCTATCAGGCAGCACTGGAGAGCATTACCTTATTAAAAAATCAGGATAATCTGCTACCATTAAACTATGGAACCAATATCCTGGTCAGTGGACCAACCGCCCATGCACTGACGGCGCTTAACGGTCCCTGGAGCCGTACCTGGGCCGGTGATGATCCTGCTTACGACGATCCCGGGAAAAAAACACTGCTGGAGGCCTTGCAGGATGAATTTGGAAAACAACACGTCAGTTACACACCCGGCACCGGTTATGAAGGAGAAGTGGAAAGCGAAGCGCGTTTACTGAGACTGGCCGGTGAGGCTGATGTGATCCTCCTGGCCCTGGGCGAAAGACCCGCTACGGAAAAGCCCTCCGATATCAACGAACTTGACCTGCCGCCTAATCAGGTAGAGCTGGTAAAACGTTTGCATAAAAGCGGTAAACCAATTATCCTGGTGTTTTTGCAGGGCCGCCCTCGTGTAATCAGGGTAATTGAACCCCTGGCAGATGCCATTTTAATGGCCTACTGGCCCGGTCACGAAGGAGGGCGGGCACTGGCCAGCCTCCTCAGCGGGCGCGTAAACCCCAGCAGCAAATTGCCATATACCTGGCCCCGCTACAGTGGTTCGCTGTATACCTACCAGCACAAAGGCAGCGACCGGCTCGGCAAAACCTTCGACATGGATGGATTCAACCCGCAATGGGAGTTTGGACATGGCCTGAGCTATACTCACTTTCAATACGGTAATCTTAAACTTTCTGAAGACACCATTCATACAGGTGAAGCATTGCACCTGAGCGTCAGACTTAAAAACACCGGAAACTACCCCGGCAAGGAAGTGGTGCAGCTGTACCTTCGCGACCTGGTAGCCAGTATAACCCCGGATAACAGGAAACTGATAGCTTTTGAAAAAGTCTACCTTGAACCGGGGCAAGTCAAGACAGTCGATTTTACAATTACCCATGAGGATTTAATGTTTGTGAACCTCAACAATGAATGGATTGCCGAAGAAGGTGATTTTGAGATCCTGATCGGTGGCAAACCGGCTAATTTGATCACAGAACGCTTCTTTCTGAAAAAGTGATCGTAAACGCCCGAATCTGTAAATTGCAATAAAAGCAGCCGATGGCAGATGATGGATGACCGGGTGGACTGAGAACCTGGCCATGAAGCTGAACGTTAAACGCTAAACCTAAATAAACAGATGAATCGGACACAACAGGATTACCCGATTGACACATCAGGGAAAAGGGTTGAAATGACAGTCGTTGATCTTGAACAGGAAAGCTACTTCAAAATCAGCCATCACGATACGATGCGTCCTTTCTTTATGAGCATTGTAAGTGACACCAACCACTGGATGTTTATTTCAAGCAACGGAGGGCTTACAGCGGGACGTAAAAATCCTGAATATGCATTATTCCCTTACTATTCTGAGGACAAGGTCACTGAATCTGCAGACATTACTGGCAGCAGAACCATTTTTCAGATCATGAAAGGAAAAGATATCATGGTCTGGGAACCATTTTCGGAAAGATGCAGTAATTCATTCAATATCAGCCGGAATCTCTACAAGAACACCTATGGAAATAAAATCATTTTTGAAGAGGTAAACCATGATCTGGATTTGACATTCAGGTATCAGTGGAATTCAGGAAAATTTTTTGGTTTTATCAGGAAAGCCACGCTGATCAACGCCTCCAATAACGACTACAAGCTTACCCTGTTGGACGGCATTCAGAATATTATGCCCTATGGCGTACCCGGCGATTTGCAAAGATCAACCAGTAACCTGGTGGATGCCTATAAAAGAAGTGAACTGGAACCGGCATCCGGATTGGGTATCTACGCCCTCAGCGCTATTATCGTGGACAGGCCTGAACCCAGCGAAGCACTTAAGGCAAACATTGCGTGGTCAGCCGGCCTGAATCAACCGAAATATTTACTATCCTCTCTGCAGTTGAATAATTTCAGACAGAAACAAAAAATCACAACAGAGCTTGATGTGAAAGGTGAAAAGGGATCCTATTTTGTATCTTCTGACATGGTGCTTACAGCCAGGACTGATCAAAAATGGATGATTGTTGCCAATGTCAATCAGAGCCAATCGCAGATCATCAGCCTTTCAAAGGCTATACAACAGGAACAGCAAATTGAACAGAAAATTCAGGAAGACATAGACTCCGGTACACGAAGTTTGATTCAGCTCGTTGCTGGTGCTGATGGTCTGCAGTTTACTGCCGACAAGCTTTGCGACACCCGCCACTTTTCCAATGCGCTGTTTAACATCATGCGTGGGGGTACATTTGACGATAATTACCATATAGAAAAGAAAGACTTTGTCCGTTATCTGGAAAAAGCCAATAAAGAAGTCGTGGCAGGAAACCAGGATTTTATTGACAGCCTTGAGCATACGTTTAGCCAGGCTGCCCTTAAAGATTACCTGGTAAAAAGCAAGGATGCCGATTTAATCAGACTGTCTTTTGAATACCTGCCTCTTAAATTCAGTCGGCGGCACGGTGACCCATCCCGGCCCTGGAACTATTTTTCAATCAACACAGAAAGTGAAGCCGATGGCTCAAAAATCCTTGACTATGAAGGCAACTGGCGGGATTTGTTCCAGAACTGGGAAGCGCTGGCCTGTTCCTATCCCGAATTTATTGATGGGATGATTTTTAAGTTTCTGAATGCTTCTACCTTTGACGGGTACAACCCTTACAGGGTTACCAAAGACGGTTTTGACTGGGAAACCATAGAACCTGACAATCCGTGGTCTTATATAGGTTACTGGGGAGACCACCAGATAATCTATCTGCTGAAGTTTTTGGAGGTTATTGACAGACATCAGCCAGGCAGGCTGCAAGAATATTTTGACAAGGATTGGTTCGTTTATGCCGCTGTTCCCTATATCATCAAATCCTATGATCAAATTCTGCAAAACCCGAAAGACACCATTGAATTCGATGTTCAGTGGGATCAGGCCATCAGGATGAAACGCTCGTTGCTTGGAGCAGATGGTGCCCTTCTTACAAGCGGCAACAATGAACTTTATCACGTTAATTTCCTCGAAAAAATACTGGCAACGATGCTTGCCAAAGTGTCAAACTTCATTCCTGAGGCCGGGATATGGCTGAATACTCAGCGACCGGAATGGAATGATGCCAATAATGCGCTTGTTGGTAATGGCGCTTCTATGGTTACGCTATACCACTTGCACCGGTTCATGAAATTCCTTCAACGGATATTGGCGGATTCAGAAATTGAAAGCGTCAAGATATCAAGTGAGCTGATAGCGTTCTATCATAATGTGAGGGAGGTGCTGCATGAATTTAGGCCTCTGCTGTCAAAACGTATCAACGATGCTGACAGGAAGATCATCATGGATCGCATGGGCAAAGCTGCATCAGAATACCGGCAGCAGATCTATAAAAGTGGTTTCTGGGGTAAAAAAAGAAGCACATCCCTGGCCGGCTTGCAACAGTTTGTTGCGGTGTGCCTTGATTTTATTGAGCATTCTATCCGGGCTAACCGCAGAGAGGACAAGTTGTACCATGCATACAACCTGATAACAATAACTGAATCACAAGTTTCATATACCCATCTGAGTGAAATGCTGGAGGGTCAGGCTGCTGTGCTAAGTTCAGGATACCTGGGTCCGGAAGAGGCTCTGGATGTGCTGGATGCATTAAAACGCAGTGCCCTGTTCAGAGAGGATCAGTATAGTTACATCTTATATCCCAACAAAGAATTGCCCGGCTTTCTTGAAAAAAATAACATTCCTTCAGAAGAGGTGCAATCATCGGAATTAATTCAAAAACTGGTTGCTGATGGAAATAAAGACATCGTAGAGCAGGATATCCTGGGAAACTATCATTTCAATGGTCAGTTTAAGAATGCTGCAGACCTTGATCAGGCCCTGAATAATCTGACTCACTCTGCATATAAAGAGCTCGCAGCAAAAGAAAGCAGACTGGTTCTCGGCATCTTCGAAAGGGTTTTCAACCATAAAGCCTTTACCGGAAGGTCAGGCACCTTTTTCGCATACGAAGGCCTCGGTTCTATTTATTGGCACATGGTGTCAAAATTGCTTCTGGCCGTACAGGAATGCTGCCTTAAAGCCATTGAAGGAGATGCCGACCCCGTGGTTACAGCGAAAATGCTAAAGCATTATTACGAAATAGATGCCGGAATAGGTGTCCATAAATCTCCTATGCTTTATGGTGCGTTCCCAACCGATCCTTATTCTCATACGCCTCTGCACAGAGGTGCCCAGCAACCCGGCATGACTGGACAGGTAAAAGAAGATATCCTGGTCCATTTTGGCGAAATGGGAGTGTTTGTTAAAGAAGGACAGCTGTATTTCAACCCCCGCTTGCTGAGAAGACAAGCATTTATAAATGAAGCACATACAGTTGAATTAGTCACCTTGCGAAAAGAACAAATCCTGTTGCAGCTTGAACCCGGTTCGCTGTGCTTTACCTGTTGTCAGGTCCCTGTTATTTATAAGATTGCTGATAAAGAAGGACTGGAAGTGAAACTGATTGACGGCACAGTAATGACATTTGAAACACTTAGCTTAGACCGTGACACAAGCCGTCAGGTGTTTAAACGCACCGGCAGGATTGAACAGATATTGGTTCATTTAAGAGATACACGTTTTGAAGATGAACCAACTCGGTGATCCGGGCATATCCGTGCACCGGCGATGACCCTGATTTCGAATAAATGCGGCCTTGTCCCTGAAAACCAACGTAAACCAACCAGAAACAAAATATAAACCCATGAAAACCCCGCTTTTAGTTTTCTTCACCCTTACAGGTCTTTTCATGATGACGTTTTGCGCACAGCCGGTGAAAAAGTCAGAAACAGTTTCACACAAAACGGCAGCCGATATTCTGGGTAATCCGGAATATCTGGCAATATCCTATGGCGGATACCGGGAAATAACCCGTGAGGTTCAGCCAACCATTCCACAACTGAAGGAGGATTTGAAAATTCTTTCAGCGATGGGGGTTAAAATACTCAGGACCTATAATGTGCATTACGATGAGGCGGCCAATTTGCTGGAGTCCATTCGATTACTTAAAAAGGAAGACGGCGGATTTGAAATGTACCTGATGCTGGGCGCCTGGATTGACTGCAAAAATGCATGGACCGACTTGCCTGATCGAATCCGCGACCAGGAGAGTGAAAGAAATGCGGTGGAAATTGCCCGCGCCGTTGAACTCACCCGCGAATATCCCGATATCGTCAAGATTATTGCCGTAGGTAACGAAGCTATGGTACATTGGGCGTGGGATTACTACGTTGAGCCACGCATCATCCTGAACTGGGTGAATTATTTACAAAGCCTGAAGCAGGAGGGTGAATTGCCCGAAAATTTGTGGATTACAAGTTCCGACAATTTCGCATCCTGGGGTGGGGGAGGAACCGAATACCATGTAGAAGACCTGAATGCACTGATCAAAGCAGTAGATTTCATCTCCATGCACACCTATCCCATGCATGACACCCACTACAATCCTGATTTCTGGGGAGTACCGGTATATGAAGAACATCTTTCAGATCTTGAAAAGGTACATGCCGCCATGTACAGGTCAAGAGACTATGCCATTTCCCAGTACCAGAGTGTGGTGGATTATATGCATAGCCTGGGCGTCGATAAACCAGTTCACATTGGGGAAACAGGCTGGGCAACCATATCCAATGAGTTCTATGGGAATGAAGGTGCCCGGGCCACTGACGAATATAAAGCAGGCCTTTATTACCGCTTGGTTAGGGAATGGACAAATGCCGCAGGGATCAGCTGTTTTTATTTTGAGGCTTTTGACGAACAGTGGAAAGATGCCGCAAATCCCCTGGGTTCAGAGAACCACTTCGGCTTAATTAACCTGCAATCACAAGCAAAATATGCTTTATGGGATTTGGTTGATAAGGGCGTTTTTGATGGCCTGACCCGCGACGGAAAACCCATCACCAAAACATATAATGGCAATCTGGATTCACTGATGAAGGACGTGAAAGTGCCGCCTTCAGAAAGTGAGATACAGCAATCGCGGCAATAACTGATTACTTCTTTGATACCATAAACTTCCCCGTTATGTCATCATCCCTAACTACTCAAAAAGACAGAATCCCAATCGGGCAAAAGGCAGCTTTCGGAGCAGGGAACCTGGTAAATAATTTACTTCCCGGATCTCTTGGTGTTTTTGCGTTCTTCTTGCTTACGGCATTTGGGATGGACCCCTTCCTCGCCGGATTGCTTGGAGGGATACCAAGGTTCTTCGACGCCATCACCGATCCCATTATGGGATACATTACAGACAATACCAAATCCAGGTTCGGCCGCAGAAGGCCTTATATTTTTGCAGGAGCCATCTTGAGTGGCGTCCTTTTTGCCGTGTTATGGCAATTAAATCCTGAAAATTCGCAGACGTATAACTTCTGGTATTTTCTGATCCTCTCCCTGGTTTACATAATGGGGAATACCATTTTTTCAACTCCACTTATTGGGCTGGGCTATGAAATGACCCCTGATTACAATGAGCGTACACGATTAATGGGCTTTTCACAAACCATCGGGCAAATTGCCTGGATGGTGGTGCCCTGGTTCTGGGTATTGATTGCCAATCCGAACCTGTTTGACTCGCAGGCTATTGGGGTACGCAGGTTGTCAATCATTGTGGGAGCAATCTGCATGATATTAGGCGTATTGCCTGCTCTGTTCTGCAAGGAAGTTGACCAGAAAAACCTGTCAAACAGAGATGACTTGACGATCAAAAACATTGCAAAAAACCTAAAAAGCCTGTTAAGGAATATGGGGCTGATCTTCAAAAACATTCCTTTTGTAAGATTATGCGGAGCTACGTTCCTGGTGTTTAACGGATACCAGATGGTAGCATCATTCAGTTACTTTATAATTGTCTTCTACATGTTTAGCGGGGACTATGGAGCGGCAGCCACCTGGCCGGCATGGTTTTCAACGGTTAGTGCCGTGTGTACCGCTTTCCTCATTATTCCGGTAATTACGATGATGTCGAACAGATGGGGAAAAAGAAATGCCTTTATCATTGCAACAGCCATATCTATGCTTGGATATGCCCTGAAGTGGTGGGGCTTCAATCCGGAAAACCCATGGATGATGTTTATGCCAATACCCCTGATGGTTTTTGGTATTGGCGGTCTGTTTACACTGATGATGAGCATGACGGCAGACGTTTGCGACCTGGATGAATTGAATAATGGGATGCCCAGAAAAGAAGGCACGTTTGGGGCAATCTACTGGTGGATGGTTAAACTGGGTCAGGGGCTTGCCCTTGTATTGGGTGGATTGGTGCTAAAACTGGTTGGTTTCGATCAGAATGCAGTAACCCAGACAGCAGAAACACTAACACGCCTTCGCATTGCCGATATTCTGATTCCTGCCTTTACTGCCGGTCTGGCCATCCTCGTAATGTGGAAGTATGACCTTACAGAAAAAAGAGCCAATGAGATCAAAAACGAACTGATCAGAAGACGCGGCGTGTTGTAAAATGCACCTGAACGAAGGTATTTAACGTTGCGTATCCAATAAAAAACAATTCAAACAAAAAGAGCCGGTTCTGCGTTGAACAATTACCGAAAACAGAAATTATAAACCAAACCCTAAGAACCATGTCAAAACTTAAAACCGGCGATAAGGCCCCCTTTTTTACGGGGAAAGACCAGAACGGTAACGTGATATCCCTTGATGATTTCAAGGGAAAAAAGCTTGTCCTTTATTTTTATCCCAAAGACAGCACTCCGGGTTGCACGGCACAGGCCTGTAACTTGCGCGACAATTATAAGGTGTTGCTTGAGAAGGGATATGCAGTTGTTGGTGTTAGTGCCGACAGCGAAAAATCGCATAAAAAATTCATAGAGAAATACGACCTGCCTTTCCCGCTGATAGCCGATACGGAAAAGGAAATCCTTAAGGCTTACGATGTTTGGGGTCCGAAGAAGTTTATGGGCCGTGAATTCTTTGGCATCAACCGCACCACCTTCGTTATTGGCGAAGACGGAGTGATCACCGACATGATCTCCAAGGTGAATACGAAAGACCACACCGCCCAGATCGTTTAACACGGCCATCGGCCTTCCCGGCGAGCCAAACGTTTACAACACCCATTGCAGCCTGCATAATCAGCTGTTGCGATGGGTTTTTTGTTTGCGCTGATAGTACCTGCAGGCCGGAGTAAGAGGACATGCTTCGCATTTGGGTTTCCTCGCCTGGCAAATATACCTGCCGTGCAGGATAAGCCAATGATGGGCGATGGCCACATAATGCCGGGGAATGTATTTCAACAACTGTTTTTCTGTTTCCAGGGGTGTTTTTGCACGCGTCGTCAGCCCTATTCTGTCTGCCACCCGGAAAACATGGGTGTCAACGGCCAGGGCCGGCTTTTGATACACCACAGATGCAATGACGTTGGCCGTTTTCCGGCCTACACCGGGCAACTTCACCAGCTCTTTGGTATCATCGGGAACAACCCCGCCGAATTCACGTACCAGCATTTTTGCCATCCCTGTCAGGTTGCGGCTTTTGCTGTTAGGATAGGAGCAACTGCGAATGAGTGCATACACCTCATCCGTTGAAGCCTCCGCCAGCGACTCGGCCTCAGGAAAGCGCTCGAAAAAAGCCGGCGTGATCATATTTACCCGCTTGTCAGTGCACTGGGCCGATAAAATGACGGCCACAAGCAACTGATATGGATCTTTATAGTGTAACTCCGTTTCTGCAACCGGCTGGTTTACAGAAAAATAATTGAGTACGAAATCAAATCTTTCTTTTTTCTTCATGGATGGGTTTTAGTTATTAGCAGGCTTAGCTTCCCATAAAAAATTACATAAAAGTAGATATTTTTTTTGCTTATTTTAGCCGTTTGTTTTGGATGAGATCTCATTGGAAACTCTGATGTGTGCGTTTTTCATCAAAAAGATCGCATCTCCATTTAACGCATCTGGTATTTTACACTGAACCCATTGTTATGATTAATGACAGTTTATTGAATCCGGGCAGCATCGTGGTTGTCGGTGGCTCCAACAATGTAATGAAACCGGGAGGTAAAGTTTTAAAGAACCTGCTTGACGGCAAGTATGCAGGGCGGTTGTATGTCACCAACCCCAAAGAAAAGGAAGTGCAGGGGGTGGCGTGTTTTAAGAGTGTGGAAGACCTGCCTCAGGTAGATCTGGCCATTATTGCCATTGCTGCGGTTTATGTGGCAGACGCTGTTGAAGTCCTTGCAACACAAAAAGGCACCCGTGCTTTTATTGTGTTATCAGCCGGTTTCAGTGAAGAGAGCCCTGAGGGGGCTGTCATGGAACAACGTCTGGTTGAGCTTGTAAACAGCGTCGGCGGGGTGCTGATCGGACCTAACTGCACGGGGGTGCTGACACCGGCGCACCAGAGTGTCTTTACCTATCCGATACCACGGCTGGATCCTAAAGGCTGCGATTTTGCCTCCGGTTCGGGTGCTACGGCCTGTTTTATCATGGAGGCCGGGATCCCGAAAGGCTTGACTTTTGCCAATGTTTTTTCTGTAGGCAACAGTGCACAGGTAGGCGTTGAGGAGGTCGTAAAATATTGGGACGAATCTTTTGACCCGGAGCATAGTTCGCGCATCAAGTTGCTGTATATTGAAGATATTTCCAAGCCTCAGATGCTGTTAACGCATGCCTCGTCGCTCATCAGGAAGGGATGCAAGATAGCCGCGGTAAAAGCCGGTGCTTCGGAGGCGGGCAGCAGGGCTGCTTCTTCGCACACCGGAGCCCTGGCCAGTTCCGATGAGGCGGTGAACGCTCTGTTCCGCAAAGCAGGCATTGTGCGCTGTTATGGCAGGGAAGAGCTGATCTCGGTGGCCTCGGTGTTTATGTATCCGCCACTTACCGGAAAACGGATCGCGGTGATAACACATGCCGGCGGCCCCGCCGTTATGCTGACCGATGCGCTTTCTGAAGGCGGTTTGGAAGTCCCGCCTATCGATCATCCCGCCGCCGGAGAACTGCTGACACACCTGTATCCCGGGTCTTCGGTGGCAAACCCCATTGATTTCCTGGCCACCGGCACGGCAGAACAGCTGGGCATCATTATTGATTTTGTTGATCAGCGCTTTGATGATATTGATGCCATGGTGGTCATTTTCGGCACTCCGGGGCTGTTTCCGGTTTTTGAAGTGTACGACCTGCTGCATGAAAAAATGCGCACCTGCAAAAAACCGGTATTCCCCGTGTTGCCGAGCATCCTGACGGCCCGCGAGGAGGTGGAAGCCTTTATCGCCAAAGGAAGGGTCAATTTTCCGGATGAAGTAACGCTGGCCAGGGCCTTGTCAAGGGTGTATAACACCCCTGCACCTGCCGCTGCCCGGCCTCCATTGCCCGAAGTTGACAAAAAGCGCATTCGCAGCGTTATTGATGCTGCCGCAGAGGGTTACCTGGGTCCGGAAGCGGTACAGGAACTGCTTGATGCTGCCGGCATACCCAGGGCGGTGGAAAAGGTCGTGAACAAGGCCGGCGAGGCCGTAAAGGCAGCCGAAGAACTGGGCTATCCCCTGGTAATGAAAGTTGTTGGCCCGGTGCATAAATCGGATGTCGGCGGCGTTGTGCTTAAC
>JAVIYP010000023.1:0-44207 GCA_031323845.1 Bacteroidales bacterium | reverse complement strand
AAAGCTGCCTGGATAGCGAGTATCTTTGTTATTATTGGTGCTGTCTTTCAGGGCAGGGGAGCATCGGAAACGCTGACCAGTCTGGGCGAGGTTGATGCCCTCGGGGGTGCCTTTACGGTAGCATTGTGTGCCGGCATTACCGTTTTTTTAATGACGCGCTCCAGTCTGCCCGTTTCCACCAGCCAGGCCGTGGTGGGTGCCATCATTGGCTGGACGGCCTTTACCGGCCAGGGAACGGACTTCGGTGTTCTGACAAAAATTGTCGGCACCTGGGTCAGCGGACCTGTGCTCGGTGCTATTTTTGCCGCCTTGCTTTATCTCCTGCTGCGGATGATCATTCGCCGCACTCAGATCCACGTAATCAAACTTGACACCAGCATCAGGATCGGCCTCATTCTGGCCGGTGGCTTTGGGGCATATAGTTTGGGTGCCAACAACATTGCCAACGTTATGGGGGTTTTTGTTCCCTCGGCCCCTGAGATACTGTTGAACTTCGGTTTTTTCACCCTTGACGGTGTGCAACTTCTGTTCCTGCTTGGAGGCTTTGCTATTGCCATTGGCATCTTCACTTACAGCCGAAAGGTCATGGAAACGGTAGGGAGAGGCGTGTTGAATCTCACGCCCGAAGCAGCCCTGGTCGTCGTAATGGCCCAGGCCCTGGTATTATTCCTGTTCTCTTCCGTAGCCTTTTCAAACTTCCTGATGTCGTTGGGCTTACCGCCGCTGCCACTGGTTCCTGTGTCCAGCACCCAGGTGGTTATCGGAGCAGTGCTCGGCATAGGCATCATCAAAGGAGGTCGTGAGATCAAACTTAAAACCCTTGGCGGTGTAGCTGTCGGATGGGTTATAACCCCTTTGGTTGCAGGCGTGTTCACCTATTTCTCTCTCTTCTTTGTGCAAAATGTTTTCGGGCTTACGGTCAGCTATGCAGATGTGCTGGCGGAACCGGAAGAAGTGGTAAGGCCGGCCATCATGGAAGGCATCCGGCAGATCAACATGATGCTCCCGGGACTTTTCGTTGTGACCGTAGTTATTATGGCCGTTTTGATTTACCTTTTCTTTCATCAGCAAAAGCTGAGGCTGAAAGCTGAAAACGAACTCCTGATGCAGCAAAACCGTTTGTTTGCCTCGCAAAAAGCCCTCAACGACCTTGAGGTAAATACCATACAGATGGAGAATACCATGCTGAGCAATAAGCTGGAACTGAAACGGCAGGAATACAATACCATCTTAATGAACATCAGCGAACAGCGGGAGTTTCTGGAGAACATCACCAGCGAACTCGACGAACTCGTAGGCACCAAAGACATTGAAAAGCGCGACAGGAAGCTGAAAGAGTTGCTGGTCGTACTGAAACAGCGCATGTCCTTCGCTCGTGAAATAGATGATTTTTATGGGAAAATCGAGCAACTGCACCAGGACTTTATGACCATTCTTACGCAAAACTACCCGGAACTCACTGAGAAGGAAAAGCGGCTGGCCACATTGCTGCGCATGAATCTGTCTTCCAAGGAAATTGCAACCTTAATGAACATAACACCCAAAAGCGCAGAGATTGCCAGGTACCGGCTTCGCAAAAAGATGGGGCTGAAAGAGAGAGAAAACATACATGATTTCCTGATAAACCTTTAAACTGAATGTTAACCATTATTTAACAGATAATTAACTATTTACTCTTTATTAATAACCAATTTTACGACAATGAAAAAAATACTGCAATTTGTATTGGTTGGTGTGCTGCTGGGCATTAGCGTTTCGGCATACGGCCAGATACGCAATGTAACAGGGCAGGTAACGTCTGACCTGGATGGTGTTGCTGTTGAGGGAGTTTCGGTACGCCTCAAGGGTGCCATTACCGCCGTGACCACTGATGCAGATGGTCTTTACGCAATTGATGTCCCGGAAAATTCTTCGCTGGTACTTGTTTTCACACACGAAGACCACGACACACAGGAAATCGTAATTGGCGGCAGAAGCATCGTGAATGTTGAAATGGTCAACAGTGTACGGTTCAACCAGTATGGCCGCCGTGTAAATCGTACACCGCTTTCAGTGGAAGAGCGTGATGGAATCCTTGTGTTTGAGAGTGCCGACCAGGATTACATGCTGTGGTTCGACCTGCGTATTCAGGCTGATGGAGCTGTTTTCTTCGGCGACACCTGGAACGACATTGGTAATGGTGTTGCAATGCGCCGTGCACGCTGGGCGTTCAAAGCCGAGCTTACTGACAGGTGGGAGGCCGAGATCGACATGGACTTTGCCGATGCATTGGCTGACCTGAAAGATGCTTTCCTGCTTTTTAAGGCCACACCAAGATTGGATATCAAGATGGGTAACTTCAAGGAGCGTTTCTCAATGGAGCAAAACACATCTTCGCGCTGGCTTACTTTTATGGAGAGGCCTGCTGCCCTGAGGACGATTGCCCCATCGCGCCACATCGGTTTGCAGTTCCATTACCACCGTCCGTATTTTGTAGGTGTGGGTGGGCTGCACTTTCAGGATGTTGGTGATTTTGAAGTGGTACAGTACCGCAAGGACAACAACGCCGGTCTCGGCATCAACGAGGGTTATTCGCTTACAGGGAAGTTGACTTTCATCCCGTTCTGGTATGAGATTGACAGAGGGCTTCACTTTGGTGTGGCAGGTTCTTACCGTACACCTAAAACCCACGATTCAGCGATCAACTCGGTTCGCTTCGATTCACGTTCCAACGTTAATATCAACCGCAAGAAATACCTGGATACAGACCGTATGCTCTATACCGACAACTACCAGTTCTACAACTTTGAGTTTGCCGGTAACTATAAAGGTCTCAAGGTTGCCACCGAATACATCATGGCCAATGTAAACCGCGGTGTTGATCCATTTTCAGGTAAAGACCTCGATTCTGAAAAGTTCAGTGGATTTTATGCGATGGCCAGCTACCTGCTGTTTGGCGGAACCCAGCTTTACAACAACTACCAGGGAGAATATACACAGCCCATCAATGGCAAGCCCTGGGGAGATGTTGAACTTGCGGTTCGTTATGATTTTGCTGACTTCAACAACAAAAACGGAAGCGAAAACCCTGCTGACTGGGGTGTTATGGGTGGCTCAGGAGAGGGTTTTACTTTTGCCCTCAACTACTATGCACCAAAAAACGTAAAATTCTCAATAAACTATGGTTACCTGAGCTTTGACCGCTATGCCAACCAACGTGGCCGTTTGATTACTGGTGTGGATGTAAATGGAGTGCCTACCCGTAACCCGTTACTTATAGATCCAACCCGGACCACCGATTTTGAAGGAAATGCCGTTCCGGAACCAGGTGAACGGTTCCATTGGATAGCCGTTCGTTTCCAGGTTGCTTTCTAATGATTAAATTTTTGGAATAATTGATTTTCTACTAGTGATAATAATTTAAAATGATATTGAAATGAAAAAGTATCTGATCGTATTACTTAGCATGTTGTTTACAGGCGTGCTGTTGGTGTCTTGTGTTGAGGATGACGACCTTGCACCTCCTCCTCCACCGGAACCGGGCGAGGTAGAGTTACTCTATTACTGGCATTTTAACGAACTGCCCGGGGGAACCCTCACGGAACCCATTGATGCTGACTATACCATATTTGGACTTGGTGGTGCCACCATTTCCTATCCCGGCGAGGGTGAAGGCTACGTTGACACTCGTACGCACAGGGAAGCCGACCCGGTTTCAAACTGGAACCTGCGTCAGGGACAAAACCCCGATATGGGTGCTGTGCTAAGGCTGCGTAACCCCTCCGCGACAAGAGAAGCCCTGTTTATCATTCCCACAACAGGATATCAGGATCTTGTGTTTATGTTTGCCGTCACAAGAACGGAGAATGGCAACCAGACACAGGAATTCCAGGTGTCGGGAGATGGCGGATCTACCTGGACAACTGTAGGTGAACCCTATTACATTCCTTCACTTCCGGAAGACGAAGGTTATTTGCATAACACGTTTGACCTTTCTGCATATGAAGAGTTGAATAATAATCCAAACACCAGATTCAGGATTTTATTTGTGGGTGATGGCAATAACAACGACAGCGGTAATAACCGTTTGGACAATGTGAGCCTTGACGGTGCTGCGATTCCATCTAAATAATATGCTTGCTGTTGATTGGTGACTGATGCAATGCACGGGATGCCGCCTTAATGATGCAACAGGCATGGAGAAGGCGGTCCCGGCATACATCAGGACGGCAGCCGTAATAAACGTTTTAGTAAAACCAAAACCGGGAATTGAAGATATGAGTAAAGATAAAATGACCATTGGAGAAATTTCCAAGCCCCGTTTCGAATTCCGCACCTTCGGGCAGGACTTTGACGAACAGCACTATAGAATGTCGCGCCTCTCGGTGCCCGTGCCCGAAAAAGTCTGGGAACGCCATTCGGAAGAAATCTACATCATGTCGCGTACCAACGACATCAATAATACAAAGATCCGCGATGGCAAAATGGACATCAAAACCTACGTTCAAACCGTTGACGGCCTCGAACAGTGGAATCCGCTGATGAAAGGGGAGTTCCCCATCAGTGCGGAGGTGCTGAACAACGAGGTGTTCCCCGCCTTCCAGGTGGAAATGCCTTCTCTGGAAAAGGAAACATACACCTATGAAGAATTTATGGAGATGATACAGGCACATCCCGACCTGCAGGCCGTGCGCGTGAACAAGGAACGTTACGGATACATGGTGAACGACACCATTTGCGAATTTGGCTATGTGCTCATCAATGGGGCACTGGTTGTAACCATCAATTCTGAATCCACGGAAGTGGAGGACATCAAAAAGACACTGAAGGACGTAGGACTTGAAGGCCTGGAAAACATCAACTACCTGCAGGCCATCAAACGGGTGATCGGCATGATAAACAAGCCGCTGGCCAATGAGTAAAAAGCTCGAAGCTGAAAGCTGGAAGCTCAAAGGGTTACCGGCATAAACATCTTTGCGTGCTTTGCGTGTTTTTATCTTTGCGCTCTTTGCGAGGAAAAAAATCCACGCAAAGGCCGCAAAGGATTCTAACGCAAAGCACGCAAAGAGCGCAAAAACACAGAATCAATAAACAACAAACAAAAAACAATAACATGGCGCAGGAAATAGAAAGAAAATTTTTAGTCAAGGGAGACTTTAAACCGGAGGCCGTTAAACAAACCAGGATTATTCAGGGTTATTTATCATCGGTACCTGAACGAACTGTCCGGGTGAGGGTAAAAGGGGAGAAGGGTTTTCTGACCATCAAGGGTATTGGCAACGAAACAGGTGCCAGCCGCTACGAATGGGAAAAAGAGATCAGCGTGGCTGAGGCTGAAGAGCTGCTCGCCATCTGCGAGCCCGGAGTCATCGACAAGATCAGGTATCTTGTTAAATCCGGAGCACACATGTTTGAAGTGGATGAGTTTTTTGGCGAGAATCAGGGACTGATCGTTGCCGAGGTGGAACTGAAGTCTGAAGACGAGGCCTTTGAGAAACCTGCCTGGCTCGGTGAAGAAGTTACCGGCTACACAAAGTATTACAACTCGATGTTAATGAAAAATCCCTACAAACACTGGTAGGTTTAATAATCAATTATCAATTAGTGAAAAAATAATATTAACCGCAAAGGCGCAAAGGTCGCGAAGCAAAGCCAATGGAACACCTGAGCGTTCTTTGCGTCTTAGCGGTGCAAAAAAATGAAGATGCACGGTTTTAACCTGTTGTTAAACAGATGAAAGATGCTTGGGGACTCTGAAAATCAAAAAAATTATAAAACAAAGATGAATCAAAACGACGAGAAAACCACACACATCCCTGACGAATCTATTTTAAACAACAACGGTGTGGACCCGCTGGACATGCACAACTACCGGATTGAACGTCTTCCGAAGCGCGAAAAGACCGGTTTTGAAAAATGGCTCGAAACCATTGGTAATCCGCTTGCCCTGGTGGTGTTCATATTGTTCGCTTTTGTAATAGACCTTCCGTTTTTGCAAAACATTGATCCGGAAACTATCGTTTCGGAGTCGGCGAGGGCAAGGTTTGACGAAATTGGCAGTATTGCCTTTTCAAGAAGCAACGCATACATGATGGCTATATTTCTGGCTGCCATTATCTTGTGGATGACGCAGGCTCTGCCCAACTACCAGACATCACTGATCCTGATCATTGCCCTGGTATTAACCGGTGTGTTACCTGAAACCACAGCCTATGCCCAACTCGGACACCGGGTAATGTGGCTCAACATCATGTCGTTTATCCTGGCGAGTATGCTGGTGGCCACCGGGGTGGCGAAGCGCTTTGCGCTCTGGTTTATTTTGCGGTTCGGGAAAAATGCCGGATCTATCTTTCTCAGCTTCATCCTCATCAATACGGTATTGTCGGCCTTTATCTCGGCTACCACTGCCAAAGCAGCCATTCTGCTACCCATTTTTATGGTGATTGCCGCCATTTACGGTGCCCGCCAGGGTGAAGGAAAAAACAACTTTGGACGCAGCATCGTGCTGCAAAACCTGCTGAACATCAACCTGGGCGCCGGTGCATTCGTGACCGGTTCAGGGGCCAACCTGCTGGCTGCCGCCCTCATTGGCGGTGCCATAGGCAGCCATGTCTACTTTTCCGACTGGCTGTTTGCCATGTTTCCGGTGATGGTGGGCCTGATGTTCGTGGGATACATCCTCGCCATGAAGGTGTTCTTCCCGCTGAAACCAGAAGAACGCCTGCCGCAGATCAAAGGGGGTATGAAACGGCTGGAGGATGAATACAGGAAGCTCGGCAAAATGGACTTCAATGAAGTTAAGGCTGTGATCATCTTTTTGGCGATCCTTGGTTTATGGGCCACCGACCGCCTGCACGGCGTGAGTGCCACGGCCGTAGCCTTCGTTGGCGGTATCGTGGCGCTGTTACCACGCATCGGCATCGTGAAATGGAACGACGTTGACATTCCGTGGCACCTCCTGCTGTTCTCTGCAGGAGCATATACCCTCGGAGCCGGCTTTGGCATTACCGATCTGCCATCCATTAGCGTGAATGCATTCTTCGATTATCTCAATATAAGTGACCAGACCGCCTTTTGGAAACTCTATGTGCTTCTTACAGGGGTTATGGTATTCAGCGCGCTGGTGTTCCAGTCGAAAACCATGCGAGCCATGATCTTTGTGCCCATAGCCATCGGTGTGGCCAGCCGTTTCGGCTTCCCGATCATCAGCCTGGCACTGCCGGTAGCCTTCATGATAGAACACGTGTATGTGCTGCCTTTTAACAGCAAACCCGCCGCCCTCCTTTATGAAACCGATATGTACACATTATCGAACGCCTTCCGCTTCGGCATCACCATGATGGTGATAGGATGGGTGCTGAACATAATTATGGGCGAAACATGGTTCAGGTTTTTAGGAATTACGCCGGATGGGGTGTTCGGATTGTTTTAGAATGTAATGCTCTTATAAATAGTTGACTAACAGGCAATGACGACCAATAAACCTTTAAGAACAATATACTGTTGTATATCAAATGAACTAAGACTATTTTGCTAATTAAAACCATTTATTATGAAAAAACTAGTAACATTATTTTTTGTGATTTTCATTGCAGGCCTTGGCTACAGCCAGGAAGTAATCACACAATGGACCTTTGACACGGACGGGGTCCTTGGCAGTGATAACGGAGTTGGTCAGGAGGCACAGCTTATCGGCGGCACCACCGAAGTTTCCCAGGATGACGCCCTGCGTGTTACCAATTTTCCGGATCAGTTTGAAAACAGCGGTACGGCCGGAATAGAGCTGATGCTGAGCACAGAAGGTTACGAGCACATCATGATGGAATACATGGGACGCACATCAGGAACGATGTCTCGCTGGGCAGAGATCCACTACACTCTCGATGGTGGCACTGAGTGGCATCTTTTACAAGACAATGACGGTGGTTTGTATCCCAGGGATGAATGGCACGAATTTGCCTTTGACTTCAGTGCTGTTTCCGGGGCAAACGACAATCCGGATTTTGGCATACGGATAGTTTCTGTATTTGCGCCTGTTGATTTTGACGACGGCCTGGGCAATGAGTTTGATGCCCACACGGCTTATCAGCGTTCACGCGATTCAGGAGGAGACCCTTATTCTGGAGCCGGCAACTGGCGCTTTCAGGATGTGGTTGTCAAGGGTCAGATAAAACCCGATCTGACACCAATAACCCACTGGTCATTTTCTGTTGACGGTGACCTGAGCTCTGACAACGGAGTTGGCCAGGAGGCACAGCTTATAGGCGGCACCACCGAGGTTTCGCAGGATGACGCCCTGCGTGTTACCAATTTTCCGGATCAGTTTGAAAACAGCGGTACGGCCGGAATAGAGCTGATGCTGAGCACAGCGGGCTTTGAACACATCATAATGGAATATGATGGACGCACTTCGGGTACCATGTCAAGATGGGCTGAGATCCACTACACTCTTGATGGCGGCACCTCCTGGCATGTGCTTCAGGATAACGATGGTGGTTTGTATCCCAGGGATGAATGGCACGAATTTGCCTTTGACTTCAGTGCTGTTTCCGGGGCGAGCGACAATCCGGATTTTGGCATACGGATAGTTTCCGTATTTGCACCCGTTGATTTTGACGACGGCCTGGGCAATGAATTTGATGCCCACACGGCTTATCAGCGTTCGCGCGATGCCGGAGGAGACCCTTATTCTGGAGCCGGCAACTGGCGCTTCAGGAATGTGTCCTTTTTGGGTGTTGTACTTACAGGACAAGAGGCGGAAAAACTGGCAGTTGTTTCCATCAATGACAATGAAACGGTTTATGTTGATGAGCCCTTCAGTGTGACCATTAATGTTCTGGATGCGGATGACATGCCTGCTGCGGTTGTCACAAACACCTTTGTTACCCTGAGCCTTGAAGATGGCGTTGGAACCCTGAGTGGCACACTTGCGGGAATCATCCAGGAGGGTGCACATTCTGTTGTGATCTCCGGAATTCTTTATGATGCTGTTGACAGCAATGTTGTCATCAAGGCAGAAGCTGAAGGTCTGGATTTTGCACTGAGTGAGGCTTTTGATGTTGTGAAGCGGACTTATGCTCTTGCACTGTCCGCCAATATTCCTGGTGCCGGTATTTTGACAGGAGACGGTGAGTATTATGAAGGTGAGGAAGTCACTATTATGGCGGAAGCCAATGAGGGCTATGAATTTGTAAACTGGACACTGGATGGTGCCGTGTTTGCCACTGAAGCTCAGCATACCTTTGCGATGCCAGCGGGCAGTTTAAGCCTGGTGGCTAATTTTGAGGAAGAATACACCGGCGGACCTGTCCTGGTTCATTACTGGCACTTCAACACCATGACCGGTGCAACCGTTACGGAGGTGGCTCCTGATTATTCCGTTGCCGGTCTTTCGGCACTTATTACCTATCCGGGAGAAGGTGATGGCTATATGGATGCCCGCACACACCGTCCGGCCGACCCGGTGTCGAACTTTAACCTGCGCCTGGGCCAGGAGCCCGACCAGGGTGCTGTGCTGCGCGTAAGGAACCCTGCCGATACCCGTGAGCTTCTGTTCGAAATTCCTTCCACCGGCTACCGTGACCTGGTGGTTACCTACGCAGTGACCAGGTCGGACAATGGCGGCCAGTACCAGCGTTTTGAATATTCTGCAGATGGTGGCGACACCTGGGTTACCGTTGGCGAGGATATTGAGGTTCCCTTTATTGGAGAGGGCGAAGATGTGGGTATCTATGCCCATGTTGTTATTGATCTTTCCTCTATTGATGAGGTTAACAATAACCCTGACCTGTATTTCCGTATACTGTCGGTTGGTGAAGGCAGCGAAAACACCAGCGGTAACCAGCGCTTCGACAACATTACCCTTGATGCCGTGCCCATGATTGTGGGAGAGCCTGAATTACTGAACATTGTTTCAATAAATGATGGTGAACCCGTATATGTGGGCGAAGCATTCAGCATGCTTGTTCAGACGGTGGACGGTGAACACATTCCGGTGCCGGTTGAAGAGGACGTTGCGATTACCCTGAGTCTTGAAACAGGTTCGGGGAACCTGGGCGGTACGCTCAGCGGAGTGATTGAGGCGGGCAACAGTTCAGTGGTTATTGAAGGAATAACCTATGACCTGGTTGAAAACGGTGTGGTCATAAAAGCTGAAGCTGAAGGTCTGGATGCTGCGTTCAGCAGCGCTTTTGATGTGATTGCCCGTACCTGGGTGCTCACACTCGAATCCTTTCCTCCCGGAGCCGGCGTCCTGATCGGTGCGGGTGAATTTGAAGAAGGTACCGATGTAAATGTTTTGGCCGAAGCCAACGAAGGTTTTGCGTTTACTCACTGGTCCATGAACGATGAAGAAATCAGCACAGAAGCAGCTTTCGTATTTAATATGCCCGGTGAAGATGTAACCCTTACGGCAAACTTCACCATGCTGGGTGATGTGCTGCTCATTCACTACTGGCACTTTAACAATCAAGAGATCAATGTTGAAGAGGACTATTTAGTGATGTCTGACTTTTCACTTGTAGGTCAGGGTGAGATAACCTACCCGGGTGAAGGTCCGGGCTATGTTGACTTCAGGACACACAGAGAGGCCGATCCTGTGTCGAATTTTAACCTGCGTCTTGGAGAGGAGCCTGATCAGGGTGCTGTGCTCAGAGTAAGAAATCCTTCGCATACCAGAGAACTTATAATCACTGCTCCCTCAACAGGTTTTGCAGAACTGGTGGTGATGTTTGCCACTACCAGAACAGAAAATGGCAACCAGGAGCAGGAGTTCTATTTCTCACCTGACGCCGGCGAAAACTGGACATTGGTCGAGGAAGCCTATTATATTCCAAGTCTTCCTGAAGACGAGGGTTACGTTGAGAAGGTCTTTGACCTTTCAGGCTATGAAGAAGTCAATGACAACCCTGATCTGCGCTTCAAGGTGTTGTTTGTTGGTGAAGGAAATGACAACGACAGCGGAAACAACCGCTTCGACAACATCACCGTCGATGGCAGAAGCCTTGGTGATGATGTCAGCGTGGAAGAATTGTTCCATGCAGAGCCGCTGATGCTTGTTTATCCGAATCCCGCAAGAGATATCTTCCATATCCGGACCGAAGAATCAGATATGATCATCCGTATCTATAACCTGCAGGGACAGATGGTGTTTCAGCGCCAGATGACGGGTGCGGCCATGACCATTGATGCCAGTCAGTTCAGGACAGGGATGTACATTATCCGTGGCGAATCGGCAACAGGCAATAACGTGGTTAGCAAACGCCTGATGATCAGGTAAGCGGCTTATTTGTTAGCCCTTTTAAACAGAGGCTGGCACGTCACCGTGCCAGCCTCTGTTCTTTATCTTACAATCCTGGCAAACAAGCTGCCGTTAGCTCGTTGCCGGAAGTGATCAGGTAGCCCTGATCGAGTCTGTCGGGTTCAAAAGAGCAGCCCTGTATGAAATCAAACCGACCACCGTCCAGGCAAGGAGAAACACAAATACAGCAGGGATGGCAAAAACAAGCCAGTGCATGTCTGTTCTGTAGGCAAACGTGTCCAGCCAGCGGCTGATAAAATACCATGCCACAGGCAGTGCCAGCAGATTTGCGGCAATAGCCAGAATGCCAAACTCATTTGACAACATCCTTACGATCTTGGTGATGCTTGCACCCAGCACTTTGCGTATGCCGATTTCCCTGGTGCGGCTGTTGGCTGAAAAATAGGCCAGTCCAACTATTCCCAGCGCTGACAGAAAGACAGCCAGCCCGGCAAATGAACCTACAATGTGCATGACACGCCTCTCATCGGCATATTGCGCCTGAAGCCGATCTTCTATAAAAAAATACTGCAACGGCCAGCCGGGAGCCTCATCCGGCCAAAAGCTTTCAAGATAGCTAAGAACAGCAGCCGCTTTTCCGGCATCATGCCTGACCACAATATTTAACCAGTTAGCAGGGTAAGCTTCGGGACTGATGAAAAAGGCCATCGGGATAACACTCTCGTGCATGGAGCTGAACTTGATGTCTTCAACGACCCCGACCACCTGACGGGTTTGACCATCATAAAACCCACCAAGATTAATACCGATAGGGTTGTCTGTGCCCAGACGCCTGGCCATGGTCTCGTTTATAACTGTCGAAGCTGTCAGCTCCGTAGGCATGTCCGGCAGAAAATCGCGCCCGCGGAGCAGCCTTGTTTCCATGGTTTCAAAAAACGCAACATCACAGGAAATCACTGCACCAAAAACGTTTCTTCGGCCGTCAGAGGCCTCAAATGTATAATTCGTGTAGTTGCCTATGGTTTGTGTGGGCACGTTGTGCGACAGGCTTACCTTTTGCACATCTGTGTGCTGAAGCATCAGTTCACGAATACGGTGTGCCCGCGGCATGCTTTGCCTGTCCCACGGGTTTCGTATCACCAGCAGGTTTTCCCTGTTATAACCGGTTCCGCTTTCGCTAAGATAGCGCATTTGCCTGTAAATCATAAGGCTTCCGACAATCAGGGCAATGGATACGGCGAACTGAAGAAGCAGCAAAACCTGGCGTAACCGAAGCTGATAGCTTTTGTTTTTAAGCCCCTTTATGCTTGTGAGGGTGGTATTGCCCTTGATGGCGGCAATTGCCTGGTAGCGCGACATGATCAGCGCCGGATACATGCCTGCCAGCAACGGCACGGCAAGCACCAGTAAGATGACAGCAAAGAAAAAATGCTCAAAAGCAAAAAACTGCTGCGTCATTTCTTTCCCGCTTAAATTATTCAGAAACGGCAGTAGCAACTCAACAAGCAACAAAGCGATGATCATGGCAAATATGCCGAAAACAAAAGTTTCAAGTAAAAATTGTTTCATCAGCCCGGCACGATTGGCCCCAAGCACCTTTCTTATGCCAACTTCCTTATGTCTTTTCATAGCCGTGGCTGTGCTGAGATTTACAAAGTTGAAACAGGCGAGAAACAAAATCAGGATGGCTGTTACAGAAAATATGATGACGGTGTTGATATTGCCCTTTACCGCTAAATCCCAGTCAACATTTGCAGAATACAGCCTGACATCAAGAAGGGGCTGCAGGTAATAAAACCTTCTGTCTTTATAGGCTTCGTGGGCTTCCCAAATAAGTCGCTGAATTTCAGCTGTTACATGTTCGGCGTCCGCATGTGCTTCAAGAAGAAAATAGAGGTATATGGAGCTGATATCCCAATCCTGCAGGGCTGTAGGACTGATTAATTCGACAGCACTGATATGGGTTAACATGCTGAACTCGAGGTGTGACTGCCTTGGGCTGTCTTTAATGAGCCCGGTAACGGTCAGGGGAACCTCGTTATACAGCATTAAACGTTGCCCCATGGGGTCATTGTCCCCAAAATACTTCAGGGCTGCTGATTCGGTCAACACCAAAGCGTATGGTTCTGAAAGTGCGGTTGATGGGTCGCCTGCTAGAAATTCGAAGGTAAGCACATCGAAAATTTCCTGGTCGGTTCCAAGGAGGCCGTTCTCAATATATGCCTGGTCATCAACCGTAAGCACGGATTCGCTGAGTTGAAAAATTCTGACAATTTCCTGAACCCCCGGCAAGCGGCCTTCAAGATAATCGTACATCCGCCCCGGCATTATAGCCGCAGCATCACCTGTTTGCGGATTGCGCTCAAGAAGCCGGTAAATCTGAGATGCATTGGTGTGATGACGGTCATAACTCAACTCGTCTGCTATGTATAAATATATAAGCAGGCACGTGGCCAGCCCCACACTTAAACCGCCCAGGTTAATCAGGGAGTGAATGTCGCCTTTCCCTATTTTCCTGAAAAAGTTGAACAATGAATTTTTTATCATTATGAAGGTCTTTGATGAATGAGGTTTAGCTGAAATAAAAGGTCAAAATCCGTGCCGATGGCAATAGAGGTGCTAATAATCAATGGTTTAATGTATTAGTTTTGAATGTGCTTTGTACGATAATGAACATTAAATGTACGCCCGCGAACAGACCAGCCTTTCGGCTGACAAACCTTGTTTGCATGTGTTTATATTTTCCTGACTGTTTGATTATCTGTGTTTTGTGTTAATGTCTAAGATGCTGAATAGATGTGCAGATGTGAAAATGTGAAAATGTGCAGATGTAAGGTTATTGTTTAATTGTTGATTCGTTTAATCGTTTAAGAGTTAATTTGTTGAGGCCTTCCGACTTCCTAACAGATTTCTCACTGCGTTCGAAACAAGCTTCGAGCTTTAATAATCATCCTCCTGTTTGTCACAAAATCCTGTTCCCGAATGGTCGGGATCTTCAACATGGGCGTTTCATATGCTATCATAAGCACGGTATCCGGTACTGGTTTTTCATCAGAAACTCTATTTTCCCTAAAATAACAAGCCCCGGATTATTTAGCAGCAGAGGGTTGTTCAAAACCAGGAAAAATGGCGTATTTTTGATGAAACTTACCAGCTATGTCCAGACCTGTTATCATTGAAAAGCAAAGCGGAGAGAAAGAACATTTCGACCCGCAAAAACTGCGCGACTCACTGCAAAAGGCAGGGGCTTCAAAGGCTCTCATAACAAAGGTTGAAGCCGCTCTGCAGCGCTATCTGGCTGACGGTGTCACGACTTCGGAAATATACCGCCGTGCTTTTGGATTATTGAGAAAATTCCAGCGAAGCACTGCGGCGAGGTACAGCCTGAAAAAAGCCATCATGGAGCTTGGTCCCTCCGGCTATCCATTTGAGCATTTTGTCGGGCAGCTGCTTAAGCACCTGGGCTACGAAATTGAGGTTGGCCAAACAATTGCAGGCCAATGCATTAAACATGAAGTGGATGTGGTGGCGCACAACGAGCATCAGCAGTTTATGGTTGAATGCAAATATTACAACAGCCAGGGGAAGTATTGTAACGTAAAGGTGCCCCTGTATATCCATTCGCGTTTTACGGACATTGAAAAGCGCTGGAAGTCAACCCCGGGACTGGCAAAGAAAAGCTTTCACGGGTGGGTCTTTACCAATACCAAGTTTACCAGCGATGCCATGGAGTATGGCCGGTGCGTCGGTTTACGCATGGTAAGCTGGGATTATCCTCAGCATGAAAGCCTGAAAGACATGATACACAAAACCGGCTTATTCCCCATAACGGTGCTGACCTTGCTTAACCGTAAACAAAGGCAGCAGCTGCTTGAAAAGGATATTGTTTTATGTCGCCAGCTGTATGCCAGGAGTGGGCTGCTTGACCAATTTGACCTGTCTTCTTCCAAAAAAAGAAGAATTCTTGAAGAGATCAGCGAACTTATCGACCCCGATGCATTAACTGCAGAGCAATGAGCCCGGGAACGCATGCTTCCTGTTGTCTGCTTTTTTGTATTTTTGCTTCCGTTTTCCTGGTAATCACTTGACACACCAAGCTATGTATTCTTCACAAATGAGTAAAAAAATAAGGATTGCTGTTGTTTTGATGCTGTTGGTTTACGGCATTCAGTCACAAAGGGCTTTTGCCCAGGAGCCCCCCGAACGTGTTGAGCCACCTTTCTGGTGGGCCGGCATGTTTCACGAAGAGCTGCAGATCAAGTTTTACGCGCCTGACATTGGGAAAACCACTGCGGTGTTGACTTATCCCGGTGTTCATCTCAAAGAGTCGGTTTCCGTAGTGAATCCTGATTATCTGTTTCTTTACCTTGACGTAAAAAATGCACAACCGGGTTCGTTCACCATCAGTTTTATGAAAGAGGGTCAGGCGAGCTATGTATATGAATATGAATTAAAACCCCGGTCGCTTAACTCACGCTACCGTGAAGGTGTCAATGCCTCAGATGCCATCTACCTGGTGATGCCTGATCGTTTTGCCAACGGTGACCCCTCCCTCGATAATCAGCCCGGCATGCTTGAAAAAGCTGACCGTTCGAACCCTTCAGGCCGCCATGGCGGCGATCTGGCGGGAATCAGGCAGCATCTTGACTTCATTGCCGGAATGGGTTTTACTGCAATGTGGATAAACCCCGTGCTTGAGAACAATCAGCCCCGCTACAGTTACCACGGGTATGCCACCACAGATTTTTACAGGATCGACCCCCGTTTTGGCTCCAATGAAGACTACAGGGACCTGGTGCAGCAAGCTGAAAAAAATGGCATCAAAATAATAAAAGACCTTATACTGAATCATTGCGGCCATCACCACTGGTGGATGGAAAACCTGCCCACGCACGACTGGCTTAACCTCTGGGATGAGTTTACACGCACTACCTACCGTATGACCACCATTGTTGACCCCCACGGCTCGCAATATGATTATGACCGTATGCTAAAAGGCTGGTTTGACACCAACATGCCTGACTTAAACCAGAACAACCGCCTTTTGGCCCGCTACCTGAAGCAGAATGCGGTCTGGTGGATAGAGTATTCCGGGATCCGTGCCATCAGAATGGACACGCAGCCTTATGCCGACAGGTTTTTTATGTCGGACTGGGCGCGCTATGTGCTGAACGAATACCCTTACTTTATGCTTATCGGTGAAGCCTGGATGGGCATACCTGCCATGGTAAGCTATTACCAGGGAGGCCATCACAACCATGACGGGTACAACTCACACTTCCCTTCCGTTTTCGATTTTGCGCTTTATGATGCCATTGGCCTGGCCTTTCAGGAAGAGCAGGGATGGGCTACCGGCATGATGCGCCTGTACAATACCCTGGCGCAGGACTTCCTCTATCCTGATCCCTACAACCTGGTCGTTTTTGGCGACAATCACGACACCGACCGCTTCTTTACACGCGTAGGCGAAGACATTGGCAAACTGAAAATGGCACTGACGTTTATCTTTACCACCAGGGGTATTCCGCAGGTATATACCGGAACAGAACTGCTCGAGTCTGCATTCGAGCACGACGGCCACGGAGAGCTGCGCACCAACTTCCCGGGCGGATGGCCGGGAGACCCCGTCAATGCATTTACACGTGAAGGCAGAACCGCCGAACAAAACATAATCGTTGACCACATAACCACACTGCTGAATTTCAGAAAGAACACCCCCGTGCTCCATTATGGGTGGTTGTTGCATTTTGTTCCTGAAGACAACGTCTATGTCTATTTTCGTTATGATGAATCGAATGCGGTTATGGTCGTAATGAATAACAACGACACCAACCGGACGATCGATCTGGAGCGCTTCCGCGAGGGGTGGAAAGGGTATTCGCAGGCGGTGGAACTATTTAGCGGCCAAATATACAGCGAGTTTGACCGGTGGAATGTCCCGGGCAATGCAGCCCTGGTGTTTGAATTGCGCTAGCGTCATGTCAGCACCGCAATAACCGGTCCGAATGCAGATCTTTTAACTCCTTTCAGCATAGCCTGATGCCTGCACAGCTCATGCTGTTCAGCGATGCTCTAATTCCTTGGCGCTGAAAACAACGCCGGCAGTCAGGCAACACACCGGCACTGCCTGACACAAGCTCTGTTCAGTCAACCGCAAGCACCATTTCAAGCACAGCATGTGACTTTACCTCCTGGAAACCTTCGAGGTGCAGCTTGTAATAATCAATCATTGTGGCCAGCAAGGCTTTTCTCAGTTCTTTTGGAGCTGCAAAGGCAGTGTGTGCCTGCATGCCGGAAGCTATCAGCATGTGAAACCACCTGCTCAGGCTTTTGTCAAGGCTTAGTTCAGGACTGCCGGGCCGGTCTTTGAACAGACCATCCTGCAAATGGAAATAGCACTGGAGGTTGTCGTAGTTGTTTCTTGGGAAAAAACCGAGATAACCGGTCAACCGCATCAGGAAAACGAGGTGAAAGTCTGCGGTTCTCTCTTTGGTCTGGTCGAGCGCAAGCAGGGCATCCCTGATAAAATCAAACAATGCCGGGTTTGCTTCATGGCTTTTTATGGAATGGTGCAGCATTTCTGCCAGAAACAGGGCAATGGTGGTTTTCGGTATGTCATAGGGAATGCTTTCGTAGGGATGCGGACTGGTGATCTCTTTGATCCTGTGAAGTCCTTCTTTCTCTTTGTGATACACGATCATATCGAGGATACACAGAGGCTGAAACAGGTTTTGCCGTATTCTTGCTTTAGCTTTCCTTACTCCGGGCACCAGGTAGGACTGCAGCCCGAATTCGCGTGTAAAAACCCTTGCAATAACGCTGGTTTCACCGTACTTAATGCTGTGCAGCATGACTCCCTGGCTCTTTGAAAGCATCGTCTTGAAGATTTACACGTCAACGACCCCGGTCAAGAGGCCGGTATCCAAGGTCGGCTGACCTTCACCCGGTATGATATGCCGGAATTCATATCGTTCACCATTGGCTGCCACGCGCTGCATGATGCGTCATCCGGGCGCAACGACACCGGTTCATTGAATAAACAGGATTTTGGTTACCATTGTTTCTTCACCGTCATCGTTGGTTGAAAATACGAGGTAAACGCCGGATGCAGGGCGGCGCCCGAAGAGATCCTGTCCGTTCCACACGGCCTGGCCGCCTTCCGCAATGGTTTCCCAAACCAGGTTTCCGTTGATGTCGGTGATTTTTACATTGGCATTCCTTACCAGTCCTTTTACAGAGATATACCCTGCATAGCCGGGCCGAACCGGGTTAGGGTAGGCGTACACATCGGTGTGCCTGTTGGTAGCCCCGGTGGCAAATCCCCGAAAGGAAACCAGGCCTCTGTCCGTGGCAAAAAACACTTCTCCGTTTTGTTCGTTCACCGTAATATCGAGAATGTTGTTTGAAGGCAGCGGGCTGTTTTTTTTGTTGAAGTGCATGATGGTTTGCCGTCCGTCGGATGAGAGCAGAAATGCTCCTGAGCGGCTGGTGCCGAACCACTTTTTGTTGGCGCCGTCCACTTCAATACAGCTCACGGTTTCGGTTTCGAGCAGGTAGCCTGCAAACCCATCTTCCTGCTCTACAATGATACGGTGAGCATTGACAGCATCACCGTTTAAGATCTGATGGGGTGAGAAAAACACCGCCACTCCTTCTTCGGTGCCTAGCCAAACGTATCCGTTATGGTCAACAGCCATGCTGTGCACGTTGTTGTTTGGCAACCCACCGTTGTTCACCTGCGTTGTAAGGCGGCGCACCGAAAAATCTCCGGGATGACTGAGGATGTTTTCCCTGAAAATATAGAGACCGCTGCCGGGCAGGTTGATCCATTTCTGACCGCTTTTATCAATGATGATGTCACCTACCCGTGTTTCTGCCCCAAACAAGCCGTCACTGGTGAAAGCCATCCATTCTCCGCCGGCCTTCATCACTGACAGGGGCTTGTCCACTTCGGAGTTGGTAACCCAGACGTTGCCTTCCGTATCAACGGCTACCCCTCCGACACGCAACCTGTCATCAAACTGGGTGCGTTTCGACAGCGTGCTGTTCTCTTCATTATAGAGTTCCACTACGCCTTCCGGACTTAGTTCAAGCATGCCGCCATACCAGCTTGCAGCATAAGCCCTGTTGTGGTTTCGTGGATCAACGGTGATTCGTATGATGTCGGCAACATTTTGAAGCAAAGGGAACTGCAGGCGGTTGAAGCTTTTCCACCTGCCTTCTTCAAAAAGAAAGAAACCGTTCTGGTTCCAGGAATTCAAACCGCCATAGGAAACCGCACCCGGTGCCACCCAAATGCGTCCGCCGGCCGAAGCCAGGCCAAAGGCGTTTGAGTACGGGGGACCCTGAAGGATAATGTTCTCATAATGCTGAGGCCCATGTTGTCTTATAAGGCCATGGCGGGCATCGCCGATCCAAAGCATCTCATCGGTATCATACAAGGCATCCAGGGCGGTGACGGTGCCAGAATAATAGTTCTGAACGGACTCAACCAGGCTCATTCCGGTGTCAAAAATGTCAATACGGTTGTTGTGGGCCACAATCAGGCGGTTACGACTCGACCTGAGCTGTCTGATCTGCCGTGGGGGTTCACCCGGCAATGGCAGGATGCTCCACTGCTGGTCTTCCAGGTAATAGACAACGTCACCCTCTTCATGCTGAAGGCTGGCAACAACCCTGCCGGCGTGCAGAGCCAGGCGGTTAAACACTTCGTGTTCTTCACCGCTTACCTCCACCCTTTGCCAGTTACGGTAATCGGCCAGGTTGGGAGCATTGAGGTCGGCGGCCATCAGACCTGCATGAGTTGCTGCATAAATCATGTCGCCGGTAATCACAATGTCGTTAACCCTGACCATGCTGCCGAAAGGCCCGATATACCAGGTGTCGTAAATAAGCATGTCGGTCAGACTCATGCGGACGATGCCAAAGTCGCACGCCAGCAGCACCATTGACCCGTCCGCCGTGATGTTATTGATGCGTTTGCTGCCCAGTATGGACGATTGCAGAATGTCAGTAATGTTGTGGAATGTTTTGTTTTTGTAAATGTCAATGTTGCCATTTTCATAACCGATCACAAGGGCGTTGCCGGAAGGAGCATAGGTAACGGCCGCAATGTCAAAGTCGCTCATCCCGTGCACTTTGTTGATTTTTTGCACGCTATTGTCTGCCTTGCTGAATATGATGAGGCCATAGGGGGTTGCTCCGATGATCTGTCCGGGGGATTCCTCTACCCTTATAATCCTGTTGTTGGGAAGATGATGTCGCCAATGGCCTACAGGGATGTCCGTAACTATATCGCCGGACCGCACACTTGCTGAAAAGCTGCAGAAGAGCAAGGTCAGGGAAATAACGTATCTCATTAACTTCATTGTTTCAGCAAGCTAGTCGTAGATTTCATTCATTGTCAGAAAATGTCTCTTCTGAAGTAGTCCCGTGGTGTTTCTCTGTCCTGCACTTTTGAACAGTCTGTTTCGATGGTTGGCGGGTAAAGCGGTGGCTCAAAGTCGTCTTTGCTGATGTTGAGTTTATCGTCGGCATATACCCTGGTCATGAACTTTGCCCAGATAGGCAGGGCGGTATTGGCACCCTGTCCGAGTGCAAGAGTTCTGAATCTGATACCCCGGTCTTCACCTCCAACCCAGGAGGCCGCTACAAGGTCTGGGGTAATGCCTACGAACCAGCCGTCGGAGTTGCTCTGCGTGGTTCCGGTCTTTCCTGCTATGGGATTGTTAAAGCCGTAGCGCCATCTCAGCCGGCGTCCGGTACCTTCCAGAACAACGCCTTTCATAAGTTCAAGCATCAACCAGGCAGTTTCTTCACTCATGGCTTCCTCCCGGTGGGGCATAAAGGCTTCGATGAGGTTACCGCTCTGATCTTCAATACGGGTAACAAAGGTAGGCTCAATATAAACGCCCTTGTTGGCATACGTGGCGTTTGCGCCTACAATTTCATAGAGGGAAAGATCGGGGGTGCCCAGTGCAATGGCATAAACAGGGGGTATATGACTTTTTACGCCCATTCTTCTTATCAGCCGTATTACGGCTTCCGGCGAATAGCGTTTCATCAGAAATGCGGAGATGTAGTTGGTGGAGTTGGCCAGCGCCCATTGCAGGGTCACCATTTCCCCTTCCCTGTCGTCGCTTGAGTTCCTGGGTGTCCACAAGGAGTCGTTCCACAGCTCGAAGGTAACAGGAGTGTTGGGCACTTTGGTGCAGGGTCCGAACTCACCTTCCTGCATGGCCAGGGTGTACAGAAAGGGTTTGAACACAGAGCCTACCTGGCGCCGGCTGCCCGTAACATGGTCGTATTTGAAGTGCCGGAAGTTGTTTCCGCCAACATAAGCTTTAACATGCCCCGTATGAGGCTCCACCGCCATGAAGCCGGCGTTGAGAAAATGCTTGTAGTACCAGATGGAATCCAGGGGAGTCATGATGGTGTCAATATCTCCCTGCCACGAAAACACACGCATGCGCCTTGGCTCTTCGAAGTTTTTCATGATGGAGTCCATGTCCACGCCTTCCCTCCGAAGGCTCCGGAAACGGTCTGACCGCCGGACAGTATTCAGGATCAGCGTGTCGATGGTTCCCTGGGAAAGAACCGTGTCGAAGGGTGCGTTTTCAAAGCCACGCCAGTGTCTGAAAAACTCAGGCTGTAAATAATGGCCCATGTGCTGCGCAACGGCTTCTTCAGCATATCGCTGCATCCTGGAGTCAATGGTAGTATAGATCTTCAATCCGTCCCTGTAGATGTCGTAATTGGTGCCGTCGGGCTTGAACCTGGTCCTGCTCCATCGACTAAGTTCGTTGCGCAGGTGTTCACGGAAGTATGTGGCAATACCCGTGTGCTGGTCCTGTATCTGGAACTTCGACATGTCTAATGGCAGGGTGCGCAGTGAATCATATTCTTCAACGGTAATGAATTCGTACCTCGCCATCTGTGCCAGTACAACCTGTCTCCTGTTTAAGGCCCTCCCCGGGTTCCTCACGGGGTGGTACCATGAAGGCGCTTTGAGCATTCCCACAAGCAGCGCTGCTTCTTCAGCCTTCAGTTCATCCGGTGTTGTGTTGAAATAGGTTTTTGCCGCCAGTTTTACACCAAAAGCATGACTGCCAAAATCAACGGTGTTGAGGTACATGGCTATGATCTCATCTTTGGTGTAATTGCGTTCCAGCTTGGCGGCGGTCACCCATTCTTTCAGTTTAATGATAACAATTTGCGCAACACTGGGGTTTTCCTGCCGCGGAAAAAGGTTTTTTGCCAGCTGCTGGCTCAGCGTGCTGCCACCGCCCGCACTGCGCCGACCACCGATAATGTTACGAAACAAGACTCTGAAAATACTGCGAATGTCTACCCCTGAGTGATAGCGAAACCGAATATCCTCCGTGGCCAGCAAGGCATTGATCATGTTGGGCGAAATATCGCTGTAGTTTACGTTTGAGCGATTATGGATGTAAAATGTGCCGAGCAATTCCCCGTCGGCTGAATAAATCTCACTGGCAAGATTGCTTTTGGGGTTTTCCAGTTCTTCAAACGAAGGCATAAAGCCCCACAGACCGATGGAAATGGTAAAGAATAGCAAAAAAGCGAAGAGAATAGGAGCAGAGAACAGTAACCAGAAGATTACCGTGTACTTGCGTCTTTTATGGCTTCTGTTGCTCATGAGGCGTCTTGTTGTTTAATAAAACGACTTCTGGCCGGCTTTATTATTTTTTTTGTATGCTGATGCCGACGTCTGAGATCCCTGTAAGCAGATCATCGCGCATACCCTGCCTTAGTGTAAAACGGTAAGATCCCTCTGCCGGGAACCGGACATCCTGCCGGTACAGAAAACGATTCGTGCGGATGTAGCCGAACCCCCTCCCCGTCCATTGTCCGCGGCGATCAGCCAGGATAAGCTCAAGGGTGTCGCGCAGGCTTCTGCCATCCGGAAGATCAATTTCCAGGAAAAGAAAAAAATTACTGTAGGTGTAATCTGTGGTATTTCTGATATCCACAAAAATGTCATACAAAGACAGTGAGTCGGGGATGAACTCTTCAAACACAATGTCATTCTTATAGTGCCAGCCCTCTGCGGGAATGGTTTTCTGCGCCTGATACACTGCGTCGGAGGTACAGGCAGAAAAGCAGCAGAGGCTTGCCAGGAAAAGCATTATATGCGTACGTCGTAGCATTTCGTTAGTCAGCAACAGCTATTGAGAGGTGTTTTTTTTACCCCTGGATCTCTTTTTACGGCGTTTGTTTTTTGATTTTTTATGGGGCTTGTCAAAACGCGTCAGGCTGTCTTCAAGGTTGTTGTTGCCATTATTGAACAAGGTGTCGGGTCGGTCTTCTGCCGGCTCTTCTCCGTCTGACAAGTCATCAGGATGCTGGTTGCGTGCATTCATGGCCAGAATTTCCTTTACCCGCTCAACCGGCAACATGTGAATTTTCCCGGGCATTTCTTTGTACTCATACCCAATTAATCGTTTCAGCACATCTGTTTTCTGCCAGATGGCCACACCTTTTTTCGTGATCAGTTCCTTATCCGTTCCCGGGAAGTCTTTGAGAATGTCTTCATAACACGCGTTCTCGTAGTTTATGCAGCACTTAAGCTTGCTGCACTGACCGGCAAGTTTCTGGGGGTTCAGCGAAAGCTGTTGCGTTCTCGCGCTGTTGGTGGAAACAGACTTGAATCGTGTTAGCCAGCTTGAGCAGCACAGCTCCCTGCCGCACGAGCCAATGCCTCCCAAACGGCTGGCCTCCTGCCGCATCCCTATCTGCCGCATTTCAATACGCACACCAAAAGCGTCTGCAAGCACCTTGATCAGCTCCCGGAAGTCAACCCTGTCGTCAGCCGTGTAATAAAATATGGCCTTGGTCCGGTCGCCCTGGTATTCTACGTCGCTGATCTTCATATCCAGCTTCAGCGAAGAAGCAATTTCGCGGGACCTGAACATGGTGCTGTCTTCCTGCTTGACAGCAGTAACCCACTTTTCAATATCAGAAACCTTAGCCCTCCGGTATACTCTTTTCAAGGGTTTGTTGTCGGGGTTGACCCCTTTGCTTTTCATCTGAATTTTAACCAGTTCACCGGTCAGGCTGATAATGCCGATATCATGGCCGGGTGAAGCCTCAACGGCGACAATGTCCCCGGTTTTTAACTCAAGGTCTGTGTTATGGATGAAAAAATCCTTGCGGCTGTTTTTAAACCGCACTTCAACATAAGCCGTCGTTGGGCCAACATCTGCTGCGTTAATGTTTTTCAACCAGTCAAAAACATCAAGCTTGTTGCACGAGTGCCTGAACACATCAAGCTGACGGGTATGGGGTTGAGGGGCGCAGTGGCAGCCTCTTGACAAAAAAGCATCATGATCATTCTTCACTGCAGTAGAATTAAAAGAACACACAAAGGTAATAAAAACCCGGATTATTATTCCGGTTTCATGTGCATCAGCCGATGTAAGCCAAAAGAAAGGTCGGCAAACAGGATTCGCGGGTTGGCGTTACGCTCCAGGTGGAGAATGGCGGTTTCAAAAGCATCCACTACCGAGGAGGCATTTACGGGGTTTATGAAGGGAGAAAAACGCGCCAGGAAATCGCCTTCCTCTCCTTTAATGCGTATCAGCCGGCCGGCGGCATAGTTATTCAACAGGCAGAGCCTGAATGTTTTAAGGCCGTATTGAAGGAATGATTTTTGTCTTTCTCTTCCCGCCTGGGATGTCTTTTCAACCCATTTCAGGATCTTGCCCGTGTCGTTGGTGTAGCAGAAGCGCATCCACTCGCGGAAGGAGTCAAAATCGGCAAGATGCGCGCCATCATGTGCAGCCATTTTTAAAGCATCGGTGATGACGCCGTCCGACAAAAAGGCAATTTGTCCCGCCTGTGTAGCATCAAGGCCGTATTTCTCCACCAGCGCATCTTTCACGAGTTCTTCATCAGGCAGGGGGAATTTAAGGATCTGCGTGCGCGACAATATGGTGTTGATGATACGGTCTTTGTTGTCTGAGATCATCAGAAAGAGCGTATTGTCGGGAGGCTCCTCAACAATTTTCAGCAACTTGGGCGCCGCTGAATAATATAGCTTGTCAATCATATAGATGATGACGATTTTAAAAGGGCTTTCATAAGACTTTAATCCCAGCGTCCTGATGATGTCGTTGCAGTCTTCTGCATTAATGATCGCCTGCTTGTTCTCAATACCAAGCGACCCGAGCCAGTCAAGGTAATTGAAATACGGTGAATCCATCAACTGCCTGCGCCACTGGGCAAGAAACATTTTGCTGCTGACTTTTTCCTTGTCTTTGGTGTCCTTGTTCGGTGCCGTTGGAAAAATAAAATGCAGGTCAGGGTGCTCGTACTTGTTGATTTTCAAACAGGAGGGACAAGTGCCGCAAGCATCGTCAGCTCCGCGGTTCTTACACTGAATATACCGTGCATAAGCAAGGGCCACAGGAAGGGTGCCGCTCCCCTGGTGACCCAGAAATAACTGTGCATGGCTGATGCGATTGTTTTTAACATTGGCAATCAGTTGCTTTTTTAGCTGATCATGGCCGATCACATCCCTAAACATCATAACAATTGTTTTACCCAATAGCTTTACCCTTGCCAAACCTACTATTTTTTTTTGAACAATTGCACCCCGGCAGTGTTTCTTGTTTTAAAAACTGAAAAATACGTCTGCTCATTCATTTTTAAATGTCTTATCAAGAATGATTTATATAAAAATGATGCTGGATAAAAAATTTTTTTATAAATTCGCGGACTTTTTTATACACGAACCACCTATTGAATGATAATACGACGAAACAGAATTCTTCTCTTCGTATCTTTTCCCTTTTTGATTTTATCGATGGTTTTTTTGATGTCCGGGTTTAGAACGGAGGTTGAATTAATTGTTGAAGAAGAGCCTGAGCCGGTTTTTGATCTTTCTGATATTATTGAAAGAGGCACCTTAAGGGCTGTCACAGAATATAATTCAACGAATTATTTTATTTACCGCGGTGAGCCGATGGGCTTTCACCTGGAGCTGCTGAGGCATTTTGCAACACATATTGGAGTTGAGCTCGACATTATCGTATCGAACGATCTCAGCGAGAACTTCAATTGTATCAGCCTCAGTGATGGTTGTGACCTGATAGCCGCCAACCTGACGGTGACCGGGTCGCGCAGGCAGTTTATCAGTTTTGCGGAGCCACACAGCTATACCCGCCAGGTGCTTGTTCAGCGCAAGCCAGATTCGTGGAACCAGATGCGGGCTGCGGTCATGGAGGAGCATCTTGTCAGGTCCCCGATCGGGCTTGCCGGGAAAACCATTCACGTTCAACGGAACTCAGCTTTTGTCAGCCGGTTGCATCATATTATGGATGAGATCGGCGACACTATTTATATTGTTGAACGGGATAAAAACGTGGAAGGTCTTATTCAGGAAGTTGTTGAAGGCAAGATTGATTACACGGTCAGTGACGAGCAACTGGCGAATCTGCACCAGCTGTATTATGCAAACATTGACGCCGGCACTCCGCTGAGTCTTGAGCAAATGCTGTCATGGGCCGTCAGGCCGGGTGCTGATGATCTGCTGGCGGCTGTTAACGAATGGTTAAAGGAGTTTAAAGCCAGCCGGAACTACTCCCTGCTTTATAACAAATACTACAACAACCCCCGCATCATTTATATGTCGAAGAGTAACCTTCACTCACTCGGAGGTGGCAACATAAGCGTATTTGATGATTATTTCAGGCGGTATTCGGAGATTGTTGGCTGGGACTGGCGCCTTATTGCCTCGTTATCCTACCAGGAGTCGCGCTTTAACCCTTATGCGGTTTCCTGGGCAGGCGCGTTTGGCCTTATGCAGCTGATGCCGGGCACGGCTGAGTTTCTGAATGTTGGAGCTGATGCCACCGTACAGGAACATATCGCCGGCGGTATCCGCTATCTTCGGTGGCTTGATGAACGGCTCGCCAGCGAAATACCGGACAACGAGGAAAGGATTAAGTTCGTACTGGCCTCTTACAATGTAGGTCTGGGTCACGTGCTTGACGCCCGGAGGCTGGCAGATAAATACGGCAAGGATCCCAACATCTGGAACGACAACGTGGATTACTTCGTGCTCAACAAATCAAAACCCAAATATTATCTTGATCCCGTGGTGCGTCACGGCTACGCCCGTGGATCCGAACCGTATCGTTACGTAAGGGAAATTATTGAAAGATACGGCCACTACAAAAACGCACTGGAAGTCCTCGCGCACAATCCTTAGTGCGCCTCCAGCCAGTTTGATCCGGTGTTCATCTCCACTACGACGGGTACGGGCAGACTGAGGGCTGTTTTCATTTTTTGCTCCACCAGCGGCATCAGCACATCCAGTTCGCTTCGCCTGGCGTCAAACACCAGTTCGTCGTGCACCTGAAGGATCATCTTGCTTGTTAAGCCGGCCTTTTTAATTTCTTTGTGGATGCTGATCATGGCGATCTTGATCATGTCGGCAGCGGTGCCCTGAACCGGCGCATTAATGGCGTTGCGCTCGGCATAACCGCGCACCACACCGTTTGAACTGTTGATGTCCCTGATGTACCTGCGGCGACCCAGCATGGTGGTCACGTAACCGTGCTGACGGGCAAATTCAATGCTTTGTTCCATATAGTGCTTCACGCCGGGATACTTGCTGAAATATTGATCAATGATGTAGGCTGCATCCTGCCGCGGGATGTTCAGCCGCTCCGAAAGGCCAAAGGCAGAAATGCCGTAAACAATTCCGAAATTGACCGTCTTGGCATTTCTCCTCATCTCCTTGCTTACGTTTTCAAGCGGAACCTCGTACACTTTCGCTGCTGTTGCTGCGTGAATATCAAGGTTTTGCCTGAAAGCTTCCATCATGGCTTCGTCGTTGCTTAATGCCGCAATGATGCGCAATTCGATCTGGCTGTAGTCGGCGGCCAGCAGCACATGGTCTTCGTCCCGGGGTACAAATGCCTTGCGTATCAGCCTTCCTTCCTCTGTGCGTATCGGTATGTTCTGGAGGTTGGGATTGTTGGAGGATAAACGGCCCGTAGCTGCTATGGCCTGGTTGTAGGAGGTGTGTATTCTGCCGGTTTTTTCGGAAATAAGTTTGGGCAGGGCATCCACATAGGTCGATTTGAGCTTGGTCAGAGACCTGTATGTCAAAATTTTATCCACAACAGGATGCTTGTCCCTGAGCTTTGACAGCACATCTTCGCTGGTACTGTACTGCCGTGTTTTAGTCCTTTTGGCCTTGTCTATGATCTTCATCTTCTCGAACAGGATGTCGCCCAGTTGCTTTGGTGATCCGATGTTAAACCTGCTTCCTGCAAGCGAATAAATCTCCTCTTCAGTCTCGCGGATGTTTTTTGACAGGACTTCAGCATAGTCATCCAGCGCTGTTTTGTCGATCTTAACCCCTTCGTTTTCCATATCGGCCAGCACGGCAACGAGCGGCGTTTCAATTTCATAAAACAGCTTTTGAAGGTTTTGCTCCTTTAACACAGGTTCAAACACACGGCGCAGCTGCAGGGTAATGTCGGCGTCCTCGCAGGCATAAGGCGTGATGACCTCCAGGGGTACGGTACGCATGCTTTTTTGTGACTTCCCCTTTTTTCCGATAAGATGCTCTATGGAAACGGGCCGGTAGTCCAGGTAATTTTCTGCCAGGACGTCCATGCTGTGCCGCATATCCGGCTGAAGGAGGTAATGGGCCAGCATGGTGTCGAACAACCGGCCCTTTACTTCAACACCATACTGTCTGAGGATGCCGATGTCGAACTTCAGGTTTTGACCTGTTTTTTCTATGGATTCGTCGGCAAATGCCTTTTTGAACCTGTTTGCAAGGCCTTGGGCTTCATTCCGGTCTTCCGGGAAAGGCACGTAAAACGCCTCGGCTTCACGAACGGCGAAGGCAATGCCTACCATTTCCATCGTAACACTGTCGAGGCCCGTCGTTTCGGTGTCGAAACAAAACATTGAAGTATCTTCAAGAAGAGTAATCAGCTGCTGCAGGTCCTTTTCTGTTACAACGGCACGATAGTTCTTCTCCTTCATCAGCTGCTTCAGTTTTTCGGAAGCCTCCTCCTGAGGGTTGACCCATGCGCTGGTGTTGTCGAAAAGGTCCATCTGCCCGCTTTGTACAACTGCCTCTTTTGTGCTTTTTTTCTGTATGATGTCGTCATCTTCAAAGATGCGTCTGGCGAAGGTTTTAAACTCCAGTTCTTCCAGCAGCGGGATGAGCTTTTTTGGGTCAGGATCTTTTTTTTGCAGATCGTCGATCGAGGTTTCAACCGGTACATCAAGCATGATGGTGGCCAGGTTTTTTGACATCAGGGCCTGTTCTTTATGTGCCTTGAGGCTGTCTCTGCTCCTGTTTTCCCTAACCTCTTCAATGTTTTCCAGGATGTTCTCTATGCTTCCAAATTGTCCGATTAAAGCTTTAGCCTTGCGCTCACCAATTCCGGGAACACCCGGAATGTTGTCGGAGGAATCACCCCATAACCCGAGAATATCAATAAGCTGCTCCGGTTTTTCTATACCGAAACGCTCACAAACTTCTTTCACGCCCCACAGTTCGGCCTCATTGCCCCGGTGTGCCGGCTTCAGCATAAAAATGTTCTCCGACACCAGCTGTCCGAAGTCTTTGTCGGGAGTCATCATGAATACCGTAAACCCGTCTTTCTCGGCTTTTTTTGCCAGGGTTCCAATAATGTCGTCGGCTTCGTAGCCGTCGAGGATCAGCACAGGGATCTGAAACGCGTCGAGCAACTGTTTGATGTAGGGCAGGGAAGCGGCAATGTCTTCAGGCATCTCCTCCCTGTTGGCCTTGTATTGGGCAAAATCTGTTTTTCGCAGGGTCGGGGCTATGCTGTCGAAGGCTACTCCTATGTGCGTTGGATTTTCTTTTTTGATGACTTCCACCAGCGTATTGGCGAAGCCGAGTATGGCGGATGTGTTTTGTCCTTTTGAGTTGATACGGGGATTACGATTTAAGGCGTAATAGGCCCTGTAGATAAGGGCCATGGCATCGAGCAGCAGCAATTTCTTCTGTTCCGGCATGGTAAATTTTCTTTTCAGCAAAGATAGTGAAAAAGAAAAGCCCGGCGGGGCGGCCGGGCTTTAGGGTTGTTTAGAAGTACCAGCGGTACGCCAGGTTGAAATTCCTTCCCGGCATGCTGACGTTCCTGTCTTCAATGCGCGACAGGTGGTCCCTGTATGCCTTGTCCAGCAGGTTTTCTCCCCTCAGGATGATGACATGCCTGCCGGCCATGTCAAGCCGGTAACCAAGCTGGGCTCCGATAAGCGTATATCCGTCGGTAACCTCTTCTTCCGGGGCAACACGGTCCTGTTTGGCAACCACCTGCGTCCGGGCTCCCATCCAGAACGAACCGAAGTCATATTCGGCGCTGGCCATGAAACGCAACGGCGGGATGAAAGGCAAAAAGTCATCGCCATTGCCATAACGCTTTCCATTTACATAGTCCGCTCCCAAAGCTATTGACAACTTCTCGGTAGGCGTATAACCCAATCGTATCTCCCCCCCGAACAATCTCGCTTCATCGCCCTCATAGCGGAAGACCGGATAGCCCGATTCCTCATCTGTTTCGCCGGTTGGCTGGAAAATGATGAAGTTGAAAAAGTGGTTGACATATCCGGCTATTTCAAACTGGAATCGTTGATTTTTATAGCTGGCAAAGAGATCAACACCCTGCCCTATCTCGTCTTTCAGGTCAGGGTTCCCGATTTCATAGACACCGGCACCCAGGTGCGGACCGTCAGCAAACAGTTCTTCGATGGCCGGATTGCGATGCGAACGGGCAAACTGACCACCGATTTCCAACCCCTCAACAGGCCTGTAATTCAGGCCGAGAGAACTTGAGTAGTTAAAAGCGTGACGCGACTGGTCTATGTCGGGAAACAGTTCATTAGAGATTGCCGCCGTGTTCTGATAATCCAGCCGAATACCACCCTGGAGCCTTGCCCGGTTTGTAAGCGGTATTTCCTGGAAGGTAAACACTGCGGCGGAAATACGGCGCTCTCCGGGTGTGAAGGCTTCATCACCTCCAACATCCATATGATGCGCATAGAGGTTGAACCCCAGGGCGCCCCTGTCGACTGCACCGAAGGGTTTGTGCTGTATGGTATATGTTGTGCTTAACGTGTACTTCTCATATTCCAGCTCAACATCTTCGTCCCAGCTGCCATCATCTTCAAGCTCCAGTTCTATTTCCTGCTGAAACATGCGCGACACATGGAATCTGAGCTGAGCCCTGTCAAAGAGACCATCTCTTTGCTGATACAGGTTACCCTGGATGCCCTGGCGTTGCATGCGGATTTCCACTTTTTCATCTTCGTCCATGGATTCAGGGATTTGAAAGGTCTGACCGGTAAACGATGCACTTAGTCCGCCGCTCAGCCTGGAGCTTTGGAAGCCCATCCCGGCGGCACCATCGTAGTTTTGCATAGAGGTGCCGGTAATGAGCCCTTCGGGTGTGTTGATGTCGCCTGACTGACGGTATGAGAACCTGGCTGTGGTTGCCCTGTTTTCATTGCCGTAGGTAAGCCTTCCAAAGCCCGCACCCATTTCATTCACAGAAGCTCCCTGCGCCGATAACACTCCGCTCAGGCCCAGGTCCCAGTCTTCCGGAATGTCGGTGGTGATCAGGTTTATGACCCCGCCGAGGGCGCTGGACCCGTAGAGCAAACTTGCCGGGCCCCTTACCACCTCCACGCGGCTTGCAGCCAGGGGGTCCAGGGCAATACTGTGGTCGGCGGCAGTTTCAGAAACGTCTCCCATACGTTCACCGTTTTGCAGAACAAGAATGCGGTCACCATCCAGGCCGCGAATAACCGGCCGTGAAGGAGCAGAGCCAAAAGACCGCATACTTACCCCCGGCTCAAAGTTGAGCATCTCGCCAAAAGAGGCCTCGCTTCTGCGCTGCAGCTGCTCTCCAATAAAAGCCTGGTCAGGCTGATAACGAAAGCCGCTTCGGGTGGGCGAAGCTGTAAATACGATCTCCGTAAGGGCAATGGCGGTAGGTTGAATTACCACGTCAACCTCTATGCTGACGTCAGCTTCTGCAAAAAATTCCTTGAAAGTGGTTTCATATCCCAACCCCTGGATGATAAGCCGGTGTTCACCCAAAGGCAGGTTGGTCAATAAGTAATGGCCCGAGGCGTCGGTGATGGTTCCGATACGCGTCCCTTCAACCAAAATATTAATAAAGGGTACGTGCTCACCGGTTTCGGCGTCAATGACGTGACCAAAAACGTTGGCGTCTGTACTCAACCTGGGCTGTTCACTTTCAGCTTTAAGCAAAGAAAAGCTGAAAGCAAAAATTGTGATGTATATATATATGGATTTCATTTTTTTATTTATTTATTGAGATCATTCATGAATTGTCTTTGCTGTTTGTTGAGACAATTATTTGTATTCACTGTTGATTGAGCTAAGGCCTGAATTGTTCACTGATATGTTTTGACATGGCCTGAATGTTAAAAACACATGATCGATTACACAACGCTAACTTCCAATTTCCCAAAACTAATATCCTGAAAAAAAGCAGCAGGGAATCTGGAAAAAACAAAACGAGGGATGTGATCAGGCGATGTGTTGCGGTGGCCCGCGCGGAATAATGGGTTGGGTTCCATTATCGGGAAGAAAAACAGGTATGGGAAGAACGGATGACCGTTTTCTCGAATGCAATAACAGACCCAGCAAAAGCAGAACCACTAATGCCAGTCCTAAGCTATGCATCATCTCTGCCAGGAAGAGGTATTCGGCGTCGCTGTGTTCATGGTCCTGAAAGGGAGTGCCCGGTAGTGTATTATTCGTGAAAGGGTGGGCGTGCTCGACGATAAAGCCGTTCTCCGTGATGTGGTAGTGCCAGTTGGCCGACTGGTTGTAATAGAAAAAAAGCACCGCCGGCAGGGCGAATATAACAAGTAACTTATGCCATAGCTTGCTGTTCATGTCAGCAAATTTGTTTGAGGGGCGAAATTACAATAAAAACAAATACCCCCCAGGCTATGTTTGCTTGTTTATGATTTTTTTAGGTCTACTGGACCTCTTTTAACCACCTGAACAACTCACTGTCGGTCGTAATGATGATGCTTGATTTTTCGTCGAGTGACTTTTCGAGGGTTTCCATGGCTCTCAGGAAGCTGTAAAGCTCTCTTGATGTATTGTTCCTGTTGTAGGCCGAGGCATAGATTTCCGTTGCACGGGCATCGGCGCGGCCCCTGATCATCTCGGCCTCGCGGATCGCTTCGGACTGTATCTGGGCAAGATCCCTTTCCTTGTCTCCCTCTATCTTCCGTGCTTCTCCCTCACCTTCTGAACGAAACTGATCTGCAATACGGTTTCGTTCACTGATCATACGGTCATAAACCCTTTCCCTCACTTCAGTCACATAATTCATCCTCTTAAAACGAAAATCGAGGACGATGATTCCGAGGTCTGCAGTACGTTCGTTGGCGCGTTTAAGCACCAGGGCCTCAATGGCTTCCCGGCCAACAGTAATGTCTTCAAGGTGCTCCAGGTCTTCCAGGTAGTCCTCGTACACTTCGGGCGTGCGGTTGGTGGATCTTACAAGGTCGAGTAACTCATGGCTGGCTACGGCATTGCGTGTCTCTCCGTCAAGGATGTCATCAAGACGTGACTGCCCTGAGCGTTCATCGCGCAGGCGGATGAAAAACTGCAGAGGGTCAGTGATTTGCCAGCGCGCATAGGTGTCCACGTGCATAAACCGCTTGTCCTGTGTCGGTATCTGGTTGGGGTCTCCGTCCCATTTCAGGTAGCGCTTGTCAAAATACTGTACTTTATGGATAAAGGGAGCCTTGAACTGCAGTCCCGGCTCGATGCGCGCCCCGCCAACAGGTTTCCCGAATTGTGTAACGATGGCCTGCTGTGTCTCATCCAGGATGAACATGCTGCTGAGCCCCAAGATGATGACAATGGCAGCGGCTATAAATATGGCGATGGTTTTTTTGTTTTTCATTGGTCTATGTTTTGGTTGACAGGTCAAGCCCTGTCATTACGGTTGGTTTTTGTTAAGGCAGAGACAATTCATGAATTGTCCTTACTGGTATTTAATGGTTAATGGATTGTTTGACGCCGTCGATGTTGAGGAGCGGCAGCACATTCGTGCCTTTCTCATCCACGATTACCTTGTTGCCCAGCCTGGGGAGTATGCGCTCCATGGTTTCATAGTAAATGCGCTTTTTGGTTACCTCGGGCGCCCTGACGTACTCGGTGTAGAGCGAGTTAAACCTGTCGGCCTCACCTGTTGCCCTGTTGACCCTGTTGAGGGCATAAGCCTCAGCCAGCTGTATGGTTTCCTGGGCTTCGCCGCGTGCCCGCGGAATAACCCGGTTGTATTCCGACTGCGCCCTGTTTATCAGGGTCTCACGCTCCTGCTGGGCTTCGTTCACAGCATTGAAGGATGGCTTTACCGGGTCTGGCGGATTCACGTCCTGCAGCACCACCTGGTCAATGCGGATCCCGTTTTCATAATCGTCGCACATCTGCTGGAGCAGGACTTCAACGCTGGAAGCCACTTCCTGCCTTCCAACGGTCAAGACCTCGTTAACCGTGCGGTCGCCCACGATTTTTCGCATCGCAGCTTCCGACATATCCCGCAAGGCATCTTCAGCATCCCTCACCCGGAACAGGTAATTGTACGAATTAACAATGCGGTATTGCACGACCCATTCCACGTCGGCCAGGTTCAGATCCCCCGTCAGCATCAGCGACTCATTGCGATATGCATCCTTGGCGTAACGAGTCCTGGAGCCAAGATCCACGGTACGGAATCCGAACTCCTGCTTTAGTTGCCTTTGCACAGGAATCTTATATAGTTTTTCCAAACCGAATGGAGCAATGAAATTCAGGCCCGGCGTAAGCGTCCGGTTGAATTTTCCGAGAAAAAGCACCACGCCCTCCTGCTCAGGCCCAATGGTTTTAACAGAGGTAAGCAGTCCAACCACTATCACTAGTGTAAGAAAAACGTGCTTGCCGTTTTTTTGCAGTTTTGTCATAAACCGCCTGAATTGTAATTCCTGATCTGTCATTATACTTATGTTTAAATTAAAGAATGGGTAAAGATACTGCTTTTCCGTTTTCAAAATGCCGTATCCGGTCTGTATGCCGGCTGTACAGCCTCACCCGGTCCGATGCCGGTTTCCGCTGCCTCAACAACGGATTGTCATGCCTGCTGCGGTTGGCGCATGATGTTTTCCGGCCAACTGCAGTTAACAAATGATCTCCATAAACTTGCCTTCACAGGGGAAGTGCTGAGACTTTTTATCGAAGAGGACGCGAAAATATGATGTCAGGATCCCCGTTGCGTTTAGGGCGTTTCTGACTTTCCAAGATCGTCGGCATTGAACCTTGGCAGTATGCCGATGAAATTACCCGTGATGGGTTTGTCATTGATGTCAACCGCATCAATGGTGAGCGTATAGGTTGAACCTGACAATGCCACCACTACTGAGCCCCCGGTAATGTTAATCTGGGTGGAGGTTTGATCATCGAGGTCCAGTTCTTGCATAAAAGCCGCCCAGGAAAAAGTAAAGGCGTCTTCAGTTTCCTCAGCCTCATAGGTATAGGTGCCGGCTTCAAGTCGTTCTTCGGTGGGCGAAAACAATTCAAAAAAGATGCCATGACCTTGTCCTGAGAAATTCCAGTTTTCAGCATCGAAATCAATGCCATCTGACACCAAATACAGGTTAAAACTGAAACCCTCTCCGGAGTACTGACCATAGTAAACCAGAAACCCATAAGATAATTCATAGGTCACACCATCATACTTAATGTAGTTGGCTGTTCCATTATCTCCCCCAGGGTCATCCTCTTTGCCACAGGAGAATAAAGCGATCAGTGCGACCAGAAAAAACAAAGGAAAGTTTCTTTTTTTCATGGAGTTATTGTGTTAACATGTAAGCATTTTGGTTCAGGAAATGGGTTTCCTTTTGTTGTCGTAGTTGAGGTATTCTTTCTGTTGCATGATTTTGTCAAGAGCCTGTGCGACTTGCCATACTTCTTCGTAGGTGTTGTAAAGTGCCACCGGTGCTATACGAATGATGTCCGGTGCCCGGAAGTCCGGAATGATTTGCCTGGCTTTCAGGGCCTGGGTGATCCTCAGGGCTTCAGTGGGGTGTGAAAGGGCAATGTGCCCGCCCCGCCGGTGGTTTTCCAATGGTGTGTCAATGGAGAAACCGTATCCGCTATCTCCCAGCATGGGTGTTATCAGTTCCACAAAAAAAGAGGTAAGGCTCAGAGATTTTTTACGGATTCGTTCAATACCCGCTTCTGCAATAATGTGAAGCGAACCTTCCATGCCGGCTGATCCCAGTATTCCCGGAGAAGATATTTGCCATCCGCCGGCCGACTTTGCATGTTCGAAATCCGGCAACATGTCGAATTGTTTTTCCTTGATATAACCGAACCACCCTGCAAGAGCCGGCTCATGGCTGAAGTGTTTTTTATTGAGATAAAGGAAGGCACTGCATCCGGGTCCGCCATTCAGGTATTTATAGCTGCAAAAGGTGGCAAAGTCAACACCCCATTTGCTGAACTGATGGGGTATGGCCCCCGCTGAATGACTGCAATCGAACCCGATGAGGATGTCCCGCTTCCGGGCCTGCTGTGTCAGGTATTCCATGTCCAGAAGCTGGCCGCTGCCATACAACACGGAAGACAACCATACCAGGGCGACTTCTTCAGTCATCATGGATACAATAAGGTCCTCGTCAAGTGTTTTTCCGTTTATGCCGGGAGCGAGCAGCAGCTCCCTTTCAGGATCGTACCCTTTCAGTTTGATCTGGCTCTTTAAGGCATAAAGGTCGGAGGGAAAGTTTAGTTCGTCGGCCAGTATTTTGGTGCGTTTTCCAACTGGATTGTAAAACGTGCTGATAATGCTGTGAATGTTGATGGTAGTGGTGCCTGTAAAGATCAGTTCGTTTTCTTCTGCCCCGACGAGGTGGGCTGCTTTACGGCCTGTTTCTTCGGCAACATAGAACCAGGGTGATCTGGCTTCAAGCCAGGCGTTTATTCCCAGTGTTTTCCATTCGTTCAGCACCCGCAGCAGTGTCGCTTCAGCATCTTTGCTAAGCAAGCCAAGGGAGTTTCCATCCACATATATCGTGTTTTCAGGAATGTGAAAGCGCTTCCTGAATCGGGCCAGCGGATCGGTCCGGTCAAGCCCGGCAGCCTTATGCAGGTTTTTTTCTTTTTCCATGATTATGAATCAGTATACTTCAGATACAGGCTATGTGCTGTTTCTATTTCTTGCCGCAAAGCACACGGAAGGAAAGAAAACAAATCACCAGGAAATAACCTTCGTGCTTGTGCCTTATTGGTGTTTTTTCAGTCAGAAAAGTTTACATAACCAACATTATCAAATCGCCGGTGTAAACTGCCTGAGAAAACGCACGTCATTTTCAAAGAACATACGCAGGTCCTTGATCTGGTATATGATCATTGCGATGCGTTCAATGCCCATGCCAAAAGCGTACCCGGTGAAGGTTTTGCTGTCAATGCCGCAGTTTTCGAGCACGTTCGGGTCTACCATGCCGCAGCCCATGATCTCTATCCATCCGGTGTATTTGCATATGGAGCAGCCTTTCCCTCCGCACAGGGTGCAGGACACGTCCATTTCGGCAGAGGGTTCCGTAAAGGGGAAAAAGGACGGCCTGAGCCTGATCTGTGTATCTTCGCCAAACATTTCCCTGGCAAAGTAGAGCAGGCATTGCTTCATATCGGCAAACGAAACTCCCTTGTCAATATAGAGGCCTTCAACCTGATGGAAGATACAGTGAGCCCTTGCACTGATGGCTTCGTTCCGGAACACCCTTCCGGGGGATATGGTTCGTATGGGTGGCTGCTGGTTTTCCATGACCCGGACCTGCACTGATGACGTGTGCGTTCGCAAGGCTATGTCTGGATTTTTTTCAATGAAGAAAGTGTCCTGCATGTCGCGCGCAGGGTGTTCTTCTGGAAAATTCAACGCGCTGAAGTTGTGCCAGTCGTCTTCAATCTCAGGCCCTTCTGAAATGACGAAACCGATCCTTTCAAAAATGGTGTTGATGCGGTTTCGTATGACCGACAGCGGGTGTCTGCTGCCAGGGGGATATAAGCCTGCAGGCATGGTCAGGTCAGGAATGTCTTTGCTGCTCTGTGCTCCGGCTGCTTCCTTTTCGAGCCGGTCTTTAATCATGGCCAGCTTTCCGGCGGCGGCCTGCTTCAACTCATTCAGCCGTTGTCCGATCTCTTTTCGCTGCGCAGGCTCCACAGACTTGAAGTCCTGAAACAACACAGCAATGGCTCCCTTTTTCGACAACAGTTTAAGCCGGAATTCCTCCAGCGCTTCCAGGCTCGACGTATCAAATTCGCTGACTTCTTTCAGCAGCTTGTCAATCTTATCTAACATGTTTTTCCTGATTAATCAATGACTGTAATGCTGATAATGGAAACGTCCTGTACGGGGCGGTCACCGGGTCCTGTTTCCACGGAAGCAATTTTGTCAATTACCCCCATGCCGTCAATCACCTGGCCGAATACGGTGTACGCATCGTCGAGGTGCGGAGTTCCGCCGGCAGTGGTGTATGCAGCGATCTGTTCTTCTGAGAATGCGGCTCCGCGGTCCCTGGCCATCATCTCCAGCTCCTGTGCCGACCATTTTCTGCCCTGAACAATATAAAACTGCGATCCTGAGGAGCGTCGCTCGGGGTTAATCTGATCGCCCTGACGAGCTGCCGCCAGGGCACCTTTCTGGTGGAACAAGCCGGGTATGATCTCTGCCGGCAGGGTGTAACCCGGGCCGCCGGTGCCCAGACGCTCTCCGGGAACAGCATCCCGGCTGTGCGGATCACCCGCCTGGATCATAAAACCATTAATGACACGGTGAAACAGCACCCCTTCGTAAAAGCCTTCTTCGGCCAGACGAAGGAAATTGTCACGGTGTTCCGGGGTTTCGTTGTGGAGCATGACCGTAATATCACCCAGGTCAGTGCTGATCAGAAGCACATGTGTCTTTTCGTCCTGAGCCTGCGTGGAACTGCCGCCGGCTTGTGAACATCCTAAAAACAAAAGCAATCCCGCAAGCAGCATATTGAACAGAAACAAACCTTTTCTTTCCATGACTCAATGATTTATGGTTGTAAAAAACATAGCCAAAGGTAATAAAAATGTTCGTTTCGCGGGAACACGGATTTCTCCCGTCAGCGAAAAGACCAATAGGAAAAGTTATTGCCTGCAGAGGATTCAGGAGGGTGTCGTCCATGAAAGCGGCAACAGCAAACGTGCTTCCTGCTTTTTTTGCTTCAGCCGGCAATTGAAATTGCCTTCAATACGCATACCAATTTTCTTAAAAAAATCAATGGACGAAGAATGACGTACGGGCGCGTTCAGCTTTACACGGAACACATCGCGGTGTTTGCTCTGTATTTCAGCGATCAACCAGTCAACAAGTTCTGTTTCTGGTTCAAAACCGGAGTCATCATTGCCCGAAAAAAATGAAAACTCCTGCAGCGGACCCTCTTGCGCTTCATGTTCATCATGCGTATGATAATAGTGAACTTCTCCAATCATTTTCATTTGATGATTGCTGTTTTCCACTACCAGCATCATGCCTTTGTCCACCAGTTTGTCAACAAACTCCTCCATAACCCCGATGGGTACGAGTAACGGGTCATTCAGTTTTTTGTCCAGCGCAATGCTTTCCCTGGCAAGCTCATAAATCCTGCGTTTATCTGCATCTGTTGCTGTGCGGATGGTGTACGGAGTGTTCATGGTAACGATGTTGATCCGGAGGGTCCGGGGTATTGTTTAATGGCTAAACGCTTGTTTAAAAAATTGACAATCAAACTATTAATTCTTTACAAAGATGCAAAATAAATACGTGCCATAGCGTTTTTCAGATGATTTACATAAAACTTTGCCTGTTAAAAAGAATAAAGCCAAAATTGATCATAAACACCCACGACTCTTGTTCTTTATGAAAATAGGATAAATTAAGGCTTAAGGGCCCCGGGGGTGTATGATAAACAAAGGCTGCATGTGCCATCAGGCGCGGATTGAAATAATATTCGGCCATATCGGCTTGTTGCCCTATTGGGTTCATGATGTTTTGCAGGGGTTGAAACAGGTGTGCTTCCATTTGGATGCTTGCTGAGCGGTTTAAAGTATAAATGGTTTTTATTCCAGCTGCAGCGTAGCTGTTTGCTCTGAACCTGGACATAAAGATCGTATGGCTTATGGGAAAAGGGTTAAACTGCCGGGCGAGCGCCAGGGTGGATGTATAGTTTGCCAGCACCGGTCTTTGGCTTAAAAACACTTCGGAACTGAATCCCGGGTTGAACCGGCTGGCTGGCAGCACAAATTTTTTATACTGAAACAGTGCTTCAGCCCAGGCATGGGTCCTTTCCGTTACGTTTGAAGCGACCGAGGTGCTGCCGGGTGTGTAGGTTTCTTTTCCCTGTATCATTCGGAATGAAAAGAAGATGTGGTCACCACGCGTAGGGTATTGTTTTCTGTTCAAGGTGTTTTTTTCGAAAGAGGCTTGTATGATCCAGGGGGTAACCCTCGAATGGTCCATCGTGTCGGTGTCCAAAAAGTTTCGTGTGTTGAAGAACCTGTCGTTGGCTGTGCAGAAGATGCCGCCGAGCTCTACTTTCATGGTGTTTTCAATAGGGTAACCTGCCATCAGGCTGTAATTGAACTCTCTTTGCGTTAAAAAGGGAGAGGCTTGTTCCTCCAGGAAGAAAACACTGCTCCTGGCATATTTCCAGGAACTGTAATAGAACGCTGTTTTTAAATACAGGGGGTGCTGCCCCGGGTAGTCTATCCTTGCTTCGGCGCCTATGCTGTTGTAAAAGTTTCCCAGGTAGGCTTTGCTTGACAAGGTAGTGCGTTTTTCGTTCCATCTTTCGTAGGCAAACTTTCCGAAGATGTGGTTGACAGGCCTCGATGATATATTCCCCCCGAAGGACCTCAGGAACTCCCTGCTTTTTTCAAGCTCCAGGTTCAGTATGAAATAACCGGCTATGTTGTCGAATTCAAGAAAAGGATAGGCATGCTCGAAGCGGTTGTTCAGCAGCATGCTGAAATAGTTGAACTTCACTTCATTAAGCGGGGAGGGGAGTCTCTGGTGTCCAAGCACATTAAGCACATAGGCTGTTTGCTGCTTTGTCAGTCCGTTGACCCTGATCTCGCCTATCTGCAGATCAGGGATGCTGTTTCGGAAGGCCATTCTCTTTATTTCTCTTCTGACAGGATCTTCGTGATGGTCAATAAATCCTTTTATGTCGTCCATTTTTTCAAGGGTGCTCCAGTAGCCTTCGGCAATCAGTTCGGCATTTTGGCTCATGTCATTCACGGCAATATCAGGGACATCAGGTTTGATCAGCACACCCTGATCGGTAAGAATATCATATTGTGTGGGATGCTGTAGCAGGTTTTGCAGTTGCGACACTATATCGTCGCGTTTTGGCGGTGGCGGGTTATCGCTGACCACACTGCCGATGACGATATCCGGTTGAAATTCTGTATGCACGACATCGGCGGGAAAGTTGTTGAACATTCCTCCGTCCATCATAAGTTTACCGCCGATTTCAATGGGTTGGAAATAAAAGGGGAAGGTCATGGATGCTCTGACCGCATCGGGCAGGCTGCCATCTCTCATGGTTACGGCGCTTCGGCTTTCCACTTCCGTGGCAATGCACCGGAAGGGAATAAAGAGGTTGTCGAAGGAATAATTGGCTGCCGCTGATGCCGGGCCGAGAAATTCCATAAAGAGAAAGTCCATCAGGTAAGGCGACACAATATTGCTTGGAATATTCTGACGGATGATGTTTTGTGGCTCAAGGCGTTCCTCCCATCCAAAATACAAATTGATCCAGGAGGGATCCGGTTCGGCTTCTTTGTAAAAATGCCGGTACATATCGTCTATGTGCCCGTTTGCAGCATCGAAAAACTGTTGTGAAAGCACCAGCTCTTCGATTTCGTCAGGTGAGTAGCCGGCGGCATACATGCTTCCAATAATGGCGCCAATAGAGGTGCCTGCGATATAGTCTATCGGGATGTTGTGCTCCTCAAGGGCCTTGAGCACACCGATGTGTGCCATCCCCTTGGTGCCTCCACCGCTGAGAACAACAGCAACCTTTTTTCTGTCTGTATCCGGGTTAGAGGTGCCGGCACCGGCATATAGTGAAATGAACAAAAATGTTAGGGGTAACAGCCGTTTGATGATAAAAGGCACAACTGTCCACCGGTCGCATGCACCAGAGAAAGCATGATGGCTGGCCGCCAATGCCGGTTGATGTCCCGGTGCCAAACGGAGTTTGCTGTTCTTCATCTGTGTGTCATCCAAAAGATTACGAATAATGGTTCCCGGTGCTATTCCCGATGATGGATTTCATGTGTTTATGTTTGTGTATATGGCAGGTTGTCTGTGTTTTGTGTTTATGCCTGAGATACTGATTGGATGTCGGAATTCAGAATTCAGATGTCCGACTTCTGACTTCCGACTTCTGACTTCCGACCTCCGACCTCTCTTTCTTCCTTCGAGCTTCGAGCTTCGAGCTTCGAGCTTTCATCATCATCCTCCTATGTGTCAACATCTTCAACCCGGGCGTTTCATATAAATCCGTTACAACATAAAACAGTTTTTCAGAATGAATATTTTACAACGGCGAATAAACCGTATCCTGCCTCCTCGAAAATGGTGTTTTTGCCCCCGGCAAAGAATTGGGCAACGCACTCCAGGTCGAGGTTGGTCAACAGGGAGTAACTTATGTTCGGCATGATGAAGGCTGCTTCAATATCCGGCAGCGCCATCATGGCCAGTCCTCCGCTGAACAACGGCGAAAACGCCCTGTCGGCGCTCAGTGTTATGGCATATTTTGAGAACATAATGTTGTCAGGACTCAGGGGCTCGTTGATGCTGAATGCAAACTGACCCAACCTTTCATGGCCTCCGTTGTAGAGTGCTTCCAGGATGACAAAGGTTCCCTGCGGGAACATATAGTCCAGTCCGGCCGCCGCTACAACAGTTCCCCGTGTTATCCCTTCCTGCTTCTCCAGGTCATGGAACCAGGTAGCCTCCCCTTTGAAGCCGGCGCCCCCGATATGTCCTGCCCAGCCACCGCCCAGGGCCAATCTGTTTTTGTAATATCCCGTAACAAGCTGCAGGTCATAAGCTCGCCAGTTGTGTACGAAGCGGGCTGCAGCCACCATGTCGCGGCTGTTTCTGGCCGGACTGACGGCAAGCTCCAGGTTCGACATCCCGCTAAGGTAATGCTGTACCCTTACGGCATCTGCACCTGGCCGTTCAGGGTAGTCTACATCAAAAAAGGAATAGGTGTTAAACAGGTCGTTGGGGTTCGACACCAGGTTAATGCCCCAGTTTATCCGCTGCCGCCCAACTCTTATCCTCCAGGATTCGTGGCTCCAGTCAAGAAAAAACCTGTCTATTTCAGTGTGACCAATCCACCCTTCTCCAGAGAGCCACACCCATGACATATTGACGAGGCCGTCATCCTGTGTATAGAAATCTTTTACGTCATCAATACCGGGTAAAAGATCAAAGAAACCGGGCTCCAGGTCTATAAACATGTCGTTGTAGATTAGCCTATTGCGCCCTTCAAGGCGCAGATTGAGGCCGGGAGCAATGTCCCACCTGAGATTGATACGGTTATGAAAAGTGTTGTTGATATCTGCCTTCGAAAAGCTGTTATCGAATCTGACCCCCGGCATGGCTTTTACATAACCCCGAATACTGACAGGCAGGTCACTGTCAGAAAAATGACCGGCGCAAACGGTACATGTCTTCACTAATATTAACAGGAACAGTACAGCTATTGTCTTCATATGTTTATATTTGCGTATGTGGTTGGTTGTCTGTGTTTTGTGTTTATGCCTTAGATGCCGGATTGATGTGCAGATGTGCAAATGTGCAGATTTCAGATGTCAGGTTATTGTTTAATTGTTTAA
>JAVIYP010000022.1:0-44516 GCA_031323845.1 Bacteroidales bacterium | reverse complement strand
GTTTTTTGCAAGGCCGGAGCTTACCTTAACAGGCAGGACTCTTTGCGGGCACTCACCTGCCAGGGGACAACAACTTGAAGATCATTATTTCGGTGCCATTCCTCCGCGTGTAGCTTCGTTTATGAAAGAATTCGAGGAAGCCGCATGGCGCCTTGGCATACCGGTAAAAACCCGGCACAATGAGGTGGCCCCGAACCAGTTTGAACTTGCCCCGGTGTTCGAGGAAGTGAATTTAGCCATTGATCACAACCAGCTTGTGATGGTAATTATGGAAAAATACGCACGTAAACATAAGTTTCGTGTTTTATTTCATGAAAAGCCCTTTGACGGAGTCAACGGTTCCGGAAAGCACAACAACTGGTCGCTGGCCACAAATACAGGGAAAAATTTGCTGAGTCCGGGTCATACGCCCAAAACCAACCTGCTGTTTCTTACGTTTTTCATCAGCATCATTAAGGCGGTAAGCGAGTATCCTTCGCTGCTCCGGGCCGCCATTTCTTCGGCAGGCAACGACCACAGGCTCGGGGCAAACGAAGCACCGCCAGCCATTATCTCCGTTTTTATCGGTAAAGAACTCGACCATGTGCTGAAAGAAATTGTCTCAAAGGTGAAAGAACGCAAAATGACACCTGACGAGAAAACGGAGTTAAAACTGAACATTGGCAAAATTCCAAGGATTATCCTGGACAACACTGACCGGAACCGCACTTCACCGCTGGCATTTACAGGAAACAAGTTTGAGCTGCGGGCAGTGGGTTCTTCTGCCAATTGCGGGCCGGCCATGATTGTGTTAAACACCATCCTGGCAAACCAGCTGAAGGATTTTAAACAGAAAGTGGATCACCTGACTGAAAAAAATATCGGAAAGGATGAAGCCATTTTCCGGGTATTAAGGCAATACATTAAAGAGTCGAAGCATATCCTTTTTGAAGGAAATAATTACAGCGAAGAATGGGAAAAGGAGGCTGCCCGGCGCGGACTTCCCAACATAAAAAACACACCGGAAGCCCTGACAGAGTATATTTCTGAAAAAACCATTCATCTTTTTAATAACAATAAAATACTGACCAAAAAAGAACTGCATGCACGGTACGAAATAAGGCTGGAGACGTATGCCAAAGTACTGCAGATTGAATCAAGGGTTTTGGGCGATATGGCCGGTAACCATATTATTCCGGCGGCCATAAGATATCAGAACATTTTGCTCGAAAACATAAGGGGACTTAAAGAATTATTACGGGAAGAAAAAAGCAACCCTCACATTGCTCTTCAGCTGGATACCATAAAAAGAATATCCGAGCATGTTGCTTCGATTAAAACCAATGTGGCCTCAATGATTGCTGCCAGAAAAACAGCCAATCAAACGGAGGATACCGCACAAAAGGCCTTAGCCTACTGTCATGAAGTGAAACCGTTGCTTGAACTGATCCGCTATCACATCGACAAGCTGGAAATACTGGTGGAAGATCGCCTGTGGCCGTTGCCCAAGTACCGGGAGATGCTTTTTGTCAGGTAATACTCGCAACACATTCGGGTCATCTGGTTGCTGCACCGGTTTAAACCGCTGTCATATTCTGTAAGACAGGCCGATGCCCAGCAATTGCTTCATCTGTACCTTGCGCGTAAACCCTGCTTCTGCATTCCCGCTCTCAACCGGTATCAAGGTATCATGATCATAAATCAGATGCAGCAGGAAACTGGCGGTAATGTAGCGGTTAATCTTTATGTTTACGGATGTTTCCCAGTCAACATCAGTATTCTTACGATTGCTGCGGTCGTCATCAAACAGATTGTTGAACAGCGTTAGTTTTGACTCAACCATGATGTCCTCAAACACTTCCTTGCTAAACATGATGTTGATCAGGCTGCCAAATTCGGCATTGAGCCTGCTCCCCTGCCTTAAAAGATTTCCATCTGCATCGTACTCGGCAGGATCAACCCCAAAGGAACCTTTATCGGCGAGCTCCTGGTCAAGGACAAACGTAAATTTGCCTGAGGCCGGTGAAACAAAAAGTGAAAGAAACTCCCAGGGTTTGTAATCAACACCTAAAGAAATATTCAGATTGCCCGGAGCCATGAAACGTGAAACCACAACGCTGTCGTTCGGATATTTGAAACCCTCTGCAAACTGAGACCTGAATTCAGCAAGGAACGAAGTGCTCAGATTTGGCGCCACCTCCCTGCCACCTTTAGAAAGGAAATGGATACGGTCTTCATTTTTACGCAAGGGCGTGTTTTCGATCTTCAGAATACCGTAGGCCATGTTCAACCTGTTTTCCCACGAAAAATCATCAGACTTGAAATTTAAGGAAAGATTGACCATTGAAGTGGAAGCCAGGCTGTTTTCACCACCCTGGACCCAGTTCGAAAATGAAACCTGGTTGAGTTGCTGGCTGAAAAAGCCGGTGAACTTCCAGGGATTGTCTTCTTTTTCGCCTTCAGGTGACTCCTCTGCAAACAATGGATTAACAAAGATTCCGGTTAGAAAAAGTATGCATAGGGCTACTGTCCGAAGTGTACTTTTAATCATCATCATAATAATTGATTTTTATAAATAGCTGATTATATATAAGTTAAAAAATACCGTGAATATGAATTCACATGTTGTATTTTATTATGTTGTTTACTTTCTGATGCCCATATTAGTTGATTCGTTGTTTTTGGGCACGGTTGCCCCGCAAATTCTCAGAATCTGCAAAGAGGGCGTTTCCTTTGTTTTTATTAACTTAGATGCATTGCAAAAGTAACAAATGTTCAGGGATATCATGACACGATGAATCCCTTTTGACCGTAAAAACGAAAATCAGCTATGGGAAAAACAGTTTTGGTAACAGGCGGAAGTTCAGGTATCGGACTTGCAGTTGCAGCTTTATTGACGGATCATGGTTATCAGGTTGTATCTTTAAGTCGGAGCGCTGAAAAAATAGCCAGGGCACGAAAAGAACACCCGGAGATAACAAACCGCATTGATTTTATCAGTGGTGACATTTCGAAGCCCGGAGATGCAGCACGAATCCTGCATTATCTGGATAAAAACTATGGCGTATTGCATGGCCTGGTAAACAATGCCGGGGTGCTGACCAAGGGCAGCCTGGAAACCATAAGCCTGGAAGACTGGCAATATACGCTGAATGTAAACCTCAACGGACCTTTTATTCTCACCAAAGCATTGCTTCCCTTGTTGCGCAAAGCCAACGGTGCTTCTGTGGTAAATATATCTTCTGTGGCCGGGCTGAAGCCCGGTACCAGTTTACCCTATTCGGTATCAAAGGCAGGGCTTGACATGTTCACCCGTTTTCTTGCCGGAGATCTGGGTACTTACGGAATTCGTGTAAACTCTGTAAACCCCGGCCTGGTCAGGACAAATATCCATCTTGATAATCAAATAGTTGCTTCTGACCAGGAATATGAAACCATGCTTGAGAAGTCAAGGCCACGCTACCCTTTAGGCAGAATAGGCAATGCGCATGATGTTGCTGCCATGGTATGTTTTCTGATTTCAGAAGAAGCCGGTTGGGTAACCGGAAGCATCATAACCGTTGACGGTGGAGTAATGGTGGAGAACGACCTTATCCCTCCAAAAAACGTGTAAAAACCTTTGATTAAAGTTTTTGTTTAAACAATTGTTGCAAAACAAATATTATAAGAAGATTAACCTTTTTTATCCGAGCGATGCAGACCACATTCCCTGCTTTCGGGATGTTCCCACCACCAGCGTCCGGCGCGTATGTCTTCACCCGGCAGGATAGCCCTTGTGCATGGTTTGCACCCGAGACTCGGAAACCCTTGGTCGTGTAAGGGATTATAGGGAATCTGATGATGACGGATATACTCCCAAACTTCAGATTCTTTCCAGTGCAGCAGCGGATTAAGCTTGATGATGCCAATGGCGTCATCGTATTCTGCAATCCGGAGGTCATGCCTGGTAGGCGATTGTTCACTCCTCAGTCCTGTAATCCAGACCTTGTTACCCTGCAGTGCCCTTTCGAGGGGTTCAATCTTGCGAATGCGGCAGCAAAGCTTACGGTTCTCAATGCTGTCATAAAAAAGATTGATCCCTTTCCCCTTAACCATGGTTTCAATGCTTGTATTATCTGGAAACATGACGCGGATACTGATGCCGAAATGTTTGTTGGTTTTATCAATCAGGTCGTAGGTTTCATAAAACAGCCTTCCTGTGTCAAGCGTAAAAATTACGGGTGTATCGGTAAGCGCGCATAACATATGCGTAACTACCTGGTCTTCGGCACTCATGCTGGAAGAAAAAGCTACCTTGTCACCGTATTCCTGCAGGATAGAAGCCAGCATTTCTTCAGCCTGCATCTTTTCGAACTTTTTATTGTAAACTACCAGGGTTTCCTTCATGATCACAAAACGATTAACCATATGTAAACAGATCGGTGGAACTGGAGCTCACCTAGGCCACCAACGACTTGATTTACTGTACCTTTCCTGATGTCAGCTCTTTAAGTGAGAAAACCTTGTTGGCACGAATGCCTTTGGGTGTTTGCTCAAGCGTGCAGCATTCATGATCATAATCGTGCTGAAAAACGAGCACATAGTTTTGGTCAACGGCACGTTGGAGAAACTCTTGCTTCTCCTGCATCGAAAGAACAGGATTGATGTCAAAGCTTGGGATGTAGGCCAGCGGGATATTGCCAAGGGCGGCAATAAAGTCTCCCATGAAGACAACTTTTCTGCCTTTATAATCAAATACAGGCACTATCAATCCTTCTGTATGGCCGTTTTTGATCTCAAGGTACACCCCTTCGCACAGGGGTCCTTCTTCATGAATAAACTCCAGCCGGCCACTATCGTATATGGGCATCATGTTTTCCTCAAAGTACGATGCTTTTTCCCTCGGGTTAGGATCCATGGCCGTATCCCACTGCGCTTTGGAACAATAGTATGTTGCGTTGGGAAATACCAGTTGCGGGGTTTTCCCGTCGGAAGCCCATGTAACGGCACCGCCAACATGGTCAAAATGCAGATGTGTGAGAATGACATCGGTAACCTGGTCGCAGCTGTAACCGTGCTCAGCAAGCGCTTTTTCCAATCCGATATTCTCAAAAAGATAATAATAACTGAAAAACTTTTCGCTTTGCTTATTTCCCATGCCTACATCGACCAGGACAATCCGCTCGCCCGTATCTGCAAGAAAACATCGCGACGATAACGGAATCATGTTGTTCTCATCAGCCTGCACGTATTTTTGCCAAATTGATTTTGGCACCACACCAAAACAGGCGCCACCATCCATTCTGAAGCTTTCAGGAACTACTGTATGTAATTTCATCTGTTTATATTTTTGTTACTTTTTGATTATCTGTGTTTTGTGTTTATGTCTAAGATACTGATTGGATGTCAGAATTCAGAATTCAGATGTCAGATTTCCGACTTCTGACTTCCGACTTCCTAATAATCATGCTCCTATGTGTTGAAAAATTTGTTCATCAATGACCGGGATCTTCAACACGGACGTTTCATGAACAAGATATGACTGACAACACACATATATATGCATATATGTAGCAGATTTTATTCGAATATCATCTTACAAATGTACAAAAAGCATCTGAAATTCCGGGAAGTGATATCCCATGAAAAAGACTATCTTTACGCATAAAAGCAGGAATCCATGAACGTACATTTTATAGCTATTGGCGGATCGGCCATGCATAACCTTGCCATTGCACTGAAGCTTAAAGGTTATCGTGTTTCGGGTTCTGACGATGAAGTGTTTGAGCCTTCCCGGTCGAGATTGCTGAACCATGAGCTGTTACCTGTGGCCACAGGATGGTTTCCTGAAAAAATTCATAAGGGTCTTGATGCTGTTATTGTGGGCATGCATGCAAAAGCTGATAATCCGGAACTGCTGAAGGCGCAGTCGTTGGGCCTGTCCGTCTATTCCTATCCGGAATTCCTGTACCGGCAATCCGAGCACAAAACACGCATTGTAATTGGTGGCAGCCATGGCAAGACCAGCATTACCTCAATGTTGTTGCATGTCATGCAGCGTTGCCAGGTGGACACTGATTACATGGTTGGTGCGCAGCTGGAGGGTTTCCAGGTTATGGTGCGTTTGACTGATGAGGCTCCTTTTATGGTTATGGAGGGTGATGAATATCCCAGTTCTCCAATGGATCCGAGGCCGAAATTCCATTTGTACCGGCCTCATATTGCGCTGATCAGCGGTATTTCCTGGGATCATATCAACGTGTTCAAAACCTTTGAGGACTACCTGGAGCAATTCCGGAAATTCATTCAATGCGCCGAAGATGGTGGCAAGCTGATATACTGCATCGATGATGAACAGGTAAAACGCCTTGTTGAGGAGACCGCCGGTGACCGCTTGCATCTATTTCCTTATGGCCTTCCTGAATATACAATAGATAAGGGCATTACGCATATAATTTTTGAAGGCAAATCATACCCTCTTCAGATATTTGGAAGGCATAACCTGCTTAACCTGAATGCAGCCCGTCTTCTGGCCCTGCAAACCGGCATCAGCAATGAAATGTTTTTTGAAGCGATCGTTGACTTTAAAGGAGCCAGCAAGCGTATGGAGCTGCTTTACAACAATGGAAGCACCATGGTGATCAGGGATTTCGCCCATGCACCAAGCAAGTTGAGGGCTACGGTGGAAGCTGTAAGAGAGCAGTTTCCGTCGAAACACCTGGTTGCCTGCATGGAATTGCATACCTATTCGAGCCTCAGTGAGCATTTTTTATCACATTATGCAGGATGTATGGATGCAGCAGATGAGGCCATCGTGTTTTACAGTCCGCACGCCCTGGCGCTTAAAAAATTACCGATGCTTGATCCCAACAAGGTGGCCGGGGCATTTCAAAAAGAAAGGATCAGGGTTATCCATGATAAGGAAAAGCTGGAAGAGGTCTTATACCACCGGTCGGTGTCGGACAGTTGTTTTTTAATGATGAGTTCGGGAAGTTTTGGTGGTTTTGACATGCATGCCTGGATCAGACGCATTGCTTTTGATGGTAACCAGTAACGTTTAATTAACCAAATAATGTCGGAACAGAAGATCAAACCGCTTATTGAAGAAAGCTGGGGCAAGGTTCTGAAGGAGGAATTTGCATCGGATTATTTTGTCCGGTTGAAACAATTTCTTATTGAAGAGAAAAGAACATACACGATCTATCCTCCGGGGTCAAGAATTTTTGCTGCTTTTAACAACACACCCTTTGATAGCGTAAAGGTGGTTTTGTTAGGCCAGGATCCTTATCATGGGCCGGGTCAGGCTCACGGTCTGTGTTTTTCGGTAAACTACGGGGTGCCTAAGCCGCCTTCACTCGTCAATATTTTCAAAGAATTGCGAAATGATCTTGGGATAGCCGAACCCCGTCATGGCAATTTGGAATCGTGGGCGCACCAGGGAGTTTTGCTCCTCAATGCTACGTTAACGGTCAGGGCGCGACAGGCCGGATCGCACCAGAACAAAGGATGGGAACGTTTTACAGATGCAGCCATCAGGGCCCTCTCAGAAAAAAGGGAAGGCCTGGTGTTTTTACTATGGGGCAGTTACGCCCAGGCAAAAAGAGCGCTCATTAACGCTGACAAGCATCACATTCTAACGGCGCCACACCCGTCACCACTGTCTGCCTCAAGGGGGTTTTTCGGTTGCCGGCATTTCTCCAAAGCCAACGACTTCATAACTTCAAACGGTGGTAACGCCATTGACTGGGGTCTTGATTGAATTATTTTTACGAACTTTGCATTCTGTTGGTTTGCGTTTATTAACATCCCATAATTAAAAAAACTTGGAAGACCTTATCTTTGGCATACGCCCAATAATTGAATTCATTGAAAGCGGCGGCAAACCTGAAAAAGTTCTTATGCAGCAGGCGTTGCACGGCAGCAACGTTCAAACGCTGTTTTCGCTGATCAGAAAGCACAAAATCCCTTACCAGATGGTTCCTGCAGCTCGTTTAAACAAGCTTTGCAAACAAAACCACCAGGGGGTACTTGCTTTCAGAGCCATCATTGAATACCAATCGCTCGAAAGCATACTGCCGGAACTGGTGAACACCGGTGAAAAGCTGCTCCTGCTGGTCCTTGATGGTGTAACCGACGTAAGGAATATGGGTGCCATTGCGCGCTCCGCCGAATGTGCCGGTGCCCACGCCCTGGTCATTCCCGAAAAAGGAAATGCCCCCGTAAATGCTGAGGCGATAAAGGCTTCGGCCGGTGCCCTTGCCAGGATTCCGGTATGCCGGGAAACCAGTGTTACGCATGCCATTAGCTTCCTGAAAGCCTGCGGTATAGCAGTTCTGGCTTCCGACGACAGGGCAAAAAACACCATCTACGGAGAAAAGCTGGATCAGCACCTGGCGGTCATTCTGGGTTCCGAAGACAAAGGAGTGTCGTCTTCGGCAAGAAAAATGGCGGATAAAACGGTTTCCATTCCAATGAAAGGAAACATTGCATCCCTGAATGTGTCTGTTGCAGCGGGTGTCATACTCTTTGAAGCATTGCGGCAAAGGCATTTCAATACATAAGATGTACCGTAAGCGAATCATCAGCAATTTCAAAACATTGAACCAATTCAGTAACATACAAATACATTCTAAATGAAAGCCGGTCTTTTTATTCCGTGTTTTATTGATCAGTTTTTTCCGGATACCGGTTTCAACATGATCAGGGTGTTGAACAAAGCCAATGAAATCAGCAGAAACAAGATGCAGTTTCTGTACAATCCTGAGCAAACCTGCTGTGGCCAGGTGGCTTTTAACAGTGGCTTCAATGATGAAGCCAAGCACCTGGGCGAAAAGTTTATCAGGGATTTTACCGGTTATGATTATGTTGTAGGGCCCTCAGCTTCATGCATTGGTATGGTTAAAAACTATTACACCCAGATGTTTTACAACTCAACCTTGCACAACGAAAACAACATGCTGGCCAAAAAGATTTATGAGTTTACCGACTTTCTGGTCAATGTAATGGGGGTTGAAGATCTTGGCGGCACCTATGCTGCAAAAATAACCTATCATGATTCATGTGCAGCGCTGCGCGAATATGGCCTTACTGATCAGCCCAGGCGTTTGCTGGCCCATATCCGCGACCTTGAATTCACTGAAATGCAGCAAAGCGATGTATGCTGCGGATTTGGAGGAACCTTTGCCATAAAGCATGAAGCCATCAGTACTGCTATGGCCGAACAAAAGGTTCAGCATGCCGTCGATACGGGAGCTGCTTACATTGTATCAACTGACTCTTCGTGCCTTATGCACCTTGAGGGTTTTATCAAAAAGCATAAAATAGCCTTAAAAACCATGCACATTGCCGATTTGCTTGCCAATAGCATTCAATAAAAGTCGGGTCCATGTATTTTTTTTAAAAAAATGTCTTTTTTTATAGAAGTAATTTAAATTATGTTACCTTTGTGCTGCATTTAAATTAGTACGAATTGATTACCGCTTCATTGATTTCCAAAACAGCTTTCCGAAGATCAGTTTCCGTCAATTAGTGTTTTTCAATTCAATTATTCAATCAAATTATTACATTTTATGAAAACTGGAACAGTAAAGTTCTTCAACGAACTTAAAGGATTTGGATTTATTAAGGATCACGAAACAGAAGAGGAATTCTTCGTACACGCTACAGGTCTTGTTGACCAGGTTCGCGAAGGCGATGAAGTTAGCTTCGAGCTTGTAGAAGGAAGAAAAGGCATGAATGCAGCAAACGTAAAACTGGCATAGATCATCCTTTGATTAAGCAACGGTCTTTTTCAGACCATCTAGCCCCTTAACCAAAGGGGCTTTTTTTTTTTATATCCGGACATCCCATCAGCAATAACCTCCAATGCTTTTCACAAACCCTGGTCAGCTAAGGTCAACCCCTTGTTTCTGACAAAAACCAACTGTTATTTTTTGTATTCCAGCCAAGTTCATCCGGCCCCATGTCAAACTGTGTTCCGTCAAAAGTTACCAGTTTGTCAAAAGGAACATCCGGGACGGCTTTGTCTGACGGGGGTGTATCGCTTCGGGTTATCCTCAGGTGCAGTGCTGGTCTGACATATTTGGCAAGCAACGCACTTTCAATGATCATGGGAGCATCTTCTTGCGATGTTTTTACCAGGTAGTTAAATGCCTGCATCATGGCATCCTCATCGGTATGCTGAAGATAATAAACCTGTGCTGCACCGCAACGGAGCATTCGTGCAGTATCTTTATTGCTGTCGTTACTGGTTTCGCGCGTAAGCAGCAAGCGCATATCTTCAAAGAGCAGCACCTCTCCATAAACGGTCCGGTGCCAGTGTGGCGACACTTTTACGGTGACCATGCGAAGATCGGTGAAATGTTTCAACAACGAACATACAAAGGTGGTTTTTCCAACATTGCGGCCCGTACCGCTCAGTAAAACAATATTCGGATAATCCATTAGGCTGTCATTAAGGTGAAACGCTGTGTTTTGCCGGAAGCCTGACCGTAAAGGTACTTCCTTCGCCGGGCGAAGAGGTAACCTCCACGCTCCCGCGGTGCAATTTAAGGATACGCATAACGAGCGATAGTCCAATGCCGCTGCCATCAGAGTAATTATGGTTTTTGCCCCTGAAAAAAGGCTCAAAAATATGTGGCATATCCTCTTTGGATATGCCGATACCTTTATCTGCAAACGAAAGAGAGAAATAATCCGGTTCATGTTTCAGATGAACCGAGCAGGAATGGTCTTCAGAGAATTTACAGGCGTTGTGCATTATATTCAAAAAAGCCATTTCCAGGAAATACGCATTTCCTTGCATACTCAGGGGGGCATCCTCGTCACTGTCAATATCCACAAACAAATCAACTTTATATTCATTATTAGCGGCAAGTAATTTATGCCGTGCGTCAACGATGATTTCATCCAACCTGATTTCTTTCTGACTGATCACAAGCGGATCATAGGAAGCTTTGGCCAGCTCTAGCAGGTCGTTGGTCAATTTACTAAGTCTTTGTCCGTCTGACAGCAGGTGCTGCAGCATTTGCTTTTGTTTGGCATCAATGGTCTCTGATGATAAGGCAAGTTCAATTTCTCCTATAATGGCAGAAAGGGGGGTGCGCAATTCGTGCGAGATGTTCGAAACGAACTCCTTTTGAGCCCTGAAGGAATTTTCCAGGCGATCAAGCATACGGTTAAACGTAATAGCTAGTTCGGCCAGTTCATCCTTTCCGTTACCTTCGTCCAGTCTCAAATCGAGGTTTTTCACAGAAATGTCTTCCACCTTGGTGATCATGCGACTCACTGGCAGCAATGCCCGCCGGGCATAAAACACACCTGCAAGAAAAATGAGCAACACACCGCCCGCCCAGTAAACACCAAGGGTATTCCTGAGGTTTTGTAACTTGCTGTGCCCATATTCATCATAGGCGGCTGCCGTAATGGCATAATCTGTATCATTGAAAGAATAGCGGATGCCTATAACCTCCCAGCCTTCCTGAACAAAACGGATCTCCCCCGTTTCCATGATCTCATCAATCATTTCAGGCGTTTCCTTGACAAAGTCAATGTCTTCGGCATCATGATACAACAGGTTAAAGTGCGGATCGTAGATGGCCACCTCCACTTCACTTAGTATTTCACGGTTCTGAAGGTAGATCGTTTGAAGCGTTTCAGGATCAACCCCGGCATCAAACAAAACGTTGGCGCGGGTCATGGCTTCTTTGGACAGGTGTATGTAAAACTCACTCCTGCGGTCAGACGCCGCCGTCAAATAAATAACCAGGGCAAACAGCAGCAGTATGGCACCGGCCAGTGCAGTAAACAAAATGCTTAATTTAAGGCGTATCTTCAAAACCCTGCGTTTATTTAGGATCTGCCGATAAGATGAAACCCATCCCGGCTTTGGTATGGATAAGCTTTTTATCAAAAGGCTTATCTATTTTTTTTCTCAGATAATTGATGTAAACATCTATGAAATTTGTGCCTGTGTCAAAATGGGTATCCCATACATTTTCTGACAACTCTGCACGCGAAATGACCCGCTCGCGGTTTTGCAGCATGTACAAAAGCAACTTAAATTCCTTTGGCGTCAGCTTGATGTCCTGCGCCTTGCGAAAAACGGATTTAGTTAAGGTGTTTAGCTCCAGATCAGCATAGGTTATTAAGGAAGCTTCTGGTGTTGTCTGACTTTTAGAACGTTTGAGCAATGCTTTAACTCTCGCCAATAATTCTCTGATCTCAAATGGTTTGACAAGATAGTCATCAGCTCCTGCATCGAAACCTTCAACCTTATCATCCGTAGTTCCAAGAGCCGTTAGCATAAGCAAGGGCAACTCCGGCTTCAGGTCGCGGATTTGCCTGCAAAGCTCCAACCCATTCATTTTCGGAAGAATTATATCAGAAATAACAAGTGCAAAATCCTGTGACAGTGCGAGTTTTAAGCCCATTTCACCGTCATAGGCCACCACAGGAAAGTAGGCGTTATCCTCAAGCCCGCGCCTGAGTATTTCAGCCAAACGCTGATCATCTTCAACCAAAAGTATCCGGGTCATGTTTTTTTTACAAAATAAAGAAAAAAAGTGCTGCCTTTGAATAAAAAACTCTTATAATATGATTTCAAATACCCTTTCCGGTGCTTCAGGATAACAAAAAAAATACTAAGTTTACTCTCTAAATTCAATAACAATGAAAACACGCTCACTATTATTTGTTTTAGCCGGCCTGCTTGTATTTTTCTTTACTTCGTGCGAGAAAGACGAACCGCATTTTGAAGAAGAATTGCTTATTGGGAAATGGAGGTCGCAGACACTTTTTTACCGTTACGACAGCGATTATACCGGAGCTACCTGGGATACAGCTGATGATGTCAGCGAGGAGGAAGCTCAAAAGTTTGAATGGACGCTGATTAAAGCTGATCTTACCCATATTCACATAATGGAAATGGGTGCCAATGTTCCAAAATACTATACGGTAACCGAACTCACCGAAACCACGCTGAAATACAAAGATGAGTTCGGAAAAAACTTTTCGTTTGTAAAGGTTATTGATGATTAGATCGGTATGAAAACATTGGGAAAAGTGATATTGGCCATCATTGGTGCGCTTACTATCCTGTTTGTAATTTCATTGGCCGTATTCGTGCATTATATATATACGAACGATGTCCTTACTCCTATTGCCCGGAACAAAGCCGGAACTTATCTCAACTGTCAAACCGAAATCGGAAACGTCCGGCTTACCTTGTTCAGCACGTTTCCGCGGTTGGGAGTGAAAGCGGAGCGGCTTTTGCTCCTCAATCCCATGGAGCATGCCCCTACTGACACCCTGGCGAGCATTGAAAAACTGGTCGGGTTTGTTGATCTGAAAACATTTCTGGCTTCCGGAGAGCTGATGCTTTCAGACTTTTTAATCAAAAATGCACACATCAATGTCTTTATTGATGAGAATGGTGTGGGTAACTTTGATGTTCTAAATGCTGACGCCTTTACCGGGGCAGATAGTGAAGCATCTTTTCTTCCTGAAAGGCTGGAACTGGGTCCGCTGATCATCCAAAATGTCAACATTTCTTATCACGACAAAAAATTCAGACTTAACACAAGCCTGAAAGAGTCATACGGTGTCATCAGCGGTATTTGGCATGAGGACATCGTTTTCGGACATATTGATTTCAGCCGGGCAAGCTTGTTTCTCGAATATGATCAGGAGGTGTACGTGCCGGTCTCAGATATTCGCTTTGAGCTTCCGGCCCGTTTTGACTTATCCGGCAACAAACTTCACGTTTCTCAAGGACGCCTTGGCATTGACGGCATGGGTTTTGGTGTCAATGGTTTTCTGCAGCCTGACCCTGTTGACGGCCGTTTAACGATGAGCATTGATTATCATACAGAAGAGGCCGTAGCTATTGCTCCGCTGTTAAAGTTCCTTCCTCCGTCGCAGCTGGTTTACCTTGAGGGTATCGAAGCGGACGGCATGCTTAGCTCATCCGGTACTATTTCCGGTTTTCCGGAGGATTCTTTCCTGCCGTACCTGATGCTGAATCTGGATGTGAGCCAGGGTACGCTTTCCTACACCGGTTTTCCGCTGCCGTTTCACGATGTTACCGGAGACTTCAGGCTCTTTACCGACCTTACTGACGACGGAACATCCTACCTGGTTATTGACAGGTTGAAGGCCCGGACTAAACAATCATCATTCTCTACGAAAGGAACTTTGGATCAGTTGCTTTCTGATGTTGTTTTTGACCTTTCCACTGAGGCCGACCTTTCGCTTTCAGAATTTAGTCCGCTGATACCGGAACACCAGCCATTATCAATGGATGCCAGACTTATTGGGCGAATCAGCACCAGGGCTTCATTATCGCAGATGACGCAGTTGCAGCTTGAAAAAATGGATCTGTCAGGCGCTTTTACTGCCACAGACATGCATTTTCGATACGACAGCTTGTGGTTCAGGACAAAACAGTCTGATCTGAGTTTTGCGATGCCCAATCCTTATGCGGCGGGTACCAAAGCAGCCTTTCTTTTTGCAGAGCTGAAAGCCGGACAACTGGAAACCGGTGATAAGGATATGTATGCTGTCATTGACCAGGGGCATATTATGCTGGAAACTTCCGATGTGCGCGAACAAGAAGGAGTTCCCGTTGTTCTTTGTTCTTTTAAGCTGGATGCGTTCCGTTTCTCCCTGGACACTGTTGAACTGGCTGTCAGCATGCCAACCGGCAGTGCTTCGGTCATGCCTTCCTATCACAGTCATGAACATCCGGAATTCCTTCTGGCATTTAACAGCGACCGGCTCGATTTAGCCCTGGGTGCTGAGCGTGTTGAACTGGACAGGGTACATCTTGACCTTGACGTTGTCAACGACAAAGACCAGGAGGATTTTTTCCTGCAATGGCTGGCCAACGGCTTCATTCACATAGACGATGGTTGCATAAAGACCTCAAAGCTTTTATATCCCATCGAAATACCTTCAATAAAGCTTGAATTTGATCCTGAGGTGTTCACCATCCAGGAAAGCAGTATTGTTCTGGACAATTCGGATTTTCAGCTACGTGGGCGACTTAACAATGTGCTGTCGTACTTCAGGGGTGATTCCATTCTTCAGGGTGAGTTTAACTTTGTTTCGAACACCACGGACATAATGCAACTGATGGAGCTGACCAGCGGTCTTGGATCAGAAAAAGACACTGACACAACAAGTGACAGTACTGCTGACCAAGCAGTTTCCGAAGAAACGCAAAAAGAAGCCAGTTATGCCGGGCCTTACATGGTTCCACTGGGTATAGACTTACTGTTGACGACCAGCATCAGGAACGCGGTTTTTGGTCCTGACACAGCAAACCACATTCGAGGAGATGTCCGGCTAAGTGACGGAATCCTTGTTCTTGATGATCTTTCGTTTGTAACTCCCGCCGCCCGTATGCAGTTGACAGCCATGTACAGGACACCGAGAAAGAATCATTTGTTTCTCGGCCTGGATTACCATATGCTTGACATTGAAATAGAGCGACTTTTACAGATGATTCCCGAAATAGATACCATTATGCCTATGCTGAGGTCATTCAAGGGCCAGGGGAATTTTCATCTTGCCATAGAGAGTTATCTTGATTCTACCTACACTTTGAAAATGTCAACCTTGAGGGGCGCAGCTTCCATTACCGGCACTGACCTTGTTTTGATGGACGGAGAAACCTTCACTGAGATTGCACGGACATTACGTTTCAGTAAAAGGGCCGAAAACAGGGTAGACAGTTTATCTGCGGAGTTTACCATTTTCCGTGAGGAGATTGACGTTTATCCGTTTCTTATTGTGATGGACAGATACAGTGCCGTGGTTGGGGGGCGGCACAACCTCGACATGTCGTTCAATTATCACATATCCGTGGTAGAATCACCCTTGCCGGTAAGGCTTGGTATCGACATTACAGGCAACATGGACAGGCTGAATTACAGTTTGGCACGACCGCGTTATGCGGAGTTTTACCGCCCTGCATCGAGGGGTGTGGTGCAGCACCGGCAACAGGAGCTGCGTTTACTGATTCGTGAAGCCCTGTTGCAACGCTTGCAGGAGTGAATGCACAGGCATCAGTTTCAGAACTCTATCAGCCATTCGCCCGATTCGGTTGACAGTTGCACCAGGGAAGCCGCAAATGCTGCCAGTGTTTCATAATAGCTGATATATACCTCATTCAGGGTGCTTTGAGCTTCCAGTACCTCGAGCAGCGAAACATCGCCCTGCTGGTAGCTGTACACAATGGCATCCCTGACCTTTTCAGCGTCCTGCAGTATGGTTTCGGTAAACAGCATACGTTTCTGCAGCATCATCTGGTAATTTTTCCATGCGGTAAGCAGGCCCGTTTCCACCTCGAGGTTAACGGCGCGAAGCTCCGTCTTTGACTGTTCCAGTTCGTACTGGCTCATCCGGAATTCACCGGAGTTAAAACCGGAAAACTGCAGCGGAATGATCAGGCCGGCATACGTCGCTGAAAATCCCGGACCGGGCCTTACGGCATCTTCATTATGATAGCCCAGTATGAGGCTTATATCCGGATAGCGTTCAGAGCGGGCCAATCGCATGGCATATTCGGCGGCTTCAGCTTTCCTTTGTGCAGCCATTAAGTCAGAGCGCTGACTCAGAGCCCTTTCGCGCAACACTTCGTAACTCACTTCAGGTGCGCCACCCGGAATGGTTCCCGAAAAAACCAGCGAATCGGTGGTCATGCCGCCCATGAGAAAATAAATATCACCCATCATTTCGGTGAAATCCATTTTGGCATCAAAAAGCTCAGACTGAAACAAGCGCACTTCCACGCGCGTTTGAAGGACATCCACCTCTCCTATTTCACCAGCTTCGAACAGGATGGTATTCACCTCAAGGAATTGGTTCAGCTGCTGGAGGTTTAGCGTCATTCTTTCAAGTATGAGCTGACCGGTAAGGACTTCAACCCAGGTATTGGCTGCATCGGCGCGCAGGTAGCGCAGGAAGTCATCCAGTCCGGCTTCGGCGGCATACTTTTCTGCCCTGGCTTGTCTTATCCTGTTGCGCCGCTTCCCAAACAATTCAATGGGGACTTCCATTTCAAATTCAATATTTCGCGGAAAGCCCGAAAATTCATCTTTTTCAAAGACCGGAAAGATCATCTCAAGCTCCGGATCCTGGAAAACCCTGGAAGCCGCATAAGCCGCCTCGGCAACAGACACATCATAGCGTTCAATAATGAGGTCGAGGTTATTGCTCAGTACCGTTTGAAAAAACTCATCCCATCCGATCTCACAGACATTTTGCTGTGCCCTGGAAGTAGTTGTCACCACCATAAAAAGCAAAGGAATTAATAATAGCTTAATCCTGTTCATGACTATATGTTTTTCAGTTTTAGTCTGCGTTTTGGTCCATTCTTTTTTCAACGAGGTAATATACTACGGGCAGCACAATCATGGTAAGAATGGTGGCCGTAAAAAGCCCGCCCATGATCACTGTGGTCAGGGGCCGCTGAATGTCGCTGCCTACGCCAAAGGCATACGCTGCCGGCAGTACGCCGAAAAGGGTTGTCATGGCAGTGATCAGCACCGGTCGCAAGCGCTGCATGGCCCCGGTTATTACCGTTTGTTTCAGGTCAAGCATGCCTTTACGCTTCACCCTGTTAATGTTTGAAATGAGGATAACACCGTTTTGCACGGCCAGCCCCGATAGTGCAATGAAGCCAACGGTGCTGGCAACGTTCACGGTCATACCGCGAAACTGAAGGGCAAGCAAGCCTCCCAGGACAGCCAGCGGCAACGAGGACAGGATAACCAGTGGGTGCCTGATGGTACCAAATTCGGCATAAAGCAAGAGGAATATGATTCCAAGCACCATCGAAAGAATGATAAGCGCCCTGCCTTCGGCTCTTTCTTTATTTTCGAAAAGTCCCCCCCACTCTAAGGCATATTTTTCTTGGACGAATTCCACTTCTTCGTCAATGGCTCTTTGCGCATCCCTGATAAAATGGGAGAAGTCGCGTCCGCGAAGGTTCAGCTTCACCGTGGAATGCCTTCGGTTCATCTCACGCGAAATGGTACTCTCGCCCGTTGTGGTAACAATATTGGCCACTTGCGAAAGTGCCACCAGGGCTCCGTCGGCGGAGGTAAGCAGGAGGTTGCCGATTTTTTCAGGAGTGTTCCGCACATGCTCAGGAAACCTCAGTATGACATCATATCTTCGCTGACCGAGAAAGATCTCTGAAACTTCACGACCGCCGATGCCCACTTCAATCAGCTCGGAGATATCTGAAACATTAATCCCAAAACGTGCTGCAGCATCCCTGTCAATGATGATCTGCATCTGCGGAAGAGGCGGTTCCTGGTCAATGGCCAGGTCAACGGCACCTTCAACCCCTTCGAGGGTGTGAAGAATGTCTTCGGCTATGCGCCGTGTTTCTGTAAAGTCATCACCAAATACTTTTACCACCAGTTCGGAGTGTGCGCCGGCCACCTTGTCATTTACACCGTCAATCATGGGTTGTGAAAACCCCACCGTCATGCCCGGTATCTGCTGAAAACGCTGATCCATTTCATCTATCAGCTGCAATTTGCTTCTCCTTGGACTCCATGTATTGTAGGGATGCAGGCCCACCATGGCCTCAATATGCGACGGAGTAAATGGGTCGGTCCCATCGTCATTGCGTCCCAGCTGTGTAACAATGAAACTCACCTCAGGAAACTCGCGGGTAACGTCCCTTAATTCGGCGGCCATTTCAGCCCCTTTGTCCATGGATATACCCGCCGGAAGCTTAACCTGAAGCCAGATGGAACCTTCATCAATATAGGGCAGAAACTCTTTTCCTATCCTGACAAAAACAAAAGCCGTTAACAATACGGCAAGCAGCGCCGGAAGTATGGCAAATCGTGGCATATCGAGCAGGAAGGTCATTAATTGAACGTATCTGCTCTTAAGCCATTCCATGGGCTTGTTGACAAACACCCTGGAGGGTTTGCTGTATGCCCAGAGCATAAGTCCCGGGATTACGGACAGCGAAAAGAGCAAGGCTCCGCCGAGCGCATAGGCCACGGTGTAAGCCATGGGTATGAAAAACTTGGCTTCTATACGTTCAAAGGCAAACAGAGGAAAGTGTGCAGCAATGATGATCAATACGGAGAAGAAGATCGGCCTTGCCACCCTGGTGGTACTTTCCGCAACGCGGTCGCTGGTGAAATGTTCCGAGGGGTTTTTTTCCCTTCGCGCCTGAAGCGCTTCAACGATCACAATGGCCGCATCAACCAGGATGCCAAAGCTTAGGGCCCCAAGCGAAAGGAGGTTGGCCGGAATATTTGTAACGTGCATCATGGCGAAGGCTATGAGCATGGCAAATGGGATCACGGAAGCCACAATGAGGGCGGATTTGACACTTCCCAAAAAAAGCAGCAGGGTGAGCACCACCAAACCTATCCCTTGCATCAACGTGAAAGATACAGCCATGGTGGTTGTCTGTATCAGGTCGGTACGATCATAATAAACATCTATCCAGACTCCCTCGGGAAGAATGAAATTGTTGAGTTCTTTAACTGCTTTGTTGACTCCGGCCAGTACCGGTGAGGGATCTTCATGGCGCAGTAAAACGACGATACCCTGCACCAGGTCATCTTCATCGTCACGGCCCAGCATACCGTTTCTTTCCATGGCGCCAAGCTTTAACGCTCCCAGGTCGCGCAGAAAAACCGGGGTGCCCTCAACAGAAGCAACCACAATGTTACCCAGGTCATCGAGAGAACGCACCAGCCCGATACCCCTGATAACATAAGCCAGGTCGCCGCGCTCAACCCTGCCGCCACCGGCATTTGAATTGTTGATTTCGATGGCTTCAATGACATCATTCAATGAAAGACCATACTTTACCAGCATCTCCGGATCCAGTTCGCATTTAAACTGTGTGGTCTCACCTCCGTGACTGACCACCTCCGCCACACCAAATACTTCCCTGAGTTTGGGTATCACAATCCACTCCTGCATCTCACGTAACTCCCGTTGCCCATAAATATCGGAATGCAGGGTATACCGGAATATTTCACCGGTAGGACTGGTCAGCGGCTCCAGCTCCGGATGCGCACCCTCCGGAAGTTCAGCTTCCAGTAACCTTTCACGGATCAATTGCCTGGCAAAGTAATCATCTATGCCATCAGCAAATACCAGCGTGATCATAGACAGCCCGAAAGTACTTTTTGAACGCATGACCATCAACCCCGGCATCCCGTTTAGAGCGCGCTCAAGAGGTATGGTGATCTGTTCCTCCACCGTTTCCGCCGCGTGGCCGGGATATTGAGTGACCACCATGGAGGTTACGTCGGCGATATCCGGATAAGCATCAATCTCAAGCTGCGTAAAGGAATAATAACCGAAGATGCCAAGCATGATAAACAAGGCCGTCATTATGCCCCGTTTGGACAGGCAGTAGTTTATGTACTTTTCTATAAACATTTCTAAAACAGTTATATGGTTGAATGGTTTATGGATGCTTTTTTTTAGAAGCGAACGTAAAGCTTCAGCGATTTGGAAAACATGCTGCACAGCTTCATAAATAAAGATGGCAGGAGGTTTGTCAGCTTATGGCAACATGACCGCATTATGCACAATCAGCCGCTCTCCCTCCCTGATGCCGTCAAGGATGACCAGTTTGCCATCTATGAGTTCACCGGTGCGTACCCTTCTCATCTCAAAAGTATACTCTTCTTTCTCTACGTATACATAATTATAATCGCGGCGCTGCAGAACAGCTCCGGGAGGAAGTACAATTTCGGGTGCCGGTTTTGAATGAAACCTGACGTTGGCAAACATTCCGGGTTTCAATTTCATATCCTGGTTGTCGAACTCAATCCTGACGCGCGTTGTGCGTGTTTCTTCATCCAGGATATCACTGACAAAAAGTACGGTGCCCTCCCAGATATCACCCGGGTAGGCTGTAAATCTTGCGCTAACATCGCCGCCGGCATGCACAAAGCGGATGTCTTTTTCCTGTATCCTCGCCGTTACCCAGACGCTGCTGAGGTCGGCAATGATCATCAGGGGCTCTTCAGGTTCTGCAATAAACTCACCTGCCGCCACATCCGGGTCAATCACCCTGCCGTTGATCGGCGATCTAACTATAAGCGGTTTGCCAAGATCATCCTTGTCGATGCCGTAAATCTGCAGCGCCAGGGCGGCGCCGTCCATTTCGCTGCTTGCGATATCATATTCAGTGCGTGCTTCTTCCAGTTCTCTCAGGGGAGCAATACCCCTTTCGTACAATAGCTCGGTCCTTCTCAGCCCCCTTTCAGCCTGTGTAAGGGCGCTTCGGGCCGCAAGGTAAGCAGTTTGTATCTCGGCAATGTCCGGAGAGGAAATCTCAAACAGGGCCTGGCCTGCGCTGACGCTTTGACCCATGTTCACAAAAAGCTGTACAATCAAACCTCCTGCAGGAGGAAAAATGTTGGCTCTTTTGGAAGGATTGGCCTCTACGGTGGCTGGGGCCGAAACCTCCCGCCGTAAGGTCTCCACCCTGACCTCATCAACCCGGATCCTGTCTCTAATTGGCGAAGTTTCAGGAAGATATACATAGCCGTTTATCCTCTGATACTGGGCGGGGGCATCCAGTTCAGGAGCTACCCTGCGAAATTGCGGAATAATCACCACCAGCAAAAGCAACAGGATGACCAAGGCCAGAACAACGTTACGATTTCTTCCGGATTGAGGTGTATTTTTCTTTGTTATCATAAGTATAGGATATTATTGAAAATTAACAGATAAGGGATCAGTATCCAAAATCAAAACATACGAATCGTTTTTATGAACCTGGATCGTACAGATCCTTTATTCAACCTTAAGTCTGTCTCGCGCTTTGCCATCATCCGGCAAACATCTGCGTCTTCCCATAACTGACTTAGCTTGAAGGCCTTAATTTTAACCGCGCAAAATTACGTGCAAAACACTTACATCAAAACCAAAGCTGTCTTAGAAAATTATTAGAATGTTATTAGAAATCCATTAGAGCAAGGAGGTCAGCATCTTGCTTTTGCAGATTTTCCGGGTTAGCGTGCAGGGTATTCCACAGCATCAATCCTGTCAGCTGTGCATCCTATGGTGGGCAGGTTTGTATCGGCTGGGATAAGCCTGAATGTTTTTTAGTGACGAAAGCCTACATAACCAAAGGCCAGGTTGTGGACCTGCTTCTGAAATGTCATGCAGAAAATGGCAATTCCGGGTTTCTTAGTGCCACAACCTGGCCGGGTATGTCTTATTGGCCACCAATGTTTTAATGGCTTCAACGGCTCTTGCCTTATCCTCTTTGTAGGTTACACCAAACCACTGTGCAGGACTCGACAACACCTGTACACGTGCATGTCCTTCGCTAATAAGTTCATCAACAAGCATAGGAATGTAAAACTCAGACTTTGGCTCATGCAGTTTATTCTCAAGAAAGACCTTTAGTTTGTTATCTGTTTTATTGAAGATATCAGCGTTGAATCCCCAGAAATTCATAGATACGACATCTTCATCCCTGAGGTCTGATTGCTTTCCGCGGCTGGTAATGCTGCCGTCGGCGTTTTTTCTGATGGCAAGATGCTCTTCAACCCTTTTTAACATGTCATCTGCATCAACACGGCAAATCCCGCGGGATACCTCACCGTATTCCGAGAGTGTATTGCTCAGTTTGTAACCGCACATGGCATAGTGACCCGGATTCTCCGGGTTAAGGGTTTTCAGGTAGTCCGACATGGTCTGGTACGCCTCACGGCCATAAAAGTCGTCGGCATTAATAACGGCAAAAGGTTCATTGATCAGGTCGCGACATACCCAAAGCGCATGACCGGTACCCCAGGGCTTTTCGCGGTCGGGCGGGCAAATAAAACCACCGGGCAGATTATCGGTTTCCTGGAAGGCAAGCGCCACTTCCGCTTTACCTTCTATGTTGCCGACGATCGCTTGATTAAATTCTTCTTCAAAATGCTTTCTTATGACAAAAACTACTTTGTTGAATCCTGCCATCAGGGCGTCATAAACACTGTAATCCATGATGGTTTCGCCTGAGGGTCCCAGGCGGTCGAGTTGCTTCATGCCGCCATACCTGCTTCCCATGCCGGCAGCCAATACTACAAGAGTTAACTTCATACCTTATTACTGGTTTAATATATTAGAATTTTACAGGCTAAACCGCTGATTTCCACTCGAAGAATAGCCTTGTTGTTATGATCTTTATAACTTTTCCGGAATTCCGAACAGGGTTCTGTATTGTTCGGTAATGTAAGCATCGATCCAGTCATAATGCTGATTTACTTCTTCCTGCGGCGGATATTCCCAGTTTTTCATCAACCTTTCAGTGGCTTTCAAAATTTCCCTGCTCACCGGGAGGAGTTGCTGTGTTATTCCTGTTCCATCAGCATTGAAAACCCTGGTGGCGTTGATGTAATATTTTGTGGAACCCCTTTTCGAGGGGACCATTTCATCTTTCAACTGCAGCGCCCAGTCGCCTATTGGTGCATTTTCCTTGCCGGGCGCGGTAATGACAGCCGGCAGACTGTGCTGAGGCGTTAGCCAAACGGGAACCACCACACTGGCAAGCGGAAATCCTACCCTGGTCCACATGGTGGTAAGCAGGGGCGATTCACCGGGTCGTACGCCCTGGATTGCAACAGAAGAGCTGGATGTAAAACGGTTTATACAGTCATGGAAATACATGAATTTATCTTCTGAAGACTTCAGGTGGATTGCATTCCGGGCATCCTGGCCGCTGTATGAATTCCAGACCGACGTTGCCATGTGCTCCATTATGTGTTGAACAGAGAGGTTGTTGCTTCCCGATGCACGATAAAACAGCCGTTGTGCCGTTTCATAACGAATATAACCCGCACCTTCATGTGGTATTCCTGTATACGAGAAATTGGTACGGATAAGATATCCATGCGGAGCCACTCTCTGATCATCAACATCGATCCGGGTGTAGCCAAAATGGTCCGTTTCAAAAAAAGCTGCATTCCCATGAACATCTATGACACCGTAATTCGTCTCCACTCCTTTGGGTTTGTCGTACTCCTGCAGAAAACGCTCAAAATCATCCACGGTGGCACACTCAAGCAATGCGTCGCGCATCATGTGCCCCGTCATGGAAGGTATGTTTAAGGAATCATCTCCGAAAAGGTTATAGGATGCAGAATTCATGATGGCAAAACCTGCTTCGTTAAAGCCGATATAAACCCGTGCAGGGTGGTCGTCGGCCGAATTGATAAGTCCGGCAGCCCGGTATGTCCCGCCTTCATAAATGATCACTTTGTTATCAAATACTCCTGTGTCGCGATGCTTCCATAAAATCGGACGACCGTCAGGCGTATGCTTGCCGCTGATAATGGCTATGGTGCATGCTTCGGAGCTTAATGAGAAGGATAACAGCAAAAAAACGAATGGGAATAATTTAGTCATGTGCTTGTCTTTATAGGATGTATGCTTATTCAGTTACTACTATTTTGATGATCAAAGCAGCGGTTGTTCAGGCTGCATTTAGAACAGACAAAAATAAAATTTCTTCCTGAGCCTCATCCACAGTATTGAAAACTTTTTCGGGAAGCGGTGGCTGCCATGCTTTGTCAATCAACAAAAAGCTTGTAGTGGTTGTAAATGGTATAGACGTTTCTTACGTATGTAACCGGCTCAATTCCTGAAGCATAGCCATACCTAACGACGTCATGGTTGTAATATTCGGGGTTTGATTTCTTTAGCATGAACTCCTCAACGTGGTAAAACCATTTAGTGGTATCGGTGTTGTGTAATTCTGCAAGTCGTCTGGCGTCCTGCACATGTCCCTGCCCCACATTGTAGGATGCAATTACAAAATGTTGCCTTTCTTCATCATCATCAATATATTGCTTCCAGTAATTATCGAGCCACGACAGAAAGTTCACACCTGCCGAGATGTTTTGCAGGGGGTTGTAAGGATCTTCTGCTCCGAATTCTCTCGCTGTTTGAGGCATCAGCTGCATCAAACCAGCGGCGCCCGCCCAGGACCGGGCATAGGGCTCGAAACGGGATTCCTGAAAGGACAAAGCAGCCAGTAAGCGCCAATCCCATCCGATCCTGCCGGCATGCGCCTGAAAAATATCATCATACGGTGACAATCTGCCGCTCAACAGGGGAAAATAATCGCTGGCATACCTGCTGCGAAAGGTATGCCGGTGTTCAAAGTATTTATTATAGATGAAATTGAAGTCGGCCTGTCTTCGGAATTCAGAAAGCCATTCATTCAACGACTCAAGCAACAAAGGTGAAGCATGTCTCAGCGCCCAGGCTATCTGCTGGGGAAGGCTTACCGCCGTTGCCACATCAATATCACGGTAATAGGCAGCCTGCACAAGGGCTATGTTCTCGTCAGCAATGGTAAATTCAATAACACCCTCAGCAACCATGGATATCAGTTCGTCTGTGGTTAACGCATCTTCAGCCTCTACAATGTGTATTTCTGCTCCAATTTCGTCTGAAAGGTTCTGCAGACGGTTGATGTAAGCAGAACCTCTGCGCACGTGGATCGTTTTTCCTGCAAGTTCAAGAGGACTTCTGATCAGGTCTCGTTCAATATTATGAAGCATCATGTGCCGCCATCCCTCGGGCTTGCGCTGCACCAGGACCTGCCGTGTGGTGTTGAGAGCGTCAGTGAAGGCAAAACGTTGACGCCTGTCCCTGGTAACGGTGAGCCCATAAGCGATAAGATCTCCCTCGCCGGTTTCCAGCTTTTCCATCATTTCTTCCAGGTTCCTGGCGAGAATGATCCGCACCGGAAGGTCAAGATACTCGCCATACAGCTGAAGCAGCTCATATTCATAACCCATCACCTGACCCCGGTAAATAAAATAACTGATAGGACTGTAACTGGTAATGGCAACCAGCTCTCCCCTCTCCCGGATCTCGGGAAGATCAATGACCTGTTCAGGGACTTCCCTCTCGCTGCAGGAAATAAGAATAATACAAAGAAACACTGACAGAACCAAAAAAGCCGGACTATGTTTCATAAGTTTTCTTTTGCTGAACCTAGTGTCATGCCAACACCAGCACGTTTACTCTTCAAATATAATTGATTTTTTTTATTCGTTATGTTTCGAAAAATTTAGCCAATGACATGCACTTCCGATCTATACTTACCAAAGATTAATATATCCTTTTCTTGCTGGTACACATTTTTATTTTTGTGTGAATGAAGCGTATTTCAGGTACAAAAATGAAAGCCTATTGACTTTTTTTAGTTATTATTGCATAAATAACCGTGACGTTTTCACCGGTTTAACATGCAAATAATTTCCGTTTTATTTGTTTAAACAATTTATTTATGAGACATTATCTAATACTCTTATTATCAATACTATTTATTTTTATTATGACTATTTCCTGTACCCGAAAACATGCCGACAGTATATTTATTAACGGTAATTTCTATACCATGGACGACGATCAGCCTTATGCTGAAGCCGTGGCCATTCGCGGCGACCGTTTTTCATTTGTCGGGTCGAATGAGGCTGCACTGGAATATGCCGGCCGGCGTACGGAAATTGTTGACCTGGGAGGGCACACAGTAATTCCGGGCATGACGGAGAGCCACATGCACTTCGATAATCTTGGACGTAATCTGCTCACAGAGCCCCTGGATGTATATTGGCTGTCGCTGGATTCGCTGACCGGGCGCATTGCGAAGGCTGTCAGTCAGTCAAAGCCCGGCGAATGGATCATTGCACGGGGATACAATGATGCTTTGTGGGATAAGGTCCCTCACCGGCATATGCTGGATGCTATCAGTCCGGAAAATCCGGTTGTGCTACGCAGGTATTGTGGTCATGCTCACTGGGTGAACAGCAAGGCCCTTGAGCTGGCCGGTGTCACGGCAGCCACCCCTTCGCCTGATGCAGGCATCATCATGCGTGATGCGCGGGGTGATTTGAGCGGGGTGCTGGTTTCCGCTGCCGGAGCGCTGGTTACCGACCATATCCCACCTCCGGAAGCACTTACGTATAAAGAAGAGCTGAAGGCCCTGAAGCTTGGCAGCGATACCCTGCTTGCTTCAGGCATTACCACGGTACACTGTGCCACACCCACCGGTCTGGCCGACGTAGCTTTACGCAGGGACGCTTATGAAAAAGGGTTGCTCAGGGTCAGGCTGATGGATGCCCTTGAGGCCGATGCGGCCAAAGAACTTGGGAAACCGCTGATCGGGCTTTACAATGACAGCTATTCGGTGCGCTGGGTAAAGATGTTCATCGACGGTTCTCTTGGAGGCCGGGGAGCTGCCATGGTGGCAGCTTACAGTGACATGCCCGGTAAATTTGGGGCCCTTCGCGAACTGGGGCAGGATGAAAACGCCTATGCCAGGTTGGTAGCAGATCTTTTGAGGATCGGGTTTGCGACACGCACACATTCGATTGGCGACCGGGGCAACCACGTAACCCTCAACGCCTTTGAAAAAGCAATGGAGCTAAGCGGAATGAGCCCTGAAGAAGCCAGACTGGTAGTCGAACATGCGCAAGTACTGCTTCCGGAAGACATTTTGCGGTTTGCAGACAGAAACATCCTGGCGTCGATGCAACCCGTGCATGCTACCGAAGACATGCTCTTTGTGGAAGACAGGATAGGCCATGAACGGGCAAAGAGTGCTTACGCATGGCGGAGTATCATTGATGCAAACGGCATCATTGCTGCCGGTTCCGATTACTGGGTGTCGCCGTTTAATCCCTTTTATGGCTTGCATGCCGCCGTAACACGGCAGGACAGGGAAAACAACCCTCCGGGCGGGTGGTTCCCGGAACAGGCAATGACACGCGAAGAAGCCCTCAAAGCGTATACTGTATGGCCTGCATATCTTGAATTTTCAGAGGACAAAAAAGGGTCCATCACCAAAGGAAAACTGGCTGATTTTGTGGTCATCGACAAGGATTATTTTAAGATTCCTAAAGAGGATATCCACAAAATACAGGTAAAACGCACTGTACTGGGCGGAAAAACGGTCTATTCCGGCAATCAGACATCCAACTGAATGCGCTGTAAGACATGGGCAGAAGAATAAGTCATTGTAATGGCTATTTAAATATAAAATAAACCGGTTACTGATGATTATGAAAAATATTTCCATCACCACCATCATTCTTATGGTATTTGTGTTCACTTTTGTCAGCGAGGCGAAAGGGTGTTTTGCTGTAATTGCCGGCAGGGATGCGAGCCTTGACGGTTCCGTTTTGTTTGCGCACCTGGAACAAAACTCAGGTTTGCGCAACATGAGCTATCGTTATGTTCCGAGGATGGAGCACAAGCCCGGCAGCATGGTGAAGCTTCGCAGGGGAGGCAGCTGGCCGCAACCTGAAGTCACCTGGGCTTACCTTTGGACCAGCATGCCCGGTGCCGAATTTTCGGATGGTTATTTTAACGAATGGGGGGTTGCCATATCCTCAGATGCCTGCAGAACCCGTGAGGATTCCTACGATGAGCTGGTGGCCCGTGGTGATATTACCGACGGCGGCATTGGCTACAAGTTGAGGCGAATCGTTGCCCAGCGTGCCACAACGGCCCGTGAAGGAGTGGAAATCGCAACAACATTGCTGGACCACTTCGGTTATGCTGCTTCCGGGCGGACCTATATCATCGCCGACCCCAACGAAGCATGGTTGCTCGCTGTGGTCAGGGGTAAGCACTGGATTGCGCAAAGGGTCCCGGATGATGCCGTGGTGTTGCTTCCCAACGTCCATATCATTGGTCCTGAAGCCGATCTCTCCGATGCGGCAAATGTGATGGCTTCAAAGGGCCTGGTTGAATATGCCATAAAAAGAGGTTGGTACGATCCGGCATCGGGAGAGCCTTTCAGTTTCAGAGAGGCCTTTAACGCTGATCCCTGGGAGGGCAGTTTCCGGGACGAGCACGGAATTGACGAAAGGCAGTGGTTCAGTCAGTCGGCAATGCTGGGTCAGCTAATTGAATTGCCCGTTTCTCAGCAACTTCCGTTTGCCATCACTGTCGACAGGAAGCTTGGTGTTGAAGACCTGGCCAATTTGCTTCGCAGCCATGGCCATATCAACGGACAGGCGCCCTTGCTCCACAAAAGCCACTCCCTTGGAGTGACTGAAAACACATCGCCGCATCATAATGCCGGCCTTGGTGCCATTTGCAGCAGCACGGCACAGGAACTGGTGGTTTACCAGCTTCGCAACTGGATGCCTGCAGCCATAGGCGCCGTGGCATGGCGTACAACAGCTGCGCCCTGTGGATCCGTCCTGGTGCCATGGTATGCGGGAATCACGGAAACACCCCCACCCTATTATAAACCATGGCCGCTGGAACAGGCCCTCGACATCCACTTCCAGTTCAATCTTCCTCCGGGCACCTTCGACTACGACAGCGAAAATGCTTTTGATGTATTCAACGCCGTCGAAAATATGATCGATCTGAATTACTCCGAAAATATAGCCATGGTACGCCAGCAATGGGATGCTTTTGAGGCGGAACAATTTGCCATGCAGGACGCCATTGAAGAGCTGGCCCTTAAATTGTGGCAACAAGACCCTGAACTCGCCAAAACCTTTCTTACAGATTACTCCAATCAAAGAGCGATGAAAGCTTTTAACACGGCGAAAGAAATGCTTATTCGTTTGAAAACCATACACTGGGCTCATTAAAGGCATCCTGCCATCCCTTCATAATAAACACAGATCAAAATGAAAACGACATTCGGCCCCCAAAAGATCATGCTGCCCTGCCCGACGGCTCTTGTGGTAACCGGTACCATGCAACAGGCAAATATTGTAACCATTGCCTGGGTTAGCCTGCTGACAAGCAAACCGCCTACACTGGGTATATCGGTCGGACAAAACGGCTATTCCGGGGAACTTATCAAGAAAAACAAAAACTTTAGTGTCAATATCGCTACGGTTGACATCATGGTTGAGGCCGATTTTTGCGGAATCACATCGGGAAAGAATACCGATAAGTTTTCTGTCAGCAAACTGACCAAAATGCCTTCAAAACACATTGAATCGCCTATCATAAAAGAGTGTCCGCTAAATTTGGAATGCCGCCTGACCGACTGGGGCCTGGTAGGCCGCACCAATCATTTTACCGGTGAAATTCTGGAAACCCATATCGACACCGACAAATTAAAGGATGTACATCATTATGGCTCCATTGATTTAGAGGCGTTTAATCCGCTGATTTACATTGGAGGCATGAGGGAATACCGGGCTATCGGACCCAGGGTCGGTGATGCCTATCACATTGGAAAACGCCTGATTGACTAACACCTGCCTTCCCTATGCCGGAAACCATTCAGAACAAACAGGTGTTTACGCTGCGCGAAGTGACCGGCAGTATCCGTAAAACCATTGTTGAGCGGTACCGGAGTGCATACTGGATAAAAGCAGAGCTGAACAAACTCAATCATTATCCGCAAACAGGTCACTGTTATCCGGAACTGGTGGAAAAAGAGCTGGGAAGGATTGTCGCCCAGATGAAAGCCACGCTGTGGAAGGATGATTTTCACAAGATCAACAACACCTTTCGCAAGGTGCTGAAGGAAGAACTCAAAGACGGCATTAAAGTACTGCTTTATGCCCGGATACATTTTGACCCGGTATATGGTATGACCCTCAGGATCATCGACATTGATCCTTCCTACACCTTAGGTGACCTCGAAAGGGAAAAGCAGGAATGCATCCAAAAACTCAGGCAGGAAGGTCTTTTCGATATGAATAAATCACGGGTGCTTCCTGTGTTGCCGCAAAGGATTGCCATTATTTCCGTGGAAACGAGCAAGGGTTATGCCGATTTCCTGAGAATCATCGATAACAACCCCTGGAATTACCGCTTTTTTCACATGCTGTTCTCTTCAGTGCTGCAAGGTGAGAAAGCAGTGTTTTCCATCATTCGTCAGCTGCACCGGATCCGGGATGTGCAACAGCATTTCGACCTGGTGGTGATCATCCGGGGTGGTGGCGGCGACATAGGCCTTTCGTGCTACAACACTTATGAACTAGCCAAGACAGTAGCTTTGTTTCCTTTACCGGTAATTACCGGTATCGGGCACGCTACTAACGAAACCGTCACCGAACTGGTAGCCTTCAGGAATGAGATCACCCCCACCAAGGTGGCAGAATCACTGATTCATCGCTTTCATGACTTTGCACTGGATGTTTCATCAGCCAATGAGCGCATCATAAACCATGTGCATCACAAACTGTCAAACGTCCGGCAATCGTTTGATCATTTGCTGCTGCTGTTTAAAAACCAGGTTTCGGCTTCGCTGGCCACCAGCAGGAACACCCTTATGACCTGCACCGGTGCGGTTGGTAAGCAAACGGCGATCATAACACGGCAGATGAGACATTTTATCCTGAAACACCATGAAAAAATGCTGGTCGTGCATGCAATGTCACACATCAAACAAAAAAAAGCAGCCACAGAGGATCAGACGTCATCCTTCCTGAAAACAACAGGGGCACTTCTGAACGATAAGAAAGAATCCCTGCTTGCCATGGAAGGCAAGACAGGTGCTTTACATCCTGCGAATGTCCTGAAACGGGGGTACAGCATTACCCGGTCGGGCGGAAAGGCCATACGCGACAGCAACCGGGCATCCATTGGAGATGTGCTGGAAACGGAACTATTCAGCGGAACACTAACCAGTAAGGTAACTGACAAAAATAAGCACAGGGAAAGCGACTGAGCTTCCCTGTCATCCATACAAAAACGTCATTTCACCTTACAGGAATAGTTATCAAAGGAAGAAACAAACACCTGAAAAACAAAAACCGATGAAAAAAACAACCTATACCGAAGCTTTTGAAGAGTTAAAAGCCATTGTTCAGGAAATGGAAGATGGTGATATCGGCGTGGATGAACTTTCTGATAAGGTGAAACGCGCAGCCGTGCTCATCAGGATCTGCAAAAACAAGCTGCATCAAACTGAAGAGGATGTGCAGAAAATTCTGAGGGAGCTTGAGGAATCAGACAACAGCAAGCAACAACAATAGGATGACCGAAACAAGATCAGGTATCCGGTCAATCATCGATCCGCTTTAAAATTTCAGCGGTACGATTGCCGTAGGGCAACGACCCTCCTTCATCTTCTTTCAGTTGTTTCCAGGCCCTTGAGATAATGATTTCATCAACATCTTCAGGTGAGCACGGCACCTCAACAACATACTCCTCAATGCCGTATGTGGCAATTACGCATTTAACTATAGCTTTTCCCATTGCTGAACTGATTTCTTGTTGAAAAGATCAATACGTTTAATGTACGGACAGGCATGCATTGTTTCTGTAAAAATAATAAATTTTTGACTGGTCTGTTTTTGCTGATGCTAAAACCCGAAAAAAAGTTACCTGTATAACAAACGATATATCCCTATATATTTTTATTTTATATATGAAATACAGTCAATCGGCAACAGTTAGGGGCAATGTAGAAAAAACAGACATTTTATGTCAAAAAAACCTTTTGGCGTTCAGATCATTTTTTTATACATTTACAGGCTGAATAACAACCATTTTCTATTACTAACATCATTATAAACGGTTTTATGAAAAAAGTGCTACTATCGCTTTCTGCGAAAAAGATTTTAATTTTCAGTTTACTTATTCTTGGGACTTATTATTTATCAGGTCAAACGCCCAAAATAAATTTTGAAGCTGAAAGAAGCGAATCCCTTGTTATCGTTAATGATTTCGAATCGACCCGTCTTCAGTTCACCATTGAAGGACTGAACTATTTTGAAGTGAAAACGGCTGAGGGAGTATTTACCGAACTGGTCATGCCGGGAGGTTACCATGTTGGTGATCTGGGCACACCCAAGCTTCCTGCGGTGAAAAAACTGATTGAAATTCCCTTTGGGGCTGAAGTCAGTGTTAAGGTACACAGTTACACCGTAGAGGAGTTCAGGCTGTCGGACTTTGGTGTTGAGCATCCTTTGATGCCTATACAGCCATCCTTGCGCAAAGACCAGGACATTAAGGATGTCCCTTTTGAATATAAGCCCGACTATTACAGCAGAACGTCGTTTATTACGCCCGAGCTTGCTTCCGTTGAAGTGCTGGGTGTAATGAGAGCACAGCGCATCGGCCATTTAACTGTTTCCCCGGTGCATTACAATCCGGCTGATGGCAGCATCAGGGTGTATAACAACATTGAAGTTGAGATCCAATACACCGGTGCCGATGAAGAGCTTACCAGGTACATGAGGGCTTCTACCTATTCGCCTTATTTTGATGTAGTTTACAACAGCGTTATCAATCCATTTGACCTCAGGGACATTTTTGATGATCATCCCGATCTGACCAAGTATCCTGTTAAAATGATCATTGTATCAAACCGCCTGTTTGAGGATGCCCTTCAGCCTTTTATTGAATGGAAAACCATTCAGGGTTTTGAGATCATTGAGGCCTATACAGACGTTATCGGATCCACTCCCGCGGCCATACAGAGTTTTATCCAGGCTCAATATGCCGCCGGTACACCCACCGACCCTGCTCCCTCCTTTGTGGTTGTCGTGGGTGCTCCAAACCTTTTACCTGCCTCCGCCACCGGAAGTAACTCAAACCAGGTTACCGACCTTTATTATGGTTCTGTTGACGGCGATCATTTCCCTGAAATGTATGTGGGAAGGTTATCCGCTAGGACTGTCCAGGAGTTGCAGAACCAGCTCGACAAAATCCTTTACTACCAGCAATATGAATTTACAGATCCAACCTACCTTAATGATGTGACCCTGATTGCAGGTCAGGACAGTTTCTGGAATCCGGCTATTGGTCAGCCCACGGTGCATTACGGCACTCAGAACTATTTTAATACTGCAAACGGGTTCACCAACGTGAATGCTTATCTGAATACGTATTCAGGAGTGTATGACAACGAACGCATTTCCGTCAGCCTCATCAACTTTACCGCACACTGTTCTCCAACCAGCTGGGCCGGTCCGTATCTGACAGCCAGTGACATTCACAACCTGACAAACACCGGAAAATATCCGCTGGCCATCGGTAACTGTTGCCAAAGTGCCCTGTTCAGCCATTCAGAAAGTATTGGTGAAGCCTGGGTCAGGGCTCAGAACAAAGGTGCTGTAGCCTACATCGGCTCAGCACCCAACACCCACTGGTTTGAAGACTTTTACTGGGCCGTTGGTGCCTTCCCAATTACCGGGAACAACAGTGGCTATGTACCCACTGTGGCAGAAACTACATTGGGTGCCTACGATGCTCCCTTTGTTTCCGATTACTTCCCTGTTGCAGCTACCAAATTCGTTGGAAACCTGGCCATCACCGAAGCACACATGCAAAACTATCCCACGCATTCAAACTTCGTCTGGTACTGGCAGGGATATCAAACCTTCGGCGACCCGTCAACCATGATATACCTGACAGAAGGCAGTGTCAACGAGGTATCCCATATGCCCATTGTGCCTATCGGACTTGAAACCTATACCGTAGAAGCACTTCCCGGTTCATACGTGGCCATTTCGAAAGACGGTGTATTGCACGGTGCAGCTCTTGTTGGATCCTCCGGTGAGGTGGATGTGCCCATTGCACCGATCCTTGATGGCGGCGACGTTACCATCGTTGTAACAAAACCTCAGTTCATCCCTTACATAGAGCACGTGCCTGCAGCAGCACTCGAGGGTCCGTTTGTCGTTATGGATCACTTTACCATCAACGACCCGCATGGGAAAAATATGGCGAACTATGGCGAGTCCTTCTCTATTGACTTAATGCTGAAAAATGTCGGTGCAGATCCTTCGGATGAGGTTACCGTTACGCTGACCGGAGGGGACTTGTACATTTTTATGGATGGCGATAACGATCCAGTTGTTTTTGACGGAATGGACACCGGCGACACAGGAAATACCTCTTTCGTAGCCGATGCGTTTCATTTTTCCGTAGCCATGGATATTCCCGATCAGCACCAGACTACCTTTGTCTTACATATTACAGACGGTGAGGAGGAATGGTCCTCCAACCTGCGCATTACGGGTAATGCACCGGTTTACTCAATCAACCCTGAGTATGTCATTGACGACTCCGCTTACGGCGATGGAAATGGCCGTCTCGATCCGGGTGAGTCTGCATATGTAAGCTTTGAAGTGATGAACAACGGCCACGCCGATGCCAGGCAACCGCTTGCCGCTCTTATGGCTGATTCTCCCTACTTCACCATTGAACAAGCTGAGCTGGAAACCGGGGTTATCGTACCCGGTGAAAGCATTGAGGTCAGCTTCCTGGTACACGCGCATGCTTCTGCTCCCCAGGGAACACCTGTTAATATGAACGTGCAGATCGAGGACGGGCATTTTGACGAAGCTGAGGCACATTTGTTTATCGGCCAGGTACCTGAAACCATCATCGGTGACGGAAATGACGTACCCGGTCATTATCCATTCTATAACTGGTACAAGGCAAACCGTTCACAGATGCTGTACCATGCCAGTGAAATAGGTATTGGCGAAAAAATCATCACCGAAATTGGCATGGACATTACTCATGTTACCTCTACTTCAGAACATCGAAGCTTGCCCAACTTCCGCATTCTGATGAAGCATACCGACATGAACGCCCTCGGCACTTCTTTTGTGAACATGAGCGATGCCGTAACCGTTATGGATGTTCCTGTTTATGAAATGGCAAGTGAGCTTGGATGGCATATCTTCGACATCGACAATTTTGAATTCGATGGCAGCAGCAACCTCATCATTGAAATCATTTGGGGCCTTTTGCCAACCTGGTGTTCCTTTGGCGATCAATACACTGTATCCGGCACGGCCATGCCCAATACCAGGGCAGTATACGGTTACAACGATAACAATGCCAATCCGCCTTACAACGGTAACTCGAACATATTGCCCAACCTGCATTTGGGCTTTGCCGCCGATGCTTCAGAAGACGCACAAACAGTTACCTTTAACGTCATAGACGGTTCAGGCAACCCCCTGCCCGGTGCCGGGATCCACATCGGAAGCCTAACCAGGTATTCGGACACCAGCGGTCAAACAAGTTTTGCACTGTTGCCCGGAACCTACACCTTTACTGCCAGCAAAGAGGGATTTGCCGACTTTGTGAATCAGTTTACCATCTATAACCAGGACCTGCAGATCCAGGTGGTGCTCACCGACGACGGTAGTATTATTCCAGGTGATGCAAACTGCGACGGACAAGTTGACGTACTTGACGTGATTGCCATCGTGAACTTCTTCCTTGGTCTTAATCCTACTCCCTTCTGCTATCTTAATGCAGACGTCAACCAGGATGGTGTTATTAACATCCTTGATGTGGTGGGTACCATAAATATTTTCCAGCAAGGAAAACTGATACCCTACCCCAATCTTACATCGGGGCAGGCTGATATCTTCCTGTTGCACGACGGCATTCAGCTCAAGAGCGACGGCACTATAACCGGGCTTCAGTTTGAACTTCTCGGACAGGGAGCAGAAAACCTGGTAATGGATCTTGATCTTCCGGACCACAACATTGTTTTCCTGCGTGAAGCAGATAAGCTTACCACACTGATTTACAGTTTGAACAATACTCCTTTACATGCCGGAACGCTTCCTGTTGTGCATTTTGACAACGAGACCGAAACACTAAACTGGGGTGAAGTAATCCTTGCCAACATCAATGCCCAAAGCGTTCATGTTAATTCTCACAGTGGAACTACGGGAATCAGCGATCTGTCCTTACAAGACAAGATTGGCTTCAAAGCCTACCCAAACCCGGCAAACAACGTTCTTTGGGTGAGCTTCAACAAAATGAGCAACAAAGATCTGACAGTTTCCTTTATGAACATCCACGGACAGGTAATCCATAAAGAGGTAGTTTCTGAACAGGGAAGCATTGAGCTATCCATTAACCTGGAAGATCTGAATTCAGGCATTTACCTTCTCAGACTTAACTATAACAACGACACCATAATTGAAAAAATAATGGTGCGGTAGCCTAAGTTTATAAATTAAATACAGCATGCGGGGACTCTGACACACCGTGACAAGTCCCCGCTGATAAATAAAAAACCAACCTCCATTTCAAACCAGTTATTCATTAATTAAACCAAATCATGAAGCGTAGTTTATACCTATTGTTATTCATTGTAACAGGTGTGTTTTCCAATGCCTTTGCCGGCTCAAACTGGGTTGGCATAAATCAGGCGGGGCAGTCTCCGGCTGAAGTAAGGCTGATCAGCAGCAACATCTATGAAACACAGCTGCAGTATAGTCTGGACGGATATTTTGAAAAAGTGCTGAATACACCTAAGGGAAAAGAGATGATGATCAGTATTGACAATGGTGTTCAGATCATGGAAACGGGATATCCCGATCTGGCTAAGATCGTCTCTACCCTTATCATTCCTGACATTGATAAGATGGAAGTAAACATTATCAGTTCGAAGTATGTCGAATTCGAGAATGTTGACGTGGCTCCTTCGAAAGGCCATTTTACCAGGAACATCAGGCCAGCTGATGTTCCCTATGTTTATGGAGAAGCTTATCAGCAGGATGCTTTCTGGCCAGGTAAGCTTGCCGATCTGCAGGAACCATTCATCATGCGCGATTTTCGTGGCCAGTCGGTAAATGTTTATCCGTTTCAGTACAATCCGGTTACCCGGGTGTTACGGGTGTATACCGACCTGGTAATCGAGGTGAAGTCAACCGGAAAAGAAGGTCATGAGCCCCTTTACAGGACGCGCGACATGATCTCTCTTGAACCGGAGTTCAATGCCATATACAATCGCTTTTTCCTCAACATGGGCGCAGCCGAAAAGTCTTACCCCATGCTGGAAGGTGAAGAAGGCAGTCTGCTGATCATTGCCCATCCGCCTTTTGCAGAGGCAATGCAGCCATTCATTGACTGGAAAAGGACCTTAGGCCGCAGAACGGAGATGGTCACAACGGCCACTACCGGCACAACACCGACAGCCATCAAGAACTTTGTGCAAAACTATTACAACAATAACGACGATTTTGCCTATCTCCTGCTGATTGGTGACGGTCCCCAGATCCCGCCCATGACTTATAACAACAATCACTCTGACAATGCATACGGCTTTCTTGTGGGAACCAACGCATTCAACGATATCTTTGTAGGACGTTTTTCAGCCGAAACCGTTGCACACGTCGAAACACAGGTTCAGCGAATGATTGAATACGAAAGAGACCTTGATGAAACCGACACGTGGCTGAACAAAGGAATGGGTATTGCCAGGAATGAAGGTACAGGAAGCGGACACCACGGCGAAGGCGACCATACGCACATGGACTTTATTCGCGACACGCTGCTTAACTTCACTTATGATGTAGTTTACCGCAATTATGATGGTAACGTACCCGGAGTTCCAAATACGACGGCAGCCCAGATCTCTGCCAACATAAACAACGGGGTATCAACCATTAACTTCTGTAACCACGGATCTGTAACCAGCTGGAGTGTTGCCGGTTACAACATAAGCCATGTGAACCAGCTCACCAATATTGGCAAGCTCCCCTACATTCAGTCTGTGGCCTGTGTTAATGGTGCTTTTGTGAACAACTTTTGCTTTGCCGAAGCCTGGATGCGAGCCACGCACAATGGTCAGCCTGCCGGTGCCATAGGCATTATGGCCGCCACCATCAACCAGCCCTGGCAACCTCCGATGTGCGGCCAGGACGAGATGGTAAGCATCAAAACCGAAGCCAGTATTCCTCTTGGACCAACCATTAAAAGGACTTACGGAGGGATCTCAATCAACGGCAGTATGTTCATGATTCCGCAGTACAGCACTACTGGCATAAACACACACGCTACCTGGATATTGTTCGGCGACCCCACACTGATGGTAAGAACCAACACACCTGAGCCATTCAACCCCATTTACAATCCCGTGGTATTCCTTGGCACTGACTTTTTCGACATCACCATTCCCGGTGCTGATGGAGCTGTGGTGGCTGTTACTTATTATGATGAAGTTGAAGAAGAAGTGGTTATCCTGGGCACAGCAACCATTGACGGAGGCACCGCCACCTTGATTTTTGAAGAACCGCCCGCAGAACCCGGAATGTTGACCCTCGCCATCAGTGGTTTCAACAGGGTTACCTACATCAATGAAGAACTGCAGGTAATACCACCCGAAGGTCCTTATGTGATCTTTGATCAATATGTCATTGACGATTCACAGGGAAACAACAACAACCAGGCTGATTATGGTGAATTCATTACCCTGAACATGAGTCTCAAGAATGTCGGTATTGAACTGGCCGAGGACGTTGAAGCCTTGTTGACCACAGAAAGTGAATACGTTACCGTTATCGATAACCACGATGTTTGGGGCGATATTGACGAGAACGATAACATGATGCTGAACGGTGCTTTTACTTTCCAGGTTGGAGAGATCATCCCCGACAATCACAATGTTCTGTTTACCATGCAGATCACTGATGCTGAAGGGCACCAGTGGGACTCTAATTTCTCTCTCAGGATATACTCACCGCAGTTCAGCATAGGTCAGTATTATGTAGACGACAGTGAACACGGTGATGGCAATGGTCGGCTCGACGCGGGTGAAACGGCGGATATCGTTATCACTTATACCAACAACGGCGGTTCGCCGGCTATGGCTCCCGTGAGCTCGCTGATGGCGGCCAACCCCTATCTTACAATTGTCAACCAGGTTATTGAGCATGAAATAGTACCGGCAGGTGAAAGCATTGACGTTGCTTATACGGTTTTTGCTCACGAATCAACAGTTGAGGGTACTTTTGTTGACCTGAACTTCCTTATCGAAGATGGCCACTCCTTCAGCTCTGAGCAATTGCTGATCATTGGTCAAACGCCTGAAATGGTACTTGGAGATGGCAATACGCCTTCCAACCAGTATCCATTCTACAACTATTACAAGGCAAACCGCAGTCAGATGATTTATCTCGCCAGTGAGCTTGGCCCTGGCGAAAAAACCATCACCGAAATTGCCTTTGAGATCATCCAGGCATCAAGTTCACACAACGAACTGCCCAATTTCGTAGTGCGTATGATGCATACCAGCGCTTCAACATTGTCGAACTTCCTGAATACTGCGGGTGCACCTTTGGTTTATGCATCGAACCCGCACGTGATGCCCATGGCAACCGGCTGGCACACCATAGAGCTGGATGATTACTTTGTTTACAACGGTTCCGACAACCTGATGGTAGAAATTGTATGGGGAAGCTTGCCCAACTGGACCTCAAACTATTACAGGGTAGCCAGCACACAGGTTTCCGGAAACAGGGTTGCCTACGGCTTTAATGACTGGAACGACATACCGCCATACAACGGATCATCCAACATCAGGCCTAACCTGTGGCTTACTTTTGCCGCGGAAGAATCTGATGAGGTACAGACCGTTGAATTCCAGGTCATGAACTCAGCCAGCCAGCCTATTGAAAATGCGTTGCTGACTATCGGTTCCATGACGCAGCATACCGACCATAACGGGTTTACGAGTTATGACCTGCTGCCCGGAAGTTACAACTTCGCAGCCCATAAAGAAGGCTATATTCCCTACGAAAGCATGTTTGCGCTTGGCCACCAGGACCAGTTCATCCAAATTTACCTCTTCACAGAGGACGAGACCCTGCTGCCGGGTGATGCCAACTGCGACGGAGATGTTAATGTGCTGGATGTGATACAGATCGTAAATTACTTCCTCGGACTTAATCCTCAGCCGTTCTGCTACAATAATGCTGACGTTAACCAGGACGGACAGATAGATGTCCTTGATGTGATTGGCACGGTCAATATCTTTTCTCAGGGTAAAGCGACGCCATGGCCCAACCTGCGCTCTCAAACATCCTATATCTATCTCACACCTGACGGAATAATGCTTGACAGTGACGGCACACTGGCCGGACTTCAGTTTGAGCTGGTCGGCAATGATCTCAAAGAGCTCGACTTTGCACTCTTGCTGCCCGGGCACGAAATGGCCGTAAGGCATGATGAAGATAGGGTAAGCGTTATGGTATTCAGTTTGGACAATAAACCATTGCCTTCTGGTATCCACCAGCTACTGGCGTTTTCAGAAGAAAACCCTGAAATCAGATGGGGCGGGCTCATTGCAGGTAACCTCAATGCTTTGAAAGCTCCTGTTATCGCATCCTATGATTATCCGACAGGAATAGCCGAAACGGATGAACAAGATGCAAGCGGACTACTGGTGTATCCAAATCCTGCCAAGGAGTTTATCTTTGTTCAGTTTAATAAAGAGAGTGCCGGAAAGGCATACATCTCCCTGAGCAACGTGCACGGACAAACCATCCGTCAGCAAGTCATCAGCGAACAGGGCCAGATTGACCTCACCCTTAGCCTGGAAGGCCTGAAGCCGGGCTTCTACATGCTAAGACTTGATTACAACGACAACACTATTGTCAGGAAAGTCCTGGTGCAGTAGTTTTGTCAATGACGTAAGAGGGAAGTTAACGGAATTGCTTCCCGGGTCGTATAAACCAGGGGCGGAACCGCAAGGTTTCGCCCCTGGTTTGTAAACACCATCTGCTTTATGGAACTTCATTACGGGTGCTACAGGCAACGGCATGCCTTCATGCTTAATCAAACACCTTTTCCAAAATGTAGTGATCAGCCAAAGCACCGGTTATGCGCTCTCCATCTCTGTCAAGAAGATTGAATGGTACTGTTTGACTTAACAGCATGTTTATAATCCAAGGCATTTATAGACTTCACCGAGGTATTCTTCCGATTCAGCCAGTATCACCAGTTTATCTCCCTGCTGCAGCAAAGTGGCTCCGTTCGGAGTGATGTATTCATTGCCGCGTTTGATCATGGCAATGATTGCTTTATGAGGGAAGTGTATATCAACAAGCTGCCTTCCATCCACTGGAGAACCGGGGGGGAGGGTTAATTCTATCATAGCTGACTTTACTCCTTCTGCAAGCATGATCTCAGAGGTTTCAAGGCGTTTCACCCTTGCAGGCAGCGCAACATGCAGCCATTTGGCAACTAAAGGCAGGGTTGTTCCCTGGATGATGACAGAGGTCACCGAAACAAAAAACACAATGTTGAATATCATTTCCGCTTTTTCTATGCCGGCAAGCAACGGATATGTGGCAAAAACAATCGGTACGGCACCCCTGAGTCCTACCCAGGAGATGTACAGACGGTTGCGCATTCTCATGCGGAAAAACACCAGGCTCAGCATGACACTCAGCGGGCGTGCAATTACAATCAGAAAGAATGAAATAAGCAAACCGATACCGATGATGGGTATGATTTGTGAGGGATACACCAACAAGCCCAGACTAAGGAACAAGACGATCTGAAACAGCCATGCAAGACCGTCAAAGACCTTCATGATGGTTTTTTTATGGATCAGATCATGGTTGGCAAGATAAACAGCGCATATGTAAACAGCCAGAAACCCATTTCCGCCAACGAAGTCGGTAGCAGAGAAGGTGAAAAACATCATGGCGATCACCAGCACCGGGTAAAGGCCCTCAAAGTCAAGCCTGATATGGTTGATAATATAACGGCTGATTTTCCCCAAAAAATAACCGGCAATACCCCCGATGGCCATCTGCTGCACGAACATAGGAATCACCGACACCAGGCTCTTATCCTGGTTGATCACTAATCCAAGAAATGCGATGGTAAGCACATAGGCCATGGGATCGTTACTTCCGCTCTCAAACTCAAGGGTTGATCGCAACGAGCCTTTCAAGGCGAGGTTTTTTGAACGCAGTATGGAGAAAACCGCTGCTGCATCAGTGGATGAAACAATAGCACCGAGCAACAGGCCCTCATAAAGCGTAAAATCTGTTACGAGCCATACAAAGGTTCCCAGGGAAACTGCGGTAAGCAGCACCCCAAGGGAGGAAAGCGACAGCCCTTTCCAGAAACAGGGCTTAATAGAAGTCCAGTTGGTATCAAGTCCCCCGGAGAAAAGAATGAAGTTCAGAGCGATAATACCAATAAAGCGCGCATTGCCCGGGTCGTCAAAATGAATGCCACCAATCCCTTCAGAACCAGCCAGCATACCAATTCCAAGGAAAAGAATAAGTGTAGGTACACCAAAACGATAGGAAGTTTTTCCAGCAACAAGGCTGATCAGCAAAAGAATAGAGCCAATTAACAGAATGTTCTCAATTCCAAGAACCATGCAGCATGCTTTATATACACAAAGATAACCATTTTCAGGCCACTATGTTTTAATGCATTTAAAATTTCTGTACAGATATGCTTTTACATGTTACCTGTCTCGTTCTGTGTATTTATTATAGGAATAAAGCTGATTTGATGGCTTGCGTATTTTTTTTCGCGGGTGCTCCCTTACGGCATAACCGAGCGTGATCAGCAAGGGAATTCTTTTTTTTGAAGGCACTGCCAGTAATTCTTTCACCCTGGCCTCATCAAACCAGCCGAGCATGCAGCTTCCCAGTCCGAGTTCCGCTGCCTGAAGGCAGAAGTGTTCAGCAACAATACCTATGTCCATCAGGTAGAAGTCCTTATCTTTAATACTGCTGCCTATTTTGGACAACCAGTTGGGTGGTTCAGCGATCAGGGCAACAATGACCGGGGCCTGGATTGCAAACCGGTTGAAGCGTAACACCTTGCCGTAGCTTGCCTTAGCCACCTGGTGTTTAAGTTGCGGATCGGTGACCACCACAAAGCTCCATGGTTGCGAATTACAGGCCGATGGTGCCATACGGCAGGCCTCTAAAATCTGTTCGATAGCTTCTTTTTCAACTGCACGTGAAGAATACTTGCGAACGCTTTCACGCTTTAATATAAGTTCAGAGAAATCCATGACTGAGTCGCGTTTTTACATAAAAAAACCTGGCCTTGCTTGCATGCAACCATGGAAGAAAGCATAAATATAAAAAAATCAGCAATCTTTTACAAGCTTGCAACTTACTTCATTTTCTGAATCCCTGCGGTCTTCAAAGTCATCAAAGTTTTCTGAAGCATTAACGCAAAAAAACATCCTGAATGATACATCCGGAAAACAGTTTTATCGAAATTAAGCTATGATATCAAGCAACTGCTGCTTATAAGTGCCTGAAACCGGCACCTCCGTATCACCCAGCTTAACCCTGTTGCCCTCGATGTGGCTTACATGCACCAGGTTGATTATGTATGATTTGTGCACCCTGAGAAACTGGCCGGCGGGCAATTGGTCTGCCATGTTACTGAGTTTGTCAAGCACCAGCAAAGGCTTGCCTTGTGTGTTATGCACCTTCACATAATTGCCATAACCCTCTAAATACAAAATTTCCTTATGATGGAATTTGTGGATCTTTTTGTCGGCCTTGAAAAAGATCACCTCCGGAGCAGGCTGTTTGGGCGTGCTGCTTTCGGGAATGGCGGGGCCATGCGCCGGGATGAGGATCTTGTTCACCGCTTTAAGGAAACGCTCAAAGGCAATGGGTTTAAGCAGGTAGTCGGTCACACCGTATTCGTAGCTTTCGGCAGCAAATTCGGAAAAGGCGGTGGTAAGGATCACTTTAGGCGGATTATCCATGGTTTTGAGCATATCGAGGCCTGACAGCGTGGGCATCTTGATGTCTAGGAACATGATGTCAATCTTTTTCTTGTGCAGCACGTTCATGGCATCA
>JAVIYP010000021.1:0-45077 GCA_031323845.1 Bacteroidales bacterium | reverse complement strand
GAACACGGAGGGCACGGAGAAGAAAGTGAATGTCTCACGGAGAACACGGAGGGCACGGAGAAGAAAGTGAATGTCTCACGGAGAACACGGAGCAGGTATTTTCCTCACGGGGAACACAGGGAGCACGGAGAGATGATTTATCGGTTTTAAAGTTCGAAGGAAATGAAAAAGGCTGCTTGCTTTCGGCTGTTTTTCTTGCTATAAGCCAAGGCCGAAAGCAGATAAATGAAAAATGAAAAGTGAAAAAATCTGTAACATGGCACATCTTCACATTTGCACATCCGCATATCTGCACATCTGCATATCTGCACATCTGCACATCTATACATCTACACATCCATTTGGCATAAGGACTAAACACAGACAATCAGGTAAATACGCAAATATCAACACATGAGAGATAAGGTTGTAATTGTTACGGGAGCGTCATCGGGAATTGGCAGTGCGCTGGTTTCGGAGTTTTTACGTGAAGGGGCTTATGTGGTGCTTGCAGCCCGTAACGAACGGGCTATGCAAGAACTGGTATCTGAGATTCCGTCTGAGAGATACCTCATTGTTCCGACTGATGTAGGCAAGGAAGAAGATTGTCGTCGCCTGATCCGGACTGCAAAAGACCGTTTTGGCAGGATTGATGTGCTGGTAAACAATGCCGGCATTTCTATGCGTGCGTTGTTTGCAGATGTTGATGTAAAGGTGCTTGAACAGCTCATGCAGGTGAATTTCTGGGGTGCTGTTTATTGCACCAGGTATGCTTTGCCTGCGCTTTTGGCATCCCGTGGGAGTGTGGTGGGTGTTTCATCGATCGCCGGGTATAAAGGTCTGCCTGCACGCAGCGGCTATTCTTCGTCTAAATTTGCGTTGCAGGGATTTCTGGAGTCGCTTCGCATTGAAAACAGAACCACCGGCTTACATGTGCTCATTGCCTGTCCTGGATTCACAGCGTCAAATATCAGAAAAACGGCGCTGGGTGCTAATGGTAGCATACAGGGGGAGTCGCCTCGCGCCGAAGAACGGATGATGACCGCTGAGACTGTGGCAAAACGAATCATTCGTGCTGTAAAAAAGCGCAAGCCCAGGCTGATACTGACCAGAGCAGGCAAACTGGTCGTATTGCTGAACAAATTCTTCCCTGCGCTGACCGACAACCTGGTGTTCAAACACCTGGCCAGGGAGCCGGATTCGCCTTTTAAGTGAATTCCTGTGGAGTTATGTGTCAATTAAACGGGGTCGTGAATATTGCTCCTATAAAAACCACTGACACTCCGTTCAAAACAGTAACATGCTTGTGTAAAGAAAGCAACACCTTGCTTCCCTGTGAATCGAGCCACCAATACACGTTCTTTACTTTATATTGAAGGCTGGGGTGGCGTGCTTGCGCGTGCCGGTTTTAATCAAATTGTTTCCGGCGTAATTGATTTCAATCAACTCTCTGCAATTTCGAATTAAAAATTCATGTACATTTCTCCTGTAAAAAAACAACTTCATTTTGTTGAAAAAATATACAAAATGAAGATGTACAGGAGGAACCGCCTCGCTTCCCCATGTTTTTTTTCATGCGTTTGTGTGTAATTTCGCATGAAAAAAAAATCATGTACATTTACACCATAATAACCGCAATCCAAATAATATTAAGACTTAAATGAAGGACGTAAGCCTGGTCATTCACGTCTCTAACCAGGGATATTGATAATCAGGGCTTTTGATGGGCAGCTGCGCCGGATTCCAGGTTATGGATTCATAATAACAAACAATCACTAAACGCAAAACCAATGAAGGAACTATTGGAAATCAGGCCAATGAAAGGCTTTGGGCCGTTAAACTTTGGTGTTGGCCAGGAAGATGTTATAAAGATGCTGGGTGAACCTGCAGAAAAGGAAACCATTGATGTGGAAGGGGAGATTCATGAAGTGGAGGTTTGGAGCTATTGGGATCAGGGTTATTCGTTGTATTTTGAGAAAGACCTGGGCAATGTATGCACGAACTTCGAAACTGACCGTGAGGATGTAACCCTTTTCGGCAAAAAAGTGTTTGAGCTTATGCAGGATGATGTTGTTGCCCTGATGGAGGAAAATGGTTATAAGGAGGTTGAGGTTGAAGATGATGACGAGCTGGAAGAAACCATTGTCTTTTTTCATGAGGCCCACATGCAGTTTGTGTTTGATAAAGACAAACTGGTGCTGGTAAGCTGGGCCGTGGCCATGGATGATAAGGACAATATCCTGTGGCCCTGAAAACTTGTCAGTGATCATTTTTGTGCTTGTTTTTTGACCGGAGGTTCGATGTAACCCCCGGCTGTTCTTGCTGGTTGGTAAAAACATAATGTTGATGGGTCATAGTTTATATCCGCTGAAGTTTATTCCGCAATACAAAGACAAAGTATGGGGTGGGCAGCGGCTAAAAAAGTTGTTTGGGAAGGATTTTTCGCCGTTGCCAAACTGCGGTGAGTCGTGGGAGGTGTCATCGGTTCCGGGCAGCGTATCTGTCGTGGCCAATGGGTTTCTCGCTGGTAATGAACTGACGGAATTATCAGAAATATACATGTCGGATCTTGTTGGTGAACATGTATATGACAGATTTGGCAATGCTTTTCCCCTGCTGATCAAGCTGCTTGACACCAACGAAGACCTTTCCATACAGGTTCATCCCGGTGACGATGTGGCACAGTTGCGTCATCACTCACCCGGAAAAACGGAGATGTGGTATGTGGTTCATGCCGAAGCAGGTGCCCGCATTATTGCCGGTTTCAACAAAGACGTGAGCAAGGAGGAATATCTTCACCACCTCAGGAACAACAGCCTTACAGACATTCTGAATGTGTACAGTGCCAGAAGCGGTGATGTGTTTTACATTCCGGCCGGTCAGGTACACGCCATCGGCGCGGGCGTTACCCTTTGCGAGATACAACAATCTTCGGATGTTACTTACCGTATTTACGACTGGGACAGACCCGGCAATGACGGGAAACCCCGTAAACTGCATGTGGAGGAAGCGCTTGATGTGATCGATTATAAAGCGAAAGACAACTTCGTTCGCTACAAAGTGAATCCCGGTAACGCTGTAACCCTTGTTCAATCAGAATACTTCACCACCAGACTGCTCCAGTTCAGTAAAACTGTTGAGCTCGATTATTATTTTGTGGATTCTTTTGTCGTGTATGTTTGTGTGAAAGGAGCTTGTAGTGTTGAAACCCCAACGGGTGACGAACAACTCTCGGCGGGCGAAACGCTTCTGTTGCCTGCCATCACTAACAGCGTAATCCTGCGTGCTGAATCCGGCTGCGAACTGCTGGAAACTTACCTGACGTAGCTTGTTGCTAAAGTTCTTAACTGATTCAAAACGTGCCGGAAGCAGAACGCATGGAATAGTGACACAGTTTTCCGAGTTTGTATAGATCAAGCAGCCAAAGCCTGGGAGCTTTGCCCCTGAGATTTTGCCGGATCGGTTTTTCAAAAGTTCTGAACATTACGGCAAACGCCGTTCTCAACCAATATCTGCGAAGCAGTGTGTATGATCTTAAAACACGAATGGAGCGAATGAACTCCTTGTCGTTGTTTAAGATTTTTATGATGTTCAGCAGGTTTTTCAGTCCTTCATCTGTTTTATCCAGAAACTCATCTGCCGTTTCAAGTCCCGCATGTATCATCGGGTTTTCAATATGTATCAGGGGAACAGCCTGTTTTTTGAGCTCATAGCCCAGAAGTGTGTCTTCATGCCCATATCCTTTAAGCTGTTCATTAAAAGGCACTTTTTCAAGAATCGTTTTATGGATCAGGAAGTTGTTGGACATAAATGACTTATAAGGGTCACTGCTGCGGATCTTTGCATGCTTAACTTCCCTGTTTCTGCCAAAGTGCCAGTGCAGAAGGGTTGTGTCGTTTTTGGGTTCCGGATGGTAACTTCTTCCGCCATAAACCAATACAGGCTTATTGGTGTGCAGAAAGGGTATGTATCTGTTCAGAAAGTCATTGTCAGGAACTTCGGTGTCGCAGTCAAGAAATAACAAAAACCGGTACGATGCTTTTTCTCTTAACTGGTTTCGAATTTTGCTTCTGCCGATATTTTTTTTCAGCTCTTTGTAATTTACATCCGGGAGGGATTTCAGGGTGCCGTTTTTTTCACGAAACGATGGTTCAGAGGCATCATCAAGAAGGAGGATCTCAACAGTTAAGGCTGCAGCCTTAGCTTGCCGGTGCAGCGCTTTTACCAGGGGGCGCACGTCATAATTATAAACCGGAATGCAGATACTCAGCATGCAATGGTGATTATATAGCGCAAATATAAGACAATTCGGGCTTTATTGCCGGGGTTCTTATTTCTTCCAGAAGCTGGGTGAGAATAATAGCAAAACAGTGAAAAGTTCCAACCTCCCCAGCAGCATAAAAAAACTTAACACCCACTTGCCACCGGTCGGGATATGTGCATAGTTCTCAGCAGGACCCACACTTCCTATGGCAGGACCAATATTTCCTATGGTTGCAATTGAAGCTCCAACAGATGATTCGAAGTCCAGACCATATGCACTCATGATTGCTGCTCCAATAATAAACACAATAATGTATGTTAGAAAAAAGGCCAGGAAATTGGTAATTATTTGTTTCGGCACCACTTTTTTGTTCAACCGCACCGGAATAATGGCCATAGGGTGGATCAATTTTTTCAATTCAACTCTTGTATTCTTAAAAAATATGAGAATACGGATCATTTTTATACCCCCACCGGTAGAACCGATGCAGCCTCCTGTAAACATAAGCAGAAAGAGTAAAAACCACAGACTTCCATTCCATTCAAGGTAATTTGTTGTTACAAAGCCTGTTGTTGTCGCAATTGAAACTGTTTGAAACAGGCTTTGGCGAAAAGCTTCTTCAAGTCCGATGTGATGTAAAATATGTATTGATGCAGTAAGTGTCAGGGCAAAGATTGCTATTACTCCAAAGTAAAGTTTAAGCTCTTCATTGTTAAGGACTTTTTTAACATCCCCTCTGAGTAAAAAATAGTGAAGGCTAAAGCTGATGCCGGCCAGAATCATAAAAAGAATAATCACATATTGTATGTAGGGTGAGTAGCCTGCAATGCTGTCGTTTTGTGTAGAGAAGCCTCCCGTTGCCATAGTGCTGAACGCATGGTTTATACTATGAAAGAAATCCATTCCTCCCAGCATGAGAAGCAAGCTTTGCAGTATGGTGAACAGCAGGTAGATGCCCCACAGACGTTTTGCTGTTTCGCGCATGTGAGGGTGGAGTTTGTCCGGTGTTGTGCCCGGTACCTCCGCCACGAATAGTTGCATTCCGCCGACACCAAGAATTGGCAGAATTGCCAGTGTAAGCACAATAATTCCCATTCCGCCTAACCAATGCGTAGTACTTCTCCAGAATAATATGCTCCTGGGCAATGCTTCAATATCAGACAAAATGCTCGCCCCTGTTGTTGTAAACCCTGATATAGACTCAAAAAATGCATCGGTATAGTTTGAGAAATATCCGGAGAGGTAATAGGGAAGGGCTCCCCAAAAAGACATGCTTAACCAGGTTAGCGCAACGATCAGATAGCCTTCTTTGATCGAAATATTGCTGTGATCTGAAGTTTTGTTTGGTAAATATAAAAGTAGTCCTGCTCCCAGTACAATTATCAGGCTTAGCATAAATGTCCGCAAAGCATGCTTGTCCCAGTCGATCAATGCCCAGATAACACTCAAAGCCATAAATGCGGACAACACCATGCTTAACAATCCAAGGAACTTAAGAATCAGACGGAGATAAATGCCTTTCATTTTCTCTGTGGAATGATGATATTCATTACTTCTTATAAAAGCTGGGAGAAAACAGCAGCAGCACGGTGAATATTTCGAGCCTGCCGATGATCATGAAAGCACTGAGCACCCATTTGGCCCCATCGGGAATGGCTGCATAACTCTGTATGGGGCCTACGGTAGCAATGGCAGGCCCGACATTGCCCAGTGTGGCGGCAGAGGCACCTATGGCGGAGGCGAAATCGAGGCCGAACAGTGTCATAATGGCTGAACCAGCCATAAACAACAGCATATAGAGAAGGAAAAATGCAAGGAAGTTATGAATAATGTCCTGTGGGATTGTTCTTCTGTTTATCCTGACGGGGATAACGGCCATGGGATGCAGCAGGCGTTTAAACTCCAGCCGGGTGTTTTTAATGAGCACCAGTATTCTGATCATTTTTAAACCACCGGCTGTTGATCCGATACAGCCTCCCGTAAACATGAGTAAAAAGAGCAGAAACCAGACAAAGTTATTCCACTCCATATAATCCGTAGTGATAAATCCGGTTGTTGTGATAATGGAAACTACCTGGAACAGGCTTTTTCTGAATGTGTATTCGAAGCCACTTTGATTTATGAGCAACAGCAATCCTGTAAAAATAAGCGTAAACACTGCAATTACCTTCAGAAAGAATAAGAATTCTTCGTTGTTGAGTACTTTTTCAAACTGACCTTTAATCACATAGTAATGGAGGGTAAAGCTGGTTGCTCCCAATATCATAAATAGGATCACTATGTATTGAATGTAAGCAGAGTACCCGCCTATGCTGCCGTTTTGAGTCGAGAAACCTCCGGTGGCCACAGTGCTGAATGCATGGTTCAGACTGTGGAAAAAGTCCATGCCGCCAAGCATCAGCAATGCTGTCTGAACCAGGGTCAGTCCGACATAAATGCCCCAAAGCCTTTTTGCCGTCTGGGTAATGCGGGGGTGCAGGCGGGTTGGCGTGGTTCCGGGCACTTCGGCTACAAAGAGCTGCATTCCTCCGACACCGAGAATAGGGAGGATGGCGAGGGTTAATACGATGATTCCCATTCCTCCGAGCCAGTGTGTCATGCTGCGCCAAAACAACAGGCCCTTAGGCAGCGCTTCAATGTCGACCAGAATGGTGGCCCCGGTAGTGGCGATGCCTGAAGTTGCTTCGAAAAAGGCATCGGAGAAACTTGGTATGTATCCTGAAAGGTAAAAAGGCAGTGCCCCAAAAAAGGAAATACACAGGTAAATCAGGGTAACAATCAGATATCCTTCTTTTTTGCCAATGTTTGTATGGTCGTGTCGCCTTGTAAGCAATACGGCGGTAAAACCGGCGGCAAACGTAATGGCAGCTGACAACAAAATGGCCTGAATGGCCATAGTTTCATCATAATACAGCGACCATGGCAGCGAAAAGAGCATAAAGCCTGCCAGCATCATGATCAGGATGCCGTTAAACTTAATGATGAGCCTGACGTTAATGATGGGTTTTGTTGCCACTACCCCTATGTTTTAAACATTTTATCCACACCGTGAAAAGCATCTGGCAAGGCGAAGACCACTACCTTGTCGCCATCCTGTATCTGCATGTCTCCCTTGGCTATAAACCCCTTGTTATCGCGAATAAAACCTCCGATTATTGCCTGTTTTGGGAAATTGAGCTTTTTTATTGGCTTTCTGGTTATCAGCGAACCGGGTTTAGCCAGGAATTCAAAAACCTCGGCATCAATACTGGTCAGGCATTTTGTGGAAATGACCTCTGCCGTCATGGTAAACCGGAGAATATAACTTGCCGTTGCCAGTTTTTTATTGATAATGGTGTCAATACCAACGCTTTGAGAAATTTCAATAAAGTCAATGTTTTCGACCAGGGCTATGGTTTTCTTAACACCAAACCGCCGTGCCAGCAAGCATGTCAGAATGTTGGTTTCGGAGTTATTGGTTACGGCCACAAAGGCATCCATCGATGACACTCCCTCGCTTTCGAGCAAGTTAATGTTTCTCGCGTCGCCGTTGATAACAAGGGTCCGTTGCAGTTCGTTGGTGAGCTCATTGGCCCTGTCGCTGTTGATTTCAAACAACTTAATGTTGAATTTTTTTTCAAGGAGGGCAGCGGAATGGGTCCCGACGGCCCCTCCGCCGACAATCATTACATTATGGATCTCAAAAGGCTTTTTGCCGCTTAGCTCAAGTAAGTGGTCAATCCCCCGGGGTTTGGTGATCACATAAGCCATGTCTCCGACCTGGAACTTGTCATCACCTCGCGGGATCATGGTACGCGCCCGGCGGTGAATGGATACGGCCCTGAAGTTTAAGTCACTGTACTCTCCGGCGATTTCCTTCAGTGTTTTGCCAATCACCGGTGCACCCTCATCAAGTTTAACCAGCATCAGTGATAACTTCTGATCGGAAAAATCAAAGATTTCTGCCGCAGCCGTATTGGTCAGCAAATTAGCGATCTCCCCGGCAGCGATCTTCTCGGGTGAAACCAGGTAATCAATGCCCAGTGTTTTGAAATGCTCTTTACATTCGTCAGAAAGATACTCAGGTTCATTGACTTTGGCAATGCACTTTTTGATACCCAGCTGCTTTCCAATAATGGCGGTAAGTAAATTTATCCGCCCGTCAAGGTGCGCACTGATCAAAAGATCTGCGCGTCGTGAATTGGCATTCTTGAGCACCGGGATGGAGGTAGCATCGCCTACCATCGTCATCAGATCCGAATGCGACTCAATAAGCTTGAGGTACTCCTTATCAGGTGCCACCAAAGTAACATTATGGTTTTCACCGGAAAGCAATTCTGCCAAATGCAGGGCGACCTCACTGTCACCGGTAATGATGATGTTCATGATTCAAACAGTATAAAACATCCACATGAAAATGCAAATATAACAGCTTTGCATAATATCCCATGCAAAAATCGCACATATCCCGAAGTTATCCTTTCTGATCGGAAAGAATCATTCCTTAGTCTTTTTATATCTCTTTCTGATGATTTCTTCCAGTGTTTTTGTCGCTATTTCTGGTTCAAGATTCTTTTGGATGGGTGTTGCTCCCCGGAAAATGTGGATTTTTCCTTTTGCCGTGCCCAGCAACCCATAATCAGCACCCTTCATTTCACCGGGGCCATTCACCAGACAACCCATAACCGCAATTTTCAGCTCCGGGAAGCCGGAGAGTTCTTTTTTGAGGGTTTTTATTATGGGGACCATATCCAGGGTCGTTCGTGCACACCCGGGGCATGAAATAAAGCTTGTTTCCGAGAAATATCGTCCGGTGGCCTGGAGAAGCTGCAGAGCCACTTTCGCAGAGGCCGATGCATCTGGCAGGGCAGGAGTGCTGATCCATAACCCGTTAATATGTCCGAGAAGCAAAGGGATCCCCGAATCAGCGGTAAGGGCGATCATCAGTTTTTCAATGTCGCTGGCTTCGCAGGTGCCCTTCAGTATTTTTGCTGCATCCTGGTTTTCAAGCCCTGGTGAGAGCTTCCCAACCTGCTGTTTGCTGCCGGCTTGCAGAGGCTCAACAACGTGTTTTGCCAAATCTTCGGGCAATCCTTCTTTTGAGGCTACGACAAAAGCACGGCCATAGTCACTGTCTGTATGCTGCGCTGGTTTTTCACATCGGGCGGCCTGTCTTTCTGCCCGGTGTTTAATCTTCAAACAGGACAACAATGCTTCTCTTTTATGCCGTTTGTCAGCATAAGCCTGGCCGTTTGATGTTTCGGTGAGGGTGGTACTCAGATGTGAGAGGATCTTTCTGGCAAAACGGATCTCATGAACAGGATCTTCGGTCAGGCTGACCCTCAGGGTGTCGCCAATCCCTGCCTGCAACAGGGTAATGATACCCAGTGCCGATCTTATCCGGCCGCTCATTCCTTCACCGGCTTCGGTGACGCCGATATGCATTGGATAAACCCGGCTGCTTTTCAGCATGCCATCGGCCATCAGCAGGTGTGCGTAAATCGTTTGCAGAGGATCGCTGGCTTTCAGGGAAACAATGAGGTTGTTGAAATCAAGTGCTTCAAATACACCGAGGTATTCATTGGCTGAATTAACCAATGCCTCTGCCCCATAACCATAAGCGCTGATAATGTGAGGAGGCAGCGAACCGGCATTGGTCCCGATGCGGATTGCCGTGCCATGATCCTTGCAGATGCTGACCAGCGGGCGAAGATGCCGGCTCACGGACTCGAGGTGACCTGATTGTTGTTGCGTTGATGATGACAATGTATCGCGCTCGGCAGCAGATATGAAATTCCCCGGATTGATGCGTACCTTGTCGGCAATTTTGGCAGCTGCCTCAGCCAGTGTAGGTTTAAAGTGAATATCCGCAATCAGAGGCTGATTAAAACCGGCATCGTGCAGCGCCTTTCTGATTTTTTTCAGCGCTTCGACAGACTGCCGGTCCGGAACGCTGATGCGCATCAGATCGGCCCCGGCCTCAAAAGCCCGGATACACTGAGCCGTGGTGGCTGAAACATCCCTAGTGTTCGTGTTCGTCATCGATTGTATCCTGACGGGATGTCCTGACCCGACAGACACGCCTCCAATGTTTACAACCCCGGACGGCAGCCCTGGAAATTCGCCTGATAAGGTTTTGCCATTCATGTTGAAAAAATTCAGTTTCTTTGCCATTGTACAGCTGCGCTGGTCCGCTTTCCAGGTATCCGGGCTTACCTGTCTCCGCTTTCCATACACTCATCATTCACGACCCTAAAGGTACAATGTGCTGTCTTATATACAAAGCTGTGTTAAAAAATCACACATACTCCTGCGTTTCAACTGAAGCATTCTGAATTTAGTGCAGAACATCGGTATTGTTATGCCCGTTTCCTGCGCCCGGTATCCGCCGTGTTTGATTATTTTGTAATTTGCACCATAATGAACAAACCTGCATCCCGCAAGGTGTTGCATAAAAAACATACAACATGAACGCTCAAAACAATAAAAAAGGCCTCAACGCTTTTGTAATCCTGCTTTTCTGCCTGATGATGTTCCCGGTATCCTGCAAAACGGATAAGCGGTATCCGGAGCGGGTTGGGAGCGATGCTTTTCCATTGCTGGAAATGGAGATCACGGAATTACTTGATGCTTATACTTCCGGACATTTCACTGTTGAAGAGGTAGTCCGGCTCTATCTGGACCGTATTGAGGCCATTGACCGGAACGGGCCCGGCCTGAATGCTGTCATTTTCCTGAATCCGGATGCTCTGAGCATCGCCAGGGAGCTTGACAGGGATTTGCGTGAGGGCAGGTTGAAGGGGCCGCTTCATGGTGTTCCGGTTTTGCTGAAAGACAACATTGATACCGGTGATAAGATGCCAAACACTGCGGGTTCACGGGCATTAATGAATTCTTACCCCGATCAGGACAGCTTTGTCGCCAGGAAGTTACGTGAGGCTGGAGCTGTAATCCTGGGTAAGACCAATCTGAGTGAATGGGCTAATTTCCGGGGTCAGCTGTCGAGTAGCGGATGGAGTGGCGTGGGTGGCCAAACAAAAAATCCCTACATATTGGATCGCAACCCCTGTGGGTCCAGTTCCGGATCGGCTGTAGCCGTTTCTGCCAACCTGGCCATGGTGGCCATCGGTACCGAAACTAACGGCTCCATCGTTTGTCCGTCGCATGCCAACGGTATTGTCGGGCTGAAACCCACTGTGGGCCTGGTAAGCCGGAGTGGAATTATACCCATTGCCTTTGCTCTTGACATTGCGGGTCCCATGACGAGAACGGTAAGGGATGCAGCCCTTGTGCTGGGAAGCATTACGGGTATTGACCCGGATGACAGACATACGCTTAACAGCGAGGGCCGGTTTCATACCGATTACATTCAGTTTCTTAATGAAGATGGCTTGAAAGGAAAGCGGATAGGCTTGTTTACCGGGCCTTTGGGTGTCAATTTCAAAGTTGATGCCCTGATGGCTGAAACGGTAGAATTCATGAAGCAGCAGGGGGCGGAAATTATTGAACTGGCGCAGATTTCGGCACCGGGTACCGCTTCCCATGCCTACCAGGTCATGCTTTATGAGTATAAGGACGGCCTTAACCGGTATTTTGCCGGACTGGGAGATGATGCTCCCATCCATAGCCTTGAAGAGCTTATTGCTTTTAATAAATCAGATGAAATCTCCCTGAAGCACTTCAACCAGTACTATCTGAAAATGGCTCAGGAAAAGGGATCCCTTGACTCGCACGATTACCGTGAGGCTTTGGCTGCCATGCATAAGGGAAGTCGTGATCAGGGCATTGACAGGGTTATGGATGAGCACCGGCTGGACGCCATCATTGCACCAACCGGCAGTCCTGCATGGAAAACCGATCTCATTAATGGTGATGCCTTTCAGCTGGGAAGTTCTTCACCCGCCGCTCACGCCGGATATCCAAATATAACGGTGCCTATGGGATTTGTTGAAGGGTTGCCCGTGGGATTGTCCATTTTTGGCCGGGCCTGGAGCGAACCCGTTTTGCTTGAAATTGCCTATGCGTACGAAAGGGGAACCATGCACAGGAGAGTGCCAGGGTTTCAAAAGCACTAAATGTAAGGTGTTTCCGGAACTGAGCGGGCGATTATTTGAGCATTCCCTGCACGCGTTCCAGTCTGCCATCCATCACGGCCGGCTCAAGATTCAAAATGTGAGCGATAAGAGGATACAGATCCACCAGTTCAAAGGGCGGATGGGTGTGGTTTGAACGGAATGCCGGTCCGGTGGCATAAAAAATGGTGTGCATGTCCTTTTTCATGTTATCCCATCCGTGTCCTCCTCCGGAATAAAAACGTTCTGTGGGCGCCCCCCAGCCAATATTCCAGGTAGAATCGGCCATCACTACCAAGTCCAGGGTTCGCGGGTTGTGCCCGAAGTTCAAACGCTCCGGCAATTCCCCAGTTTTCCAAATGTACATATGCTCTACATCTTTTAACCGGTTGTAGATGCTGTCGAGCATGCCTTCCCTGGCTTGCCAGAGCATGGTGGGGTTGCCGCCAAAGGCAAGCTCAATCCAGTCGCGCTCTATGTACTGTCCCAGGTCAATGTGTCGCTCCGTGCTCCGCTCTGTCATCCCATGATCGGAAGTAACGATCAGGTTGATGTTGTCAGCAATAGGAAGTGCATTAATGGTTTCCAGCAGGTATCCAACCAAAGCGTCAAGCTCCATAACCAGTTCGTCTATTTCACTGCTCTCAGGCCCGCTTCGGTGACCTTCACTGTCTGGTTCATTAAAGTAAAACGTGATGAGCTGTGGCCTTTGCTCCTTAGGAAGGTTCAGCCAATAGGCAACAGTGTCGATGCGTGCAGCAAAAGGGTGACTGTGGTCATATATTTTCCAGTAGCTGGGTTGCATGCCTTGCACGGGCGCTTCCGACCCAACCCAAAAATAAGAGGCTGCAGTTACTCCCTGCTTTTCAGCTGTTACCCAGATGGGTTCACCCCCATAAAAATCTCCGTTTTCAACAGCCTCCCTGTCGCGCATCCGGTAGGTCATATCAAGCACCGGACAATAAAAATTGTTGTTGACGATGCCGTGATTGTCCGGATACAGTCCGGTAGCCATGGTGTAGTGGTTCGGAAAAGTGTTGCTGGGAAATGCAGGCACCACATATTCTGCCTTTACACCGTTGGCAGCAATGAAGTCAAGATTCGGTGTGGGTACGCGGTCGGCATAATCCCACCGGAAACCATCCATCGAAAGCATAACCACATAAACGTCGTCGTAAGGCCTGCTATGGTTTGAATTGCATTGTGCTAACGAAAAAAGAAAGAAAAGCGCAAAAAAAGCCGGAATAACTTTGAGAAACTTCTGGGTTGCCATAGGAAAGGATTTTATCATTACGATACAAAAATAATCATTTTTCATTGAGCTTAATGCTCTTGGTGAGAATGTCAGGAATGGCAGGACTATACTGTTTGGAAAAACGACAGTCAGCTGTTTTGCCGGCCTTGATTCTCCGATCTTTTTAGCTACTTTTGTAACATGGTTCAGGCGAAACACTCATCAATGATAAAGCACCCCGGTGTTGTTGAACGCGTAGAGTCCGGGAAGGTAGTGGTGCGGATTTTGTCGCAGTCTGCTTGTGGAAACTGCCAGGCCAAGGGTCATTGTGGCATGGCGGAGTCGGCTGACAAGTTAGTGGATGTAAACCATCATGAAGCGGCTCAGTTTTCGCCCGGACAAACCGTGGAGGTCACTCTGGCCCGGTCGTTAGGTTACAAGGCTCTGCTCCTTGGATACATCGTTCCCTTCCTGATTATTGTCGTGTCGCTTTTCGTCCTGGTGTTAACCACAGGCAATGAGCTATTCGCTGCGTTTGTTTCGGTTGTGCTCATGCTGCCCTATTTTTCTTTTCTCTATATCTACAGGCATAAGCTGCGCAAGGAGTTTCATTTCCGGATCAATAAGGTATGAGCGGGTGAACTAAAACTGCTGAAATGGAACGTGCTTTCTGAACTGTTTTCCAGGGCACGCAGAAAAACGCCTTGCCGGACTAAGCTCTTCTCTTGAAAGAAACAAACATTGCAGACAACCCGCAGGCGGAGTGCCGCAAGGCAATTTCCAATACACATGGAACAGTAAATACTGCAGAAAACGCTGTAATGGACTGTAATTTAAACGCTTTCTAAACAAGATTGTAATATTTTCTATATCAGCGGGTTTGAATAATGCTTCAAAATAAATCAGATGTAGTCTTTTGATAATCAGACTTGTATTTATGGCGAAAAAACCATGGTGAATGGCTGTGAATTTCATTATGTTTTCTATTTTTGCCCATGGTTTAGTGTAAAAAAATTAACAACACTAAGCGATTTATGATTTTGACTTATTGCATTCATTAACAAAACCCGGAATTGTGAACGAAATATTTAATGAAATCACGTTGTTTTCCGTAGTATCCCTGGGTGCCATAGGCAGTGTTGCGGCCATTGTTTTGTTTATGGTAGCTCAGAAGTTCAAGGTGATCGAAGATCCCAGGATTGACACGGTTGAAGAGATGCTTCCCGGAGCCAATTGCGGGGGTTGCGGACTTGCCGGTTGCCGTGCATTGGCTGAAGCCATTGTAAAATCGGAAAGCCTTGACGGTTTTAATTGTCCGCCAGGCGGTAATGATGTCATGCAGGACATTGCAAAGGCGATGGGTTGGGAAGCCGAAGCGCAAACACCCATGATTGCAGTGGTGCGTTGCAGCGGCAGCAGGGAGCATGCTCCACCTAAGGTGCGGTATGAGGGAGCGATGACCTGTGCCTTTGCACACAGCCTTTTTTCAGGAGAAGCAGGATGTCCATACGGCTGTCTGGGCTGTGGCGATTGCGTTCGCGCCTGTGCCTTTGATGCGATGTATATGGACCAGGATACCGGGTTGCCGGTCATTATCGACGATAAATGTGTGGCTTGTGGCGCTTGCGTGAAGGAGTGTCCGCGCAACATCATTGAGATGCGTAAAAAAGGAAAGAAAGACCGCAGGATTTTTGTTTCCTGCATCAACCGGGAAAAAGGTGGCGTTGCCCGGAAGAACTGCAGCGTTGCTTGTATCGGCTGCGGCAAATGTGTGAAAGAATGCAGGTTTGATGCCATTACCCTGGAGAACTTCCTGGCCTATATTGATTATGAAAAATGTACGCTTTGCAGGAAATGTCCGCCGGTATGCCCCACCAATGCTATTCATGAACTAAACTTCCCTCCCAGGAAACCGAAACCTGAGAAAGATAAGGTGGAAGCCGATGCCTGACATTCGTTGCAATAAACAGCGTATACGACCAAAAACCAATGTGGAATTATAAACTATTATGCTTTGAAAACTTTTCCGATGGGGGGTGTTCATCCACCCGAAAATAAGTTTGCTGAACGAAGTTCCATAGAAATCCTGGCTCCGCCCGACACTGTAGCCATTCCGGTATCACAACATCTGGGTGCACCGGCCAGGGTGCAGGTGGAAAAAGGAGATAAAGTACTTACCGGCCAGCTTATTGCCAAAGGTGATACGTTTATTTCGGCCAACATCCATTCGTCGGTGTCCGGTACCGTGACAAAAATTGATGAAGTCATTGATACCAGTGGTTACAGAAGAAAGGCCGTGGTGATCAAGGTTGAAGGTGATGAATGGCTGGATGATATCGACAGGAGCGATACCCTTGTTAAAGACTGCAGTCTGAGCAAAGAGGAGATCATCAAGAAAATCAGTGAAATGGGTATCGTGGGTCTGGGTGGCGCCACATTCCCGTCGCATGTTAAGATGATGGTGCCAAAGGGGAAGAAGGCTGAATACCTCATCATTAATGGTGTCGAGTGCGAACCCTGCCTGACTGCCGACCACCGACTGATGCTCGAAAAAGGGGAGGAGCTGATGGTGGGAATTTCCATTCAGATGAGGGCACTTGGCGTGGAGCGCGCCATCATTGGTATCGAAAACAACAAGCCAGATGCCCTGGAGCACCTTTCCGTACTTGCTGAAAGTTACCCCGGGATCACAGTGGAGCCCCTCAAGGTCAAATATCCACAAGGTGCTGAAAAACAATTGATAAGGGCTTTAGTAAACAGGGAAGTGCCCTCCGGGAAGCTGCCTGTTGAAGTGGGTTGCGTGGTACACAACGTGGGTACTTCCTATGCCGTTTATGAAGCCGTTCAGAAAAATAAACCTCTCCTGGAAAGAGTGGTGACCGTTACCGGCAAGTCGGTAAAAAATCCATCTAACTTCATGGTGCGCATCGGGACTCCAGTGGCCCATCTTATTGAAGCAGCCGGCGGGCTCCCTGATGACACCGGCAAGGTGATCAACGGCGGTCCTATGATGGGCAAAGCCCTGAACGACCTCACTGTCCCTGTTACCAAGGGTACCTCTGGCATTCTCATCTTTACGCAGGATGAGTCTCATCGTCCGGTTGAACAAAATTGCATCCGTTGTGGCAAATGCGTTAGCATATGTCCGATGGGACTTGAGCCTTACCTGCTGGCTGTCCTGTCTGACAAAAAACGTCTTGAGGAATGTGAGGATGAACGGATTATGGACTGTATGGAATGTGGCTCATGCCTTTACATCTGTCCTTCAGGGCGGCCCCTGCTCGATCAGATGCGTGTGGGAAAAGCCCGCGTTGGAAAGATGATGCGCGAAAGATCAGCTTAAGTATTTACCTCAAAAACTACAGGGCCCGGTAAGAGTCCGTTTAACCGCAACAGCAAAAAAAATATTCGCAAATACAAGGAGATATGAACGTTCTAACTGTTTCGGGATCGCCCCATCTGCACGCAGGCCAGTCGGTCAGTAAGCTTATGTATGGCGTGATCTTCTCGTTGATCCCTGCCATGCTGGTTTCTTTCTACTTTTTCGGCCTGGCGGCAATCCTGGTGACACTCACGGCTGTGGTGTCATGTATGGCTTTTGAATTTCTCATACAGAAATACCTGATCAAAGGGCCATTGACCGTGTTCGATGGTTCAGCCATCATTACCGGGGTCTTGCTTGCCTTCAATGTGCCGGCTAACCTGCCACTGGGCATTGTGGTCATTGGTTCGGCTGTTGCCATTGGTATGGGTAAAATGACCTTTGGCGGACTGGGAAAAAACCCATTCAACCCTGCACTGGTAGGGCGGGTCTTCTTAATGATCTCTTTTCCGGTGCAAATGACAACCTATCCCAAACCATCTGCTTTCAGTGTCAATCTTACTGATGCCGTTACCGGGCCGACTCCACTGACACTGATTAAGGACGGAGTCTCCCGCGGAGAGCCGGTTTCTGCGATTTTGTCCAACATTCCCGATGCGTTCCAGATGTTTCTGGGAAATATGGGCGGATCGGTAGGGGAGGTGTCAGCCGTAGCCATTATTCTCGGTGGCTTGTATATGCTTTACCGCAACATCATCACCTGGCACATCCCGGCCGTTTATCTGGGCACAGCGGCCCTGTTTTCCGGCATCTTCTGGCTGGTCAATCCTGAAGTGTACCCTGACCCTGTGTTTCACCTGTTGAGTGGCGGCCTTATGCTGGGTGCTATTTATATGGCAACGGATTATGCCACAAGTCCAATGGCACCTCGGGGCATGATCGTGTATGCATTTGGCTGTGGTGTGCTGACCATAGTGATACGATTGTTTGGCGCTTATCCTGAAGGTGTGGCTTTTTCGATTTTGATCATGAACGCCTTTGTGCCATTAATAAACAAGGCTTTTAAACCGAAACGTTTTGGAGAGGAGGTGAAGAATGGCTAAAAGAGAATCAACATTTGTCAATATGGTATTAACCCTGTTGCTGGTAGCAGCCGCTGCATCGTTTACTCTGGCCACGGTTTATAACCTGACCAAAGAACCCATTGAAAGGGCGCGGGAGGCTGCACGGCAGGCTGCCATTGCCCTGGTTTTGCCTGAATTTGATGAGTTGAAGTCAATGAATGTAATGCCCCTCAGTGGCAGTGACTCCCTCGGTTTCAACATAGCCTTCAGGGATGGAGAACTGGTAGGGGTGGCCGTTGCAACCTATACCGGCATGGGTTACAGTGGGCGCATAAGGGCTATGGTGGGCTTTGCTCCCGATGCCCGTATCATTGACGTGGTGCATCTTTCACATGCGGAAACTCCGGGCTTGGGCGATAAGATTGAAAAAGGTAAATCTGACTGGAGTGATCAGTTTCGCGGTTTTGACCCTCGTACGCAAACGCTGCGACTGAAGAGCGAGGGAGGCGATATAGATGGCATTACTGCTGCCACCATTACCGCCAGAGCCTATTGCGATGCCATTGACAGGGCCTTCCAGGCCTTTATGGCGAATAAGGAATCCATCATCAATAAAGAAATAGAATAAGCTATGGGACAACTACAAAACTTTACCAAAGGATTTATCCGGGAGAACCCTGTTTTTGTATTGCTCCTGGGGCTATGCCCGGCACTTGGGGTTACCACTTCGGCGTTTAACGGCCTCGGTATGGGACTGGCAACCACGTTTGTGCTGGTGTCTTCAAACATCGTGGTTTCGCTCATAAAAAATCTGATCCCCTCAAAGGTCAGGATCCCTTGTTTCATCGTTGTGATCGCTTCATTTGTTACCATAGTCGACCTGGTGATGGAAGCCTATCTTCCGGCACTGTTTGAGTCGCTGGGCCTTTTCATTCCCCTCATCGTGGTCAACTGCCTGGTAATGGGTCGTGCAGAAGCCTTTGCGAGCAAGAACAACACCGGCAGCGCCATTGTTGACGGTCTCGGCATGGGCCTGGGATTTTCCTTTGCACTGACCCTGCTGGGAGGAGTGAGGGAGATCCTTGGTGCAGGCGAATTTTTCGGCATGACGCTCTTCCCCGGCGACGGAATGCTCGTGTTTGTACTGGCCCCCGGGGCTTTCATCGGCCTCGGCTACCTGGTGGCACTGAATAACATTGTTAAAAAGAGACTTGAATAGGAGGAATATATCATGGAATATATCATTATTATTATCGGAGCCGTATTTGTAAACAATATTGTGCTGGCACAGTTTCTGGGTATTTGCCCCTACCTTGGTGTTTCAGCCAAAGTCTCCACCTCCGTGGGCATGTCGGGCGCGGTCATGTTTGTAATGACCCTGGCCACCCTGGTCACCTACCTTATCTATAACTTTATCCTGGTGCCGCTCGATATTGAGTACATGCAAACCATCTCTTATATCCTCGTAATAGCCTCTTTGGTACAGATGGTAGAGCTGATCCTGAAAAAAGTGAGTCCGGCCCTGTACCAGGCACTGGGCATTTTCCTTCCCCTGATCGTTACCAACTGTGCTATCCTGGGTGTAACCATACTGGCCGTCCGTGACGATTTCGGTTTCCATTTGCTGCAAGCTGTGGTTTTTGCCATTGGTAACGCCCTGGGCTTTGCCCTGACCATCATCCTGTTTGCCGGTATCCGCGAACACCTCGACCTGATGGATGTGCCCAAAGGAATGCGGGGTGCACCGGCAGCACTGGTAGTGGCCGGAATACTGGCACTGGCATTCATGGGGTTCGCCAACCTGGTGTAACACGCTTTTAAAAACGTATCCTGCTTTATTCTAACACTTACGCTTCGTCTGACGGCGTCTGCACATGCTGCCTGCAGGCCGTAATGGTCTGAAAAAGCGTTTGGCCGGTATGAAATAATAAACTGGGTGTGCTAATTATCGGTCAGAAATCACAGCAACCTTCCTTTTAGGATCACCTGCTCCGGATAGCCGGTGGTTTTAAATCCTTCATAGATGTTATGGTCGCAGTTCTGGTGGTGGCTTTTTGCTGATATGGTTTGTTGTTTTTTTGGATCCCAGATCACAAGATCGGCGTCAGCGCCTTCGGCAATAACTCCTTTTTTTGGGTAGAGACCGAAAATTTTAGCCGGATTGGTTGAACACAGCTTTACCAGTTCCTGCAGGCTTATCTTTTCCCTCAGGACACCATAGGTGTAAAGCAGGCTCAGACGGTGTTCGACACCTCCCGCACCGTTGGCTATCTTCCGGAAATCATGACGTCCCAGTGCCTTTTGTTTCATTAAAAAGGGACAATGGTCGGTGCCAACGGTTTGCAGGGTACCATCCTTCAGTCCTTGCCAGAGGGCATCCCTGTGTCTCCGGCTGCGCAGAGGCGGACTCATTACGTAGGGTGCAGACTCCTCAAAAGGCTTGTCGTAAAGCGATTCATCTAGCAGCAAATGATGCGGACAGGCTTCTCCCATTACTTGTTGTCCGGCCATCCTGGCCTTACGGATGAGTTCCACCGATTCGGCAGTGGAAACATGAACAATGTATAACGGACAACCTGTTTTACCGGCCAGCCTGATGGCTTGCTCAACAGCACGGCTTTCCGTATGCGGCGGGCGGGATAAGGGATGTGATGCTGGGCTCAGCTTACCCTGGTTTGCCAGCTGTTGCCGCATTTCCTCTATTTCATCACCCGTTTCGCAATGCATGATCACCAAAGCTCCCGAACCGGCAATCACCCGCATAACGTTCTCAATGACTTCTCCGCCGACACCGATGCTGTCTTTGTATGCCATATAAATCTTAAAGGAACGATACCCCATGCTGATGCATTCCCTGATCTCGTCTGCCGTAGTACTGCGCCATTCAACCGGACTGATATGAAAGCTATAGTCTGTCAGACAGTTCGTTGCTTCTTTCTTTCGCCCGGCTAACGCCTCTGTGAGTGACTGTCCCCGCTTTGGGGTCACAAAGTCAATCAGGGTAGTGGTGCCGCCTTTAAGAGCAGCCCTGCTGCCTGTAAGGAAGTCATCGGACGAATAACCGGCGCCTGTAGGTAACTGCATGTGCACATGTGGATCGACGCCGCCGGGCATCACAATCTTACCGGAAGCATCAAGGTGAATGAGCTCTTTACGGGAGTCCGCCCTGATGCCCTTCGCAATGGATTTCACCTTGTCATCTTCAATAAGAATGTCGGCGTGAAAACTCTCTTCTGCATTCACAATAAAAGCATTACTGACAAGTACGGCCATATAAGAACATTTTTACGTTATGACAAATCCTTTTACTGAATGGAGATATTACTGGAACCTGCTGTTTTAAGACTGTTCCTTTTTTATGGATTACGTTGTTGTTCCTGAACGCTTAAAGCCTACAGGAACTTGGGCGTCATCCTTATCATAACAAAAGCCCAATGTGCCAATTCGTCTTTGCTGCCCCCTTTGATGGCTTCCATGGACTCCGTTCCGAACATCATACTGTAGCCCATAATGATCCTCGTGAAGCTGTTGAAGCTGTAGTTCAGTGTGAAGTCAATCTCTGTACCCAGATAGTTGTCAACGATCTCTCCCTGGTGAATATAATTGTTTTGAAGGAAGAACAGGTGAAGGTCTGCCGACAACAGCCATTGCTCAGAGAGCCGGAAGTTGTTTCTGATAAATGGGTTGATCAGCCCTGCGTTGTTCGTATGGGCCGGAAAGCTGGTGAAATAGTCCATGAAACCGTTTCGGCCGTGTCCTACGCCATAGAGGTCACTGAACGCGTTGAACTTATCTCCCGGATCACCGGCATCATTGCCGGAAAACAATTCAATTCCAAGCGTTGAACGGATTCTGCCGGTGAAGCTGTAGTCGGCTTCTGTCATGAAATAAAAAGCGCTGATGCCTTGTCCCGTAACGGTTTTTCCATGTTGGTATGCAGGGTTGAGGCGCAGCTGCAACGCCCCGGTCTGATAGGTAAGGAATCCCGACCAGGTAAACCGCACGTTTAACTCTTCCGGCTTATTTGGGTGCTGGTAACCGTCGGCTATGGCCAGTAATGATGTGTTTGTTGAAGAAGACAGGTTTGTATTGAACCAGATGAAGTTGAGGATTTTGTAATTGTTTACCTCGTAGTCGGTGCCAAACAGCCTGTTATGACTTTGGTTGAAAGCGCTGCCGATGTGCAGCCGGGTTTTTGCCGGTCCGGCTGAAACATATTGAAACAAGAGCGCATCATGGGTGCGGCCTGTGAGCGCCCAGTCGTTGATGGCGAGCAGTCGCTGGTTGTCGTACCTCAGTTCCTGCCGCCCGGCTTTAATGCTTATCTGATCGGTAAACTGAAGGCCAACCCAGGCTTCATAAAGACCAAAGGATGGCTCGGTGGTCATTTGCGGGTCTTGTCCCCAGATGCGCAGATCCTGAATGGATATGCCGGCGGAGATCCTGTCTTCATGCTTGTAGTTGAGCGTTAGCCGTGTTCGCTGGTTCACCTGGCCGGCAGGTTTGCTGTCTTCAGCCGGCAGCAGCCGGTAGCCGTCCCTGAACTCAGCCCTCGGTCGGAGCTGGGCTTCCATCGAAAACTGGGCATTGACCTGTGAAAACAACAAAATAAGTGTGAAAAAACATATGTTTCTTTTCATAAGAGTGATGGTTTTGGTTGTTTTGTAAAAGTAAAAAAAGGAGACATTAGCGTCTCCTTTTTTTTAAAAAAAACATGGGTTTTTCTGTGAAATTACCGTATGATATGAACCCTCCTTGTAGTCACACCGGTGTCGGTAAAGATTTCAACGAAATACAAGCCTGTGAATAATTCGCTGACATTCAATTCTATGCTCCGGTTGTTGACCGGGTACGACTGTATAAGCTGACCGTTAAGATCGATTATCCGGATCTGCCTGATGGTTTCATTTGATTCAACATGCAGCGTTGAACGGACAGGATTCGGATAAAGCTTAAACACAGGCTCATGATGTTCAGTCAGGTCTGTCGTCACCTCATGATACAGCATCAGCGGCACTTCCTCTGCAATGAGGTTACCCGCCATAGCCTCAATCCATTGAATATCTTGAATGTGCTTGTTGAAGTTTACGATACGGACATCACCCTCAGGCAGCGGCGTATTGTTCATGCTAAAGATCATTGCCTTAATTCTTCCGTTAGTGTAGTTATACACTATCTCATGATCAGAAGAGACAAGCTCCATCTTCAGATCGCCAAGCGCAGTACCCTGCAGTTCAAACTGAAGGCCGGCAAGTGTTCCGTCGCTTTGCAGGCTTATACCTGAACCGTCTGTTCTAAGACCGGCAGTTTCTGAGGTCAGCATTGCAAACCTCAGGTCTTTGCTGTCTGAGAAGATGTTGGTAATGATGATGATATCAAGAATATTGATGACTCCATCATTATTGGCGTCGGCGTTATCAAAACAAGCCACCTCATCCTCTACGCCGGTGAAATAGTTAACTATCGTAATCACATCAAGAATATTCACCTGGCCGTCTCCGTTGGCATCTCCAACAAGTTCATTAAGCTGAACATCAATCTCTTTATCGTCTTCAATGAGCGCTTCACCCACGGCTGTTAACATACAGGTCCTGCTTACGGTATAGCTGTAATTGCCGGGCTCGTGCACCATAAAGACATAGTCTCCTGCCTCGTTGGTGTCAGTGCCCAATGTGATAACGGCATCCGTGACGGGTTGGTCAAATTCATCGGTAACGATGAAGCTTACCATAAACACATCGCCTTCTTCAAATATGATAACCACTTCGTCCTCATCGGAGCAACCGTAGGGATTGGTGACAACGACAGAAATGTTTACGACGCTGCTCATATAGTCATGATAATTTACGGTCAGGTATTGCCCGGTGGAACCGTCGCTCCAAAGGTACTCCAGGTCTCCGTTGCCGGCATCCAGGATTACCGGTTCGTAAATGCTGGCGTAAATGGTGTCGCCCAAAGACACTGAAGGATAGGGATGGACGTAAATGGTGATTGTTTCAGAAATTGTGGTTTCACCGTCTGAAAGCTCCAGGGTATATTCCGTTGTTTCAGCCGGAGATGCAACCGGTGTTGGAATATTCGGATTGTCGAGGCTTTCGGCCGGTGACCAGAGGAAGCTTAGGTGGTCTCCACCGCCGGTTGACATAGCCGACAGCTGTGCCTGGCTTCCTTCACAGATATCCTGGGGATAGGCACTGATGTTTTCGAAAACAAGCGGGGGGTCGGTGCAGTAGAATCTTGCTTCCCAGCCCGGGAAGGTGTTGGATGTGTTTGACTTGAAGCGGAATGTTACAGCACCTTGTGAATTGCTGCTGGTGAAGGCACCGGGACTGTTTTCACCACAATACGTTCCAATAAGTGGCCAGGAAGTGTTGGGACCGTCATAGATTCTGAGAAAATCACCCTGGCAATTGTTGCTTTCTTCTATATGAAACGCATCAAAAACGAAATGCAACTGATTTCCGGGATGTGCAGGGTAGAAGGTCACCAGGTGGTCGTCGTTGGCTGAGTAATTGCCGTCGGGACCGCCGGAGTCGTAAAACTTACCGAAACACGACATCACAAAATTATCCTGCCCCATAAGATATACAGGAAGTATGCCCACTACAAGGCTTATCTCATTTTCGTTGAGATAGTCTGTTTTGAAAAGGTCCAGTGTAAATATTTCGGTTGTTTCAGGAAGCGATAAATGGCTTCCCATAACGGTGATCACCACTGTTTTTTCCTCGCCGGTTTCCAGATCGCCCACAGTGACATATTCGTCCAGAAACACGAGGTTGTCTGTTTGCGGGGTGCCACTTGCCATCAGCTCTGTAATGCCGGCATGACCAGTGTTTTTGACGGTTATATGGAGGTGTGCAATTTCACCGGGATCCAGGGTGCCGTTGTTGTTGCCGGTTGCTTCGTCGTCAACAATAACCGAGAGAATTTCATAATTGGGTGCACTGGCGGTAAAATTCATAGTGCCATACCAGAGGTCTTCAGCAGCATCCATAAAGGTCAGCTCAAACACCGGTTTGTGCTGGTCGGGGATGTTCTTGTCGATGTGTACCTGGAAGAGGCCGGTGCGCGCTTCGCTGGTGTATTCCTGCAGGTCGCCCCAGTTGTAGGTGCCTTCCAGGATATGGACGTACTCATCATCCGAAGAAAGGATAACGACCAGGTCTTCGGCAGTGTGAATGCCCACATTTTCAAGTTCGAGGTTAAAGCTAATGGTTTCGTTGTAATATGTTTCGCCTGCTATGTCGAAACTACTGAGCAGCACATAGGGTCCTTCCGGGGGAATGACGCTTATTTCTTCGTTGATGTAGGTGATTTTATTGAATCCGGTAATGGCCAGTGTTGCCATGGCCGGTTCGCTGAGCGGTTGGTCGAATACCACAGTGGCAACGCCATTTGCAGCGGTGGCGGTTCCCAGGATCTCCACCTCACCTTCTCCATTTGGCACGGTAAAAGCAACTACTGCGCCATCATCCAGGCCGGATACGGTAAAGGAGCTCCATCCGATCAGGGCAACGGGGTTATAGTCGGGTTGAAACGGTTGAGGAGCTGCAGTCCTTACCATCAGGGTCGGGTCTCCAAAAAGGATCCAGGTTTCGTGAGTCCGGATGCCCTGTGTCCCATATTGAGGAATCATAAACATGCTTCCGTTGATGGAAATACCGCCATAGGTTCTCTTGATGGTAGATCCGTGCGGGATGCTGGCTTCCGTTTTGATGCTTACCATCTCGTCCTGGCCGCACATGGGGGGCTGCCAGGGCTGGTTGATCGTTGCGGCCATAATTCCGACAGCACCGGTCGGCTGACCGTTGTGTGTGGCCCGCATCCAGGCTTCCGCAAAACAGAAATTGTTTACAAAGTTACCGTTTACGCAGGCTACAGACTGTATGTAAGGCAGTTTGCCGATGTTGGTGAGCTGGTTAACATGGTTGATGTTGTACCCTGCCACGCTCCAGCCTGTTACCGATCCGTGGTTGCAGAAATTGATGGTAGATGCCCCGGCATTGATGTTTGCGCTGATTTGTGCAGCTGTGGTGTTGGGCACGCCGGGCACATTCCCGTCATAATTCCGGTGAACCACATCATAGGTGTAATTGAGCAGGGTGTCCCTGACAAAATCCATATGCACATAATCGTTCTCGCCATGATGTCCTGAACCTGTGCCTTCATTGCGAGCAATACCGATACCTGTACTTAACCAGGTGTCACTCTCGTCAAGGTCTCTTTCGTATTCAATCATGCGTTGCACCTGTGTCTCCACATGCGCCACCGTTTCAGCTGAGAAACGGCCTACGAAAATGTCGTTGTATGAGTTTGATCCCACCAGGAAACCGTAGGCATTGTCAGAATGACCATTGGAGGTGGACATGGGCGGTATCTGCGGGCCGTCGCCAACCAGAAGGAGATAGGCAAAGTCGTCGTTTTCTGCATAGTAACTGGCAACAAAATTTTTGATGGCAGTGGCATTGGCACCTGCCACAGACTTTGGCACGATCTCGGTTCTGCGGCCTATGGTTCGCTTCCAGTCCACAAACGGCTGCATAGCCTCCATAAAAGCATCAAACGCAATGATCAGCAGGCTGCCTTCTTCGCCCTCAAGCATGGGGTACGATTTGGATGCTTGCTGCATGTTAAGGAAAAAGCGTTCATACACCCTTCCAAACTCTCTCTCTATCCTGATCTCTTCGCTTTTGCGCACAAGCGGTTCCAGGCCTTCCTTGCCGGTAGATTTCACCTCCACAACAATATCTGTGTACACCCTCAGTGTTTTAGTTACCGGATTGTACTGAAACGGATAGAACGAAATGCTTTGGCCGCGAAAATCCCTCATGATGAACGGGTCTTCCAGGCTAGCCAGCTGACCTGGCCAGAAAGCATCTGTGGTGTAGGCATCTCCGTAAACGAACAGAACATCTTCGGGCCTTATGTTGCGGTTGAAATGTCCCTTTGAGGGAGCTATCTCAATGTTTTCAAATTCTGTGTATTTTGCATCAAGAATAGTGAGCTGCATCGCATCCAGGTCAGGAATGATGATTGATCTCACCACTTTTGACAAATCGGGCATCCCCGTTTCAAAGAGCTGAACACCACCCTGAACAGAAATTTTCATAGCTGTGCCTCTGGGTGTCTCAAGGGGCACCTGCTTGAAGCCGTCCAGCGACAGGTGAATAATGTTTTCCTGGATGTTGCTGCTGACGAGTTCCACCTGTGCAGCTTTTGGCAATTCACTGCCAATAGGAGTCCAGTTTGATTGTGCGATGGTATGGGAAACAAATACCACCAAAAGAAAACAGTAAGTAAGGAAACGTTTTTTCATTTTGAGAGAACTTAGTGAATACTTGAGTTAAAAGGCAACATAAGCCGCAAATATAGCTAAAAAAGACCAAGCGGTTTGCCATAAATGCCGGGAAAATTTAACTGGTTCAGACATAGTGAAGTAAAAATCCTGCAAGACGGGGTTCCTTGCAGACTAAATTGTGCCGGTCTTCTTTTTCTCCGGAAGCTTCATTTCAAAACAACCATTTTCAAGCTCCCTGAAGCCCAACTTTTTTAAGTATCTTTTATGTTGAGAGGTATGTCCACGGGTGATGATCTTCCGGAATCCATCGTCAATAATTTTGTCCTGAAGGCGATGAAAAATAAACTTGCCGTTTTTGAAATCGCGGTATTCGCTGATGACATAATCGAGCGCTACATAGAGGATGTCGCTGTTTTCGCGCCTCCCGAGGAAGAGCCCTGCCACAGCCATATTGCGCAGAATAAAAAAGCTGTGGGTGTTTCGCTCCGGCTGGTAGGTAAAGCCGGGAAAGAACCTTACAATATCCTGCTGATAGAAATCCAGGAAACGCAGAAGGTATTTATTATCGCTTCTCACCCAGAGAATATCGAAAGCCTCCTTTTGAGAAAAGATCCTGACCAGATAATAAATGTCCACTATCGCAATAAACCCGTTGAGCAGGGCAACGGGTAATGCCCCGATCAATATGCCATAAACACAGAAAAGGCTGGCCCCCGCCAGATTAATAATCCGGAATTTAACAATGGAACTCATCGTCATGCTCAGTGCGATGATTATTGATGCAACGTATCCGATTATATGTAAAATACTGAAATCCATAATATTAAAATTTTACTGCTATCTCTGCAAAGTTAATCAATAAGACCGTACACTCACCCTTGCTTTTGGGTGGTTCATACAATTATTTATGCCCTTCCGTTCAGGCGATGTTGGTGTTCAGGCATCATGTTCCGGTATTCAATCAAGGACGAATATACGATCTTCCCACCTGTGGAGTTTTTGTGCAAGAAGTTGCAGGTTTTCGGTAAAACCCAGCAGGTATCCTCCTCCGCCTGCACCGCACAGTTTCAGGCTGAAGACGCCTGACGACAAACCGTCGGTCCAGGTGGCGTGATAGGCTTCGGGAATCATTTCCCTGAAGTAGCGCAGTTGCAGGTCAGACAAACTGTGCATGGTTTCGGGGAGTCTGTCGCTGTTTTCCAGCAGAGCGTCAATGCACTTGTTGTTGGCTGGGATGTAGGATTCCTGGAATATTTTTCGAAACGCGCTTTTTTTATAGTTCTCTTTGAAGGATGCGACCAGTGGCGCTGTATTACGTGACAGGCGGGTATCCAGCAGAAAAAACCCTCCTTTGGCACAGGCAAGTTGCAGAGGGTCAGGAAGGAGGGCAAGCCGGTTGTCATTTCCGATCAGCAAAGCCTCGTCAAGAAAGCTGATCAGGGGATCGAGGCCTGAGCTGCTGCCGTGGAAAAAATTTTCCATGCGGGCAAAAGTTGTTTTCAGGGTGTTCAGCGCTTCAGGATGCTGCAACTGATGCCTGGCGGGTTTATCCAAGGCGAACCGGTCAAATACGGCGGCCACAAGCACGCCTGAACTGCCCAGGCCATAGCCTGAGGGAATGTTTGACTGCAGGTAAAGCCCGCGGTCCAGGTCGGAATGCATCCGGTCAATATCAAAACCGCCGGACCATTCCTTGCTCAAATCGGCAAGAAAATACAGATAGGAACGCAGTTGTATGTTCGAGTTATGGGCAGTGCGCAGCTCAGCTTCCGACATGCCTGATGCCGGGAAAAGCAGCCGTGCTTCCATCCTGCGAAAGGGGATACTGAGCGCCCCTGACCCAACCATCAGGCTGTATTCGCCAAAAAGCAGGAGCTTGGCGTGGTATCTCTTTGCGGGTTCCTTCATGGATTATTCTGATATCAGACATTTCGGCCCGTCGCCCATGGCATCATTGATCCACCGGCCGTTACGGCACAGGGGAGCGAGCTCTTCACGAATAAACCGGGTGACAATGGCTGCATCCTTTTCAAAATAGAGCAGGTGAATGTTCGGACCTGCGTCCAGTGTAAAGCAAATATCCGTTTCATTTTCTTTGCGGAACAACCTGATCTTCTCCATCATACTGATGGTGCTGGGTTTCATCAGTATGTAGGGTGGGTTTGACGACATCATCAGGCCGTGCAGGCTAAGGGCTTCGTTTTCAACAACTTCAGCAAAGAGGCTGGTGTTGCCCCCGGCCATCGCCAGCAACAATTTGCTTAAATTGGACCTGGATTGCATGATGCGCTCCTGGCGGTATGGATGGTGTTCCATCAGGGCATGACCCTGGGAGCTGCTGACCTCCTTTTTGCTGTCGTCGGCAATGAGTACGGCATCCTTCAATGTCATGAAAAGTGGGTGAATACGCGCATCGTCAAGCCTGATGGCATATTCGTCAGATGAGTAGGGGATTTTATCGCTGGCACCCCACAGCACCATGCCGCTGTATAGTGAGCGGCAGGCACTTCCGCTGCCCAAACGGGCCATGAAAGACGCCTTGCTGTAAAATTTTTCGTCGTGTATGCCACCCTGTAACTTCGATTCCACACTGCAAATACACAGGGCCAGTGCACTGAATGCGGCAGCTGAGGAGGCTATGCCCGCTGAATGTGGAAAGGTGCTGTGACTTTCTATTCTCAGACGGGTGTGCTTCAGAAAAGGGAACAAGGATTGCAGCCTTTTAAGATAGCTTTCAATGCGCTTTGAAAAGACTTCATTCTCTGTGCCGTTGAGCTGGAAGCTGTTAAGGCCAAAGCTCCTGCCGGGGTCAATGTCGTAATCCAAACATATTTTTACCACACTGTCGCGCAAAACAAAACTGATGCTTGGGTTCATGGGGATTTGTTCGTGGAGTTTACCCCAGTATTTTATCAGGGCTATGTTTGCAGGGCTTTCCCAGCAAACCCTTCCTGCCGCTTTGCTGTTTATGATGTCAACAGTTGGATTCGTCATTAGTAATTCTTTTTGTGGATCATCATGTTCCGGAACGGGATGACCGTTCCAAATCCCTTTTGGCTAAAATAGGCAATAATCTCATCCGGTGCAACGGCTGATGCTGCCAGCATAAAGTCACCGCCCCAGGCCCCTAGTGATTTTACCTCACCCGGGAACTCATCGAACAGCATTTTTTTTACAGGAGTCTGCTGAATGTAAGCTGAGATAAGGTTTTCATGCTCCCTGATCATCTCCTGGAAGTCTTTCAGATTTGATGCGGAGGCCATGTTCCCGGAAAGGCCGGAAATGAGCGCCACATCTTCGGGCTTGACCTTTTCGGCCCGAAAATCCCTGAGGCTTTGTTCGCTGCTTTGTTTTTTTCCCCGGTAAACAAAATAGAGCTGGTCGGAAAACGGGGGGTTGAAGTGAACAGCCTCTACCGCCGGGTCCTGCTTCCGTCCTTTGAACGTATAAAGAATGGGGGTGTCGCTGCGGGCGCAGGCGACATCGTAGCCCGATCCGGAAGAAATGCTGAACAACAGAGCGTACGGGTTTACCCCGGCCCAGTCGGCTATATTTGAGATCAGCGACGAACTGCTGCCAAGCCCCCAGGAAATGTTGAAACTGATGTCGCTTTGGGCATCCCAGCATTCATTTCCCGCAAGAAAAACAGGATTTAAGGATCGTGCAGCCATCAACACCTTCCTCAAATACCCGAAATGCACTGCGTTTTCAGTTTTTGACGATGGTGCGCCTTTAACTTCCAGGTGAGCGCCTTCAAAGGATATATCAAGCCATGGCGACCCTTGAATAAAAGAGCGCCACCGTAGCGGGGGACTACCATTTCCGGCCGGCTTAACGATCAGCGACTGATGGTAGCCTACTGGCATGGCCAGGGCTTTCGCTCCTGCCAGGACGAGGTATTCTCCGCTGATCATAAGCTTCGCATTGGCCCGGAAATGCTTTTCTGAGGGCGTTTCTTTCTGCTGACCGACCTTATGCTCAGTAAAATGCTTCATGTTTATGATGCGTCATGAATGAGTCGCACTAAAGGTCATCTTATTGACTGCAGGTAAGATGACACAGCCTGGTGTGAGATTTTTTTGTCTTTGAAATGGTCTTTAATTCTGGCTGCCTCCCCTGGGGTGGCATTGAGTTGCATGATGATGTTTGAAAGGTGCATGCGCATGTGTCCTGCCTGTATTCCTGTGGTGGTGAGTGACTTGACGGCGGCGTAATTGTTCGCCAGTCCTGCTGCGGCAGCGATCATCATCAGCTCGTTGGCACCAGGATTGCCGAGCATCTGCAAGGAAAGGGCCGCCAGCGGATGGATGCCGGTAAGTCCTCCAACGCTTCCGAGGGCCATAGGCATGGTCAGTCTGAACGAAAAAATTCCGTCGTCAATGCTGACGTCACTAAGTGAACGGTACCTCCCGCTGCGTGCCGCCCAGGCATGCGCACCGGCCTCAATGGCCCTGAAGTCATTTCCGGTAGCCAGTATAACGGCGTCCACACCGTTCATAATGCCTTTGTTGTGGGTGGTTGCACGCGACACATCTGTGTCGGCCATCTTAACGGCCAGTGCAAAGCGGCTGGCAAACTCCCCGGCCGGCATGGGACCCGCAGCACCTTCAAGGTCTTTTACAGCACAACTTACGGACGCTTCAACCAGGCATTTATCGTTGTAATTGGAAAGGATGGACATTACGGGATCAAAATCATCCGGGCTGAAGCCTTCCTGTGAATCAAGCCAAAGCCTAAGACCTTCAGCGCAGGCTTCGAGGCAGGAGTTGATGAAGTTTGCACCCATGGCATCCATCGTGTTAAAAGCCAGGTGCAATTGAAAATAATGCGCTATTTCCTGAGTGAGATCCCTGAGCCCGATATCGAGGATGCCTCCGCCGCGTGCCTCCATATTGGAGGTAACCGGCTTGAGGTGCTCCAATAAAAACTGTTTGATCTCAGGCATGGCTGAGGCAAGCTTTTGCCTGTCGCCTGTATATAAAAAATGCACCTGTCCGTTTTTCTGATTGCTGAGCACTTTTGCCCTGAACCCCCCTCTTTCGGCCCAGAAACGGGCTGCAGCAGAGGCCGCGGCAACCACAGAGCTTTCTTCTGTAACCAGGGGAATCATATAGATGTTCCCGTTAATGAGAAAGTTTGGTGCTACATTATAGGGCAGGGGATAGTTGGAAATGGTGTTTTCACTGATCTGAGACAAAATGGCCTGAATGTCTTCATCCCGGTATATGAAAGAGTTGAGCAGCTGTACGGCTTTCTCAGGGTCATCAAAGAACCGGCTCACCAGTTCAAGCTTCTCCCTGGTTGTTTTTTTTGAAAACCCTTTGATGATTTCCTGGCGCACATTCATGATCATTAATGGTTGAGGCTTATCCTGAGCGCAGCATCGCTTAAGCTCTTATCCTGAGAAAAGCATAAGCCATTTGCAATCCCCGGATCTGGTGTTTTACAAATTCCTGCAGCGGCTGATAGTCTTCTCTGGCATACTTCAGAAAGGTGGAGGCTTGTCCGTAAATGGCAGGTATTTTCGACTTTTTTATCAGGTAATATCCATCCAGGAACGATTTAATACCGCCGGAAATGATGAGTTGTTTGCATTGTATGCTTTCCGCTTCCTGTTCAGCAATGGTATTGACGGCTTCCAGCATTTGGTATGCATCGTGTCCGATGAATGAGAGAGGTTCAAACAGTTCGGCGGGTTGCTCGTTATTTCTGAGAAGTTCCACTTTAGCGAAATTGGTTCCGCCGAATGCTCCGAATTCGATGGCTGTCAGTGGCAGTTTGAGCAGCGCCCTCAGGCTTTCGTAACCCATGCCCTGTCCAACCTCTTTGACCATTACAGGAAAGTCAGCCTGATCAAGCAATTCTGTGACGGAGTCGATGGCCGGTCGCAGCAGCCGGTCACCTTCAGGCTGAAACCATTCCTGGAGAGGGTTAACATGGATAATCAGTCCGTCGGCACGAAGTTTTTCCAGCAGCTTGGTGATCTTGCCGGCCTCTTTGTTCAGCAACAGCGTCTCCACCTGGTTAATGCCCAGGTTTGCCCATAAGGGTAGGTCGTCACCGATGATGCTTCGCATGTCAAAATCCGGAAGGTGTTTGTCATCATCAAGGATGATGCGGCAGGACCCGAGCCCCATTCCCATGCCGAATTCTTGGCACGCACGGGCAAGGTTCCGGTTAATGGTGCCTGCGAGCTGTGTTCCGCCGGTCATGCTCGACACCCAGAGAGGCAGTTTTTGCATCTTGCCATGAAAGTCAGTTTCGGGAACGCTTTTGCTATCAGGGTGAGCACTGAGCATGGGTTCATAAATGAACCGCTGATCCAGGGTTGCACCGGGGGTTTGTGATTCAAAAGCCAGGGCAATATGATCTTTTTTCCTTTCTTCCATGGGGGCTGGTTGACTGGTTACTATCTGCCTCTTCTGAAAGGGCCAGTGCCCTTTCAGAAATCGGGGTGTTTCGGGGTATTACAGCCCGAGGTATCTGCTGATTACCAGACGAAGTATTTCTGAGGTGCCCTCGCCGATCTGCAACAGTCGCTGGTCGCGGTAAAATCTTTCGATCTGGTGGGGCTTGAAGAGGCCGGTAGCGCCATGGATCTGTACGGCTTCATCGGCAATTTCACGGGCAATTTCCGAGGTATATAACTTGGATATGGCAGCCTCTCTTGCAAACTGCATGTTGTTTTCCTTACGCCAGCAAGCATTGTACAAGGTGTTTTTTGCCAGTTCAATTTTCATGTCCATGTCGGCAAGCTTGAAGCTTACAGCCTGGAACTTTGAAATCGGTTTTCCGAACTGGACCCTGTTCTGGGCATGCCTGACGGAAGCCTCCATGGCCCCGCGCGCCAAACCTAACCCTAGGGCGGCAATCGACAGCCTGCCTGAATCGAGTGTGTTGAGCATAATGCGGCCACCCTGCCCCGGCTCGCCAAGTATATTTTCGGCGGGCACTTTGCAGTTGTTGAAGAAGAGCCTGCCGGTATCGCTTGCGCGCCACATCATTTTTCCGGTCATGCGTTCAGTCGTAAAACCCGGGGTGCCACGTTCAACAATGATGGCTGATAGCTGCTTTCTTCCTTTGAGTTCTCCCGTCACGGCCTGCAGAGTAACCCCCCCGGATATTTCGGATGCCGAGTTGGTGATGTGCATTTTTTCCCCGTTAATTACCCAGTAACCGTTTTCAAGCCGCGCCGTGGTTTCGGAACCCATGGCGTCCGAACCGGCATTTTCTTCAGTGAGACCAAATGCCCAGGTCATTTTTCCGGTGCATAGCGGCGGTATAAAACGCTTTTTTTGTTCTTCTGTTCCGTATTTCAGGATGGGAGCAATCCCCAGTGAGTTTACAGCAGCTACCGTGGCTGCCTGAGAACTGTCGACCCTGGCCAGCTCTTCGACAATAATAATATAAGACAGTGTGTCTAAGGCCTGACCGCCATACTCCTTTGGGGCCTGAATTCCAAAAAAGCCCATCTCACCCATACGGGCCGTGAGCTCTGTGGAAAAAATTTCACCTTCATCTAACTGTGCAGCAACAGGAAGCACCTCGTTCTCTGCAAATGCCCGCACCTTATTCCTAAGCTCTTCGTGGGCTTCTGTTAATACTGGACTGGTTGTCATCAATAATCAATTAAGAAAAAACATATGACGATAAACAACAAAACTAATGTTTCGGTTCTGTAAAAGTATAAAAATTTCTTTATTGGGAAGTAAACTACTTATACGAGTTTGTTGGAAAGATGGACAAGCAGAGTGTTGTTGGCAACCATATCACCTGCTGACACGTCTACTTTTTTTACATACGCCTTTGCCGTTGATGTAATTTTATTCTCCATTTTCATCGACTCCAGGATCAGCAGTGTGTCGCCTTTGTTCACGGCGTCGCCAGCATTGACGAATACTTTAATAACGGTGCCGTGCATGGGTGCCCTGACAAGACTTTCGCCTTCAAGCTCTGGGTTTTCATTGATCTCTGTAAGAGCGTCCCGGCCAAGATGCTTTTGCGGGTTTACCTTGCTGGTAACACCTTCATACTGAAACATGACCTCACCGTTGATGGCAAGGTAGTACAGCGCATGCTTTGTCCCGTCCACTTCAATATGCATGCTGTGCTCATCTTTGTGCAACAGTCTGAATACCCTGTGCTGGCCGTTTTCCACTATGCTCATCTCATAGGGCGTATGATAATTGTATCCCTGGGTTATGCTTTCGCCGTCAACCTGCAATTGCGCGTCAGGCAACAGGCGCCAGTGTCCGATATGCTTCCAGGTGTTGCCCGGCTGTGTTGCATTTCCGGTGTAGATAAACTGATATGCCATCGCCAGAAACTGCCTGTAGTTCTTTGTTGTGTGACTTGTGCTTCTGGTAAGCTTAGTATTTTCAATAAGCCTGGTATGTATGTTCCCCCCGGCAAAAGCCTCTGAAGACAGAACATCAATCAAAAAGCTGATGTTGGTTTTCACCCCAATGATCACATAATCTTTCAGGTGCTGTATGATCTTTTTCCTGGCGGTTTCCCTGCTGTTGGCATGAAAGATGAGCTTGCTGACCATTGGGTCGAACATGCTGCTGATCTCTCCCGGGCCATCCAGACTGCTGTCGATACGTAATCGTTTGCCTTCAGGGGGTATGTTGAGGAGCACCTTGCCGGGAGATGGCAGGAAGCCATTGTCAGGGTCTTCCGCATAAATTCTCGCTTCAATGGCATGGCCATTCATGCTGATCTCATGCTGCCGGTAGGGAAGAGGCCTTCCGGTTGCAATATGCACCTGTTCCTTGACAAGGTCAAGTCCGGTGATCATTTCCGTTACCGGATGTTCTACCTGAATACGTGTATTCATTTCTAGAAAAAAGAAGCTGTCTTCCTGTACCAGGAACTCAACGGTACCCGCACTATGGTAGTTGATATGTTCCGCAAGTTTCTTGGCCGCAGCGGTGATGTCTTTGCGGAGCCTGCTGCTGATGTTTGGCGCCGGTGCCTCTTCAATTATTTTCTGATGCCTCCTCTGAAGGGAACACTCCCTTTCAAAAAGGCTGAGTACGTTGCCCTGTTGATCAGCCAGGATCTGCACTTCGATATGCCTGGGTGAAGGCAGGTATTTTTCAATATATACATCACCGTTACCGAAATAATTCAGCGCCTCTCTTTGTGTTGTCTCCAGAACCTCATGAAGTTCATGTTCGTTGCCGGCAATCCGCATTCCTTTACCTCCCCCTCCGGCGGCTGCCTTTACCAGTACCGGATACCCCAGTTCACCGCTTTTTTTCAACAGTTCATTAATATCACCCGTGGCGCCTTCAATGACAGGAATGCCAAGATCTGCTGCTATTTCCCTGGCTTGCTTTTTATTTCCCATCAGGCGAATGGCTTCTTCAGAAGGTCCGATAAAAGTCAGTCCTGCCTCTGTGACTGCTTTTGCAAAATCAGGGTTTTCCGAGAGAAAACCGTAACCGGGGTGTATGGCATCAGCATCACTCTTAAGGGCTATGTTCACCAACTGCTCAATGTTCAGGTAGGTGTCGGAGAGTTTATTGCCTTTCAGCAAATAACGTTCAGCGGCAATACGGCTGTGCGGTGCCCCTGCGTCTGTTTCAGAATAAACCGCCACCGTGCATATTCCCATCTGATGAAGGCTTTCAAAAATCCTGATGGCAATCTCTCCCCGGTTGGCAACCAATACCTTGTTGATGTGATTTATGTTGTATGTTTTCTGCCCCATACCGCCTTTCTTTTTTCTTTGAAAGCAAGGAAGCCTTCACGGGCTTCATCGCTGTTTCTTACTTTTTCAAGTATTTGCACAGTGTATGCAAGGAGATCATCGTTCAGTTCGTGTGCTGCGACATACCTTATAAGCTGTTTGCAGGTCTGCATTGCCACAGGCGCATTTTCAGCGAGCTTTGTGCACAGTGCGGCAGTCTCCGCTTCTATTTCCTGCCCGGAGAAAATGCGGTCAACCAAACCTGCCTGCAGGGCTTCTTCAGCACCGACAATGCCTCCAGTTAGCATTAGTTGGCGTGCCCTGGTCTCACCGATACGTCTTACCACAAAAGGGGAAATGGTTGCCGGGACAAGGCCCAGGCGCACCTCGCTGAATGCAAATCGTGCTTCACGGGTTGCGTAAACAAAATCACCTGCCGCTATCAGTCCGAGCGCACCACCCATGGCACTTCCGTGTACGACTGCCACCAGGGGTTTTGGGAAACGGAAGAGCGTTTCAAAAAGTTTGGACAACAGCATGGCGGGTTGTTCGTCTGTTGTGTGTCCACTGCTGTTCATCCAATGCAGGTCTGCCCCGGCGCAAAAGTCTTTACCCAGGCCTTTAAGCACCACAACGTGCGTGCTTTCACAGCTGCCAGCCAGTCCCATTGCGGCAACGATCTCGGCAGCCATCCGGGCGTCAATGGCGTTGCGCTTTTCGGGTCGCGCAAGGCTCACCTCTGCAATATGGCCCTTTGTACAGTACCTTATGGTATTAAATTTCGGCATTATTTTTCCTTTTTGTATTAGGATGCCTGCATCTCAACTGCTGACATCACAGCATGACAAAACCAGGACAACAGGGTTCGCTGCACTTACATACGGTAGATCCCGCTTCGTGGCTTTTCAAAAGGCTTGTTCAGCGAAGTGGCAATGGCCAGTGCCACCACCTGCCGTGTTTGTGCAGGTTCAATGATGCCGTCGTCCCAAAGCCTTGAAGAGCTGTAATACGGGGAACCCTCCATCTCATATTTTTTAAGGATGCCGGCTTGCATCTTCTCTATTTCTTCCATATCGACCTTCTTTCCCGCGGCTTCCAGCTGATCGATTTTGACCTGTGCCAGCACGTTGGCTGCTTGTTGCCCTCCCATTACAGAAATCCTTGCCCCGGGCCACATAAAAAGGAAGTTGGGGTCGAAAGCCCTTCCGGCCATGGCGTAGTTCCCTGCGCCGTATGATCCGCCGGTTATTATGGTGATTTTGGGCACACAGGCATTGGCGACGGCATGCACCAGTTTGGCGCCGTCCCTGGCCAGTCCGGCTGTCTCGTATGATTTTCCAACCATGAACCCCGTGATGTTCTGCAGGAACAATATGGGTGTCTTCCTGAAGTTGCAAAGCTCAATGAAGTGCGTTCCCTTGAGCGATGATTCGGCAAAGAGCACGCCGTTGTTGGCAATGATTCCCACAGGGTATCCCATGATATGGGCAAAACCGGTTACAAGTGTGGTGGCGTACCTGGCCTTGAATTCGTGAAAACGGCTGCCGTCGGTTAACCTCGTGATGATTTCATAGGGGTCGCATTGCTTTTTGGGATCTGCTTCAATGATGCCCGGCAGTTCGCGGGGATCGTAAAGAGGCTCTTCCGGTTTCCTGATGTCGAGCTCCTGTTTTGCGGCAGGGGGGAGCGTTTCAAAGATGCTTCTGCAAATGGAGATGGCATGCTGGTCGTTCTCGGCAAAATGATCGGCAACACCCGACTTGGTGGTATGTACCTCGGCCCCGCCCAGTTCTTCCGGGGTGACAAGTTCTCCTGTGGCTGCCTTTACCAGCGGGGGGCCTCCGATAAAGATGGTCCCCTGGTTTTTGACAATGATACACTCATCGCTCATAGCAGGTATGTAGGCACCTCCCGCGGTGGAGGATCCCATGACAATGGATATCTGGGGGCAGCCCATGGCAGACAGCCTGGCCTGGTTGAAAAAAATGCGGCCAAAATCATCACGGTCAGGGAACACTTCTGCCTGCTCAGGCAGAAACACACCACCCGAATCCACCATGTAAACGCAGGGAAGCAGGTTTTGCATCGCAATTTCCTGCGCCCTGATATGCTTGCGAATGGTCTCCTTGACATAGGTGCCGCCCTTGACGGTAGCATCGTTAGCCACTATAACAGTTTCACGCCCCCGGATAAGACCGATGCCTGTCACCACGCCGGCAGATGGAAAACTGTTGTCGTATTGCCCGTAGGCAGCCAGCGGAGAAAGCTCCAGGAAAGGCGTGCCCGGATCAATCAACAGGTCAATGCGCTCGCGCGGCAGCAGCTTGTTGCGTGAACGATGCTTCTCGACCGCTTTTGTTGGACCGCCCTGCATTACCGAACGCATTACCTGCCGGTACTTATCCAGTATCAGCGAATACTGACTGAAATTCTCACGGTATTCAGCACTGTCGGTCTTGATGTGAGAGTTGATCTTATACACCTTATCTTATTGTTTTTTGGCAAATATAATGCTTCTTTTTACTATCTGCCCATTCTCTGCCACAGTCTTTTTGCCTGTATGGCTGATTCTTTCAAAATATCCTGTTCGTCAACACCCTGCACCACCCTGTCTTCCACAATACATCTTCCGTTGGCGATAACATGCGTAATATGCTCCCTGGCCCAGCCAAAAACAAAATGACCCGTTAGGTTCTGCCCGTTGATCTCGGTCGGACTGTCATAGTCCATCACAACGAGGTTGTTGTCGCCGTCTCCGGAAAAATTATTCATGCTCAGATAGCGGTGAACATTTCGAAAACGTTGGTAAGCACTGTTAAAGTTGATGTTGTCGGCGATCTGACCGGCAAAGAAAGCCGCCCTGGCACTTCGCAGCATGTCACTGTGCATGCCGTCGGTGCCAAGCATGATGTTGCCGCCAAGCTGGCAGCCCTTAAAAAGTCCGACTTTGTTTTTCAGGTTGCTTTCCATGTTTTGCGCCAGCCAGCAGGGCTTTTCTGCAAGGATCTTTCGCTCCTCGTCGTCCAGGTGAAGCCCGTGCACCAGAATGGTTTTGGGTGAATCCAGCACGCCGGCTTCATTCAGGCGGTGGGTAACACGCTGATAGTATTCGTGGAGACAGTGCTCCTGGTCGTATTTGTCTTCGGCCAGGTGCATGTGAATGCCGCTATTGCACCGCCGCATTACTTCCACGGCATTTCGCAGGCTTTCATTTCCCACGGTGAACGAAGCGTGCAGTCCCACGAGCCCTTGTCTGTTATCCAGGTATCTTTCTGTTTCTGCAAGCCCCTGTTCTGCCCTGGCGGTTCCGTCACGGTCTGTGATTTCATAGCACAGCAGGTGACCTACGCCAACCTCGTCGAAAGCTTCAGCGATGATATCCAGCGATCCTTCAATGCAGTTCGGCGAAGCATGGTGGTCAATGACAAAAGTGGCTCCTGCCTTGGCGGCGGCCATCGCCGTTACCAGGGCGCTGTACCTTATGCTTTCTTCGTCAAGACACTTGTCAAGCGTCCACCAGATGTATTTTAAAATTTCCAGGAAGTTTTCCGGTGATTTTGGCGGAGGTGCCATGCCCCGGGCCAGGGCCGAATAAACATGATGATGGCCAACGGCAAAGCTTTTGGTTACCAGCTTGTTGCTGCAATCGATGATTTTTTGGCCCCTGGTTTCAGCCTGTCCGGGTTTCATTAATGTGATCTCACCATCTTTCTTGCCGGAAACAAGAATATCAGCAGCTTCAAAATGAAGGGTGTCCCAGTGAATGAAAGTGGCGTTTTTTAGAAGGATGTTCATGATAACTGACTCGTTCGTTCGATATTATTTTTGATTTGGATGGGATGATGCTACAGATCAAGCGGCAGGTTGCATCTTTTTTTCCCGTCGAAGGCATAATAAGCATTGGCTACAGCGGCGGCGGTAGGCACCATGCCGATCTCACCAATGCCTTTTGCTCCGTAAGGTCCGTAGGGGTCTGTCTCTTCTATGCCGATGACCTCAACCGGTGGCATCTGTTTCGCCCTCAATATCCCCAGGTCCTTGAATTTGCTTGTTAACAGCTGTCCGTCTTTCATGGACAGGTTTTCGCTGAGGGCATAGCCCAGTCCCATATGCACGGCGCCTTCAATCTGTCCCTCAAAAAGCATGCGGTTCATTATTTTTCCGGCATCGTGAGCTGCAATAACTTTGCTTATGTTGCCTTCATCGTCAAGAATCACTACCTGGGTTGCATAGCCATAGGCAAAATGAATTTTCGGGTCGTCTGTTTCGGCGCCAGGCTTGCATGTCCAGTTGCAGAGATACTTCCCTTTGAATGTTCTTCCTGTGAGTTCTTTCAGAGACCCGCCGGCACGTTCCAGTTCTTCGTTGATTCTTTTTGCTGCGTCGATAATGGCGTTGCCCAATAGGGCTGTGGCCCTTGAGGAGGTGGTCATGCCGGTAGGGATGCCGGATTCGGTGGAGACGTTTACCTCCATTATGGAGGGTTCTATGCCGGTTTCCTCGTGCAGGCACTGTATGGCCATGGTGTGGATGCCCTGGCCCATTTCCGTCCAGCCATGGTGTATGATGATCTTTTTTTCTGAGACAAATTCGATCTTTACCTCACTGTCGTCAATCATTCCGTTGCCCACGCCGGTGTTTTTTATGCCGCAGGCAATGCCGGCATGCCTTGCTTTCCGGAAGTCCTCCTTTACGGCGAGCAATGTTTTCTTCAGGCCGACACCTTCGAGCTTCTGTCCTGTGGCTGTGGCCGCACCGTCTTCGAGGGCATTGTTGTAGCGGAATTCCCACCGGTCGAAGCCCCCTTGCCGGCACAGGTCGTCGATGCATGACTCAAGGGCGAACACCACCTGGGGCACTCCGAACCCCCGCATGGCACCTGAGGGGATGTTGTTGGTGTACACCGTATGTGCCTGTATGTCGACCGACGGAAGGGTGTATGCCCCGGTGGCATGACCTACGACACGTTCCATCACCTTGGTTCCCACGCTGGCATACGCTCCCGTGTCACCGATGGCGTTTAAACGGATGGCAGTCAGCTTACCCCCTGCATCACAAGCCAGGTGCATGTCCATCCAGACAGGATGGCGCTTCGGATGCATACGCATGGATTCCTGACGGGTTAACTTTACCTTTACGGGCAGGTTCAGCAAGTAGGAAAACAAACAGGCATGGCCCTGCACTGAAAGATCTTCCTTGCCGCCAAAACCCCCGCCGTTCTGTACCTGGGTTACTTTCAGCCTGTCTTCGTCAATGGCCAGAATGTGGGCAATAAGCTTTCTGTCCACATAAACCCCCTGACCCTGGCTGTAAAGCCTTAACCCTTGCTCTTCAGGAAGGGCAAGGGCACATTCCGTCTCCAGAAAGGCATGTTCAATACGCTGTGTTGTATAAACGGATGAAGAAGTGAAGGCCGCCTGTTTAAAAGCATCTTCCACATCGCCAAAACGTATGCTGCATGTTTCAAGAATGTTCGACTTTCCTGCGTGTACGTTGATGCTGCCGGGCTTTACAGCTGCGTGCATATCGGTGACCGCTTCCAGTACCTCGTATTCCACGCGGATCAGGTCAAGCGCCTTGCGGGCGGTTTCTTCGGTGACGGCAACCACTCCTGCCACAACATCGCCGATGCAGTTGGTATGCTGACCCTCGGCAATCATTAGCGGCCAGTCCTGAACGATCAGACCCGTAACCTGCGCACCGGGGATGTCGGTTGCGGTAAACACCCGCACAACGCCAGGCAGCTGCTTCGCTTCAGAATCATCGATTTTTTTGACCAAAGCCCTGGGGTGTTCACTGAACTTAAGTGCTCCAAAATGCATCCTCTCAACAAACATGTCATCAACAAAAGGCCTGTTGCCTAAGGCAGTATCTACAGCCTGATATTTCGGATAAGCATTGCCAATGGTCGCAGAAGGGCTGGCTGGCTGTTCCCCGGCGTCTTTTACCGATGCTTCCGGACCGGTATCCTTATGGTTTTTCTCATCGAAAAAACTTTTCAACGAAACCTCGATGGCATCGACAATTTTTATGTAACCGGTACAGCGGCATATGTTGGGATTAATATGCCTGATGATGTCATCGCGGGAAGGCATTGTTGCGGAAGCAAACAGTTTTTTGGCCCGCATGATGAACCCCGGGCTGCAGAAACCGCATTGCACGGCGCCTTTTTCGGCAAACATGCTGCCCAGGAGCAGGCGTAGTTCAGAAGGCATACCCTCCGTAGTGGTGACTTCGGCTCCGCTGAGGCCTTCCATTTTTGTACGGCAAGCCAGTTTTGCCAGGCCGTTGATCTCCACGGTGCAGGCTCCACAACTGCCCTCTCCTGAACAACCGTCCTTGGGCGAAGTGATACTGAGGTCGTTTCTCAGAAAATGAAGCAGCGAAACATCTCCGTTGCCACGGTATGAGACCTGTTTGCCGTTGATTGAAAGAGTAATCATTATTCTACAATGGTTTGTTTATTAATACACAAAGCAGGTGCTGATCAAAATATCCGCAAAACAACCTGACTATGCCGTTTCCATCTTTTTTTTCAGTTCCCCGATGTCAGGGTTAATGGCTTCAGGTGCTGCGATGATTTGCTGAATGCTCTTCAGATCTTTCAGCCCACTTCCGGTAAGCATCACCACATTGTTGGATGAGTTCTCCAGCCTTCCCATCCTGAAATATTTAAGCAGTCCTGCAAACGCGCAGGCGGCGGCAGGTTCGGCAAAAATTCCGTAATGCGCCGAAAGCCTCGAAGATGCTTCAAGAATCTCCTCATCGCTAACAGTGATGCCCTCCCCGTGGTATTGATGAATAAAATGACGTGCCATAAAAAAGTTTCTCGGCACATCAACAGAAATGGAATCGGCGAGGGTGGCAGACCGGACGGCTTCAAAATCAGGCAGTTCAAGATTCCTTACCAGGTTGTCGCTTCGTTCGGACTGAACGGCAACCAGTACTGGCATTTCGTCCAGGAGTCCGAGTTTCAGTAAATCTTCGAAGCCTTTGTATATCCCAGAAATGATCACTCCGTCGCCCACCGGAATAAACAGCCGGTCAATGCTACGGTGCTTCATCTGGTATGCCAGCTCAAAGGCAGCTGTTTTCTTCCCTTCAATGGTCAGGGGGTTGTAACCGGTGTTGCGGTTATACCACCCAAAGGTTTCCGTGGCAGCAAGACTCAGTTCAAAAGCATCATCGTAGGTCCCTTTAACCGGCACAAGGGTTGCTCCATACATCAATACCTGGCTGATCTTTGCGATGGGAGCCGTTTCAGGAACCATAACCACTGCTTTTTGCCGCTGTGCGGCGCAAATTCCAGCCATAGATGATCCTGCATTGCCCGTTGATGCCGTTACTATGACCTCTAAACCATGCTCTGCCGCAAATGCCGAAACTACCGCTGAGGCACGGTCCTTATACGAAAAAGTTGGATTCTGACTGTCATCCTTAAGAAAGAGGTGCACAGGTAAATCCTCTTCGGGCTGATACTCATAGAGCGGTGTCTGGCCGATCCGCAAAGGGGGCAAATGCTCAGCATCACTTAATGGAAGAAGGTCAAGAAAAGCATTTTTCCTGAGTCCGGCCAGTGTAATGCCGCGTGAACGCAATGAATGATAATCATAGAATACCCTCAGTGTTCCGGAGGGGGGCTTGTCCCTGGTGTTTTCTGCACTGCATGTGGGACAAAGGTAATGGACGCCTGTGGTGCTGTCCGGTTCCCACCCACACTGGATGCAGGAATAAATAAATTTTACAGGTTGTGTCTTCCGCATCTTTGGCTAAGATTCAAATGACCAAATTACGCATTTTTCCCGAACATAATGGCGTTACGCCAAAGATGAATGTGTTTTCCCAGACGTAATGCCGGCGTAATTTTAACAGGCCAGGGTCAACATCGGCTTCAATAACAGGCTGTACATCGGCCTTAGTAAATTAACAATGAAACGATTAAAGAACGGTCAGAGGTTTATTTCGAACGCAGTGAGAAATCTGCAAGGAGGTCTGAGTTCTAAGGGAACGCAGTGAGAAATCTGCAAGGAGCTCGAAGCTGGAAGCTGGAAGCTCGAAGGAAGAAAGAGAAGTCAGAAGTCAGAAGTCAGAAAACTATTGTTGAATCGTTTAATCGTTTAATTGTTTATTTGTTGAGGCCACTCCGAGAAGTCGAAAAAAGCCACAGA
>JAVIYP010000020.1:0-45489 GCA_031323845.1 Bacteroidales bacterium | reverse complement strand
CTGGCCGGCTTGTTGTTCGGACTCATCAAATGGCTCGTGGTGCTGTCGGTGATCTTTGCCGTAATCACTTTTTTTGATGCGAACCACAAACTTCTATCGGAAGAATTGCTGTCCGGAAGTTCGCTTTACCTGCTGATCGACAGGCTAAATATCCTTCACTATCTCATTGAGCAGCTCCCAGACCATATTAACATGCCTGACATCCGTGTTTCGCTGACCTACCGATAGGCGCAGCGTATAGATTCCGTTCAGTGTAGTGTGGGTAAGGTAAACCTTGCCTGTTGCGTTTAATCGTTCCAGCAGGTTTTTATTGATCCGTTCAAGTTCGCTTTCTGTCAGATTACCCGGATTATATCTGAAGCACACCAGGCTCAGATGCTGTGGCGCCATGCGCTCGAAGTTGCTGCCGGCGTCAATCCATCCGCTAAACTTCCGTGCAAGATCAATATGACGTTCCACCATGTTACGTATGCCTTCAATGCCATACGACCTGATGACAAACCACAACTTCAGCGCCCTGAACCGGCGGCCCAGCTGAATGCCCCAGTCGCGGTAGTTCTTTACCTGGCGGTCGGCTGAGGTTCTGAGGTATTCGGGTTGTATGGATAAAGTACGTAAAAGTATTTCAGGATCTTTGACAAAATAGGCTGAACAATCAAAATTGGTCAGCATCCATTTGTGCGGATTAAACACAAAGGAATCGGCTTTTTCCACTCCTTTCATAAACCAGCGGTGGTCGGGATGAATGGCAGCCGTTCCGGCAAAGGCAGCATCCACATGAAGCCAGATGTTGTGCTTTCTGCAAACATCACCAATGGCATCAACAGGATCCATAGCCATGGAGGATGTGGTGCCGAGGGTTGCCACCACGCATGCAGGATGTCTGCCTTCATCAATATCCTTCTTAACAGCGCGATCCAGATCAACCGGACACATCCCTAAATCCTCCCCCGTCCTGACCATTACAAGATTTTCGCGGCCAAAGCCGGCAATCTTAACACCCTTTTCTATGCTTGAATGTGTTTCGGATGTAACATAAACACGCAAAGGCACATCAATCCCTTTTTGGTTTGCTGTATGGCCGGTTGCTGTTTCGCGTGCTGAAAGCAAGGCGCACAGCGTCGCCGTGGAAGCCGTATCCTGGATGACGCCTGTCATGCCCCTCGGCAAGTCCAGCATGTCGCGGAGCCACTCCATCATCCGCTCTTCCAGTTCGGCAGCCGCCGGAGAGGTCTGCCATAACATGCACTGACTGCCCAAACCCGCCGTCAGCAGTTCGGCGAGTACGGAAACCGGACTGTTGTTCGCCGGGAAATAAGCAAACCATCCGGGATGCTGCCAATGCGTGATGCCCGGCATGATCACCTTCCTGAAATCCGAAAAAACCGCCTCCATCGACTCCGGCTGCATGGGCGGTGTGTCAGGCAGCACAGACAAAATAGCGCCCGGAGCTACCTCCGACCTGACCGGATACTGCTCAATATGATCAAAGTAATCGGCCAGCCAGTCAATAAACTCATGTCCGTATCTTCGAAACTCAGCACGATCCATAACTCTTGATTTTTGCGTTCATATCGCGAAGGTAAGCCTTATTATTCAATGATATTCTTTGTGAAGAATAATCATCATACATCCTTCGTAATGCTTTTTGTGCCGCACTATTATTTATATTTTTATTTTTGCAGGGAAACCTTTAATACATTATCCTATGATAGCACAGATCAGAGAAACGGCAGAATTTTTAAAACACAAAACCGGGCTTGAGCCGGAGATAGGCATTGTTTTAGGCAGTGGACTCGGCGGGCTGGTTGATGAAATTGAGGTAAGCTACACCATGCCCTACCGTGACATCCCGAATTTTTTATCCTCCACGGTGGAAGGCCATGCAGGAAGGTTTATTTTCGGAAAGCTCGGAGGTAAACAGGTGGTGGCCATGCAGGGCCGTTTTCACTATTATGAAGGCTATCCGATGGAGAAGGTGACCTTTCCCATAAGGGTTATGAAGTTGTTGGGTGTACATACGCTGCTTGTTTCCAACGCGGCTGGTGGCCTCAACCCCAGTTTTGAGGTTGGCGATCTGATGATCATCCGCGACCACATCAATCATTTTCCGGAAAACCCCTTGCGCGGTCCCAACATGGATGAATTCGGCACGCGATTTCCCGAGATGAGCGAAACCTACAGCCGTGAACTCATCGGACTGGCAAAGAACATTGCCACCGCCCAAAACATCAAATTCCAGACCGGCGTATATATTGGCAGTCCGGGACCAACCCTGGAAACGCCGGCCGAATACAGGTTGTTTCGCATCTTCGGCGCCGATGCCACAGGGATGTCAACGGTACCTGAGGTTATCGTGGCACGTCATGCAGGCATGCGTTGCTTCGGCATTTCTGTAATTACCAACCTGACCGAAGCTTCTGAAATGGAGCAGCCCACCACGCATGAAGGCGTTCAGGAGGTGGCCGGACTTGCCACAAAAAAGATGACCCGGATCTTTACCGCACTGATTGAAGCCATGTAATCCTTCATAAAAAATGCATATTGAAGCTTTTCGCAACTACTGCCTTAGTAAAGCCGGAGTTGCCGAAGATTTTCCTTTTGACCAGAACACGCTGTGCTTCAAAGTGATGGGGAAGCTTTTTGCACTGACTGACGTGGACCTCTTTGAATCAGTTAACCTGAAATGCGATCCTGAAAAAGCACTGGAGCTCCGGGAAACCTATCCTGCCGTTACTGCAGGCTACCATATGAATAAAAAGCACTGGAACACCATAGTTATGGATGGCTCCATCCCTGACACACTCCTTTATGAATGGATTGATCATTCGTATGAGCTGGTGGTGAACGGTTTGACCAGAACCCTGAAGATGCAGTTGCTCAAATTCAGAACGTAAAACGATTGCCGGTCATTGACCTGTCTCCCGACGACATCATGGTTGCCGGCCTTTTTTCATAATCAGCAAATTCCGGGATTCCTGAATAATCCACTTCAAGGACATGCACGTGCACTTCCTGATCTGACCGGGTGAACACACTGAAGGATGTGCCCTCGGCCGGAGGAGCCAGCAGCTGGATCATATACCAGTCCGTATCTCTGACAGGCCTCATGGTTCTGCGTTCCAAACCGGGCATTTGTATTTCCGGTGTATGCGCTCCCGGGTTTATAAAAAAGTTTAGCAGGGCAGCATCATTGTGCGACCGCACGTTTAAGGTCAGCCTGCGTTCTCCATTGTCAATGCTGTCGGACAACAGGAGAACTTCAGGGGCCGGAAGCAAGGGGTACTGGCTTTCTTTGGCAATGGTGAGCTCATCGAGATACGGATAGAAGGTGCCAAGATTTATGGTATCAGGAACATCTGTCAGAAACTGCGCTGTCCAGGCATCCCTGCTTCCCATCCAGTAAGCCTTCCCGGAATTGGCATCCGTAGCATAAATAACATGGTTCTGTTGCCTGTGCCTTTCGGAATAATCAAAACTGCCTGCTTTCGCAATGAGCAACACCAGGCCCGAAAGAAACAAAACACCTGGGATAAGCCATGGCCTGACCCGTGTTATCAGGTAGTAAAAAGGTGTCATCAATCCCATCGCCAATCCGGCAACCAGCATGGTAACCGGAATCAGTCCGGGGCCCATAGCCTCTATGAACAACTTAATGATAACCGGAAACCAGGCCAAAACCGGAATGGCTGAGAGCAGGAAGAGAATAAGGAAAAGTGGCCCGGAGGGCTCCGGATTTTTCTTCATAACAGAAAGTCCGAACGGCACCAGGCAAAACACCAGCGGCCATACAAACAAATAGCTTGCGCCCGGCAATATAAAGGAAACAACAAGCATGAGCAATACCCATACGATTACGGCAGACGACCAATAATCAATAGCGTGTGCCGGTTTTCGGTGTGCCAGCGATACCCAGACAGCCAACACCAGAACCACCAGTGACTTTATTACCAGCTGATCGCCGCCGGCCCAGATAATAAGTATGACCCACGAAAAAAGATACGACAGCTGCCATCCTTTGGCACCGCGGTGGATCATATGAAAAAAGGCTGCAGAAAAGGCTACGGCGATCAGAGAAAACCCGAACAAAAGCGGCAACTGATTGTACTGCAACAACCTGAAATCGCTTCCGGGGTAACCCGACTTAATTAATTCAAAAACAGCATCAAAAGTCCAGTATATGATGAGTAAATGGATGGAAAAAGTGATAATGCCGAACAAAAGCCTCCGGAGGCTGATTGTCTTATCGCGCACCCCTTTTATCAGGAGCAATAAGGCTGTCAGAGCCACAATGACAGCAATTACGGGCACCCATCCGTATGGATAGTGGACAAAGCCATATCCGATGGTGTTGAAGTACACGGCATTTTGCCTGGCATCCGGTTCAAAGGACTCGTTGCCAAGATGCAGCAGCAATGCAGCCAGATGGGAGCCGTGGTGCTGAACGGACCGCAAGTCGGTGTTTTCGATATTATCACCGGCGGTATGGTAGTCAAAACTGTTGCCGATATAGGCGAAGTTCAGTCCCTGGTAACCGTCATCCCTGAACACATTGTAATCCGTAGCGGTGCCAATGCGCTTATAAACTTCGACGGTCATGGAATTACCAACAGGATGCGGAACCGTTCCGGCAAACTGCCTGATGATGTTCAGGTTGTTGTTGCCTGTTTCGAACATAATGCTTTGTCCGCTTGTGCCCATGGCTTCCAGGTTTATGATCAGGTCGATATTTTCGGCCCAGGGGTGTAGTTCCCTGAAGGCTTGTGCACCCAGCAAGCCGACCTCCTCACCATCCGGAAAGAAAAAAATCAGGTTGTTTTTCATGGGAGGGTGATGCTGCAGCATCCTGAGTGCCTCCAGCATGGTGACCACCGCGGCGCCATTGTCTGAGGCTCCGGGAGCGCTGATCACCGTATCATAGTGGCCCATGATCAGGAGGGTTTGATCGCCCCGGGTGCCCGGAATCTTCAGCAAGAGGTTATTGAGCCAGGTAAACCGCTGAAACGACTGATGTGAGGTAAATAGAGTCGCAGCATGAATTTCCGGCTCATACCCCAGGTGTACAAGCTGTGCCCGGATGTAGTCGAAGACTTCCCGGTTAGCGATGCTTCCAATGGGATTTGGCCTGGAGGCGATGTGGGGCAGGTGCATTGCGGCACGCTCTGCGGAAAAAACTTCCGGGGGTGCCTCAGCGGGAACTACAGCCGGTGGCTGATGCAATCGCAGGTTGACGATAATGACAAGAAGGATCGCCACAGTGACCATTACAGCCACAGGCATTGCGGCACGCACTGTGGCCGGTTTGAATGTTGCAGGAGTCATGGTTTTTGTAATTTGAACATCCGAATATAAGAAAAATGTAAACATACAGATGAACCTTTCGATCAACAGGCGCATTCATACAGGCTTAATAATAAGTTAACACCGGCTTATGCTTTACTTAACATTGGCACAGTACCTTCGGTGCAGTAAACATCAAACTCAACCCGATGGAATACGTATACTTGTTTTTTGTCGTAGCCTTGCTGATACTCGCCGTTGCCGACCTCAGCGTTGGAGTGGGCAACGATGCGGTTAACTTCCTGAACTCTTCGATAGGTGCCCGCGTGGCGCCTTTTTTCTTTATTATGAGCATTGCCGCCCTGGGAGTACTCGTGGGTTCCATTTTCAGCTCCGGGATGATGGAAGTGGCACGAAGCGGAATCTTCAATCCCGACCAGTTTTATTTTTCAGAGATCATGATCATCTTTCTGGCTGTGATGATCACAGATATGATTCTGCTGGATGCATTCAACACCTTCGGACTTCAGACATCAACCACAGTTTCCATTGTTTTTGAGTTGCTGGGTGCCGCTGTTGCCATAGGCATGATCAAAAGCATCCAGGCCGGAAACGGACTTCAGGAGCTTGGCAGCTATATCAATTCAGGACGTGCCCTGGCCATTATATCTGCCATATTGCTCTCTGTGGTTATTGCCTTTACTGTGGGGACACTGGTGCAGTTTCTTACAAGGTTGCTGTTTACGTTTAACTATGAAAAGAAAATTCCATTCATCGGTGCTTTATGGGGAGGCGCATCCGTTTCGGCCATATTTTATTTCCTGCTGCTGAAAGGGGCAAGCGGAGCTTCTTTTATCCAGCCGGAAACCCTGGCCTGGATTGACCAGAATGCCTCCAAACTGATGTTGTACTTTTTTATATCGTTTACAGTACTTTTTCAGCTGCTGATCAGTCTGTTCAAAGTAAATATCCTGAAGATCGTAATTCTCACAGGCACATTTGCACTGGCCATGGCGTTTGCATCCAACGACCTGGTGAACTTCATCGGGGTGCCTTTGGCAGGACTTGAATCGTATATGCTTTTTCTGTCTGATCCGACCATCAATCCGGACACCCATACCATGGAGTCGTTGCTCGATCCGGTGCGTACTCCTACCATCTACCTGCTCATCGCCGGTGTGATCATGATCGTGACGCTGATGTTTTCTAAAAAATCGAAGTCTGTAACTCAAACTGAGATTGATCTGGCCCGTCAGGGCGAGGGCTATGAGCGCTTTTCCTCAACAGCGCTGGCACGTAATGTACTGAGGATGGGATTGGAGATCAATAAATTTTTTGTATGGATACTCCCGGATGCTGTCCTGAAAAGGATCAATAAAAGCTTTGAAAAGCCAGCTAATAACAACAACGGACACAACCGCAAAAACCTTCCGTATTTTGATCATCTTCGGGCTTCGGTAAACCTGGTTGTTGCCAGCAGTTTAATCGCCCTGGCCACCTCCCTGAAGCTGCCCCTGTCAACCACTTATGTTACGTTCATGGTGGCCATGGGCACATCGCTGTCAGACAGGGCCTGGGGCAGGGAAAGCGCCGTATATCGCATCACGGGTGTGATTACCGTTATCGGGGGCTGGTTTTTTACTGCTTTTGCCGCTTTCAGTCTGTCCTTGTTGATCGCGCTGTTTATCTACTGGGGAGGCATTATAGCAGCCGTTATTGCGGTGGCTGCCGCCTTTGCCATTATCATCAAAACGTATCATCTGCATAAAATCAGGGCCGGAAAACGCAAGGCCTACGACGAAAAACAGGACATACAATGGGATGAAAACAGTATCATGGTGGCGTGCAGAAGAAACATCAAAAGCACCCTTGCTCAAACTGCCGAACTGTATAAAAGAATACTGCTTTATCTTCAAAAAGAAGACCGGAAAAAGCTCCGGGCAAGCCTGAAACATGTACGGGAGTTGAACTTAAGGACCAAGGACTTAAAAGCAGACGCCTACATAACCGTGCAAAAGCTCCAGGAGGATGCCGTTGAAAGCAGTCATTACTACATTCAGATACTCGACTACCTCCGGGAGATTGCACATTCCATAAACTTTTTGGCAGAACCGGCATATGAATACATCGACAACAACCATCCGCCGTTTACCAGGCAACAGACAGAAGATCTGAACGCACTCGGCACCAAAGTTTCGGCACTGTTGTACGGACAGTTGAAACTTTTGGAAACCAATGATTTTGAGCACGTCAACAACATCATAAATCAACAAAAACACATTCTTAACAATTTGCAGGAGCTGAAAAAGAAACAGCTCAGGATGATAAAAAATGAAGAAGTGGGGACACGCAACAGCCTTCTTTTTCTCAATATATTACAAGAAAGCAAAAACCTGATCCTCTACAGTGTAAATATGCTGAAAGCCCATCGTGATTTTATTCTCTATAAAAACATCCCACCGGAATAGTATTAACAGCCGGCAAAGGGTGTTCTGTAAGATGAAACAATGATCACATAATGGTTCGGTCAGCTTAAAAAAAACAAAGTGATTGCCTTTGACAGGTGAACTCCGGAAATACTTCCTTACCTTTGTAACATAAGCATTGAGAAACAGATGACAAATCAGGTACACAGCATTCTCCTGGTTGATGATGAACCCGACATCCTTGACTTTTTAAGCTATAATCTCCGTAAAGAAGGCTTCAGGGTGTTTACTGCGCTCAACGGCACGGATGCCATTGAACTGGCGCGTCATCATCTGCCGCAACTCATCATACTGGACGTTATGATGCCGGGCATGGATGGCATAGAAACCTGCCGTGAGTTAAAGCGGATCCCGAAGCTAAAGCACAGCCTTATTGCTTTTTTAACGGCACGTAATGAGGATTATTCGCAGCTGGCCGGTTTCGATGCAGGAGGTGACGACTATATTGCAAAACCGATCAAGCCCGGGCTGCTTATCAGTCGTGTAAAAGCACTGTTGCGCCGACTGGAAAGAGACGAAGATGACGATGCAGTCAAGCAACAGGCGGGCGATATACGTATCGACCGGGAGCAATATGTGGTGTGGAAGAAGGATCAGCCCATTGAATTACCGCGCAAGGAATTTGAACTGCTTTCACTGCTTCACTCCAAGCCGAATAAGGTATTTACCCGCGATGATATTTTTTCAGAAGTATGGGGTAACCAGGTGATCGTCGGCGACCGTACCATTGATGTCCATATCAGGAAACTGCGTGAAAAAATCGGACATGAATATATTTACACGGTTAAGGGCGTAGGTTATAAATTTCTTCCTGAGCCAAAAAGAGAATCAGGGCAACACTGATGAAGGATTACTCGCCAAAAAAACTGGCTTTTATTGCAGCACTGGTGGTAACAGCTGCATTTACCACCCTGTTGTTTTCAGCCAGGGCATTGTCTCTCGCTTCATTTGTGTGGTATGTGTATCCGGCGGGCGGCCTCTTCCTGTTTTTTATCACCATGCTTTTGTTCAATTTTTTGTTTGATCACTTTGTGTATAATAAAATACGACTCATCTATAAAAACATTCTTGACATAAAGACGCCGCGCGCTAAGCGAAAGGAGGCCACAGCAAACAGGGAGCAAATGATCAGCAAGGCCGGTGAAGACGTAGCGGCCTGGGCAAGTGATAAAAAACAGGAGATTGAAGACCTGAGAAAGCTTGAGGAATACCGCAGGGAGTTTCTCGGCAATGTGTCGCATGAGTTAAAAACCCCGATATTCAATATTCAGGGCTATGTGCTTACCTTGCTCGACGGGGGCCTTGAAGATCCGGCTGTCAACAGGAGTTATCTCTTACGCACCGAGCAAAGCATCAACCGCATGATTTCCATAGTGGATGACCTGGATACCATCTCAAAGCTTGAATCGGGTCAGATAAAACTCAACTTCAGCAGTTTCGACATGCTGATCCTGGTTCAGGAAGTCATTGACATGCTTGAAATGGAAGCTAAACAGAAAAAGATCCGTTTAGGCTTTGGTCAGACGTACGACAACACCATACCGGTGTACGCCGACAGACAGAACATGCACCAGGTGGTCACCAACCTGGTGGTAAATGCGATCAAATACGGCACCGAGGGTGGCAGGGTAAAGGTGAGTTTTTTTGATATGGACGAGCATATACTTACCGAGGTAACGGACAGTGGCATCGGCATTCCCCGCGAAGAACTGCCCCGGATCTTTGAGCGTTTTTACCGGGGTGAGAAGAGCCGTACCCGGAATCACGGCGGGGGCTCAGGACTTGGTTTGGCCATAGTGAAACACATCATAGAGGCGCACCATCAAACCATTAATGTGCGCAGCACCCTCGGCGTGGGCACAACATTCGCCTTCACACTGAAAAAAGCGTAAACACCGGGACACCCTTATGGCTGATGCTGCTTCAGCCGCTCCACATCTTCGCGCAGACGATTCACCTGCCGGGCCAGTTCGGTATTGCTGACGCCCGGATCCGGCATCTCGCTGCTGATATAATTGATAAACTTCCATATTTCACGTACGTCGTTTACATGGACATCATAAGGTTCGTAAGCCGGGTTCAGGGAATGCAGCCTTAGTGTTCCTTCTTTGCGGATGAGGTTTTCAACCACTTTGAATACCACGCCATCGTCAAGCGTATGGATTACATAGGCATGACGGTTTTGTATCAGATGCCAGTTCTGGACAAACTCACAGGTCACCCAGGAGCCATGCGGTATAGGCAACATGCTGTCGCCTGAGATCTGGAAGCTTCGGTATTTTTTCTGTTTTGACAGGAAAGGCATCTGAAAAGCAGGAAGAACCTTTATGAATTCAGGGTCGGCAAAGCCCGCGCGGTAGCCGGCCCGGGCTTTTTCCGATACCATTTCAATATTTTCTTCATTTTCCCGGTCCACCGTGGTAGCCAGCACCCTAAGCTTGCTTCCCGTAAGAAAAACATCGTATCCGCGCTCCAGCTGCGAAAGCTGACTTTCCGATAGCGCGGAGAGCTCAGTTTTGATAAGGGTGTCAACAGAAACATTGAAATAACGGGAGAATGCCACCAGGGTATCCAGCCCGGGTTGGGCAACACCGTTTTCGTACCCACTCAGCGTAGGACGTTTCAGTCCAAGCGCAAAAGCCACATCATCCTGGGTGCGGCCACGGCGCTTACGCAATAATTTGATATTTTTTCCAAAATAGCTCATGGTGTGTCAGCTAATATTTTTTTGATTATATTATAAGCAAATTTATGATTAATTTTTAATCAAACACATACTTTTTTTAAAAAAGTTGTTTACGGCTTATGCAGGAGCAGCATCGCAGCATTATACACCTGGATCTGGATAGTTTTTTTGTATCCGTTGAGCGTTTACGCAACAGTCGCCTGGCGGGGCTGCCGGTGATCATTGGCGGCGGGGGCGACAGGGGTGTCGTGGCAAGTTGCAGCTACGAGGCGCGGCAATTTGGTGTACACGCTGCCATGCCCATGAAGCTGGCGCGACAGCTGTGTGGCCATGCCACCTACATACGTGGCGACATGGAGGTGTACAGCAGATACTCGCGCCTGGTCACCGACATCATCGCAGAAAAAGCGCCCCTGTTTGAAAAAGCATCCATTGACGAACACTATGTTGACATCAGCGGCATGGATCGTTTTTTTGGATGCCGGCAATGGGCATCGGAGCTTCGGCAATACATCATCAGGGAAACGGGCCTGCCTGTTTCCCTCGGGTTGTCGCTTAACAAAACGGTGTCGAAAATTGCCACGGGTGAAGCCAAGCCCAACGGTCAGTTACAGGTGGAACCACACATCACCAGGGCTTTCCTTGACCCCCTCTCTATACGAAAGATCCCTATGATAGGGCCAAAAACCTATCACAGCCTGCGGAACATGGGCATCGCCACCATCAGAACACTCAGGTGCATTCCTCCGGAGATACTGGAACAGATGATGGGGAAAAACGGGCGGGAGCTCTGGAAAAAGGCCAATGGCATAGACCCCACCCCCGTACACGCCTGGAACGAAAGAAAGTCGATAAGCAGTGAAACAACGTTTGAAAGCGACACCATCGATACGTGTTTTATACACAGAACGCTCACGGGGCTCTGCGAAGAGCTGGCCCACAAACTTCGCAAGCGGGGACAGCTCACCGCCTGTGTCAGTGTCAGGATCCGGTATGCCAATTTTGACACGCACAGCCTGCAGCACAGCCTGCCTTACACTGCATTCGACCATGTACTCATACCGGCCTGCAAAGAGCTGTTTCGCCGCCTGCATACGCGCCGCATGCGTATCCGCCTGGTGGGTGTGCGGTTCAGCAGCCTCGTCAGCGGATGCCCGCAACTCAATATGTTCGAAAACACCCCTGAGCAGGCAAAACTCTACCAAGCTATTGACAAAATGAAAAAAAAATACGGAACACAGGCCATATACCGGGGAGTCAGGAGTTCCGGACGAACCGATCAACCGATCCGTCAACCGACATCATGCTGAACTGTCATACCTACTACAGCCTTCGTTACGGGACCTTATCACCGGAACAGCTCGTGACACACGCCGTAAAGCATGGCGTGGCACGGATGGCTTTGACCGACATCCACAATTGTACGGCCATACCCGAGTTTGTGATGCGCTGCCGTAAACAGGGCATACATCCTGTAGCCGGCATGGAGTTCAGGGAAAGTAACCGGCTGTTGTACATCGTCCTTGCACGCAACAATGAAGGGTTCAGGCGCATCAACGCCTTTATGAGCCTGCATAATGCCCGGGGCACGCCCCTGCCCTGCCGTTTCCCGGTCTGTGACGACACCTTTGTGGTGTATCCCTTTACGAAGCATGCGCACAGCACAGCTCCCTCAGGCGTAAACCACGCACAACGACGCCCGGCAAAAGCCGGTTACCGGGAAGATGCACCCGCCGGAACCGGTAACAAACCGCATCCCAATGAGTTCACCGGTATACGGAGCACAGAGCTCCATCACCTGTACGCCTCTCCTTTGCGCCACACCATGGAGCGGATGGTAGCCCTGCAACCCGTGTCTTTTGCACATCCGGACGAACACAGCCTGCATGTGCACCTGCGCGCCATCCACTATAATCTGCTGCTCAGCCAGCTGACACCGCAACAGTATGCACAGGCCGGTGAAGTCATGGTGCCGCCCGATGAAATGCAAAAACGCTATGCAGGTTTTGCCCATATCCTCAAAAACACGGAACGGCTGCTTGACCGCTGTAGCATAGACTTTGACACACCCCGCCTGAAAAACAAAAAAAACTTCACCGGCAGCGTATCAGATGACAGGGCTTTGCTCACCAAACTGGCCATGGAGGGACTGGAGTACCGTTACGGCAAGGACAACCAGGAAGCCTTCCGGCGCGTCCGGCACGAAATCGACATTATCGACAAACTGGGCTTTTCCGCTTACTTTCTTATTACGTGGGATATCATCCGTTATTCCATGTCGCGCGGCTTTTACCACGTTGGCCGGGGCAGCGGCGCCAACAGCATTGTGGCTTACTGCCTGCGTATTACCGATGTAGACCCCGTCAGCCTGAACCTCTACTTCGAACGCTTCATAAACCCCAAACGTTCGAGTCCGCCCGACTTTGACATCGACTATTCATGGAAAGACCGTGACCAGGTGCTCGACTATATCTTCAAGCGTTACGGCAGCGAACATACGGCCCTGCTCGGCACCATAAGCACGTTCCGGGAACGTTCCACCATACGCGAATTAAGTAAGGTATACGGGCTTCCAAAAAGCGAAGCAGACATGATGGTATCGGTCAGGGACAGGCGCTACCCGCCACATTCCGTCAATGCACGCATCCTTGAAACGGCCGCGCGTCTGACCGACTTTCCCAACCTGCGCAGCATCCATGCAGGCGGCGTCCTGGTTTCCGAACAGCCTATATGCTGTTACGCCGCACTTGACATGCCTCCCAAGGGGATGCCCACCGTGCAGTGGGACATGTACGTAGCGGAAGAGCTGGGCTTTGAGAAGATCGATATACTGAGTCAGCGCGGTATTGGTCACATCAACGACAGCGTTCACCTCATCAGGGAGAACCGGGGCGTTGCTGTTGACATACACAGGGTGGAGTCGTTCAAAAATGACCCGAAAGTGAAATCCCTCCTGCAGTCGGGCGAAACCACGGGCTGCTTTTACGTGGAGAGTCCGGCCATGCGCGGCCTGCTCAAGAAGCTCCGGTGCGACAGCTACCCCGGCCTGGTGGCAGCCAGCTCCATTATACGGCCGGGCGTGGCCCGCTCAGGGATGATGCGCGCCTACATCGAACGGGCACACAAGCCCGAAAGCATCCGGTACCTCCATCCCATAATGAAAGAACAGCTCCGGGAAACCTTTGGCGTAATGGTATACCAGGAAGATGTGATCAAAGTGTGCCATCACTTTGCAGGGCTCGACCTGGCAGATGCCGACGTGTTGCGCCGTGCCATGAGCGGAAAATACCGGTCAAAAAAGGAAATGCAGCGTGTGGTGGACCGCTTTTTCGAAAGCTGCCGCGCAAAAAGGCACCCCGAAGATCTCACCAGGGAGGTGTGGAGGCAAATCGAATCCTTTGCCGGCTATTCGTTTTCAAAAGCCCACTCAGCCTCCTTTGCCGTTGAAAGCTACCAGAGCCTCTACCTGAAAGCATATTACCCGCTCGAGTTTCTCACGGCAGTGATCAACAACTACGGAGGCTTTTACCAGGCCGATGTTTACCTGAATGAGGCCAGGCGATACGGAGCCTGCATAGAGCTGCCCTGTGTGAACCACAGCAACAACCACAGCAGCATATACGGCCGCCATATCTATATCGGCCTGACATACCTTCGCGACCTGGAACATAAAACCATACAAAGCATATGCAGAGAACGCAATGCCGGTGGTGCTTTCACAGGACTTGAAGATTTTTACCGGCGTACCGGCACGACCCTCGAACAGCTCCTCCTGCTCATACGCATTAACGCCTTCCGCTTCACAGGCCTTCCTAAAGCACAGCTTATGTGGAAGGCACATCTGCTCTGCAGCAGGAAAACAATGCCCGCTCAGCTGCTGTTTCCCGTTCAGGGAAAAGCGTTTGACCTTCCCGCGCCGGAATACGGCCCTTTGCAAGATGCCTACGATGAACTTGAATTGCTTGGGTTTACCGTTTCCGTAAGCCCTTTCGACATGATAAAAACGAGCTTTCGCGGCGACATCATGGCAGCAGACATGCTGCATCATGTGGGAAGGGAGGTGCGCATGGCCGGCGCCCTGGTTAACATCAAATACGTGCGCACCGTCAAAAATGAACTGATGCATTTTGCGTGTTTCCTGGATGCCTCAGGAATGTTCTTTGACAGTGTGCACTTTCCTGATTCACTAAAGAAATGGCCTTTTAACGGCAAAGGAGTATACCTGCTTCAGGGAATAGTTTGTGAAGAGTTCGGGTTTCCCTCGCTCGACACAAAAAAAATGGTCAGGCTTCCGATGAAACCTGACCCGCGCGTATAAAAGATGACCGTCAGGCCTGAGCCGTCGGCCCGCCGAGGTTCATGGGCAGGCCGGGACCTTCAACTTCCTTGATGGGGCCATGGACTGACTCAAACTTGGCAATGTTGTCCTTTAAAGCCTTCATCAGTCTTTTGGCATGCTGAGGCGTAAGAATAATGCGCGATTTCACCTTAGCCTTGGGCATACCCGGCATCAACCTGACAAAGTCAATGACAAATTCAGTGTTCGAATGGGTAATAATGGCCAGGTTTGAATAAGTACCTGCCGCCACATCCTCACCCAATTCAATATTGATCTTTTTTTCCGTTTTTTGGGGATCATTCATAATCCTTGCTTTTTTCAGTTTGTAAAAAGAACGCAGGCATGTTCGTTATGCGTCTGCTTCCGTTTCGGTCTGTATCGCTTCGACTCCGGCTTTTTGTTTGGAAGCCATAAGAAGCTCGTATTCCTCCATAGACCCAACGATGATGTTATCGTACTCGCGAAGTCCTGTACCGGCCGGGATCAAATGTCCTACAATAACATTTTCCTTAAGGCCTCTGAGATGGTCGGTTTTTGCATTGACCGCCGCATCGGTAAGCACCTTGGTGGTTTCCTGGAAAGAGGCAGCAGAGATAAAGCTTTGCGTCTGCAGAGAAGCTTTGGTAATACCCTGAAGCTGCTGGCGGGCAGTGGCACCGTTGGCATCCCTGGCCACGATCAGCTTTTTGTCTTTACGCTTAAGCAGGGAGTTTTCGTCACGCAGCTTACGTGCGCTGATGATCTGACCTGCTTTCAGTGATGAATCGCCGGGATCTTCTATCACCTTCTTACCAAAGATCTGGGTGTTCTCTTCCATGAACTCAATCTTGTTAACGATTTCATTCTCAAGGAAGCGGGTATCGCCGGGATCTTCAATGGTTACCTTACGCATCATTTGCCGGACGATAATCTCAAAGTGCTTGTCGTTGATCTTAACACCCTGCATGCGGTACACTTCCTGTACTTCGTTCACGATGTACTCCTGAACAGCTGTCGGACCTTTGATGGCCAGAATGTCTGCCGGAGTTACCGGTCCGTCGGAAAGTGGTGTCCCTGCCTTCACAAAGTCATTTTCCTGGGCAAGGATTTGCTTTGTCAGTGGCACCAGGTAACGTTTCTCATCGCCTGTTTTTGACGTAATGATTACTTCACGGTTACCTCTTTTGATCTTTTTACCGAAAGAAACCACGCCGTCGATTTCAGATACGATGGCAGGATCGGAAGGATTCCTTGCTTCAAAAAGTTCCGTGATTCGCGGCAAACCACCGGTGATGTCGCCCGATTTACCAACAGCCCTGGGTATTTTGGCAATGATGGTACCGGGCTTCAGTGCTTTCTCGTCAGTAACAACCACATGGGCTCCGACAGGCATGTCGTACACCCTTGCCTCCTCACCGTCAGCTCCAATGATGCTGATCGATGGGTTGCGCGTCTTATCCTTTGATTCGATAATCACTTTTTCATAATAGCCTGTTTGCTCGTCGGAGTCAGTTCTGTAGGTTGTACCTTCAATCATGTTGCTGTAGGCCACCTTACCCTCTGCATCCGAAATGATGACAGCGTTGTAGGGATCCCATTCACAAATGAGGTCTCCTGCAAGCACTTCGTCGCCATCTTTGAAATAAAGGCTGGCTCCGTAGGGAATGTTCTGACTCGTAAGTACCATCTTGGTGTTTTTGTCCACGATGCGCATTTCAGCCGAGCGGCCAATAACTACCTGGTAGTTTCTGCCGTCTTCGCTGGCAAACGGCACCGAACGCAGTTCATCGATTTCGAGAACACCACCGTATTTTGCGTTGATTTTGGAGGCGGTGGCAATATTGGATGCAGTACCTCCGACGTGGAAGGTACGCAGCGTCAGCTGTGTACCCGGTTCACCGATCGACTGGGCTGCTACAACACCAATGGCCTCACCTTTTTGAGCCATCCGGCCTGTAGCCAGATTTCGTCCATAGCACTTGGCGCAAACTCCGCTCTTGGATTCGCACGTAAGTACCGACCTGATTTCAACAGCTTCAATCGGAGAGTCTTCCAGTGTCTGAGCAATCTCTTCATTGATTTCGGCGCCGGCTTTAACAATCAGTTCACCGCTTGTGGGGTGATAGATGTCGTGAAGTGTGTTTCTGCCAAGAATACGGTCATAAAGGGTTTCTACGGTTTCTTCATTGTTTTTCAGCGCCGTAGCCGTAAGTCCCCTGAGTGTGCCGCAATCCTCCTCTGTAACGATCACATCCTGGGACACATCAACCAAACGCCGCGTCAGGTAACCGGCATCGGCAGTTTTGAGCGCTGTATCAGCCAGACCTTTTCGTGCACCGTGGGTAGAGATAAAATACTCAAGTACAGACAGCCCCTCCTTAAAGTTTGAAAGGATGGGGTTTTCGATGATCTCACCTCCCTTGGCCCCAGATTTCTGCGGTTTGGCCATCAAACCACGCATACCCGAGAGCTGCCGGATCTGTTCCTTGGAGCCCCTCGCGCCTGAGTCAAGCATCATAAACACAGGGTTAAAGCCCTGGTTATCGGCCGTGGTCTTGTCGATCAGCACCTTGGTCAGCTTGGCGTTTGTGTGCGTCCAAATGTCAATGATCTGGTTGTACCTCTCATTGTTCGTAATGAACCCCATGCTGTAGTTGCCTCTGACTTCTTCAACCTGGTCGTCGGCCTGGTTGATAAGAATCTGTTTTTCTTCGGGCACGATGATGTCCCCAAGATTGAAGGACAACCCACCCCTGAAGGCCATGTTAAAGCCGAGGTCCTTAATGTCGTCAAGGAACTGTGAGGTTCTGGATATGCCGGTTTCCTTCATAATGCCGCCTATGACATCGCGCAGGGCTTTTTTGGTGAGAAGGATGTTGACGAAGCCATAATTTTCGGGAATAACCTGGTTGAAAAGCACACGACCAACAGTGGTTTCTATGACCTTATTCACCAGTTTGCCCTTTTCTTTCACAGGCACTCTCACTTTAATGATCGCATGCAAATCCGCAGCACCTTCATTGTGAGCGATAATGACTTCCTCCGGGCCGTAAAAGGTAAGGCCTTCGCCTTTCACCGGGTGTCCGGCGGTATTTTTTCTTGCCTTGGTCATGTAATAAAGACCGAGCACCATATCCTGCGAAGGAACGGCAATGGGTGCGCCGTTGGCAGGGTTCAGGATGTTGTGCGATGCCAGCATCAGTAATTGTGCTTCAAGAATGGCAGCATTCCCCAGGGGAAGGTGTACAGCCATCTGGTCGCCGTCAAAGTCGGCGTTGAATGCCGTACACACAAGGGGGTGCAGCTGTATGGCCTTACCCTCTATCAGTTTGGGCTGAAACGCCTGGATACCCAGACGGTGCAGCGTAGGAGCACGGTTCAGCAGCACCGGATGACCCTTCAGTACGTTTTCGAGAATGTCCCACACCACAGGATCCTTACGGTCCACAATTTTCTTGGCCGACTTCACCGTTTTCACAATGCCTCTTTCAAGCATCTTTCTGATAATAAACGGCTTGAACAATTCTGAAGCCATTTCCTTTGGAATACCGCACTCGTGCAGTTGCAGCTCGGGTCCGACAACAATAACGGAACGTGCAGAATAATCAACACGTTTACCGAGAAGGTTTTGACGGAATCGTCCCTGCTTGCCTTTCAGGCTGTCTGACAGTGATTTAAGCGGCCTGTTCGACTCTGTCTTTACGGCATTGGTCTTGCGCGAATTGTCAAACAAAGAGTCTACCGCTTCCTGCAGCATACGCTTTTCGTTACGCAGGATAACGTCAGGCGCCTTGATCTCAATCAGCCTTTTCAAGCGGTTATTGCGGATGATGACACGACGATAAAGGTCGTTCAGGTCACTGGTGGCAAAACGACCGCCATCCAGCGGCACCAACGGACGAAGCTCAGGCGGAATCACCGGCACCACGTCAACGATCATCCATTCGGGTTTGTTCTCAATCGTGTTCTGAGCCTCACGGAAAGCCTCAACTACCTGCAACCTCTTCAGGGCATCAGCCTTTCGCTGCTGCGATGTTTCGGTATTCGCTTTATGCCTCAGATCATAAGACAACTGGTCCAGATCAAGTTTTACAAGCAACTCCTTAATGGCATCGGCACCCATTTTGGCCACAAACTTATTCGGATCATCGTCATCAAGCAGCTGGTTTTCAAGAGGTATGGATTCAAGCGCTTCAAAGTATTCTTCCTCAGAAAGGAAATCCATGAAGTTTAGCTCTTCCGACTTCACACCGGGGTTGATCACCACATATCGTTCGTAGTATATGATCTGATCCAGTTTTTTTGATGGCAAGCCAAGCAGATAGCCAATTTTATTAGGAAGGGTACGGAAAAACCAGATATGGGCGACAGGAACCACCAGTTTGATGTGCCCCATACGCTCCCTCCGCACTTTCTTTTCGGTGACCTCCACCCCGCAGCGGTCACAAACGATGCCCTTGTAGCGAATACGCTTGTATTTGCCGCAATGGCACTCCCAGTCTTTTACCGGCCCGAAGATCCTTTCACAAAACAAACCGTCTCTCTCAGGTTTGTAGGTCCGATAGTTGATGGTTTCCGGCTTCAAGACTTCTCCATGCGACCTTTCGAGAACGGACTCCGGGGAGGCGAGGCCAATGGTAATGCTTGAGAAGTTGCTTTTGACGTTTGATTCTTTTCTGAAAGCCATATTTTCTATATTATGTCTGATAATAATCGATAATCATAATGGTAACAAGTACCGGCTGGTTACAGGCTGACTAATCGAACCTGATATTGAGGCCCAGGCCTCTGAGCTCGTGTACCAGTACGTTGAATGATTCGGGCACACCGGGGATCGGCATGTTTTCACCCTTAACGAGGGCTTCATAGGTCTTGGCGCGTCCAATAACATCGTCCGACTTAACCGTCAGGATCTCCTGGAGCACATTGGCGGCACCGAATGCTTCGAGTGCCCAAACCTCCATCTCGCCGAAGCGCTGGCCTCCGAACTGAGCTTTACCTCCAAGAGGCTGCTGGGTAATCAGCGAGTAAGGCCCGATAGAGCGTGCATGCATCTTATCGTCAACCATATGCCCGAGCTTCAGCATGTAGATCACACCTACCGTGGCAGGCTGATCAAAGCGCTCGCCCGTTCCACCATCATACAAATACACTTTACCGTTTTCCGGCAATTCGGCTTGCCTCATGTATTCGTTTATTTCGTCAACATGAGCACCGTCAAAGATCGGACTCGCAAAGGTCAGTCCAAGTTTCTGCCCTGCCCATCCAAGCACCGTTTCATAGATCTGTCCCAGGTTCATACGCGAAGGCACGCCCAGGGGGTTCAGCACGATATCGACAGGTGTGCCGTCTTCGAGGAACGGCATGTCTTCCTGCCTTACAATTTTGGCTACGATACCCTTGTTACCATGGCGGCCGGCCATCTTGTCACCCACCTTGAGCTTGCGCTTCTTGGCCAGGTAAACCTTGGCCAGCTGCACGATGCCTGCTGGCAACTCGTCACCTACGGTGGCAGTGAATTTGCGGCGGTTATAAGTACCAAGCAGATCCTTGTACTGGATGGAGTAATTGTGAAGCAACTCCTTGATGAGCTTGTTCTTGTCCTTGTCAGTAGTCCAATTGTTTGGATTAATGGTAATGTAATCCAGTCCGTGCAGTATCTTTTGTGTGAATTTTGTACCCTTGGCCACCACAATTTCCTTAAGGCTGCTGCTCACACCCTGGGAAGTCTTTCCGGAAACAAGCACGATCAGTTTATCAACCAGTTTTGACCTGAGTTCTTCCGCCTTTTTCTTAAACTCTGCATCCAGTTTTTCAATGAAAGCCTTTTCCTTTGTTTTGGCTTTACGGTCTTTAATGATGCGAGAAAACAGCTTTTTGTCGATGATTACGCCTTTAGTGGCAGGCGGAGCTTTGAGAGAGGCATCTTTAACGTCTCCCGCCTTGTCACCAAAAATTGCACGGAGCAGTTTTTCTTCAGGCGTGGGGTCGGTTTCTCCCTTTGGCGTTATCTTACCAATGAGAATATCTCCTTCATTTACTTCAGCACCGATACGGATAAGACCATTTTCATCAAGGTCTTTTATGGCATCGGCACTTACGTTGGGGATGTCAGCAGTGAGTTCTTCGGCGCCCCGTTTGGTGTCGCGAACATCCAGGGAGAACTCCTCGATATGAATGGAGGTAAAGATATCATCCCTGACTATTTTTTCAGATACCACAATGGCATCCTCAAAATTGTATCCCTTCCATGGCATGAATGCCACTTTAAGGTTACGACCCAGGGCAAGTTCTCCATTTTTGGTTGCATAACCTTCGCACAGGAGCTGTCCTTTTTTAACCTTTTGCCCCTTGTTAACAATGGGTTTCAGGTTGAGGCAGGTGTTCTGGTTCGTTTTGGAGAACTTTATAAGGTTGTAGGTGCGCACATCATCTTCAAAGCTCACAAGCCGTTCATCTTCAGTACGTGCATAGCGGATAACGATCTGATCGGCATCCACATATTCAACCACACCATTGCCTTCGGCATGCAGAAGCACACGTGAATCATTGGCAACCCTTTTTTCAAGTCCTGTTCCTACGATGGGTGCTTCGGGATTAATCAGCGGCACGGCCTGACGCATCATGTTACTGCCCATAAGCGCCCTGTTGGCATCGTCATGCTCCAGGAAGGGAATGAGCGAGGCAGCAATCGAGGCAATCTGATTGGGGGCCACGTCCATGAGTTTGATCTTCTCGGGCTCAACGATAGGATAATCGGCCTGATACCTGACCTTCAAGCGTTCTTCTTGAAAGTTTCCATCCTTATCAAGGGGAACATTAGCCTGGCTGATGATCTCGGTTTCCTCCTCTTCGGCCGAAAGATACAAGGGCTGTTTGTTAAAATTGACTTTTCCGTTTTCAACCGGGAAATACGGGGTTTCAATGAAGCCAAGATCATTTACTTTGGCATAGACACAGAGCGAGGATATCAGCCCGATGTTTGGTCCTTCAGGAGTTTCTATGGTACAGAGGCGTCCATAATGGGTAAAATGTACGTCGCGCACTTCAAACCCGGCTCTTTCGCGGCTAAGGCCACCAGGTCCCAGGGCCGACATACGCCGTTTATGGGTAAGTTCGGCCAGCGGGTTGGTCTGATCCATGAACTGCGACAGCTGGTTGGTCCCGAAAAATGAGTTGATAACTGACGATAAGGTTTTGGCATTGATCAGGTCAGTAGGGGCAAACACTTCATTATCACGGACATTCATCCTTTCACGGATGGTACGTGCCATTCGTGCAAGGCCAACGCCGAACTGTGTGTACAGTTGCTCTCCGACTGTCCTGACACGGCGGTTGCTCAAGTGGTCAATGTCGTCAACATCGGCTTTGGCATTCACCAGTTCAATAAGGTGTTTTACGATATGAATGATGTCTTCCCTGGTAAGCACTTTGACATCCATCGGGGTGTCGAGGTTTAGCTTACGGTTAATGCGGTATCGTCCGACATCGCCAAGGTCGTAACGCTTGTCAGAGAAGAAGAGCTTTTCGATCATACCCCTGGCGGTTTCATCATCGGGCGGGTCGGCGTTACGCAACAGGCGATAGATGAACTCAACGGCTTCTTTTTCGGAGTTGGTGGTATCTTTCTGCAAGGTGTTGTACACCAGGATAAAATCATTGACATTCACCCCTTCCTTATGCAGAATGATGTTTTTGACACCTGCATCGAGAATTTGTTCGATATGTTCGTTTTCCAGGACCGTTTCACGGTCAATGATGACCTCGGTTCGTTCAATGGAAACAACTTCTCCAGTATCTTCATCAACAAAATCTTCCACCCATGAGCGGAGTACCCTGGCGGCCAGTTTACGGCCCACATATTTTTTCAGTCCGGTTTTGGTTACCTTTACCTCATCGGCCAAACCGAATATTTCAAGGATGTCCTTATCCGTTTCAAACCCGATGGCGCGCAGCAATGTTGTGACCGGAAGCTTTTTCTTGCGGTCGATATAAGCGTACATGACGCTGTTGATGTCTGTAGCGAACTCTATCCATGACCCTTTGAAGGGGATGATCCTGGCGCTGTAGAGCTGGGTTCCGTTGGCATGGACGCTGGTGCCGAAAAACACCCCGGGGGATCTGTGGAGCTGTGAAACGACCACTCTTTCCGCACCGTTGATCAAAAATGTTCCCCTTGGTGTCATATAGGGAATCATACCCAGGTATACATCCTGGATAATAGTTTCAAAATCTTCGTGTTCCGGGTCGGTGCAATAGAGTTTTAATTTGGCTTTGAGCGGCACGCTGTAAGTCAGGCCTCTTTCGATACATTCCTGTATGGAATACTTCGGGGGGTCAACGAAATAGTCAAGAAATTCCAGCACAAAATTGTTCCTGGCGTCCGAGATGGGAAAATTCTCACTGAACACCTTAAACAAGCCTTCGTTTTTCCTGTTTTCAGGCGTGGTCTCAAGCTGGAAAAAGTCCTGGAAGGACTTTATCTGTATTTCTAGAAAATCAGGATAATCGAAGTGTTTGGCTACGCTGCCGAAATTGATTCTTTCTGTGGTGTTTTGTTTTGCTGCCAAGGTTCGAAGGTTTGAAGTTACTAAAATGAAGGAATAAAACAAACAGCAATAACGACCAGACTTCCACTGCGGATTAAAAATCCGGCAGAAGTCTGATCATTAATGCATTGCTACAGCAGGTTTATTTAACCTCAACCTCTGCGCCTGCTTCTTCGAGTTGTTTTTTCAGCGACTCGGCCTCATCTTTGGTAACACCTTCCTTGATGGCTTTAGGAGCACCGTCAACCAGTTCTTTGGATTCTTTCAGGCCAAGGCTTGTCAATTCCTTTACGAGTTTAACAACTGCCAGCTTTGAGGGGCCTGCTGCTTTGAGAACAACATCGAACTGTGTTTGTTCTTCAGCAGCTTCGCCACCGGCTTCGCCGGCAGCTGCAGCTACAGCAACCGGTGCAGCAGCAGCAGGTTCAATACCATATTCTTCTTTCAAAATTGTTGCCAATTCATTAACCTCTTTTACCGTCAGGTTAACCAATTGTTCTGCAAAAGCTTTCAAATCTGCCATTTTTCTATGTTTTAATTGGGTTTTACTAATTTACTACATGTTGTACTCGTTGCTTTCCTATCTTTCCGAAAGCGTTTTTACCACACCGGCAATCGTGTTGCCGCCCGATTGAAGAGCAGAAACAACATTTTTAGCCGGTGACTGAAGCAGTCCGATGATTTCTCCGATCAGTTCCTCTCTGGATTTGATCTGGGTCAGAGCTTCCAGCTGATCATCGCCGATAAATATCGCCTCACCTATATAGGCGGCTTTAAGTAAGGGCCTTTGCTGTTTTTTGCGAAACTCTTTGATCAGTCGTGCAGGAACATTACCGGTGTCAGACAACATAACGGAAGTTGCACCAACCAGGGAGCCATAAAGACCTTCAAGGTTCTTTTCACTCTTTTCCATGGCCTTTTTCAGCAGGGTGTTTTTCACTACCTGCATCGTGACATTTCTTCTGAAGCATAGTCGTCTTAAACCGTTGATGGTCTCCACATCCAAACCAGAAGTATCGGCCAGATAAATGACATCGCTGTTCTTCAGTCTTTCAGAGAGCGATTCAATGATCTGATATTTTTCTTCTTTTCTCATAAGTTGTAACACTTTGGAGCTGTTAAAAGCTCAAGGTTTATAATGTTGCTGATTTGGTATCAACCTGTATGCCGGGGCTCATGGAACTTGACATATAAATGCTCTTCACATAAGTTCCCTTGGCAGCAGCAGGTTTCAAACGCAATATAGTCTGGATGAGTTCTTTGGCATTTTCTACAATCTTCTGGTTATCGAAAGATACTTTTCCGATTGCAGCATGAATGATTCCATATTTGTCCACCTTGAAATCAATTTTACCGGCTTTGATGTCTTTGACCGCTTTACCTATGTCCATGGTAACGGTGCCGGCTTTGGGGTTTGGCATTAATCCCCTCGGGCCGAGAATACGACCCAGGGCTCCAACTTTTGGCATGACATTGGGCGTAGTGATCACCACATCCACGTCTGTCCAGCCTCCCTTGATTTTCTCTACATATTCATCCAGTCCAACGTAATCAGCTCCGGCTTCTTTTGCTTCGTCTTCTTTGTCAGGACCACATAATGCAAGCACTCTTACCGTTTTACCTGTTCCGTGCGGCAGCGTCACTACTCCCCTGACCATCTGATTGGCTTTCCTGGGGTCAACGCCGAGGCGTACATCCAGGTCAACCGAAGCATCAAATTTGGTGTAGGTGATCTTTTTGACGACATCAGCCGCTTCAGGTAACGTATAGATAGCGTTCCTGTCAAACTTTGCTAAAGCTTCTTTTTGATTTTTAGTTAATTTCGCCATTTTTTGATTCCGTTAAGCTTTAATAAAACAAAGCCCGTGATAATGAACCTGTCATTATACAGGGCGCTCCCCTTTGATCCGTATTCCCATACTGCGAGCCGTTCCGGCCACCATGTTCATGGCAGATTCAACGGTGAAGCAGTTCAGGTCTGGCATCTTTTCCTCAGCTATCTCCCTTACCTTATCCCACGTAACCGTAGCTACTTTCGCTCTGTTGGGTTCGGCTGAGCCTGACTTCAGCTTTGCTGCTTCAAGCAGCTGCACTGCTACAGGCGGGGTTTTGATGATAAAATTAAAGGACTTGTCCTTGAACACGGTAATAATGACCGGGATAACCTTCCCGGCTTTATCCTGAGTCCTGGCATTGAACTGCTTGCAAAACTCCATAATGTTCACCCCTTTGGCACCCAATGCAGGTCCGACGGGTGGTGACGGGTTTGCCGCTCCTCCTTTAATTTGCAGCTTAATGATTCCACTAACTTCTTTTGCCATTTCTTTTTGTTTTTCAAAATAAGGGGATCAGAAATTCTTCAGCACGCCGAAAAAACAATTCCCTCCAGTCTGACTGATCAGAAAGGATTGAGAGCTATTCTTTTTCAACCTGCATGAAACTTAATTCCAGAGGTGTTTTTCTTCCAAAGATCTTCACCATTACCTTCAACTTTTTCTTTTCTTCATTGATCTCTTCGATAACACCTGAGAAACTGTTGAACGGACCGTCCGTAACTTTTACGGTCTCCCCTACAATAAAGGGGACGTTTAACTCCTCTTCTTTGCCCGACAATTCATCAACCTTTCCGAGGATGCGGTTGACTTCTGCGGGGCGCAGGGGTACGGGGTCACCACCAGAGCCGAGAAAGCCCAGCACACCCGGCACATTCCTGATAATGTGCGGAATTTCACCCGACAAAACGGCTTCTATCAGGACGTAACCGGGAAAGTAATTGCGCTCAGCGCTGATTTTCTTTCCTTTACGAACCTGGTAAACCTTTTCCGTAGGGATCAGAACCTGTGATACATAGTCTTCGAGACCAAGCCTGGCGATTTCATTCTCAATGTACTGTTTGGCTTTCTTCTCACCGCCACTGACTGCCCGGACTACATACCATTTTTTTAATTGTTCGCTCATACTAACGTACGAAGTCTTTATTCCGGGTTGTTGTTTTTGCCTGCTGTTACAAACAAGTTTGCAACGGGGTATTCTTGCAGGCCGAAACCGGAATGTTTACAAAAAGAGAGAGTAAAACTGTTCAAGAATGGAGCTGAAGGAAATATCCATCAAATAAACGACTAAAGCGATTATGAGGGAAGCAATAGATACAACCACTGCACTGTTCTGCAGGTCGCTCCAAGAGGGCCATGAAACCTTATGAATCAATTCATCATAGGATTCCAGGATATAGGCTCTGACTTTTTTCATAGCTTGAACATTCTTTTATGTTGCACGGGTGGAAGGAATCGAACCCTCAACCAACGGTTTTGGAGACCGCTACTCTACCAATTGAGCTACACCCGTGTGCGGCAGTTGACGGCAAATATGTATTTACCGTCAACCACTGTCATTTTAATGGTTTGTTAGTCCATAATTTCAGTAACCTGACCGGCGCCTACGGTACGGCCACCTTCGCGAATTGCGAAGCGCAGACCTTTGTCCATAGCCACATCAGCAATCAGCTCAACGTGTATTGTCAGGTTGTCGCCGGGCATTACCATTTCACGTCCTTCGGGGAGCATAATCTCGCCGGTAACGTCGGTGGTGCGGAAGAAGAATTGCGGACGGTATTTGTTACCAAACGGTGTATGGCGGCCACCTTCTTCTTTCTTGAGCACATAAACCTCAGCCTTGAATTTTCTGTGGGGTTTTACTGAACCAGGCTTACAGATAACCATACCACGGGTGATGGCATCCTTGTCAATACCACGGAGCAGCAGCCCGGTGTTATCGCCGGCTTCACCGCGATCGAGGATTTTGCGGAACATTTCCACACCGGTTACAACCGACTTCAGTTTTTCGGCGCCCATACCGATGATTTCGACGGGGTCACCACTGTTGATGACTCCTGTTTCAATACGTCCGGTGGCTACGGTACCGCGTCCGGTAATGGAGAACACATCCTCAACCGGCATCAGGAAGTCCTTGTCAACATCGCGCTTGGGCAGGGGGATAAAGTTGTCTACTGCATCCATCAGCTCAACAATTTTCTCAACCCACTTGGGCTCGTTGTTGAGTCCGCCGAGTGCAGAACCCTGGATAACAGGAATGTTGTCGCCATCAAACTCATAGAAGGAGAGCAGTTCCCTGATTTCCATTTCAACCAGTTCAAGCAGCTCTTCATCATCAACGAGGTCAACCTTATTCATGAACACCACAAGCTGGGGTACGCCAACCTGACGAGCCAGGAGGATGTGCTCACGGGTCTGGGGCATAGGACCGTCAGTTGCTGCCACAACAAGAATTGCACCGTCCATCTGGGCGGCACCCGTTACCATGTTTTTAACGTAGTCGGCGTGACCCGGACAGTCGACGTGTGCATAGTGACGCGTATCAGTTTGATATTCTACGTGGGCTGTATTGATCGTGATACCTCTTTCTTTTTCCTCAGGTGCATTGTCGATAGAGTCAAATGATCTGATTTCCGACAATCCTTTTTCGGCCAATACTTGTGTTATCGCAGCGGTGAGCGTGGTTTTACCATGGTCAACGTGTCCAATGGTACCTACGTTCACGTGCGGTTTCGTGCGTTGAAATTTTTCTTTTGCCATACTTACTGGTGTTTAGGTTTAATTAAAAAAAGTAGTTTATTGTTGATTTTTTATCGCTGAGCCGATGACGGGAATTGAACCCGTGGCCTCTTCCTTACCAAGGAAACGCTCTACCCCTGAGCTACATCGGCAACCGGCCTTTTGAGCGGAAAACGGGACTCGAACCCGCCACCTACAGCTTGGAAGGCTGTCGCTCTACCAGATGAGCTATTTCCGCTTACTTGTGGGGGGGGAAGGATTCGAACCTCCGAAGGCTTAGCCAACAGATTTACAGTCTGCCCCATTTGACCGCTCTGGAACCCCCCCAGAAAACAATACTTCAAAGAAGAGCCGATGGAGGGATTCGAACCCCCGGCCAGCTGATTACAAATCAGCTGCTCTGACCAACTGAGCTACATCGGCATAAATACAAAAAAAGAGCCTTGCAAAAAGGTCTGCAAATGTACAAAAGATTTAAATATCAGCAAAAAATATCGGTATTTTTTTTAAACCCCAATAAAATCAAAGCCCCTTAAGCTTTTCCTTGTGCTTTTTTACCTGCCGGCGAAGTGCCTCCACAGCATGATCAACAGCTTGCTCAAATGTTTTTGACTGCTTTTTTGCAAAAAGATCATTGCCGGGTATCATGACTCGAATCTCGGCAATCTTGTTTTCATTGTTGGCGGCGGTGTCCAAACGAAGTGTTACATCACAACCAATAACACCGTCAAATATCTTGCCCAGTTTTGCTGTCTTTTCGCGAATAAAATCCTCAAGTTTAACATCTGCTTTAAAATGAATTGAACTGATGGTCACTTCCATGGTATCAAATCCTCCTTACTTTATGCCTTTGGATGGGCTTGTTTATAAACTTGTTTTATTTTATCAATCGTATTGTGAGTATATACCTGGGTGGCAGCCAGACTGGAATGCCCCAAAAGCTTCTTGATCGCATTCAGTTCGGCGCCGCGATTCAGCATGTGCGTAGCAAAAGAGTGGCGCAGCACGTGCGGACTCTTGCGTGTTCTGGTGCTCACCCGCCCCAGGTAATGCCTGACCCTGCGGTATACAAAACCCGGATACAGCTGTGCACCTTTATTTGTCACGAACACCCAGTCACAGAAGTCCGATCCGAACACTTTTTGTTTCTCGGCAACATATCTTTCATACACCTGTAACACCTCCCCCAGTAAAGGGACTGACCGCTGCTTATTGCCTTTGCCGGTAATCAGCACGCGGCCACGCATCTCATCAACATCACTGTGCCGCAATCCAATAAGCTCTGAAAGCCTCATACCGGTACCGTATAGTAACTCGAGCATCAGAAGGTCGCGAAGATCAGCAAACAGTTCCGCAGACTGAAGCTGATCAAGCAACTGCTCCATCTTGTCCTCTTCAATGCACACCGGCAAGCGTCTGTCTTTCCTTACAGCTGAAAGCTTGTCCATAGGGTTGTTTTCGATTACCCCGTTGTTTTTTAAATATTTATAGAGCGATCGCAAGCTTGAACGTTTGCGGTTGAATGTGCTTCGGGATACACCCTGATCCATAAGATGTGCAAACCAGGTCCTTAACATTGGTGCATCAGCTTCGTGACATCCATCAATATTATATGTCTCTTTCAAAAATAACTCCAGCTGATCAATATCAGTACGGTAGGAAAGCAGCGTGCAATGTGCATAGCGCTTGACTTGTGAGAGATAATTAAGGAATTTTTCCGAATAGAAGCTCATGCGAAATGAAAAGAAGAAACTTTTGCTTTAAAGTTATGCTAAAAAAACAGCATTTGCAAAAATTTCTTCCAAAAAGCTATAAATAAAAAGCCCGAAATGACTTATGCATTGTCCTGCTGGTCCCTTAGCTTCTGAATATAAATAGCCTTGAGCTTTTGTTCTCGCTTTTTTACAGAAGGCTTGGTGAATTTCTGACGCTCCCTGAGCTCCCTGAGAACCCCGGTTTTTTCAAATTTCCGTTTCATTTTCTTCAACACCCTGTCGATGTTTTCGCCTTCTTTTATAGGAACAATGATCATATGATTTGCTTTTTTCTCTGATTACTAATTATCTATAACATTTTTTACTTCAAAAAGTGACTGCAAAAGTAATCATTTCTTTTGAAATAAAAAAGTTTTATCAAACACTCACTGCATTATACTTCTGTGAAGGAAGTCCGTCATCAGCCGGTAAAGGTGCAGACGGGCATGGGAGGTAAAAATGGAGTGGTTATGATCCGGATAGATCATGAGCTCAAAGTCAACACCAGCCTTGATCAGTGCATCAGCCATTTCAATGGTGTTCTGATAATGAACGTTGTCGTCGGCAGAGCCATGCACCAGCAAATAGGCGCCTCTGATTTTGTCCACATGGTTGATGGGTGAGTTGTCATCATAGCCATCAGGGTTTTCCTGGGGAGTGCGCATGTATCTTTCTGTGTAGATGGTGTCGTAAAAACGCCACGAGGTAACCGGAGCCACCGCAATGGCAGCAGCGAAATAATCAGCTCCTTTGGCCAGGCAGAGCGAAGAGACATATCCCCCGTAACTCCATCCGAAAATTGCAATACGACGGGCATCTATATAATCCTTTGCACCCAGGTACTTTGCCGCCTCAATCTGGTCAATGGTTTCATATTTTCCCAGCTGCAGGTAAGTCATTTTACGGAAGTACTCCCCTCTGCCACCTGCACCCCTGTTATCCACAGTAACCACAATAAAGCCCTGCTGCGCAAGCATTTGAAACCACACACCGTTAAAGGTGTTCCAGCTTTCGGTAACGGTCTGGCTGTCGGGTCCGCCATAGACAAACATCAAAACAGGGTACTCAAGCTCAGGATCAAAATCCGGGGGTTTGATCATCAGACCGTGCAGCAACACATCCTCACTGGTGTAAAAAGTAAAAAACTCAGGCTTTACAAATGCATGTTCCGCAACTTTTTCGACCAGCTCATGATTGTCCTGCAGAACCTCTATCAGTGCGCCGTCGGAAGTATGGATGCTGTATACCGGTGGTGATGAGGCCGTTGAAAAACGATTTATATAATAGGTAAACCCCTTGCTGAATGTAGGACTATTTGTTCCTGTTCCGGAGCTGAGTCTTTTTCTGCCACTGCCATCAAGCCCGACCACGTATAGTTCGTTGCTTACAGGTGAATCCGGACGCGCAAGGTAATACACCAGCCCATGGTCCTCATCAACACCCAGGAAACTCTCAACATCATACTCACCGGGCGTAAGTAAGCGCACCATGTGGCCTTCCATATTAAACAAGTATAGCTGATTGAATCCGTTTTTTTCGCTTGAAATGATGAAATGACGGCCGTCATTCAAAAAACGCAGATCAAAGCTTACCTTAATGTACCAGGGGTTGCGCTCCTCATACAACACCGTGGTTTCTCCGGTAACCGCATCGGCCAGGAGTATCTCCAGGAAATTCTGGTGGCGGTTCAGGCGCTGTACCGAGAGTACACCGGCATCCTGCGTCCACCCGATCCTCGGAAGATACTGGTCGGTTTCCCCGCCTGTGTCAACTGTTGTAACCGTTTTAGTATCCAGATCGAAAACGTGAAGGCTCACATGCGCGTTTTCCTCTCCGGCCTTGGGATATTTAAACCTGTATTCCTCAGGATACAGCTGACCGTACTTCATCATAACAAACTCCTTAACATGGCTTTCATCAAAACGCAGATAAGCAATGCGCCGTCCGTCCGGCGACCATTCAAATCCTTTGGTCAGGTAAAACTCCTCTTCATAAACCCAGTCCGTAGTTCCGTTAATAATGTGATTATGCCTTCCATCGGTCGTAACAGCGTATTCTTCAAAGGTTTCAAGATCTTTAATGTAAAGATTGTTTTGTCGTACGAAAGCAATTTTTGTCCCGTCAGGTGAAAAATCCGGCAGGCGTTGTTTGGTGCCCTCCGACAAAGGCGCCAAACTGCCGTCGGTCCTGTTCCAAATATAATATTCGGCCCGTCGCGACCTGCGATAGATGGACTCCAGGTTCACACCTATCAGCAGCATGGTTTCATCAGGACTGAAACTATACGTGTCGATCGCCAGCGGATTGCCAGCTTCGTCTTCCAGCAAACCACGGGTGGAAAAAATACTGTCAACCAGCTCACCCGTTTCGTACCGGTGCTTGTTGATGTTATAGCGCTCATGGATGAGAGTATAATGCAGTCCATCTGCCATTGACAATCCCCGGGTGATGGTTTTAGGAGTAAAATAGCGATCCGTCCAGATCTTCTCAAGTGTTATTTGCCCATGTTCCGCAAATACAAGCTGGCTCAGCAGGAGCAGAATAAAAGGCATAAGGACAAGCTTCGGTGCGTTTTTCATAGATTAAGTTAACATAAGTGAAACAAGGTGCTCGCTGACAAACAAGGTTGTGCGCATTCGAGCAGGCCAAAATAAACATTTTTTTTAACAGGAACTATTTCAGCAAGCCGGAGATGTCAAATTTGGTTTTGTATATTTGCAACACATCGTCGATTCCAAGCGCTTCAACCTTTTCTATTTTATTGGTGGCGGGGATGTACCAAAGCTCAACGTAGAAGTCTGAATAGGCGTACAAACTTATGTAATAGTGAAGGAATTCCCTGGCGGTAATGGGTTTACCGCTTTCGAGAACCAGGTAAACCTGTTCCCTGAGGGGGGTACGCTCAAAGTCCGGCTTTTTCATATAATTATGTAATACAGCAGCTACGCCATGAAAAACATTCCAAACCTGATCACCCTGGCCAACCTGTTTGCGGGCTGTTTATCCGTAATATTGATTGCCAGGGGCTTCGTAACTGAAGGTGCGGTGCTAATTGTTGCCTGCAGCCTGCTCGACTTTCTTGACGGGGCCGCTGCACGGTGGCTGAATGCATACTCAGCCATCGGCAAACAGCTCGATTCACTGGCCGACCTTGTAAGTTTCGGGTTCGCTCCTGCTGCTGTTCTTTTTTATTATTTGAGAAACAGCTTCGACAGTATAAACCATCAAGGCACGCTCTTTGTTTTGTCTTCTGCCGCTTTTTTAATAACCCTGTGTTCAGCGGTAAGGCTCGCCCGCTTCAACCTGGATGAAAAACAAACCGACTGTTTCACAGGCTTGCCGACTCCTGCCAACGCGCTGCTGATTGCTTCCCTCCCGCTGACACTTGCTTTTGCTGATCAACATACAGCCATGCACCATATCCTCAGCCAGGTCACGCAACATTCGGCTGCCCTGCTGTTCTTGACAGGCATACTCTCCTATTTGCTTGTATCTCCGTTCAGCATGTTTTCTTTGAAAGTACGTTCATTTTCGTGGAAGGGAAATCGCACACGGGTGGTATTTCTGACCGGTTGCATTGTTTTGTTGATAACTTTTGGATGGGGTGCCCTGCCTCTTTTCCTCGTTTTTTATATACTTTTGTCGCTGATCGGTTCCTTTTTCTTTCCCTGCGAAAGGAACGAAACAACAAGCAACGGACAATGAGCTCTTTCCGCCATTTGACCACAAGAATTCCTCAAGTATTAAACGACATCTTTATCTTATGAAAAAAAAGTTCCGTGCAGAGATCAACGTGATGCCCCTGAAAGCATTGCTCGACCCCCAGGGCAAGGCCATTACATCCAGCATGAAAAACCTTGGCCTTCCCGAAATAAGCAATGTACGTGTAGGGAAACACATAAGTCTTGTAGTGGAGGCCGGCCAGCCTGAGGAAGCCAGGGCCAGAGTGGAGACTGCCTGCAAAAAGCTGCTCGCCAATCCCATCATGGAGTACTATGAATTTGAACTCACTGAAGAGTAATCGCTTCGGGCATGGCAGATGTGTATCACATTGGCAGGAAAGGTGAAGAACTTGCCAAAGAACACCTGGTTGGCAACGGCTTTGAAATACTGGAAACCAATTGGCAGTCAAGCCACCTGGAGGTCGACATCATAGCACGGAAAAACAACGTGCTGGTCGCTGTGGAGGTCAAAACCCGGAGCACAAACTTTTTCGGCGAACCCGAAGTATTTGTTACCAGGCAAAAGCAACGGATGCTGATCAGGGCTGTCAACCATTATCTGCTGCAAAACAACCTCCACCTCGAAGTCCGCTTCGACATCATATCAGTGGTGTTCACAAAAAACGAGCACAGGCTCAGGCACATCGAGGATGCCTTTTATCCGCTGATGTAGCTTATTGCCTGCTCCTGTCGGGGAAGGGTGGTACCGGATGTATAATCTGGTCGTATTCTTCCATAAGCCTCAGGGCTTCCTGAATACCCCGGTTCAGCTGTTCATCTATCCCGTCAAATTCCAGCGTCGGATCATTTTCAACATAGATATCCGGATGCACCCCAATGCCCTCAATAATCCATTCTTCGCCGCGGATATCATAAGGGGCAAATTCAGGTTTGGACAAAGTGCCACCGTCAATAAAAGGTAACGATCCGCGGATACCCACGACACCTCCCCAGGATGTAGTCCCTATCAGGGGTCCCAGGCCAAGTTTCTGAAACTGGAACGGAAAGAGGTCTCCGTCTGACGCCGAGTATTTGTCTATCAGGCATACTTTGGGGCCCAGGTGAATTTGTGCAGGGCGGGTTGTCGGGGCGGTATTTCTTGACATGCCAAGGCTGGTCAGTTCTCTTGACAAACGTTCAATCAGCATGGGAGAAACATTTCCTCCACCGTTGCCACGCACATCAATGATCAGCGCCTCCTTGCGCAATTGCGGATAAAAGTGTTTTACAAATTCGTTAAGTCCGCCCGGGCCCATGTCAGGAATATGAATGTAACCAACCCTTCCGCCTGTAGCTTCACTGACTTTCCGGATGTTTTCCTGGACCCAGTTATAATAGTAAAGGTCGGCTTCATCGCGCACGGGAACAACAATGACATCACGGGCGCCCTGTTGTCTGGGCCTGTCGTTGATGCGCAGTTCCACCTGCTGATCGGCCGTTCCAATGAGTGCTTCGTAAATATTGGCCATCTCGTCGGTGGGCTGTCCGTTCACCGCAATGATGTATTCCCCTTCCTTTACGTTGACGCCTAATTCTGTGAGCGGTGAACGACGGCTGGAATACCAGTTCTCGCCTTTAAGTATCCTGTCTATACGGTAATAACCCGACCGGTGATGGCTGAGTTCGGCACCCAGCAGTCCCATGGGTATACGCTCCACCTCCGGCACGTCGCCACCACCAACATAGGCGTGACCCACATTGAGCTCACCAACGAGTTCACCAAGGATATAGGTAAGATCCAGCCGGTTGTTGACATAATCAACCAGCGGGCGGTATTTGTCCCTCATGGCTTCCCAATCAACGCCGTGCATGTTGGGCGCATAAAAGAAGTCGCGCATCTGCCGCCATGTTTCGTTGTATATCTGAACCCATTCCTCTTTCAGATCCACCCAAACCTTCATGTTCGAAACATCAACAAAATCACTCACGGTAAAGGATGAACGCGGCAGGTCGATAATGGCATAGCGCCCCCGTTCTGCGACCAGCATTTTCTTCTGGTCGGCACTGATCTGATATCCATTGATCTGAGACAAGGTGCTTTCCTGCCTGCTGTCCATATTGAACATCATAAGGCTTGAACGGGTATCGTTGAATGAGCGCTTCATATAATATATGTTGTCCCCGACAACGTTTATTGCAAAATAAGAGGAAACGTCCACCGGCAATGCGTCAATCCGGTTTTTGATATTCTCACGGTCAACTTCGACGCGCAGCTCATCGTTGCCACCCGGGCCGGAAGATCCGCCCGTGGCGTCATTGCCGTTGGTAATTTTGACCTCGTCGTTTTTTGGTTCAAGGAAAGAGGGTACGTCTTCCCTGAGTGTAACAAAATAGATACGACTCATATCGGTGTAGGCGTGATTCCATTCGGTACGGCTGTAAATGGGATTGAAATCACGGTTGGAAACAAAGAACAGGTAGTTGCCCTTGTCGCAGAACGACGGACTGGAAGAGGCGTACCAGCCATCGGTTACGGGAAATTTCTCCCCGTTCCGGGTATTGTACAGGAAAATCCTGGAATAATGTTCTGTTTCGGGACGGGTATAGCTGATCCAGCGACTGTCGGGCGACCAGGTGAACTGGTTGATTTCGAATGCCTCGGCCTGTTCTACAATCGTTACTTCGCGCGTATTGATATCAACATACTGCAGGCGCAGCATTTTGTCGGACCACATGATCTTTTCGGAGTCAGGCGACCAGCTGAGGCTATATTTATAGGTATCGGCACCAGTTGTGATCTGTATGGCTTCTTCCCGGCCATCCTGCTGCATGATGTAGATCTCGTCTTCGCCCGAAACGTCGGATACGAAAGCGATGTATTTGCCATCGGGCGACCAGGTTACGTTTCTTTCATGCACTCCTGATGTCTGGGTGAGGTTACGGGTGATGCCGCTTTTGGCCGGCACGCTCCAGACGTCGCCCCTGGCACCAAAAGCAATGCGATTGCCGTCAGGAGAGAGCGAAGCCGTACGTATCATTTGTGAAGCATCCTTGCGCTGCCTGCGGCTGAGTGCCATATCTTCGGCAATGGTGACCGGAATGCGGCTGACCGACTCCGCAGCAAGGTCAAAAGTGTAAAGATAGCCCCCGTTCTCAAAGATGATGGCATCGGTGCCAGCAGAGGGGAACTTGATATCGAACTCTTCAAAATGAGTAAGCTTCCTTGTTTGCTGAGAGTTGATGTCATAACAAAACAGGTTCATGCGACCGTCTCTGTCGGATAAAAAATACACACGGTCATCAAACCACATGGGGAAAACATCCTGTGATTTATGGTTGGTCAGGTTTACGGTTGTCCTTTCATTGAGATCATGCAGCCAAAGGTCGTCGGCCATACCCCCTGCATAATACTTCCACGTGCGGAATTCGCGGAACACACGGTTATACACAAAACGCTGCCCGTCTTCCGAAAAGCTGATCCATCCCCCTTCGGGCACCGGGATCTGCTCAGGCAGCCCGCCATTCATATTTACCATGAACAAGCTTCCTTTGAAGGCATTAAAAGAGCGTTTTCTTGATCTGAATACGATGGTTTCATTATCGCGCCAGGTCATCACGATGTTGTTCGGGCCCATCCGGTCCGACAAATCATCACGGCTAAGAGTAGCCGTGAAGGTCAGTCTTTGGGGTACGCCACCCCGGGCAGGCATGACATACACTTCAGTGTTGCCGTCGTATTGCCCGGTAAAGGCAATATGGCTGCCATCCGGACTGAAGCGGGCAAACATTTTATAACCCGGGTGGTTGGTGAGCTTGCGGGCCACACCCCCGGCGCGGTCAACCGTATATAACTCGCCGGCATAAGTAAACACTACCTGATCGCCATGCAAGGCAGGAAAACGCAAAAGCCTGGCTTCATCCGCCAGCAAACTGTTTTGCAAAAACGGCATCAGCACAAATGCCAGAATGAACATAAGGTTGTTTTTCATAAGATTACAGGGTTAAGGTTAATATGATCATTTAGTTATTAGCTAAGTTAAAGAAGGCTTGAGATCTGGGGCGGCCGAAAGGTTAGACCGGTGTGCCGGTTTGAGGTGAGTCGTTTATAGTTCATGTTAACTATTTGCTGAATGTTCATGGCTTGTCGCCTCAGGCATCGGGGCCACGCTTTACAATGCAATGGCCACCAAGTACGTAGGATGTGGAGATTTTGTGAGTAATTCAGGTTTAGCACATTCAATAGAACGACCTGCTGCACAGTTAAGTTAACCTTGTTTATGTTGCGTTTAGGCGCCCGCTGGATGACCAACTTTCAATTGAAGGCCTCTCAACATCCTACGCTGCAAATATACTGTTTTCCATTTTTTGAAAAAAATTTCCTGTCTTCAAACAAAATTGTTTATTTCGTGTTTATCTGACAATATTAGCTGTCTTAAGCTGTTAAATAATTAACATTTATTCATTCATCAAAAAGTATAAGTATTATGCAAGAAAACAAAGCAGTTGAACAAGAAGTAGTACGTTTGCCTCTGATTGGTGATCCTGCGCCTTCCTTCAGGGCGAAGACCACCATGGGTGAGCTAAATTTTCCTGAAGATTACAAAGGCAAGTGGGTAATTTTATTCAGCCATCCGGCCGATTTCACACCGGTGTGTACCACTGAGTTCATGACCTTTGCTCACATGCAGGAGGATTTCCGTAAGCTGAACACTGAGCTCATCGGCTTATCGATCGACAGCATTTACGCGCACATTGCATGGCTGCGCACCATCAAGGAAAAGATTGAATTCAACGGCATGAAGAACATCGAGGTTATGTTCCCGGTTATTGAAGACCTTAAGATGGACGTTTCCAAAAAGTTTGGCATGGTGCAACCCAATGCATCAACCACACAGGCTGTGAGGGCGGTATTTATTATGGATCCGGAAGCCAAAGTTAGGGCCATTCTGTATTATCCATTAAGCACAGGCCGCAACATGGATGAGATCAAGCGGATGATCATAGCCATGCAGAAGGCCGATAAGGAGCAGATTGCCACACCGGCCAACTGGCAACCCGGCGACGATGTGATCATACCCCCACCCGGGTCATGCGGTGTAGCTAAAGAACGAGTTGAAACACAAGACGATGACAAGTATTGCCTGGATTGGTTCATGTGTTTCAAAAAAGAGAAAAAGTAAACCGTGGCAAATTACTGCCTGATGTAAAACAGCCGGTCAAAAACCCGGCTGTTTTTTTTGTGCAGGTTTTTCTCAAAATGTTTGGATGAAATTATTTATTATGCTTATATTTGTTTTTTTATGGCCATTATTAACCCAATGAAAAAGGAGTCCTTATGAAAAAAACGGTTATTGTATCATTAATTCTGCTTATGGGCTTGTTTTGCATAAAGGCCAATGCAAGTCCTTATCATCTTGATCATGCCGCAGTAGATCAAATGTTTGCACAGGCTGAACAGGTTGACTTAATGTCGATGAACAGCATGATGTCACCAGCCGGGTCCACCACCATGCTCAGTGTGCAGGAGAAAGACCCTGTGGTAGCTTTTGTGCTGGCCTGGTTTCTCGGGCCGCTCGGAATTCACCGCGCATACCTGGGTACTTCCACCGGCACTATCATAGGTTATATTCTGACAGGTGGAGGTTGCGGGATTGTTGCCCTTGTTGACTGGATTGTACTGCTGATCGGGCTTATTAACGACGACATAAGTCAATACGTGGACAATCCGAAGTTTTTTATGTGGTAAACTGCTAGTTTGACAGCATCGTTGCTACCTCAAGTATGAGATCATTTAAAGCCGTCTGGAATTCATCCAGACGGCTTTTATTTGCAGCATCGGCAAGCTCTCCAGCCTGTTTGATACCGCCAAAGTAGAACGACTGGAATGCCCCCAGTCCAATAACGGAGCCTGCAATCCAGTAACCGTTAGCTGCCATCAAAGCAAATCCACCCAGTCCGGCAAGCTGCGAAAAAGCATTCAGAATCCCCCACGAAGCTTCGCCTGCATAAAGCTGACCGCTGCCGGGAATAAACGTTGACCACAGTCTTGCACGTTCAGCTGTTCTGTCCTCTCGGAAGAGTTTATGTTTAAGCAGTTGATCATATTCCGTCAGAACCGCTTCCATTGCCGGCACATCCTGTGAAAATGCCATAAACCATGACATCAGGGAACTGCGTAATTCATCCCATTGCTCAAGATCTGCCAGCACAAGAGATTCCAAAAGATAAAGGCGATGCTGCGGTTCTGGATCAAAAAGATGGCTGACCTGCAGCAGTGCAGACCGGGCTTCGGCCGAATGGCCGGCCATATAGGAACAAAAGGCGAACTGATACAACACTTCCAGGCGGAGCGAGTCATTGCCACGATAACTCAAAGACCTTTGCAGATCCTTTCGGGCCTTGTCAAACATGCCGGACTGCTTCAATGCTTCGGCTTTGGTCAGGTTTGCTCTCACCCTTACCTCAGGTGATTCAGACAGAAAGATAATGCGTTCATAGGCAATGGCAGCTTCAAAATAGTTGCCCTCGGCAAATAACAGATCTGCCTTAGCCATACTCCCGGCTTCACACCCTGTAACATTAGTTAAAGGCGTTACGCAAAGGAATGTGCATATCAAATAAAATACGTTGTTCCATTTCATGACGAAACTCATTATTCGTTCTTCTTGCTGCCAGGGCACTGCCCATGATATTTCCGGCATAAAAAATTCCGGTAAAGCTTGCGGAAATAATAAACAGTGCACTTTCAGGTCCGGCGCCGCGATAAAAATCATATGTGGTGAAGCCGAATGCAGCCAGGTATAACAAACTAACTACTCCTTCTGCGGGTTTTCCGGCATAGACCCTTCCAAGTCCGGGAACCATGGCTGATAAAACTGCAGCCAGTGCGGGTGAAGCCTGCCGTCTGTCACTCATAGCCATAAAGTGCTGATCCATTAACCTTTCCTGCCTGGCCATAACATGAAAATTACCTGAAAACTCATTGGAATGGACCAGGTAGCGATCTAAGTCGTTTTCCAGCAGGGCAACCCCGCCAAGTTGCAGGTGACGCATGGCATCAGGCATACTGCCCTGCTCCGCAGGTAGCTTTTCAAGCAACATCCGCGCCTGCGCATAACTACCTGTGTGCGCCAGGTTATAGGCTCCAAAAAGCCTGGCTTTTAAAAACAACGGACTGTTTTCTGAAACGTTGAGCAGGTAAGCCGCCGAAGGCTGTAATTGTTGCTGCCGGTACAGCACCCATCCTTTAAGAAAATTCAGAGAATCAGACCACACCGGATCGCTTGCATTCATTTGTTCCAACAAAAAGAAGCTTTCTTTAAAATCTTCACGCCCAATGAGATAATTGATGAAGCTCACCTCTTTTCTCACCGGATCAACATCCCCGAAGGCTGCATTGCCCACCGGAGTATCAAACAACAGAAAAGTCCCTGTTGAGGGATGCAAGCCATTGACCGCGCTGGCCTGGATCGAAACAAAAAAAAGCAAAATGAAAGCTGCCTTAATCATTTTGTGTTATGGTTTATCACTGCCGTAGATGGCAGGAGTTTCAACTGCCTTGCCCGATATGGGGTGAATGTTCATGGGGTGAATGTCAAACACGGCAACCCGGTTACAGCGCAGCAACCTGTCGGCAGTGGCCACCACACCCTTTATCAGGCCGTATTCATAAATGAGTTCTTTGCTGAAAGCCGAACAGCTGGTATGATAAAGACATTCCGCTGCAAGCTGTGGTGACAAAAACCGCTGGTACACAAACATAAGTCCACCGAAAGTCAGATTAAGCGGATTATAGCGAACCACGGCCCTGTCGCTGCGCGACTGCAAAAAAGTAACCTCAGGTTTTTCCATGTATTGCTGCTGATCACGTTTTTGTAATAATATTTCCATATCGGACAGGGGCTCCTGTCCGGATAAAAGGGTTGCAGCATAAGTCATAAGAAAACAAAGGGCAATCAAGGATATACTGGAATTATTCAATAAGTCTGGCATCTTCAGGTATTTTAAAGTCAAACCAGGCACTCACTGCCTGACGGTTAAACCTTACGTCGGATAAAGTGATACGGTTGATGATTGAGTCACCTCCGGGTAAATAATTAAACTCGGTAACCCTGAAGGGCAGAATCACATCAGTGTAAATTTCATAATCCGAATAAAAAACTTTTTTAACCAGCTTTCCGTTCACATCAAAATATCCGGCATAAATGGGCAGATAGTCTTCGTGAACCAGCTCTATGTGAGAAAATAAATTGCTGACCGAAGGTGGCGGAACCCAGCGGGTAATCATCAAATTATCTTCAAATGATGTATGTTCAAGGCTAAAACCCATGTCGCGCAAGCCCATATCGTGGGTGTTGCCGTTAAGAAAAAAATAGATCAGGTTGTTTTTGGAGCTGTATTCAATGCTCTGCGCACGAAAAACAGTATTCTTCCCGGGGTCATATATGGTGAGCTCCCCATATTGATTGGTGATCATGACCTGCTGCATCGGGCTTTCAACTTTGGTGATCAACCTGCCATGATGCGCCTCATAAAACAGCGTTGCTTCCACCCTGGCTGTCTTACCGTCCTGCAAACTCTGGCTTTCCATTCGCATCATTATTCGCTCCACGCCAATAAGGCCATAGCCCGATATAAGCAAGGCTATGAGCAAAACAGCGGGAACAAAGAGTTTATAGTTCATTACGACCTGTTTTTGGTTGGTTTGTATAATATGATCCTGAAGGTTGTGCCCTGATTAATGGCTGAATGCTTGACAAACAGTTTTCCGCCATGGTAGTTTTCTATGATGCGCTTGCTCAGTGACAATCCCAGGCCCCAGCCTGCTTTTTTGCTTGTGTACCCGGGGTTAAATATGGCTTTTTGCTGAGAAGCAGGAATGCCTTTGCCGTCGTCCGAAACATCAATAATGACTGCTTCATCATTTTCTTCTAGGGAGATATAGATCCTGCCCCTTCCTTTCATGGCATCAATGGCGTTTTTTATGATGTTTTCCACCACCCAGCCAAGCAGGTTCCTGTTGTGAGGCACGCTAATGCCACCGGGGGGAGCGGCAACCTTGATGGAAACCTTGCGGGAGGTACGGTTCTTCATATAATCCACGACCTCATGCACCGAATCAACGATGTTTCCGGGGATAAGTTTTGGAGGAGAACCAATTTTAGAAAAACGTTCGGTAATGTTTTCAAGGCGTTTGACATCCTTGTCTATTTCTTTCAGGGTGTCTTCTTCAACACCTTTCATCCTGAGCATTTCAAGCCAGGCAATAAGCGACGACAAAGGCGTACCCAGCTGATGGGCGGTTTCTTTCGACATGCCGACCCAAACCTGGTTTTGCTCGGCCCTGCGAACAACACTGAACAGCACATAGGCTACAAAGAGCAAGATGCCAATAGCCAGAAACTGGGCCAGCGGATAGTACCTGAGCTGTGTGAGCAGAAAAGACGAAGTGTAATACACGTAGCACTGCCCGTATGTTGGCAGCGTAACAGACAGGTAACGACTCTTGTCTGCCATAGACCGTATTAAGGCGTTTACCTGTTCTTCGTTTTCAAAATCAACACCGGTAATGTTGCCATGCGCTATAAGGTCAGTGCCGGAGCTGTCCACCACAATCACAGGTACATTGGCAGAATTAATGACCAGTTCTGAAATAAAGCTGTCGAGCAAGTCGTTCATCACATCGCGCAGCTCGGCAAACACCCTGGAATCCTGATAATAAATATAGCGTTGCTCACCTCCGTAAATCGGAAAGTCGAGTGGCGGGTAGGTTGAAAAATAATCAGCCAGTGATCCCTCGAGAGCGGTGTAATGAGCGAATCGCTCATCAAGGTTTGAGGTTGTGATCACCTCACCGTCGGCATCGGTCATAACCAGGGGTATGGTCGAATTACTGGTGATGATGTCAATATAGATATTGAGGTCTCTGCGGTCGACATCATCATCGTTGAGCCTTCTGTACACCTGCCTGATCAGATCAACCCGCTTTTGTTCCTCATGCTGTATGTCTGCAAACAGCTTTTCATTCTCCTGGAGCAACAGTTCCCGCTTTTGAATGGCCTCTACCCATAACTCAACCCTTTGGCGTTCTTCACGGGCAATCTTGCGCACCATAATGTCGGTGTAATAAAGCGACGCCAACACAATGACAGCGGCAAAGAGCAGCAGGTAAAGCTTCCAGCTTTGCTTCCGCGAATAAATATCTAAACCGGTAATTTTCCTTATAAAGCCCAAATCCTGAAAAATTTATTCCAACAATTCTCAAAAGTAACACAATTACCTGATAACTTTTTTCAATGTGCGGCCATCATAAGATGAATATATTAACTTTGCACCTGAAAACATAGCAAGCATCATCAAAGATATACAATAATAATAATGTCGTTTATCAGCAGTGTAATTTCCTGGTATTTCAAAACCAGGTTTTCTCAGATTGACAGGTTTATACAGGATCCGGTTGGCGTACAGCGCAACACGCTGAGTAATCTGCTGCGCGCGGCCAGGGATACGGAATGGGGAAAAAAACATGCTTATTCCGGATTGTTGTCTTATGATGATTTCAGGGAACAGGTCCCTTTGCAGGATTACCAGGACATTAAGCCTTATGTTGACCGATTGATCAGGGGTGAACAAAACCTGTTGTGGCCTTCGAAGATTCAGTGGTTTGCAAAATCGTCAGGAACCACGGGCGACCGGAGCAAGTTTATTCCCATAAGCCGTGAATCCCTTGCAGAGTGTCATTACAAGGCGGGTAAGGATGTGCTTTCCATTTACTGTACCAACCATCCTGACTCAAAAATATTTGACGGCAAGGGACTCATTATGGGTGGGAGCCATAGTGTGAGTGAGTTGAACAACAAGGCATATTTTGGTGACTTGTCGGCCGTTTTATTGCAGAATGCACCTTTTTACAGCAACATGCACCGCATTCCGAAACTTTCGGTTGCCCTGCTTGCAGACTGGGAGGAAAAGCTCAACAAGCTGGCCCACAGTACCTGTACCGAAAATGTTACGAACATCAGCGGCGTTCCTTCCTGGAACCTGCTGCTTCTAAAAAAGATCCTTGAGATTACAGGTCGGAAACATCTTTTGGAAGTATGGCCGAACCTTGAATTATTCATTCACGGCGGGGTCAATTTTTCTCCTTACAGAAAGCAGTTTGAGCAGATCATCCCTTCTAAAAGCATGCGTTACCTCGAAACCTACAACGCCAGTGAGGGGTTCTTCGGTATCCAGGACAATCCAGAAGCCCAGGAAATGCTGTTGATGCTCGATTACGGCATTTTTTATGAATTCATCCCGATGGACGAGTTCGGAGAAGATCAGTCTAAAACGGTGACGCTGGAAGACGTTGACACCGACACGCATTATGCCATGATCATCAGCACCAATGCGGGTTTGTGGCGGTATATTATCGGCGACACCATAAGGTTTACCTCCCTGAACCCTTTCCGGATAAGGATCGCCGGCCGGACGAAAAGTTTCATCAATGCTTTCGGCGAAGAACTTATAGTTGACAATACCGATTCTGCGCTGCAGGAGGCCTGCAAAGAGACCGGGGCCATCATTACCGAATATACAGCAGCTCCCGTGTACCTGAACGACAAAGAATCAGCCGCGCATGAGTACCTTATAGAATTTGAGAAAGAGCCTGATGACCTTCAGAGCTTTATTCAGCATCTTGATGATGCATTAAAAAAGCTTAACTCCGATTATGAGGCCAAAAGAAGCGGGTCCATTCTGCTGAAAATGCCAAAAATAACCAGTCTCCCGGAACAGACATTTTATAACTGGCTAAAATCAAAAGGGAAGATCGGAGGACAAAACAAAGTCCCAAGGCTCTTCAACGACAGAAAGTATGTTGACGACATCATGGCCTTCATCAAACAGCAGCGCTGACAACCTTAGTCATCAATAAAACGATCTGCGTTAAAAAAAAGCCCGGGAGTAAATGCTTTGTTTTCCATTATTTTATTTATTCGAATGTGTGTAATTTCACATAAAAAAAATTCATGTATATTTCTCCTGTAAAAAACATCTTCATTTTGTAGAAAAAATATACAAAATGAAGATGTACAGGAGGAACCGCTTCGCTTTCCCATGAATTTTTTTCATGCGTCTGTGTGTAATTTCGCATAAAAAAAATTCATGTATATTTGTTGTTCATCATAAAGCTTTAAGAAG